>JBCKXT010000054.1:0-2166 GCA_038921085.1 Sphingopyxis sp. | reverse complement strand
AGTCTGTGTGTGCTTCGGGAAGGCTGAATTTAGCGGTGCCGGTAAACGGTCCACTGCCAATCAATCCACTGTTGGCCAATGTATCAAGGCCGCGATCAACCTGATGACCGTCGCCAGTCCCGAACACAAAGGCATTGATGCGATTGCGGGCATTTTCATAAGTGAGATAGACCAGCACCAAGCCGCCAAGGCTGGACGCGGCGATGCCGCCCATCATCCGCATCGGCAGACCCGCGACAAACACCAGCACTATCCATGTCCAAACGAACAGCACCGTCTGGCCCAGATCTGGTTCCATCATCAACAATATGGCAATCAGTCCGGTGGTGATGCCGGTCAGGGCAAAGACCGGCAGTTTTTCATCCTCCACCTTGCACGACAGAATCCATGCCATGGCAACCGCGAACAATGGCTTGAGAAACTCTGAGGGTTGCAGGCGTAGCGCGCCGCTGCCCAGCCAACGCTGCGACCCGTTGACTTCTTGCCCGAACAAAAGCACTCCGAACAACAGGATAATCCCGCCTGCGGTGCCCCACACCGCCATGTGACGGATTTGCAGCTTGGTCCGCGTCGCCACATACACCATGATGACGATGCCGCTACACACCCATATTAGCTGACGCCACAGATAATAAAGCTCGCCGATTTGCTGACCGCGCCGCGCCGCCACCTGGACTGCGACTGGCGATGCGACCGCCACCGCGAGCAGGCCGATGGCCATCAGCCCCAGGATCATCACCAGCATCCCGCGATCCACCTCGGTATACCATTGGGCCAGCAAGCTGCGGTCACCACGCGACAGCGGCTGAGGTCGCCTGCGCCCATGCAATTCAGGGGGGATGAAGGGAGCCTCGGCGGAGGTGTCGGTTGCTTTGCTCATGCTCCGCCTCCGCTGTAGTTGCTTAGCGCCGCCACCGCAGCGCGGAACTGCTCGCCGCGATGCTCAAAGTCGCGAAACTGGTCAAAGGATGCGGCGGCTGGCGACAGCAACACGACATCGCCCGGCCTGGCCGCAGCAGCAGCGTTTTGCACAGCGATTTCCAGAGTGCCACTGTGCACTGTCGGCACATGATCGGCCAATGCCTCAGCCAGCATCGCTGCGGCATCGCCGATCAGATAGGCACAGGCGACATGGCTCAACCACGCGGCGCACTCACCTATCCCCTCACCCTTGGCTAGTCCGCCAACGATCCAGTGGATGCGCGCTCGGCCATCGATAGGAGGATAAGCAGCCAGTGCCGGTGCGCTGCTGGCCGGATTGGTGGCCTTGCTGTCATTGATGAACAGCACGCCGCCCCGTTCGGACACCCGCTCCATCCGGTGCTCAAGACCGGCAAAGCTCGCAAGCCCGACCGCTATCGCCGCTTCGTCAAGCCCCAGCAACTTTGCCACGGCGCGGGCGCAGGCGACATTCTGGGCATTATGCGGCCCCTGCAAGGCTGGCCAGGCCGCCTGTGCTACCGGGTCAATATCGCGCGATGACACCCGCACCAGCCGGTGATTGATGTGGCTGGCGATCATCCGGCTGCGGTCATCATCGGTTGCAATAACCGAAATCTGATCGGCATGTTGCATCGTAAACAGCCGCGTCTTTGATGCCGCATAGGCCATATAGTCGCCGTTATACCGCTCCAGATGGTCGGGGGTGATGTTGGTCAACACCGCGATGTCACAGGCCAGAGTGTGGGTCAGGTCGATCTGGTAACTCGACAGCTCGAGGACATAGATGCCGCCTGCACCCAGCGGTTGCCGGGCCAATATCGGTAGGCCAATATTGCCGCCCAGTGTCGCCTCGCGCCCCGCGCTGGTGAGTAAATGGTGGATCAGCGCGGTGGTTGTCGATTTGCCGTTGGTGCCGGTAATCCCGACGACTATGTGCGCAGGTTGATACGCCCGCGCTTGTGCGAATAATTCCACATCGCCAATCACAGGAACATGCGCTGCGCGCGCCGCTGCGGCGAGCGGATGGCGATTGATCGGGACACCGGGTGAGACGACTATAGCGGCCATGCCAGACAGGTCGATGGTCATCAGGTCGGTGATCGTCGCCCCGAGGGCCGCCGCCTGATCGCGCGCCTCTGGCTTGTCATCCCAAGCAAACACCTGTGCTCCAGCAGCAATCAGTGCCGCAACGCTTGCAAGGCCAGAGCGCGCCAGACCGAGCAC
>JBCKXT010000053.1:0-2173 GCA_038921085.1 Sphingopyxis sp. | reverse complement strand
GTGGCCGCGGTGAGGTCCTCGGAGGCCTGGTCGAACTGGCGCCAAACCGCAGTTTGGGGGTCATGCGGTTGGCGCAGGCTCTGCAACGCATCGCGGGCGAGCGCGAAGGCGTCTGCTATCCCCTCAAGACGCGCCGCGCCGAGTTGGTCGACACGCCTCCATTCGCGGCACGTGTTGGCCAAGGCGATCAAGTGGCCGGCAAGATTGCCGCTGTCTACCGAGGAGACGTATTTTGGATCGAGCGGCCTCAGATCGCGCGTATCGTACCAATTGTAGAAGTGACCGCGGTATCGGGGCAGCACGACGAGCGTCTCAAAGGTAGACTCCAGGCGTTCCACCGCCTCCCTGGTTCCGATCCACCCGAACTGACGCGCCGTCGCGACGGACAGCAGATAAAGTCCGATGTTGGTCGGAGACGTTCGTCGCGCCAAAGTCGGCGACGGGTTGTCCTGAAAATTGTCGGGGGGCAGCATGTGGTCATCGGGCGTGACGAAGGCCTCGAAGAACCGCCACGTCCGTCGCGCGACCTGTCGTAACGCAGGGGCGTCCGCCCCCACGGCGGAGAGTCGCTCGGCCAGGGGAAAGGGTCGGCTGATGATGAAGGCCAGAACCGGCGACGCCGCCCACAGCAGAGCCAGTGGAGCGACCAGGAACACCGTACCGTCAGATATTGCCGTGGCCCAAGCGACCGCGCCGACGGCTAGGATGACCGCCGAGGCCATTCGTCGGCCATAGGCCAGCGGCGTCTGATGGAGGAGCGCAGCCTGCGCGGCGGGAGTCCACTCCAACAAGCGCCTGCGTGTGACGTAGAGCCGCCAAAGGGTTCGCCCGATAGCGTCGGCCATCAGGGCGGCTTGATGGGCCAAGAGTACCACAATCAGCGAGGATTGGAACAGCGCGCGCCGCAGATCGCCCGCGAACACGCGCAAGCGCCGGCGGAGCGAAATCCCGACCGTGCGCCGCGGCCTTAGGGCGAAGATCGGCACGAGTGTTGGCAAAATGATGGTCGCCAACACAAAGGTCGTCCATAGCGCCGCGGCCCCGATCGGCAGGGCCCAACCCGCGACGAGCGCCGCGAAGGACGTCGGCGCGGACAGCGAGCGGCGAAGATTGTCGAGCATCTTCCAGCGCCCGATCGCCGGCACCCCGCGATGCCTACCGCCCCCCGGCGCCCACGGGCCCGCGCCGACGATCCATGGCAACAGCTGCCAGTCGCCGCGGGCCCACCGGTGATGCCGCATGGACGCCGCATCGTACCGCGCCGGAAACTCCTCAATCACCTCCACGTCCGAGGCCAGGCCCGCGCGGGCGAATATCCCCTCGAACAGGTCGTGGCTCAGGAGTGTGGCCTCCGGAACGCGGCCCCTCAGCGCCGCTTCGAAGGCGTCGATATCGTAGATGCCCTTGCCCGCGTAGGATCCTTCCCCGAACAGGTCCTGGTAGACGTCCGACACAGCCGACGCATAGGGATCGATCCCGCTCATGCTCGAGTAGGCCCGCAGGAACTGAGTGGCCTCTCCGTCCGCTGGGAGGGCTGGGCTTACCCGCGGCTGCAGGACAGCGTAGCCTTCCACCACTCGCCCCAGATCAGGATCGAATCTGGCTTGGTTCAGCGGATGAGCCATCTTGCCGATCAGGCGGCGGACCGTGTCGCGTGGCAGCCGCGTGTCGGCGTCCAGGGTGATGACGTACTTTACGCCTACCGGGACGACGGGAGGCTGGCCGTTCGAGTCCAAGAATGTCGTGTCGTGGGCGCCGCGTAGCAGCCGGTTCAGTTCATGCAGCTTTCCGCGTTTGCGTTCCCAGCCGATCCACTGGCTTTCGCTCTCGCACCAGACCCGACGGCGATGCAGCAGGTGGAAACGTTCCCCACCCGGCGCGAGGCCGTACTTGGTGTTGAGCTTGGCGATGCCTTCGCACGCGGTCGCCAGAAGCGCATCATCAAGCGGCAGGTGCTCACTCCCCGCGTCCGACCAGTCGGAAAGTAGGGCGAAGTGGAGGTGACCTTCCGGGCTCGAGAGATAATGGATCTCCAATTGCTCGATCTGCTCCTCGAGCGCTCTTAGGCTGGTCAACAAGACTGGCACGGCGACCAGAGTTCGCAGCCGTGACGGTATACCGCCCTTGAGTTCCATCGCCGGTAGTGGTCGGGCGCGGAACCCCTGCGTCAGGC
>JBCKXT010000052.1:0-2254 GCA_038921085.1 Sphingopyxis sp. | reverse complement strand
TAGCTATCTATGTCAGCCCCTTAAGTATTGTGTCCCCGGGAATTTTTATGCAGAATTTTCAGATATGGCTTTAAAGGAAACGATACGAGATGCGCTGTTGGCCAGCTATAGCTTCCGGCCATGCGAGGCGATCCAATGCGCAGTTTGCGACAATATCGTAACCCATGCAGCATTCGGCATGCTCTGGTATTATGCCGATCCAAACGACGAATTACCTCCCCAAGCATTGGCCGAGCCGCTGCATGGACGCGATACTCTGTTGGTTCAGTTTCCTATCTGTGATCGATGTGCGCCTCCATGTAGAAAGTGCAATTTGCCAAGGCGCAAAAAGGGAGTCCTAGACTTCATTAGTCAAGTTTCGAATCGTATCGGAAGGCAGGTTGGTGGCGAAGGTTACTGCCGACACACGCATATCTTTGGACTGGTAATTTGAAATCTGTTAGATGAAATTAATGCATCTTACTTACAATAGATATTGGAGTTTAGGAGTTAAGTAAACTGACACCATAACTCATAACTCCCACCATAACTTCTGGAATTCCTATAGTTTAGGTAGTGCAAAGATGCGGATGAGGACAATCACAGTCGGCCCAACGGAAGCCGACACCTTGCGGTCGTTGGGGCTACAATTCGTCCTTGAGCTCAAAGAGGATGCGGATGACCCAACCTGCCCAGCAGGCGTCCGCGCCGATTGGCAGAAAATTGCGGACTGGCTTGAATACTCTGCTGGTGAACTAACCAGCACACAAGTTGACCAAATCAAGCGTGGTTGGAGTGGATATCTGGCCATTGGCCTCGCGCCATGCCACAATCTTCAACCTAATTTTGATCACTTTTCCAAGCAAGTAAGTGGTGAAGAGTTAAACCGTACTCCTACGATAATAATGAATGTTTTCGATCGATTGCTTGCGACAGATCAGGAAATAAAGCAAAAGAGAGTGGCAGACATTGAAGCTGAGCGACGCAAGCTTGAGCCGATTTTCGAGGCAATTAAGCGGCGTGATTTAAGTCGGTGGCGCAGCCTCAGTCCAGCTTTCCGGCAATGGGTATTCGTCTGCATTATCTGGTTCGTGGCGGTCTATGCCTATGCCTATCTATTCGATCCATTTGATACAGGAGGCTGGGATAACATGGATGACGATGCATTCAATCGAGTGGTTGCTGTCGCTGTTCTGCCGATCATCGGTGGCTTTCTCCATCGGGCGTATAGAAAATGGATTGCCTGAATTTAGTCCAGATTTTTTCGGAAATGCGGTGGAATTCTGGGGTAAGAATTACGGTGACAGTTTACTAAATGCATGATGCGTTTAGATTGATCCAGCCCCGTCATTGCGACCCCGGCCCTTCGGCTGGCTTGCAGCCGCTCAGGATAAACTGCATCTTTGATGCAGGCCGGGGGAAGCAATCCAGACAGATCAGAGCGTTTGGCCTGAACGCTTTGGCCCGCGCCGTTTGGATTGCTTCGTCCCCCGGATCAAGGCCGGGGTCGCAATGACGATTAAATCGAATGTTTTCCCGCTCAAAACGCGCATATTCCGAAAAATTCCGGAGTATTTTGGAATATTTTGGGCACCAGTGCACTTGATTGAGGGCCACTCGCACACAATCCCGCACGCAATATTCTCTTTCCTACTATGGCCCCGCTATGGTTCAATAGAGCATGATGGATTCGCGCGCCCAGCCACCCACCCCACCCCTCACCCAGCTTCGACTAGGCAGCACGCTGCCAAGTCTAAGCAACCGGCGGAGGTCGTTCTTGCCCCCACAAGGGGAGAGGGATAGGACGCGCTCGCCTGCGAGCGGGAAAGGCCAGACAAGAGCGCCGCGCTACGCCTTAGCGTAGGGGAAGCGAAAACACTTAACGCGACAAAGGAGACAATCAATGCATTAACTAGCGTAACTTTTGTCACCTTAGGGCGTGTTGACTGCTCGGACGAATGCACCTGATTCCGCGACCATAGCCCGATCAGGCCATGTCCAGGATCGCCCGAAATACCCCTCAATAATCCCGAGCTGCGGGGGTCATCACGAACTAGTTTTTGCCCAAAGAAAAAGGGAGTTCGCTGGCCTCATAAATCTGAATCTGTGGCGCTGCTGTCGCCAGAGTGTTGACAGCGCGGACGAATGCACCTGATTCTGGGACTGTGAAATGGTCCTGCAATGCGGCCATATCGGCCCATCGTTCGACAAACACCAACCGGTTGGGGTCTTCTGCGTGGCGATGCACATCATGGGAAATGCATCCCGCTTCTGT
>JBCKXT010000051.1:0-2335 GCA_038921085.1 Sphingopyxis sp. | reverse complement strand
TGCCACAGGACCCGCTCCTGCAAATCAGCGCAAAGTTGAAAGGGGTCATAGTGCGGGGTGCCATCGGCATCTTTGCCAGTGATAACGCCCAAGCGTTCGAGCAGGTGGATCAGTGCCTTTGCCTCGCGATTGGGGATTGGCAGATAATGCGCGCCGAGCGGATAGGGCGACACCGCATTGCGCCCGCCGCGCGCATTGCCGCCTGTTTCTCCCTCCAGTTCGAGCAACCTGAAATCATCGAACCCGGCGTCCGCCAGCGTCCACCCCGCTGACAGGCCAGCGATGCCGCCACCGATAATCGCGACGCCAGCATCTTCGTTCCGGCTTGGCTCAGGGAAGCGCCCATCGCGCAGCCGGTGGCCAAGCCCCACATTGGCCCCGCCCATCTGGACGGGAATCTGGCCCGGACCCAGCACTTGCCAGCCGATTGCCCCGACACCAGCCGCCGCAATCGCGCCCGCGCCGCCGAGCATCGCCCCCTTTATCGCAGCACGCCGATCAATTTTCATAAGCGGCCCACTCGCTGGCAAACACCCGCACCAGAGCCTGATTGTCGAGCCGGTTTACCTCGACCGGACGGCGCGCCATGTCGGGCGGAAAATCGAACAACCGGCTTTCGGTTTCCGCCGACAGAAAGCGGTTGCCGGGCAGCAGCGTCGGCGTGGTGGGGATCGGGCCTAGTGCCGCCAAGGTAAAGCCCCATTCGCCAAAGCTGGGGACATAGGCATGGTAAGCGCGGGTGGTGAATCCGACTGACTCCAGCGTTGTCGCAATAGTCCAATAGGCTTGCGGTGCGATAAGCGGGGAAGTGCTCTGGATCGAGATGATCCCGCCCGGTGCCATGCGCTGGCGCAATGCCCGGTAAAAACTGTCGGTGTAGAGCTTGCCCACGCTAAAATCGACGGGATCGGGAAAATCGACAATGACCACATCATAGCGGGCACGGGCGCCTCGTATCCAGGTAAAGGCATCAGCGTTGATGACCCGCATCCGCCGGTCAGTCAGGGAACCATGATTGAGCCGGGTCAGCACATCGCTGGTTGAAAACAGCCGCGTCATCGCCGGGTCAAGATCAACCAGCGTGACATGCTCGACCCCGGGATAGCGCAGCACTTCGCGCGCCGCCAAGCCATCGCCACCGCCCAAAATCAGCACATTGGCAGGGTTGCGCGCCCGGCCCATCGCCGGATGGACCAGAGTTTCATGATAGCGATATTCGTCCCGCGACGAAAATTGCAGATTGCCGTTAAGATATAGCCTAAGGTCGCCATTGCCACGGGTCAGCGCAATCCGTTGATAGCGGCTCGACGTCGCATAGATGACATTTTCCTGATAGCCCGCGTCTTCTGACCAGCGTTGCAGCCGATCAGCACCGAACATCCCCGCCAGTAGCAGCGCCGCAATGGCCAATGCTGCGGCCTTTTCTCCCAGCAACCCCCGCCGTCCGGGAATCATCCACAGCACCGCCATCGCCACCGCCACATTCATCAATCCAAACAGGAATCCGGTCCTCACCAGCCCGATCTGCGGCACCAGCACCAGCGGAAACAGCAGCGAAGCCGCCAGCGCACCGATGTAATCAAAGGTCAGGACATTGGAGACGGTTTCGCCAAAGCTATAGCGTCCGCGCAAAATCCGCATCAGCAGCGGAATTTCCAACCCGACAAAGGCCCCGATCAGAAACACGATGGAATAGAGCAGGATGCGAAAAGATGCGACATAGGGGAACATCGCAAACAACAGCGCTGCCGAACAGCCCCCGATCAGTGCAATCAGCAATTCGACCCGGATAAACAGGGCCAGCTCCCCCGATTTGACATAGCGTGACAGCCAACTGCCGATGCCCATGGCGAACAGATAGGTGCCAATAACCGTGGAAAATTGGGTGACGCTGTCGCCCAGCAAATAGCTAGCTATGGTGCTGGCGAGCAGTTCATAAACCAGACCGCAGGTTGCAACGACAAACACCGAAACAAACAGGGCGATGACCAGCGGCGACGGGTGCGGCCGTTCGTCGCCAGGCGCATCATCCATGAATGGCGGCGGCCACGATGATGGCGAGGCCCAAGGCAAAAAGTCCGGCAAACTGGGCCACGGCGACATTCTGTTTCTCGCGGATTTCGTGCCACAGCTTGCCAGGAGTCAGTCTGTCAAAGACAATGAACCCCACCCCCAGAACGACTATCCCCATCAGGGCGTAGATGAGTGCGTTGATGATTTGCGCAAAACTCGTGATCATGGTGTTCCTCCCTTATGCAATCGTTATTTATGACGCGGTCCGTGGATGCCGGTGCCAATCGCGGTTTGGGTGCTCGCGGCAAATGGCGACGACCCG
>JBCKXT010000050.1:0-2981 GCA_038921085.1 Sphingopyxis sp. | reverse complement strand
GATGATCGCAATCGCCCCCATGTCATCGACAATCGCGACGGTGATTAGGAACAGTTTGAGGGAGGTCGGTGCCCGCCGCCCAAGCAGCGCCAGCACCCCGATCGCAAAGGCAATGTCGGTTGCCGCCGGGATCGCCCATCCACTCGACAGGTCGGGGCGACCGGCGGTGGCGAGCAGATAGATGAGGGCGGGCACTGCCATGCCAGCTGCGGCTGCGAGCACTGGCAACCGGCGCTGTTGCCAGCTCGACAGGCGACCATCGACCAGTTCACGCTTTATTTCCAGCCCGATATACAGGAAAAATACCGCCATCAGCCCGTCGTTGATCCACAGATGGGCGGTCATCGGTCCCAGTTTTTCCGTCAATGTTGGTCCCAAGGGCAGATGCAGCAAATGGTGATAAGTTGCGGCCAGCGGCGAATTGGCAACCACCATCGCCAGCGCCGCAGCGACCATCAGCACAATCCCGCCCGCTGCCTCTCCCGCCATAAAGGCGCGCAGGGCAGACGGTTTGGAATGCGGATGAGGTGTAGTCATGGAGTTGCTCTAACAATGTCCCCCACAGGATGAAAGCGCATCTAGTGTCCCGAATCCGAAGTTCGTAATGCTTGTTGATGGCTCTGGGCGAACTTCGGATTCGACAAGGACACTAGAAAAACCATATCCTAGTGTGGTTTATTGGATTTGAAGTTCGATCCTGCGCCCGCCGCATGAGTTGAACGAACTTCAAATCCGCCACACTAGGGAATTATCCCACTGTCCAGCAATAACCGGCTTGCATTGGCATGGCAGTGGAAGGCATAGTGCAGTGATTTCAACATTCGCATCCCGCTGGCACCAATGCCTGCATTGGGGGAAGCCCGAAGGAAACGGCAAACCTAGTTTCGCGAATGTTGAAATTAAAACTCCACTAGAAAACCAGCCGCGTCGGCCTGCCGACGGGAAAGGCCAGACAAGTATTATGTTTCTAGTGGTCCTTTTGATTCTGATATTTGCTCCTGACATGTCCGATAGGGGATGCAAATGTCAGAATCGGACCACTAGAGGGGGCATTTGGTGCTGCAACACTTATCTTTGAGCGCGATGTCTGTCGCTATCGAGCTTGGGCTGTTGGCCGCAGTGTTGTTTGCCATTTTCGGCATTGATGATGTTTTGCTCGATGCTCTCAGGATCGCGGGAGTCGGGCGCAGTCGCTTGCCACTCGTCGATCCTGGACAACGCTCTGCGCGGCGATTTGCGGTGTTCGTGCCCGCCTGGCGCGAAGGGCCGACCATCGGCGCGATGTTGCAGACGCTGGTGACGCGCTGGCCTAGCGAGCCCATCCGCATCTATGTCGGGGTCTACCCCAATGACCTTGCGACCTTGCTGGCTGTTGCCGGTATTGCGGCGCTGGACCAGCGAGTCCGGATCATCATCAACGATGCAGCCGGACCGACGACCAAGGGGGCTTGTTTGAACCGGTTGTGGCGCGCCTGCATTGCTGACCGGGCAAATGGCGCTTTTGATGCCGAAGCGGTGCTGTTGCACGATGCCGAGGACTTGGTTGATGCAGCCGAACTGCTGGTGCTGGCAGACGCTTTGGACCGCGCCGACTATGCCCAAATCCCGGTTGTTCCGGTGCCGGACAGCCGCGCCCGTTGGATAGCAGGACATTATTGCGACGAATTTGCCGAGACTCATCAGCGGGATTTGCCGGTGCGCGCAGCGCTTGGTGCGCTGTTACCGCTGGCTGGTGTGGGCTGTGCCTTTCGCATCGAGGCGCTGTTGTCGCTGGCCAATCTGGATGGACCATTCCCCGCCGACAGCCTGACCGAAGATTATGAGCTGGGGATACGCCTCGCAGCGGCGGGTGCGACGGGGGCCTTTATCCGGCGCTGGACACTGGATGGACGATTGGTGGCTTCGCGCGGCTATTTTCCGGCTGGGATCGAACAGGCGGTGCGTCAAAAGACCCGCTGGCTCAGGGGCATCGCGTTTGACGGGTGGGATCGGTTGGGTTGGGTTGGGGTGCCGGGGCAAAGCCTTAGCGGACGATTGGCGGGATATTGGATGCTCTGGCGTGACCGCCGTGCGGCCTTGGCGGCAGTTGCAATTTTATGCGGCTATACTGCGCTGGTACTGGCGCTGGTAGCTCAGGCCAGCTCTGCTTCGGCGGTGCGCGAGGCGCTGGCCGGTGCAACAACTTTGCTCGTGCTGACCGGATTCAACGTGGTCCTGCTGGTGTGGCGGGCGCTGGTTCGGATGGTCTATGTGTGGCAGCTCTATGGCTGGCATCAGGTGCCGTTGGCGCTGCTGAGGATGCCGGTTGGCAATATCCTGTTGGTGATGACGGCGTGGCGCGGATTGTGGGGACATTGGTTTTGGCGGCGCGGCAGGCCATTGGCGTGGGACAAGACCGAACATCAATTTCCGGCCGGTCCATTGATGGAACGCGTGCGTTGAGAGGCGCGTTGTCCGGCCCCTTGCTGTTGCTAGGCATCGTCCTTGGCGGCTGGATTTCGGGGCGATCCGCCTATTTGGGTTGGCAAGATGTGGCCGATGCGCCGGTCGAACTACAGCAAATGCCGGGGCTGTTATTTCCGCTGATGCCCGACGATTATGCCATGATGGGGCCTCGCTCAACCGGGCGAGCGGCGATTGCGGAGCCCGCCTTTGTCCAGGCAGCGAGTGCTACAACCGGCGGTTCGCGGCGGATGATGACTGCAAACCATATCCCTACAGCACCACTGGTCGCGCAGTCATTGTCGGGCGGCAATTCCGTCTTTGTCAGCCAGCAGGTCATGCTGCTCCACCGTTTGTTGCGGCCAACCAGCAAGAACGGCATGGCGTTGATGCGCGGTGCGTTGTTGCCCGACTATCGGCTAGCTGCTCCAGCGGCGGCCCCCAGCCAAGCCGCAGCCGATGATATTGGCCGCTATGCTAGCGGTGGCCAGCAACGGCGATGGGCGCTGGCGGCTTGGACCTATTATCGTGATGGCGGA
>JBCKXT010000049.1:0-3050 GCA_038921085.1 Sphingopyxis sp. | reverse complement strand
AACAACGCCACCTATGGCGGCCAAAGCCCGGCAGAACAAACGGCAGTGACCGGCGGCGTCGCTGGCGCGGGCCAATCCCTGTTCCAACTGACCAACATGAACAACCAAAGTGATGTGGCAGTGACCACCATCGCCCTGCCGACAGCGGTCCCCGGGCTGCAGATGCGGATATTTGATATCGATTTTGCGTCTGGCCAGTTTGCTGACCGGATTAGTGTGACGGGCACATTCAATGGGTCCAACGTCACCCCGACGCTAACCAACGGCGTCGCCAATTATGTGATTGGCAACAGTGCCTATGGCGACGCGACCAGTGGCGATACCAGCAGCAATGGCAATGTCTGGATAACCTTTACCAGTCCGGTCGACACCATCGTAATCAGCTATGGCAACCACAGCCTTGCCCCAGCTGACCCAGGGCAACAGGCGATTGCCATCCATGACATCACTTTTTGCCTACCGCAGGCAGTGGTGGCCGTGACCAAATCGAGCAGCGTCATCAGCGACCCGACTAATGGCACAACCGATCCAAAACTCATCCCCGGCGCGACTGTTCAATATTGCATATTGGCCAGCAACGCCGGCAGCGGCACCGCAACCAACATTGCGATAACCGACAGCCTGCCCGCTAACACGACCTTTGTTCCTGGTAGCATGACCAGCGCGACTAGTTGCGCCGCAGTCGGCACGGCGGAGGATGATGACGCATTGGGCGGCGATGAAACCGACCCCTTTGGAATGCAGTTCAGCGGGACCACCATCGGCGGCACCGCAACCAGCATCGGTCCAAGTTCGGCATTCGCGATGCGGTTCAATGTGACGGTCAACTAACCCGCCGAGAATATGCCCATTGCCCCTCTGGTAAAGCGCGGCGGCGCGCCCTATCTCGGCCCCATGAGCACAAGACAAGTTTCAAATCGCAACGATCCTCTGGTCGAGACCAAGGCCGATCTGATTGCCCCGATGCAGGCGGGCGAAAAGCCCAAGGCCGACTGGCGGATCGGCACCGAGCATGAAAAGTTCGTTTATCGATTGTCGGACCATGGCGCGCCATCTTATGACGAACCGGGCGGCATCCATGACCTGTTGATGGCCCTGACCCGTTATGGCTGGGAACCGGTGGTCGAGGGTGGCAAAGTCATTGCCCTGTCCGGTGAAGACGGCAACGTCAGTCTGGAGCCTGCGGGGCAGTTGGAACTATCAGGCGCGCCATTGGTCAACCTGCATCAAACCTGCGCGGAGACCGGACGGCACCTGAAACAGGTCAAAGAGGTCGGGGCGGAACTGGGCCTAGGCTTCATGGGTCTGGGGATGTGGCCCGACAAGACCCGCGAAGAGCTGCCGGTCATGCCCAAGGGCCGCTATGCCATCATGCTGCGGCACATGCCGCGGGTTGGCAGCATGGGCCTCGACATGATGCTGCGTACCTGCACCGTGCAGACCAATCTGGATTACAGCAGCGAAGCCGACATGGTGCAAAAGTTCCGCGTGTCACAGGCGCTGCAACCCCTCGCCACCGCGCTGTTCGCCAATTCGCCATTCACCGAAGGAAAGCCCAACGGCTTTCTCTCATGCCGCAGCCACATCTGGACCGACACCGACCCCGCCCGCACCGGAATGTTGCCATTCGTGTTCGAGCATGGCTTTGGCTATGAACGCTATGTTGACTATATGCTCGACGTGCCGATGTATTTTGTGTTCCGCAATGGCAAATATATCGATGCAGCGGGTCTCAGCTTTAGGGATTTTATGGCCGGTAATCTGTCGGTTTTGCCCGGTGAAAAGCCCACCCGCAGCGACTGGGTTGACCATCTCTCAACGGCCTTTCCCGAAGTGCGCCTAAAGAGCTATCTGGAAATGCGCGGAGCCGATGGCGGCCCGTGGAACCGCATCTGTGCCCTGCCCGCATTCTGGGTCGGCTTACTTTATGATCAGGGCGCGCTCGATGCGGCATGGGATTTGGTCAAGGGCTGGAGCATCGCTGGACAACAGGCGCTGCGTGACGATGTCCCGCGTCTCGGCCTAAAAGCCATAGCGCCCGATGGTCGGCCACTGCGCGAAGTCGCCGCCCAGGTGCTCGACATCGCCAGCAGCGGCCTGTCGGCGCGCGGCGAAGTCAACAGCATGGGCGACAACGAAGTCGGGTATCTGCGCCCGCTGCATGACATTGTCGCCGATGGCCGGGTGCCCGCCGAACAATTGCTCGACCGCTTTCATGGCGAATGGGGCGGCGACATTGACCGCATCTATGCCGAAGAGAGTTTTTGATCACCGCCGGATAAGCTCAGGCGCGCTCTGATCGTCATCTATAGAACAATAGCGTCATCAAAATGCAACACTTGGTGATATTCGCTTGGCGTGCGTTGACCGTCATTCACCAATGGCTATGGGTAGACAACGCTAGCTTTTCTGACGATTCCAAACAATTGCTAGAGCCTTTCCGATTTTGATTGAACCAAAATCTGGCTCTAGTTTGTTTTCTTTCGCTTCCCCTAGGCCAAGGCCTAGCGCGTGTTTTACCGCGATTTCCGAGCCGTCAGGTGATTCCATCTGACTTGAAATCGCTCTAGGAGTATGATTGATGCGCTCACCCGCCCTGATGTTTTCCCGTTTCGCCATTGCCTGCGCGCTTGGCGCGGCGGCGCTGACCGCCCCTGCACAGGCGCAAGACGCACCGGAAAGCGATGACGGCAGTTTGGAAGACATCGTCGTCACCGCGCAACGCCGCGAAGAAAATCTGCAAGACATTCCCTTGTCGGTCGCGACAGTGGAGGGGCAAACCCTGAATGCCGTCGTCTCTGGCGGCGCAGACATTCGCGCATTGTCGGGCCGGGTCCCCAGCCTCAATATCGAAAGCTCGTTCGGTCGCACCTTTCCGAGATTTTTCATTCGCGGCCTCGGCAATACCGATTTCGATCTCAATGCATCGCAACCGGTCAGCCTCGTCTATGATGATGTCGTCCTTGAAAATCCGATCCTGAAAGGGTTTCCGATTTTCGATCTCGACCGGGTCGAAGTATTGCGTGGCCCACAGGGCACTTTGTTCGGGC
>JBCKXT010000048.1:0-3170 GCA_038921085.1 Sphingopyxis sp. | reverse complement strand
ACCGGGATCAGTTTCGCGACTGGCACCGGCATGGCGGAGGCAACGCGCCGCCCAATATGGCTGAACCGCCACACACGCAGCCGGTTCTGGGCGACCCGGCCGGACCTATCATGAGCATTGACGGCTCCGCAAGCGAAGGCCGGACTGGCGAAGGGTCAGGCCGAAGGAACATCGGGGATAGCCCAAGTCGCGGTGGTATTCTCGATCGCGAGCGGGGTGCGCGGGACGTTATGAACCAGCCTGATCGCCAGATTGGGGTGATTGGCCTACCGCGCTCTGACACGGCTGTGGTTAATCAAGACGGGACGATCAGCGAAGCGCCCAGGCGTGGCCGTCGCTCGACTGTCGAAGAACCCGGCGAGTTATTGTCGATGCGCACGGGCAATGACAATAGCCACCAGACGCCAGCGTCCGCGCCGGATATCGACCAGCAACCAGAGCAATTGCGCCCAGAGCGCCAGAGCCAGCGTCAGCGTCAAGTCCAAGAGCAACGGTGGCAGGATGAAAAACCGCGTGCCGCCGCGATAGAGGGACAGCGCAGACAGGCAATCGATCAGGCGCGTCAGCACCCTCGCGTGCCTGATTTCCGGGGGCAAGAACAGGCTCCACTGCAACAACAACGCGGGCGGGGACCGGCGATGATCGATCAGGACCGGCAACCTCAACAACGCCAAGAACCGCAGCAGGAATACCGGCAACCTCAACAACGCCAAGAACCGCAGCAGGAATACCGGCAACCTCAGCACCGCCAAGAGCCGCAGCAGGAATACAGGCAGCAGGAACCCCGGCAACCTCAGCAACGCCAAGAACCGCAGCAGGAACACCGGCAGCAGCGTCAGGCCCCCGACCAAAGCATTGCGGAGCGGCATGCACCAGCAGAGGTCCGCGCCGCGCCAAGCGAGGCAGCGGAACAATATAGTCGCCCGCGCAATGCATCACCGGATCACGACAACGAACAGCCGGATTAGCTGTGGTCTAGCGGCGACGGTTGCTGAGTGTCACCCCAATCGTGCCAGCGCGGCAGACAGACGCTCGGCTTCGGCGGTGCGGGCGGCGTGATCTGCGCGCGCTTTTTCCACCGCTTCTGGCTTGGCGCGGTCGGTGAAATTGGGGTTGCCGAGGCGCGCTGACAGGCTATCGCGGTCCTTGCTCGCCGCCTCCAATGCCTTAGTCAGGCGGGTGCGTTCGGCGGCAACGTCGATGACGCCTTCGAGGGGGATAACCAGAGTGGCTCCGGGCACTGGAATCCGAACTAGGCTTATCATTGCCGGAACCGCAGAACTACTCACAGTAAACCGCCCAACCCGCTCAAACATCAAAGCTGCGTAGGGCAGCATCTGCCACATGTCGGACGTCACATCCTCCAAATACGCTGACAGCTGAAGTCCGGGCGGAATACAAATCTCATTTCGAGCTGAACGCACCGCAATGATCGTTTTGATGATCCAATCCATGAACGCGAGGGCGTCTACAGCCTGACCATTTACAAAACCAATTATCGGATTGGTAGCTGCTCCCGGCTCCGGCCATTTCGCCGTAATCAATGGATAGCCATCACGCTGGCCGCGCCCGCTCCACAACTCCTCAGTAATGAACGGCATGAACGGGTGGAGCATGACCAGTATCTGGTCGAGCACCCAACCCGCGACGGTGCGGGTTTCGGCAATCTCCCTCTCCCCTTCAGGGGAGAGGGTCGGGGAGAGGGGGCTGTCGGATAAGTCAGAATTTGACTTCCCCTCTCCCAATCCTCTCCCCTGAAGGGGAGAGGGCTTTTGGGACATGACCGGCTTGATCAGTTCCAGATACCAGTCGCAAAATGTGCCCCACGCGAATTGGTAAATGGCGCTGGCGGCATCATCGAAGCGGTATGCGGCCAGCGCCTCCTCCATCCGCGTCACGGTGGCCGATACCTCGCCGATAATCCAGCGGTTGACGGGCAGGGCAGCGGGCGGCGCGGCAAGCGTGGTTGAGGCGCCAATCCCGTTTGCCTCGCAAAAGCGCGCCGCGTTCCACAGCTTGGTCGCAAAGTTGCGATAGCCCGCCAGCCGGTCGTCATCCATCTTGATGTCGCGGCCCTGGCTTTCCATCGCAGCCATGAAAAACCGCAGCGCATCCGCGCCATATTTGTCGATCAGGCCGAGCGGGTCGACGGTATTGCCCTTGGACTTGGACATTTTGGAGCCATCAGCGGCGCGGACGAGACCGTGGAGATAGAGCGTCTTGAACGGCACATCCTTCATAAAATGCAGGCCCTGCATCATCATCCGGGCGTCCCAGAAAAACAATATGTCAAAGCCGGAGATCAGCACGTCACCGGGGTAATGGCGGTTCAATAAATCCCCCTCCCGCGTGCGGGAGGGGTTAGGGGTGGGTGCGAGCGGAGCGAGCCCTTCGGCAGGCCCACCCCCGGCCCCTCCCGCAAGCGGGAGGGGGGAATCTTCCGGCCAGCCCAGCGTCGCAAAGGGCCACAGCGCGGAGCTGAACCATGTGTCGAGGACGTCGGTTTCTCGATCCAGGCAGAGTTCCTTTTGTTCGTACTTCGCGAACATAAACTCGATGTAGAGGTCAAAATCGGTCGGCACGTCGGGCCAACTCGCCACAATTTTCCAATCAGCGCCATAAAACTGCTGTGCCGCTTCTATAGCGTCAGCTTCTTCCAAGTGGACAAAGACTTTCGACTTCTGGCGAGTGAAATCGTAAGTGAATTCCGTCGGCTCGTTCTCACGACGAAATGGCCCATACCACGCCGGAATCCGGTGCCCCCACCACAATTGCCGCGAGACGCACCAAGGCTGGATATTGTCCATCCAGTTAAAGAATGTTTTTTCCCATGTCTTGGGCACAATCTCTATCGCGCCGGACTTGACCGCCTCAATCGCGGGCTGGGCCAGAGTCTTGGCATCGACATACCATTGGTCGGTCAGCCATGGTTCGATCACCACGCCAGAGCGATCCCCGAACGGGGTCTGGATCACCCGGTCCTCAACCTGCGCGAGCAGGCCGAGCGCGTCCATCGTTTCGACCACGGCGGTGCGCGCATCAAAGCGATCCTGACCTATCAAATCAGCGGGGATTTTGCCATCGCTAGTATGCACCACCCGCGCATCGCCATCGAACATGTTGAGCATGTCACGCGCCTCAATCCCCGCCCGCTTGCCGACTTCAAAGTC
>JBCKXT010000047.1:0-3281 GCA_038921085.1 Sphingopyxis sp. | reverse complement strand
GCGAGCAACAACAATGCCAATATGAAATTGGAGAAAAACACCCCGCCCGATGACACTCGCGTTGCCACTTGCAATTGTTGCGATCCATTGAGCGATGGTGACGGCCAACTATGGGCCGATGCGTCGATTATCAGATCATAGGTGCCGGCCGGGACTGACGCCAGCTTGGTCGCGGTCGACCGGCTGCCCTCGCTCCAACGCCCTTCGCTGTCATAGCCGCTATAGCTTTCGACCACATCAGTGGTGCTAATCACCGCTTGAGTGGTGCGTTCCACCAGCGAAATGTCGGTGTCAATCCAGGCATTGTCGATCTGGTCGGCAGAGGTTTCGATCACCACCCGCTGCGACCGGCCTGCAAACACCAACGGACCAAAGCTGAGCGTCTTTTCAGGGCCATCGAGCTGCAATTCATAGGCAAAGCCTTGCTGAGAGGTTCCGCCAGTAGAAAAAACAATCATCACCACGATCATCAGCGCTGCGACCACAGCACCTAGCCGCGTATAGAGCCAAGCCCGCGCCAGTGACTCGTTCGGCACAGTGCCTGCGCCCGTGCCGAGTGCAGTTGCCCCCGGTCCGCCAGCAAAGCGCGACGTTCCGCTTGTACCCGCGCCCGGCTCCGGGTCGCCCGACTGTTCAGCCTTGCCAAACCCACGCATCTCGCCCGAGCCAATCGGTTCCGAGACCGTCCAGCTAACCTCATCAGCCACGGTTTCGCGCGACAATGTGGCCCCGCCGCCCTCGAAATTGGCGAGCAGCGCATGATCGCCAATTTGCACCCGCCAGTAAAACTCACCGACGACACGCTCGACCACCGCGTCCCATTCTTCGCCCTCTTCATCGACGAAACGGATACCTGCATAGTCGGCGCTGTCGCCGCTGGTTACGGGCAGGCTGGTCAGCATGGTCCCGAACGACCACTCGTCCTCCTCATAGACCAGCCAGCGATAGCCGACATAAGGATTGAACAGCAGATATTCGTCCCAACCCTCGTCATCTATTGAGCGGCGGACAAATCCGACGAGCTGATACTCATTGCCTTTTACCCAGCCGCGTGACCCAAGCGGCAGCTCAAGCTCGGCCATCGCCTGGCTGTGGCGCTCAATCAGGGCAACATCGGGGTTGCTGACATCTAGTATACTACCGCAATACTGACAGGCGATACTGACGCTATATCCGGCGGCGCGGATTTCCACGGTGCCGCCGCAATTGGGGCAAGTCACCGCGCTGGTTGCGGCGTGTGGTGCAGAATTGGGGGCGGGCGCAGCCTCGGTCATGCCGGGGCGAACTGTGGCACGGTCCAGCCTTCGATCAGGCGCAGATTATGCATCCGCAAATCGGCGAGCGACACGACATGTCCGGTGTAAAATGATGCGCCATCCTCGTCGCGCTGGAAACTGGCACATTCAGTGCCTGTCGAGCGGAAATCGACGCTCTCGATGCTCCAGTCGGTAGTACTGCGGAACGGCAATTCACCTTCGCTCGCGAGGATGTGGGCTGATTTCAGGTCAGTTGCGACATAATCGATGTCGGCAATTCTCACCGTTGCGCCCAATTGCGGGGCGCGCCCGGCCATAAACTCCTGCAACAGCGAATCCGAACCGGCACCGACCTCTGCCTCCCGCAGCAGCATGAAATCACCCATCGCCTCACCCAGCCAGGCGCTGCTGCCATCGACGAACAGCGCCAGCCATTCGTTCCACGACCCCTGCGCCCAGCCCCAGCGGATGCGGCCAACGATGGTAAAGGCGACGCCGCCATAGTCTCCCATCGAGCCAAGCTGGACTGGCGACACATCGAACGGCAGCATCGCTGCCTCGCCAATCCGCTCCAGCCCGTCCGCCCGGCGCACCACCACCGACTGGCAGCGCTCGCAGACCTTTACCGGCAATGCCGGCGAGGTATAGGTCAGCGGGTTACCGCAATTGGGACAGGCCAGGGTCTGCATCGCGGATCACCGAACCCGGCTGAGTTGCTCCGCCTTTTTGGCGTCGAAATCCTCCTGGCTGATCGCGCCCATGGTGAGCAGCTTGTGTAGCTTTTCGATCACTGCAAACGGGTCGTCAGTTTCCGGAGCGGCTGCGGGTGCAGCAGCCACAGCGGCGGCAACCGGCGCAGCCACTGCGGGCACAGCGGCGGGCGGCACAGCTTGCATCATCGTGCTGGCCATCACCGCGCCAACAGCGGCCCCGGCCCCCAGACCAGCCAGACCGCCTTCTTGTTTAGCGGCATCGCCAATCGCTTCTGCGGTCTGGAACTTGGTATATTGATCCAGATTGCCGATCACCCGCATCGAGCTCGACTTGTCGAGATATTCCTGGACATTTTCGGGCAGCGAAACACTCTCGATAAAGAATGACGGCACCGTCAACCCCCATTGCGCCAGGGTTTTGGACACCGACGCCTTGAGCACGTCGGACATTAGCTGCTGGTTGGCAGCGAGGTCGAGAAACGCATGTTCCGCGCCGCCCAGTGCGGTTGCAATCGCGGTCGATATGGCGGTGCGCAATTGCGGTTCGACATCGCCGACCCGAACCATATCCGTCGTCCCGGCAATCGTCGCGGAAAATGTCGCAACATCTTCGATCCGGAAACTATAGCCGCCAAAAGCGCGGATGCGGATCGCACCAAACTCCTTGTCCCGCACCGTGATCGGCTGCGGCGTCCCCCATTTCAGGTTGATCTGTTCCTTGTGGCTATAGAACACCACATCTGATTTGAACGGCGACATGAACGCCTTGTCCCAGTTCAGCAGCGCGGTCATCACCGGCAGCGTCTGGGTATCGAGGGTATACATCCCAGCGGTGAAAATGTCGGCGAGTTTGCCCTCGTTGAAAAAGGCCGCGACCTGTCCTTCGCGGACGGTCAATTGCGCGCCATTTTGAATCTCGCGATCCTTCATCGGATAGCGATAGGCAAGGTCGCCCGCAGTTTCGGTCCAGTCGATGACATCGACAAATTGTTTCGTGAGGAAATCGAGAATACCCATGACAATTCCTATCCTTTTGGCCTCAACCTTGCTGTATTGCTGTGGAGAATATCAAAGACATGGCCCCTTGCAAAGCGAGTTCAAGCCATTTGCTGTCTTATGTTTTTAACACACCATGGGATATGACGCAAATCACACCTGTGTGCCCCGGCCATAGCGGATCAGGCAATCCCCTTTTGAGCGATTTCAAGATTGTACCCGCACGCAAAATGGCTATGCTTTACCCCATGCGCACGCAGTATCTGCCGCGACGTCATGAAAGGAATGGCTGATGGTCTATGCCCCGGACAGTTAC
>JBCKXT010000046.1:0-3451 GCA_038921085.1 Sphingopyxis sp. | reverse complement strand
TCGATTTGCATGCCGGACAGATTCAGGGGTTTTTCGATATTCCCACCGACAATCTCTATGGTGCACCGGTGATGAGCGCCGACATATTGGCGCGCTATGGCGGGCAAAGCATGATGGTCGTCTCCCCCGATGTCGGCGGCGTGGTCCGGGCCAGAGCGCTGGCTAAGCGACTCGACAATGCCCCGCTAGCGATTGTCGACAAACGCCGAGAGCGAGCAGGCGAGAGCGAAGTGATGAACATCATCGGCGACGTCAAAGGCCGCTTTTGCATCCTGATTGACGATATTGTCGATTCGGCAGGCACCTTGTGCAACGCGGCTGCGGCGCTCACGGCCGCCGGCGCCAGCGATGTCGTCGCCTATTGCAGCCATGGCGTTTTGTCGGGCAGTGCGGTGGAGCGGGTGCATGCAAGCACAATGTCCGAACTGGTCATCACCGACACGATCCAGGCCACCGATGCGGTCACTGATAGCGCCAAGGTCCGGGTGATGACCGTAGCCCCGCTGCTGGGTGAAGCGATCAAACGCATCGCCGACGAAACCAGCGTATCGAGCCTGTCTGATTGATGGGGTCGTTGGCAGATGACTTAGCCCTCGCGCACCGGCTTGCCGATGCGGCGGGGGCGGCGATCCGGCCATATTGGCGCGCCGGGATTGGCAGCGATGGCTTTGCACTGGAGGACAAGGATGATGCCTCACCAGTGACTTTGGCTGATCGTGCGGCGGAAGCAGCGATGCGGCGCATCCTTTCCGCCGAACGCCCCGGCGATGGGATTATCGGCGAGGAATATGGTGCCGAACGCCCCGGCGCAACGCGGCAGTGGGTGCTGGACCCTATCGATGGCACCACCAGCTTCATCGCGGGACGGGCGATTTTCGGCACGCTGATCGCGCTGATGGAGGGCGGCTGGCCCGTGCTCGGGGTTATCGACCAACCGGTGGTGCGCGAACGCTGGGTGGGCGCGACAGGCAGTGCCACGACCCTCAACGGCGTGGAGGCGCGCGCGCGGCTGTGTTCGCCGCTCGATCAGGCGGTGCTCGCCACCACCAGCCCGCATCTGTTTAATGCGGCGGATGGCCTTAATTTCATGAACCTCGCCACCAAAGTCGCGCAAAAACGTATTATCTATGGTGGCGATTGCTATAATTTTGCGCTGTTGGCGTCAGGCCATATCGACCTGGTGATCGAGGCGGGGCTGAAGCTCCACGATTTCGCGGCGCTGGTTCCGGTGGTTGAGGGCGCGGGCGGGATGATGTGCGACTGGAACGGCGAGCCGCTCAATGCTGACAGTGCCGACGCCGGTGGGCATGTGATCGCGCTGGGCGACCCGGCGCGGCTGGAGGATGTGCTGGAGGCGTTGGCGGGAGAGACGGGCTATCCTGACAGCGCTCACCCCTCACCCAGCTTCGTCTAGGCAGCAAGCTGCCAAGTCTGCGCAACCCTCTCCCTCAAGGGGAGAGGGATAAACACGCGCTACGGCCTGCCGTAGGGGAAGCGAACAATAAAACCGCTATCGCTTGCCTTTTGCGGACGCTGCGGCTAACCGCGCCGCTTGCCACGATTGTTGGATGACCTGCCTGGCTGAAAGGGCTGCCACGGCCGGTCGAAATCGTTGCCAAACCAAGGAGACCAAAATGCCCAAGCTAAAGACCAAGAGCGGTGTGAAGAAACGCTTCAGATTCACCGCAAACGGCCATGTAAAGCACGGCGTCGCCGGCAAGCGCCACCGCCTGATGAGCCACAATGCCAAATATATCCGCACCAACCGGGGCACCAGCGTGCTCAGCCATTCCGATGTTCCACATGTGCGCCTGTGGGCGCCATACGGCCTGAAATAAGGAGCGCCTGAGACATGTCACGCATCAAACGCGGCACCACCACGCGCGCCAGGCACAAGAATATCCTCGAACAAGCCAAGGGATATTATGGTCGGCGCAAAAACACCATTCGGGTCGCCCGCCAAGCGGTCGAAAAGGCTGGCCAATACGCCTATCGCGACCGCAAGGTTAACAAGCGCAATTTCCGCGCCCTGTGGATTGTGCGGATCAACGCTGCGGTCCGGATCGAGGGGCTGACCTATTCGCAGTTCATGAATGGCGTAAAGCTGGCGGGGATCGAACTCGACCGCAAGGTTATGGCGGACCTCGCGATGAACGAAGCGGCGACGTTTAGCGTCATCATCGCGCAGGCCAAGGCAGCGCTGCCCCAAGCAGCCTGAGTTTTCCTTCGGTAAATGCGCAAATGGGCGTGGGCGGCTTGGCTGTCCGCGCCCTTTCGCTTATGGCGCATATAGACAGTCGGGAATGACGAGAATGAGTGATTTTGCTCCCGCAGTTTACTTGATGGCCAATCGCCGCAACGGCGCGCTCTATTGCGGCGTAACATCACAACTGGTGCAAAGGATTTATCAGCATCGGGAAAAAGTGACGGGCGGACATAGCGCGACTTATGAAATTAACCGACTGGTCTGGTTCGAAATGCACGCAACCATGGAAGCCGCTATCACGCGCGAAAAGCAGATCAAGAAATGGAACCGAGCGTGGAAAACCCGATTGATCGAACAAGAAAATTCGGAATGGCGTGACTTGGCGGTCGATTTGGGCTTTGAGCCATTGCGAGTGCAATATGTAATCACAAACCCTCGTCACCCCCGCGAAGGCGGGGGTCCATCTGATGAGGCATCGAATGAGGACGGGGCGGGTGATGGTTTCCCGCCTTCGCGGGAATGACGAGGTGTATGGTGATTGAGCAGTTCGAGAACAACGCTGTACTAGACCAAGTGCTGAATCTCGGAGTGTCTTCTGAACAGTATCGCCTTGTCTACCAAAACACCATGTCGCACATCGAACAATCGACATCTCTTGACGAACTGGATGCAATCCGAATCGCTTCTATTGGAAAATCCGGCGTGATAAGTCAGTGGATGAAACTGATTGGCGCTGTTCCTGACGAAAACCGTGCAGCCGTTTCCAGTCGATTCAATCACGCCCGAAACGCAGTGACGGCAGCTCTCGCCGACAAGAAGGCTGCGCTGGACAGTGCCGCGCTGGACGTCAAACTGGCGTCGGAAACGCTCGACCTGACGCTGCCTGCCACTGCCGCACTGCGCGGCTCCATCCACCCGGTCAGTCAGGTGATGGATGAACTCGCCGAAATCTTTGCCGATCTGGGCTTTGCCGTGGCGACGGGACCAGAGATTGAGAGCGAATGGTATAATTTCGACGCGCTCAACATCCCCGAAACTCACCCAGCGCGGGCGATGCACGATACGTTCTATATCAAATCCCCCTCCCCTTCAGGGGAGGGGTTAGGGGTGGGGGCTATCGGCACGTACAATGTTGATCGAACTCCCCCCCTCCCAACCCTCCCCCCTGAAGGGGAGAGGGCTCAGCAGATGCTACTGCGCACCCACACCTCTCCGGTCCAGATCCGCACCATGATGCAGCAGCCC
>JBCKXT010000045.1:0-3460 GCA_038921085.1 Sphingopyxis sp. | reverse complement strand
ACACGCGCTACGGTTTACCGTAGGGGAAGCGAGACAAGAACATTCAATCCATGTGTTTGAGGCCGACCCTCAGATAATCCCAGCCGGTTATCACGGTCAGAATCGCTGCCGCCCACAGGCTGACCAACCCGACATCTTTGACAAAGGTAAATTGGGGCAACCCACCCGCCAATATCAGCGCGCCCAGCGCCACCATTTGCAGGGTTGTTTTCCATTTGGCGAGGCTACTGACCGGCACCGACACGCTAAGGGTGGCAAGGAATTCGCGTAAGCCAGACACCGCAATCTCGCGCAGCAGGATAATCAGCGCGGGGATCAGATGGATATTCTGGATGGCACCGGGTTTGTGCTGGGTGCTGACGAGCAGCAAAATGACCGACGCGACGAGGATTTTATCGGCAATCGGGTCCAAAAACATCCCCAGTTTCGACACGGTGCCTTGGGTCCGTGCGACATAGCCGTCGAAATAGTCGGTAATGCCCATCATGCAATATAGCGCAAAGCCCAGTAGCCATCCGGCTTCCCAGCCCGGAAACCACAGCAAGGCGACCAAAATCGGCACCGCAAAGATGCGCGACAAAGACAGAATGTTGGGCAGGCTGAGCACGGACGGTTGACCCCAGGCGAATAAGCTGATTGCGCGTTCATACCGCAAAGCAGGCGGGCAGGGCAAAAGACTTTTGACGCTTTCACCAAGGCAGCATAAAGCCGGTTTTAAGAACATGGCGCTCGCTGATCGGCAGGCCGTCCACGGGAGCATCCGCAGTATCATGCACGGCGCACTGCAACTTGTCACCAAGCGGCGCTTTTTGCCGCTATTTGCCACCCAGTTCCTCAATGCCTTCAACGATAATATGTTCAAGATGACGATGGTCATTCTGGCGACCTATACCATCTTGCAAGGCGGAGAGACCGAAGAAGCCTATTACAACGCGCTGGCCGGGGCGATTTTCATCCTGCCGTTTTTCCTGTTGTCGGCGGTCGCGGGCCAGATCGCCGACAGCAGCGACAAGATGCGCGTCATCCGGATCATCAAGAGTGCTGAAATCGGGATCATGGCCGTCGGCGCGGTCGGCATCTGGACCCATAATATCGTGCTGATGTTCGTCGCACTGTTCGCAATGGGGGTCCATTCGACTTTCTTTGGGCCGATTAAATATGGCATCCTGCCGCAACATCTGGAGGCTGACGAGGTGTTGGGGGGCACCGCCATGGTCGAAGCGGGCACCTATATCGCGATTCTGGGCGGGACCATTGCTGGCGGCATCATCCCTGGACATTGGGCCGCCTTTGCGGTCATCGCTGTGGCGATTGTCGGCCGGATGACGGCACAGTCGATTCCGCCCGCACCACCCGAAGCCGACGCTCCAGACCTCGTCATCGACTGGAACATCCTCCGCTCGAGCTGGCGGCAAGTGTCGGCCACGATGCACGTCCCGCGCCTGTTTCTGGCGATTATGGCGATCAGCTTTTTCTGGGCAATCGGGGCGGTTCTGGCCGCACAATTCCCGCCCATGGTCAAAAATGCACTGGGCGGCGACAACACCGTTGCGACCTTGTTCACCGCGATATTCTCGGTCGGCGTGGCTATCGGTTCGATCTGGATCAGCCAAATTTTAAAGGGGACGGTATCGGCAAAATATGCCCCCGCGTCGGTCATCGTCATGGGAATGTTTGTGCTGCTGCTGTGGTGGGCGGTGCGCGGCTGGGAACATATCCCCGGCGGGCTGATCGACTGGCGGCAGTTTCTGGCGGTCAGTCGGGGTGATCTGATTATCGTTGCCTTGCTCGGCATAGCGGTTGCGGGCGGGATGTTTGTTGTCCCGCTCTATGCTTTTTTGACGACGACCGTAGCGAAATCGCAAACCTCGCGGACCATCGCGGCCAACAATATCGTCAATTCGGGCGCGATGGTGATCGGCGCTTTGGGTTATTCGGCGCTAACGGCTGCGGGGGTCAGCACCACCGACACATTATTCCTGATTGCTGCGGCCTGTCTGGTGTCGGCGTGGATTGCCCGCAAACTGCACCTCGCCTGCGGCTCCTCGCAATGACGGCTTCAATCAATCAATCAATCAATCAATCAATCAGGAACATCATCCCACCGACAAATGTCAGGCAAAATGTCATCACCGCGTCGCGCAAATCATCTTTGCGCAGCCAGGGATCGAGTTTAATCATGCGGTGACGCAGCGCCCGGCCCGACGGCGCATCATCAATCACCATATCTTGCTGGCGCATGGTGGTGAGCGGTTCGGACAGGCCGAATATTTGCTTGAGATTTCTATCCATGGCGCAACGGTTAACCGCTCATTTACTTTTGCCAAGCGGTAAACAGGGTTAATGGCGCACCCGTCCCACCAAGGGACAAGCTAGACTTTTGTGGTTAAAGCGCTTGCCTGATCGGTTCGATGCGCAACCGTGCGCCATCATTGGCACCGCGCTCCCCCACGCGGCATGGGGTATAGGCCAGTTGCCAGTCAAGGCACAGGCGTACCTCGTCGAGCCAGCCGCCATCGCGCAGCTTTACACCGACCATTGCCCGAGTCAGTCCCGGATTGTTCCGGACAAAAGCGCGGCGCAGGTCACCTGCCGTTGCCGAACGATTGATCGTCAGTGCCGCCATGTCGGGAAAAGCCAGCCGGTGATAGGCTTGCGCAGCGGCATCCAGATACTCCTCCGGGCTCGTCGCCATGCAAGTGCCGTGGCGCGCCCATTCATGCTGTAACAAGGCCGGCGATGGCGTCATGCACAGGTGCTGGCGCAGAGTTTCGCGCGAAATCGCCCGCGCTGGCGCGCAATATTGCGGCCAGTCCCGGCCATTGGTTTCGGGCCACAGCCCGTGCAGGACAAAGCCAAAACGCCCGGCTTTGCCTTCGCATTGGATGGCATCACCGGCCCCGCCACGACTGCGTGCGCAATATCCCGGCGACCAGCTAAGCGCGAGGGTATAGCGGGTGACCGGGGTGCGCCGCACCGCATCGCGCGGCACCTGCTCGACTCTCGGCATACGAAAATCTTGCGGCGGACGACAGGAACCGAGTTCGCCAGAGCCATCTTGCTGGCGGCCAGAATCTTGCTGGGGGGTAGCGACCTTTGGGTCATCCAGCACCTCCCCCGCGCGCGGCAATTGCGATAATGGGCCGGGCAACAGCGCAAATGCTGTAGCAACAGCGCCCACCAGCGCCCCGAGGATCATCGCCATACGGGGCTTAGACGGCAGCATGGTCAAGCCCGATGTCGGCTGCCGGTGCCGATTGGGTCAGCCGCCCGACCGAGATAAAGTTGACCCCGGTTTGGGCAATGGCGCGGATGGTATCGAGCCGCACCCCGCCCGATGCCTCGGTCGGCACCCGTCCGGCGACAATCGCGACCGCTTGCCTCAGGGTCGCCAGAGCCATATTGTCGAGCAGCAGATGCGTCGCTCCGGCGGCCAGACCCGGCTCGATCTGGTCAAGCC
>JBCKXT010000044.1:0-3661 GCA_038921085.1 Sphingopyxis sp. | reverse complement strand
GGCGATGCAGGAACGCAGGGTGACGCTCGACGGCAAAACCCACATATTGTCGCCCCGCTTCACGGTGATTGCGACCCAGAATCCTATCGAAAATCAGGGCGTCTATCCGCTGCCAGAGGCGCAGCTTGACCGTTTCCTATTCAAACTGTCGATCCCCTATCCCGATGTCGAACAAGAACGCCAGATTGTGGCGACCCATGGCAGATTGTTCGAATCTGCCGATGCCGAGCGGATGGGGGTCGCGGCGGTGGCTGATGCAGAGCGGCTGGCACAGGCGATTGAGTTTGTCGCCACGGTCAAGATGGCTCCGGAAATCATCGATTATATCGTGCAACTAGTGCGTGCGACCCGAGAGTCGCCCGACTTGTCATGTGGCGCAAGTCCGCGTGCCGCGACGATGATGGCACGGGCAGCTGCGGCCACGGCGGCGATTAACGGGCGCGACTATGTCATCCCTGACGATGTGCAGGCGATAGCGTCAGATGCGCTGCGCCACCGCTTGCTGCTGTCGCCGTCGGCGGAGATTGACGGACGCCAAGTCGATGCGATTGTCGCTGATATTATCGCCGCGACGCAGGTTCCACGTTAGTGTCAGTCGCGTGAACAGGGGGGGCTGACCCTCATGGCACCCACAAGGCGGGCCATTTTTCTGGTTGGAATGGGCGCACCGGCGGCCTTGCTGCTGGGCGTTTATGTCCCCTCGATGTGGCTTGCCGCGCCAGCATGGATTGCCCTGTGTCTCGCCGCGATGATGTTCGATGTGGTCACTGCGCCCGCGATTGCGCGAGCGCAATTGTCGCTGAGCGTGCCCCAAGCGGTTGGGGTCGGTGAGTATTTTGACTTGGATGCTTCAGTGGTGACGACCAGTGGCGGTGGCAGTGGCCGTGGCCGGCCACGCGCAGCGTCGTTGGCCCTGTCTGTCGATGGCCGTTTGGCGCGCAACGGGCGGATTGATGCGCCATTGCTGATGAGGCAGGATGGCAGCATCGGCGCGCTGTTGTCGCTCAACGCGGTGCGCCGGGGCCTAGCCCAAGTTCATAGCGCCTGGATCGGCTGGGAAGGGCCGCTTGGCCTGGCCCGACTGCAGCGCAATGTTGTGCTGAATCGCGAGATTGCGGTTGTGCCGTCAATCCGGGCGGTGCGCGAAGAGGGCGCAAGATTGTTTGCGCGGGATGCCCAGGTCGGACAGCGCCTCAATGCCCGGCTGGGCGAAGGCAGCGAGTTTGAATCGCTGGTGCGCTTCATGCCCGGTTTTGACCGGCGGTCAATCGACTGGAAGCAATCGGCGCGTCACATGGAGCTGTTGGCCAAACAGTTTGAGACCGAACGCGACAATCGCATCGTCTTGGCGATCGACAGCGGGCGGATGATGAGTGAACCGACCATCGATGGCGCAGGCTTGCTTGAGCCGCGCCTTGACCGGGCCATCTCCTCCGCGCTGACCTTGGCCTATGTCGCCCTGAGGATGGAGGACCGCGTATCGCTCGCCAACTTTGCTGCGCGACCGACGCTTGCTGGGCGTGAGTTCACCCGGATCGGCGATTTTGCGGCGTTGCGACGGGCGGCTGCGGCAATCGATTACTCGCTCGATGAGACCAATTATACCCTGGGCCTAGCCAGTATTGCAGCGACGCTGAAACGGCGTGCGATGATTGTCGTGTTCACCGAATTTGCCGACGCCAACAGTGCCGAACTGATGTTGCGTGCGGCCGAACGCTTGGTCACCCGCCATCTCGTCGTGTTCGTCGTCACCGCCGATAGCGAATTAGAAGGCATTGCGGCCAAAGTGCCTCAAAGCGCACAGCACTTGACCGAAGCAATCATCGCTGCCGAACTGTTGCGCGACCGGCGGGTCGTGCTGGCGCGGTTGCGGCGAATGGGTGCGCAGATCGTCGAAGCGCCGTCTTCGGGGATGCCAGCGGGCTTGCTCGCAGCCTATATCCGGATCAAGCGGCAGGGGATGATTTAGGGTCAGAACCTACTCAACTGTTACCGATGATCCCTGCATCGCGCAGCCCAGCAAGCAATTGATTGAGCGAGGTTCTGCATTCCACATCGATCACCGCTCCGCCAGCAGGTGCGGCTATCACTGGCGCGGCCAGCCAGCCCGCATCCGTGCGGCGGGACCACCGTTTTTCTGGGCCGACCGCCACAACAGCCCCTAGCGGCATTGGTGCGAATCGCCATCCGGCCGTTGTCCAAATCGCCAGTTTCAGCGCGTGTCCCGTCCAAGCCCCGCTCGGCAGGCTGCCGACCAGCCAGCATTGCCCTGCGGTCGGTCCCGATGGAGGAGTATTGACAGCAGATGCCTGTGCTACGGGAAACAGCAAAGCGTCGATCAGCACCAGCGCTTCATTGTGGGTCAGCTCTTTTTGGGCTTGGCCAGCCGCCAGCATTGGCAGGCCAGTTATGAGCGTTACTTGGGGATCAGACATGGTAATTCTCCCTAATCATTACGGCAAAGCCAATGTGATATAGGCTCAGAACCTAGATGGTGATGGTGGCCGTGGCCGCGAGTGATTCGGCCAATTCGCCAATCTGGCGCACGGCGATGGTCACACTCATGGTCTGGCTTCGCCACGATACCAACTGTGCAGGTGCAAGCGATATTGTCGGCTGCTGGGGCAGCGCTTCAAAGCTCGCGGAGCCAGCGATGATACTCACCCGATAGCTCTCGGTTCGCTCATCCAGCGTCACATCCTGGCCATCGCGCCAACTGAAACCAGCGCGGCTGCGGCGAATCCAACGCAAAACCAACGTCCCGTCGCCCAGCCAGTCATGGCACAGATGGACCGGAGACAAGGGCGCGATGGAACGGCTGACGGCTGGCACCGGAATAGCAACGGGCGCGGCATCGCCGACCCCTGACAGCAACACTTGCGCACCCGCTGCCAGGATCGACAGCCCGATCGTCTGTGGCAATGGCAACATCGCGGCCATATCTATCGGTGCAAATGCCAAGCCCGCAGCAAGCGCGCCCATCGCATCTTCGGTGCCGATGCGCCCTCGCAACAGCCGGGTCAGCCGCCATAGATTGCCGCCCTTTGGCTCTGCACGACCAAATTGCAGCACCTCGCCGCCGACCATCGCCAGATTCTCGCCCGACAGCAAATCGGCATCGCTGACATTGCCAAGGGCCATGTCAGGCCGCAACAACGCGACATCGATCCAGCCGTGCAGGTCGATCAGATTGGCCTGTGCGGCGGAACTGGCCGCAACCAGCGTGCCCAACACTCCTGCTTGCGGAATAGCGCCAATGGACGCCAACGGCGCGGCGGCGCTGGCCCGCATTTCGACGGTGGCCGAACGCCAGCCCGACCCGGTCCCTGATGCCACGATGGCTGGCCCGCCAAACGATAATGTGCCGGCTGCATTGTCCCAGCGCGGCAGATCAACCACAACCCCGACACTGCTGCCAATGGTCCTGTCTAGCGCGGCAATACTTCGCCCGCCGTCGGCTGCTGTTGTGCTCCGCCAAACTCGGGCTGGCTGATCGTCCAAGTGCAGGGTCACGACAGCGCCTTCGATCCGGCGTTCGGTCACCCGTGGTGTTGCACCATCCGCTGCGATGATTCGCGATCCCACGGGGGTTGCCAGCGCAGCAAATCCTGACGGACGCTCGCGCAATACCCCTGCTTGGGCTGCGATTGATGCCAGAGTC
>JBCKXT010000043.1:0-3690 GCA_038921085.1 Sphingopyxis sp. | reverse complement strand
GGACGGGCAATGGTGGACGATGGATTGGCGGCCGAGTGCAATTTTACCGCAATGATCGCGGATGCTCCGGCCTGACCCGCTCCTTGTTAATTGGTCCAAGGGTTGATTTCCCGATGCTGCACGGCTAGGCGCTGCCAAGATTTAATGAACTGGCCTTTCCCGCTCGCAAGCGAGCGCGGGAGGGTTTTCAACTGGCCTTTCCCGCTCGCAAGCGAGCGCGGGAGGGTTTTCAACTGGCCTTTCCCGCTCGCAAGCGAGCGCGGCCTTTCGGTGCTGGCAACAGCATCTCTCCCCGGCTGGTTGGAACCAGCCAATTTTGGAGCTACGACTGATGAAACAGAATATTCACCCCGATTATCACATGATAAAGGTTCAGATGACCAACGGCGATGTGTTTGAAACACGCTCGACCTGGGGCAAAGAAGGCGACACGATGAAGCTGGATATTGACCCCACCGCCCATTCGGCTTGGACCGGTGGCAGCGGGCGGATGGTCGATGCAGGTGGCCAGGTTGCCAAGTTCAACAAGCGGTTTGGCGGACTAAGCCTCAAAAAGGGGTAATCGTTTCTTACCAAACGGGAAAGGGCTCCCCGATTGGGGAGCCCTTTTCGTTGGCAGCTCTAGAGCGTGATAACATTACATGGGATCGTTCCCCGGCGAAAGCCGGGGTCCAGTTTCAGCCTCGCGCCATGGACCCCGGCTTTCGCCGGGGAACAGCGGTGGATCAACTTAATGTCATCCCGCTCTAGGCCGAGGCCTGATCAGGCAGGACGATGCAAAGCGCACAGCTTGTTGCCATCAGGATCGCGCAGATAGGCAAGGTAGAGCTTGCCAAAACTGCCTTCACGGATGCCGGGAGGGTCCTCACATGCGCTGCCGCCGCTAGTAAGGCCGGCCGCATGCCAAGCGTCAGCCTCTGCTGGCGTCGCGGCGGCAAAGCCGATGGTGCCGCCATTGGCGCAGCATGCAGAATTACCGTCGATAGGCTGGGTGACGATGAACACGCTGTTATTGTGCATGTAAATCACCCGGCCCTTGTCATCGACGTTGCCGGGCTTGGCCCCAAGCGCACCCAAAGTGGCATCATAAAATGTCTTGGCCTTGGCGGTGTCGTTGGCACCGATCATAATGTGGGAAAACATCGCAGGTTCCTTTTATTGGTTTCAGAATAATACCTATAGCTTGTGCGCAGCGCGTCAATAGCAGGTCACCGAAAGTCGATTCTAGCAAGGACAATACATGACATGACCACCGTTACGTTCAAGGGATTTGCCGGGGTGGAGGGGGCGGTCCATCGATGCGCCAGCGCTGTATGAAAGCGGCGGGTTAGGCATCGCTGATCCCAGCTGTTGCCCGCGCCATAACAGCAGGAACAATGCGCCTGTGCCAGGGCTTTACCAACAGCATATAGACGCGGCCCAGCAGGTTGTGGACATGAACGACCGTTGTGATAGCCACGGTTTCGCCGCTTTCCCGGATGAGCTTGCAAACCGAAACCTTCACATCAAGATGGTTGTCGCAGTCACCCAATATGATTTCGTCGTCGCTGAGAAAAAGCAGTGAAAATATCCCCACGCGCTCGCCGATACGGTAAGCAGCCGCTTTTTTGGCTTGGTCGAGATCGCCAAGATGCCCGAGATTCTTCAGGCCAAGAACCAAAACGACGCGATTGCGCACAGCCATCAGGGCGTTGACCCAAAAGGGCGTTTTGGCGATGATCTGTAAATGGATTTCGAGTGCAGACCGGCCTTGGTGGCTAAGCTGCACTTCGTAGCTATCAAAGAAGCTGGCACCGTGAAGTTCGCGGCTGATGCGACTGGACGGTGGAACGTCAATGGCGGTGATTGTCGGGGTCATGGTTCGAAAATGATCACCGCAGCCACCGCCTGTACCGGATAGGATTCCATCACCGGCCCTGCCACCCATGCAGACAGACTTTGCCCCATCCGCAGATCGGACGGGCGGGCACCAGCACCGGAGCGGCGCAATATGCGGGTGCTGCCGTTCAGTCGCAAGTTGACCTTCGCATCCCCGTGATCCTGTGCCGGATTTTCCTCCACCAGCAGCATTTCTGCTGTCACCATGGTGACGATACCTGTTATATATGGCGCGGTGGAGGGAATGGCTTGGGCCTTTGTGCCCGCTACATTGTCATGGGCCGCGTTGCCGGAGCTAGCCTGGCCTGACGGTGCGCCACAGCCAGCTAATATCGGGCCAGCCAATATCGCGATAACCGCCGAAAACCCATGTAGTCTAGGCATTTGATGACCTCGTGGAATAAAGAGGACTGCCCCCTTCATTCCAGCCCGAGGCTGTTCGTTCGGCGACAGGGTCAGCCCTCAAAGCCACCGGCGGACCCTTGCCTTGTAGTTGCCATAGGCATCACCAAAGATTAATGACAGGACCCGCTCTTCGGGCGTGATCTGAAAACGGGAAATATAGGCGATAAATACCACCGGTGCGATGAGTGTCCACGGCGCGGCCAGAAAGCTCGCCCATGCCACGAGCACGAACCCAAGCCCGACATACATCGGGTTGCGGGTGACCCGATAGATGCCCCCGGTGACCAGCGATGACGCTTTTTCTGGCTGCAACGGGTTGACGGTAGTGCTCGCCCGACGAAAGGCTGTGATACCGGCAAAGCTGATGCCGCCACCGATCAGGGCAATGGCTATCGCGACAACTGCACGGACCGGAGTGGGCACCTCAATCATGTGAGTGAACGAGGCAATGCCCCACATGGCAACCGCGAAGATTAGCGCCACAGCGGGCGGCGGAATTTTAAGTTCGAGTGCATTCATGGCGGACATATCGTAAGCCTAACGTAAAGCTAGGGGAGGAGCAACCGACCGGTGAAACGCCGGGTTAGGCGCTATTGCGGTGATGGAGGTCGGGCGGGAGAGATGCGTGGCTCAAAATTTGCGGGATAGGGCATAAGATGACTGATGATATGACTGCGTATTGGGACAATATTTATGAAACCAAGCACGCCAATGAAGTAAGCTGGTTCGAAGAAAATCCCACGTTTTCGCGAAACCTCATCTGTGAGCACAGCTGTCTTGAAGCGTCGGTGCTTGACGTTGGCGGCGGCGCGTCACGGTTGGTCGATGTGCTGCTTGATCTTGGATATGCCGATTTGACAGTGCTTGACCTTGCTGCGCCCGCGCTTGCAGTTGCGAAGGCCCGGCTTGGCTCCAAATCCGAACGGGTGGATTGGATCGTTGCCGACATTACAAAATGGCGGCCCGGACGTCGCTATGATCTGTGGCACGACCGGGCAGCATTCCATTTCCTCACCGAACCCAAAGATCAGGCAGACTATGTGGCAACTCTGCGCGCAGCCCTTAATCCTGGCGGCGTTGCAATCATCGGCACGTTTGCATCCGATGGCCCTGAATGGTGCAGCGGCTTGCAAATTGTTCGCCACGATGCGGCAAGCATTGGCGCGGTGCTGGGTTCACAATTCACCCAGATAGGTGAGCGAAGGCACGAACATCACACTCCTGGGGGAATGATCCAGAAATTCCAGTTCAGCATATTCCGTCACGATGTAACTGGTTAGAGTGATTTCAAGTCAGGTGGAATCAGCTGACGGCTCGGAAATCGCGGTAATGAGGGAGATTAGAGCCGCATTCTGGACCCCGGCCTTCGCTCGGGGCAGGCTCTGCGGGCAGTCGAAGGGGGAGAGG
>JBCKXT010000042.1:0-4908 GCA_038921085.1 Sphingopyxis sp. | reverse complement strand
TGTGCGGATCGGTGCCACCAGCTTTAGGCAGGGGGAGGTCGGGCGCTATACCCTCGCGGTCAATGCGATGCGACCAGGCAGTCCGTCCGCCGCGCCAGCAGCATCGCCGTCCACAACCCTCGCCGCATCAGGTGATGTGATCGCGCCGGGAATGCGGATCAATGGTGATCTGGCTGCATCCGACCGGCAATTGGGCAGCGGCGAATATACTGACCATTTCACGCTGGAAGGGCGCGCTGGACAGCGCATCGAACTGCGGCTGGAATCGGGCGATTTTGACCCGTTCATCCAGATCAACGGCCCCGGCAATTTCATCGAGGCCAATGACGACGACCCCGCCGGTGGCCGCAACAGCCGGTTGAACGTCACCCTGCCCGCTGACGGCAGCTACACCGTCATGGCGACCAGCTATGCTGCCCGCGAAACCGGCCGCTATACGCTGCGGGTAGGCGATGCAATGGCTGGCAATGCCCTGCGCGACACGCCGACCACGCGGGCCGCCGCATCGGTTCGCCCCGCTGCTGGCAGCGATGGCTCGCCAAGCATAGCGATGGGAGAAAGCGCCAGAGGCCGTTTGGCCGACGGGGATGAGCGGCTGGGCGCTAGCGGCGAATATGTCGATACCTATCGCTTTACCGCAGAGCGTGGGCAGCGGGTGGCGATCGACATCGTGTCGAGCAATTTTGACACTTATGCCATCCTCCAGCCGCCCGGCGATGCGCCGCAAATCGACAATGATGACGGCCCCGATGGCACCAATGCCCGGATCGACCAGGTGATGCCCGCCAGCGGCGAATATCGGGTTCTGGTGACATCCTTTCGCGCGGGAGAGACCGGCGATTATCGCATCACTGTGGCACCGAGCGTTGAACCCGCACGACTTGCGGCGGTCCCTGGCGGGCAGCGGGTGTTTGCGCTGATGGTCGGCATTTCCGATTATGGCGGCACCAACAGTGATTTGAACAATACCGATGAGGATGCGCGAAAACTGGCGGAATCGCTGCGGCGCGCGGGCGTCCTCAACCCTGCAAGCATTGTCCTGACCAACGCCGAAGGGACACGCGAAGGGGTGCGCCGCGCCTTTGCCAATGTCGCCGCTCAGGCGGGGCCAGACGACATGTTCCTGTTCTTTTATTCCGGACACGGCAATCAGATCGATAGCGCGCCATCGGCAACCGAACCCGATGGGCGCGAGGAAACACTGGTTTTGCGCGACGGCGAGCTGACCGACAATGATCTGGCCGAGATGTTTAGCACCGTGCGTGCGCGGCTGGCGCTCGCGATATTGGATAGCTGTTATTCGGGCGGATTTGCCCGCGATCTGGTCAACCGGCCCGGCGTGATGGGCATTTTTAGCTCCGAAGAAGACCTGACCAGCCTAGTCGCCGAAAAGTTTGAAGCAGGCGGTTACTTGGCCCACTTTGTTCGCAGCGCTCTGGCGGGCGAAGCCGATGATAATGGTGACAGCATCTTGTCCGCAGGAGAGCTGGCGGCCTATTTGCGCCTGCGCTTTAATGCACCCGATGTCGGCCTGCTCGCAGCGGAAACCACCGATGGCCAGCACAATTATCAGAATCTGGTCATTGATCGCGGCGGGGTGCAAGTCGACGATGTGGTAATCCGGCTGTCCCCGGCCACAACCCCAGCCACGACCATCGCTGCTGCAAACTGAAACGATTTCCGCCTGCCCCGCCGCAACCCGTTTTGTCTTGCTTATTCACGATATTCAACTGTTTTGCACCGCAATCGCGTTCTTTTCTGGCCTTTCGCACTTTCCTTGCCCTTCCTCCAATGCAAGCATTGGCGGGGCGCAGGCCTAGGCGTAGCGCGAGGTTTCCCGCTTCCGCGATAGTGAAACAGACCCTTAACGCGACAAAGTTTGCGCTAATAGAGTGGTAGCTTGTCACCTTTGTCACCTTTATTGGCGAGGAGGATGGCGACGTCGAGCTGGGGCGAGGGCGGGGGTGAGGGTGCGTTAGGCATGCGCGCATTGGACCATGAGACGGGTATTGTAGGAAAGCGGTTTGTGGGGGCCCTCTCTCCCCTCGCGGGAGAGAATAGACTTGGCTTGGGAACTTGTTCCCTAGCAAGTCTTAGAGAGGGGGCGTTTGAGATGTAGCGCCCACACCCCCTCTCCAACTACGCCTAATTCCCCCGGATCAAGTCCGGGGCCATAAGGCTCCGTATCCTCTCCCGCGTGGGGAGAGGGGTGTATGGCGACCAGCGGCATGCCCAAGGTCCACCGCCACGTCCTAACCCGGCGTTTCACCGGACGGTTGCTTCGCGTCAGGCTTTGCGTTAGGCCTATTAGCACGAGCTAATGACTGCAGAAAATACGCATTTTTAGGTGAAAAAATCCGATGTTTATCGTACTTTTAAAGTTTTCTGACAATAAAGGTCAAGCCAGCCAATTTATGGAAGGCCACAAAGAATGGATCAAACGCGGTTTTGATGACGGCGTATTTGCGTTGGTCGGTAGTCTTCAGCCTAATTTGGGCGGCGGGATTGTGGCGTACAACACGTCGTTGCCAGATCTTCAGACCAGAGTGAATGATGATCCGTTTGTCGTGGAAAATGTTGTAAGCGCGGAAATCCTTGATATCACGCCCTCAAAATCCGACGAACGGCTACAATTTCTGCACGACGGAGCGTCCTAACCCGGCGCTCAAGCGGACGGCTGCGCCGCGTCAGGCCAAGCCCGTTCACTGGCGCTGTTCAATGGCAAAAGGTTCGGCTACTATAGTCCCATCACGGGTTTGAAAAACAGTGGAGGTGCCGGGTGCGGCGTTCTTTTCATGTTCATCACTCGCCCCAGAGCTACGTCCTAACCCGGCGCTCAAGCGGGACGCGCCAAAAGCGCGGCGCCCCTCAATTTTATGTTAGAGCCTGATTCGAAAGTTTTTCAAGCGTAGCAATATCTTGCGGTTCGCCTTGTGAGCATGCGGATGGAGGCGATCAACGCCCAGGCTGTTGATGAGGCGATGGACCGTTCCCAGTCTTTCGCGAGGCGTCGGCATCGGCCCAGCCATGCGAACGTCCGCTCGACGACCCAGCGGCGCGGCAAAAGCTCGAAGCCTTTGGCGGTGTCGGAGCGTTTGATGATTTCCAGCGTCCAGCTTCCATGGCCCTTGAGCGCGCGCCTGAGCTTGTCCCCCGCATAGCCGCCATCGGCGAACACATGGCGCAGCCATGGGAAGCGATAGCGGATAGCTTTGAGGACATCGACGGCCCCGTCGCGGTCCTGAATATCGGCGGCGTGGACCAGGATGAACACCAGAAAGCCGCAGGTGTCAGTAACGATATGCCGTTTGCGGCCTTTGATCTTCTTGCCCGCATCATAGCCCCGTGGCCCGCCGCCTTCCGTGGTTTTGACGCTCTGGCTGTCGATGACGCCGGCACTGGGCGAGGCCTCGCGGCCCTCGATTTCGCGCAGGTTCATGACCAGCACCATGTTGATCGCATCGAACAAACTCGTATCACGCCAAGTGTAGAAATAGCGCCGCACCGTCGACACCGGCGCAAAGCATTTGGGCAATAGCCGCCACGAACAACCGCTCGCCGCAATGTAGAGCAACGCATTCACAACTTCGCGCATATCGGTCGTGCGAGGGCGTCCCCCGCTCTTGGCGGACGGGATAAACGGTGCTGTCAGCAGCCATTCCCGGTCCGTCATATCGCTTGGATATCGTAACCCTTCCCGGCTATGCTCACGCCGGGCAATACCAGTCCATGTCATCGTTCACTCCATCTCTTCGTAAAGACGGACTGAATCACAACATGCTGGTATTGCTCAACTACTTTCGGATCGGGCTCTTAGGGGTAACCATGTTTGATTTCAGCGTTGCCTTATCAACGGTTCTCGCCACAGCAATTACTGGCATAACGCTGTTCATTCTCTGGCGGCAATTCGCTTTCTCGAAGCCGCATGTTCGAGCGTTGGACAATGGCGGCGATAGTACAAAGCCGTTCCGCATGTTTCTGGTAAAACTTCTTCCGCCAGACGACGAGAAATACTTCATTCAACGAATCTCAATTTCTTCGCCACAATCAGCCAGAATATGTAGTCTATCCTCAGACCCGAACGATGAAAACTCTTGGGTTAGCTCTGTCGATGTTGAGCCAGGAAGATCATTTGAGAATTTGCGATTTAAAGGCCCGCGCGGGTGTGTCGTTAATACATCCGTTGTTGTCGCCCTGAGTTCGGATGTCAGCATTAAGAGGCGTTGCGCCATCAGCAATAAGATGAACGACTGAAACACCAACAAGCCCGTCGTTATGTCTATTAACCAGCTGTTCATCGCGCCCAACCCGCCGCTCAAGCGGGACGCCGCAAAGGCGCGGCGCCGGTTAACTTTACGTTAGAGCGCTCATCCGGTTTTGATCCGGTGTCCCCGTAATTTCCTAACGGTGCTAGGGTGTGTTGACATTCAAAATGTAAGGTGCTGATAAATATAGACTTCGTCCTTCCCGCGAAGGCGGGAATCCATCACCTGATCTCTCGTCTATTAAACATCGATGCTCAATATCTGACTGTCAAGTGATGGATTCCCGCCTTCGCGGGAATGACGAATGATAATTATTCAAAACCAGCTCCATGAATGTCAACACTCCACAAGGCTGTGCCGATCAGCTGATCCGTCGCCCGGCCCACACCACCCGACCGACCAATGCCAAGCCATCTGCCGGAACATCTTTTTCGGGCGGATAGGCGCTGTTGTCGCTGATGATGGTGACCCGGCCAGCCTGTCCCCGCAATCCGCGGGTCAAGCGTTTGACCAACAGCATATCGTCGCGGCGCAGCACATATATGCCGTCCCGCAGGCGCTCTATGCCGTCACTGCTATCGACCATGATGTCGTCGCCGTCGCTAAGCGTCGGCACCATCGAATCGCCTTCGACCCGAATGAT
>JBCKXT010000041.1:0-5255 GCA_038921085.1 Sphingopyxis sp. | reverse complement strand
GGGTTGGGAGAGAGTGCCTCGAAAGGCACCACTCATATAGGTTGTAATTTGCTATGTTGCAACTGCGAAGAAAAATAAATGTTATTGCCGTGTTCAGCTGATCAGTTGCGGGGCTAATGCCCTGCCTGCGGCCCCCGGGCGACCCCAGACAATGCCAGTTGGGCGTCAATTTCCGCGACCAGCAACGCAAGGCCTGCCTCGTCAGCAGCTTCGGCGCGGGCCACCAGTACATCCTGGGTGTTCGATGCCCGCAGCAGCCACCAGCCCTGCGGCGTCGAAACCCGCGCCCCGTCGGTGCGATCAACATCGGCCCCGCTCGCCTCCAACCGCGCCAGCACTTCTTCGACCACCGCGAACTTGCGCACATCATCGACCTGAAAGCGCAGCTCGGGGGTGTTGATCATCGGCGCCATTGCCCCGCGCAATTGCGTCACCGATCGGCCCAGCACGGTTTGCGCCTCGATCAGCTTGACCGCCGCATAGAGCGCGTCGTCAAACCCGTAATAGTTATGCGCGAAAAAGATATGGCCGCTCATCTCGCCAGCCAGCGGCGATCCGACCTCCTTCATCTTTGCCTTGATCAAGCTGTGCCCGGTCTTCCACATCAATGGTTTCCCGCCCAGCTCCGTTACCCGGTCAAACAACGCCTGGCTCGCCTTGACGTCGGCGATGATCGTCGCCCCCGGCACGTCTTTCAGCACCATTTCAGCGTAAATCTGGAGCAGTTGATCGCCCCAGATCACCCGCCCTTCACCGTCGATTGCGCCAATCCGGTCGCCGTCTCCGTCAAAAGCTACTCCAAAATCGAGTTTGTTGTCGGCGACAAGCGCCTTGAGGTCGGCAAGATTGGCTTCCTCGGTCGGATCAGGATGATGATTGGGGAAGTGGCCATCGACATTGGTGAACAGAGTAAAGTGCTCCCCCGGCAGGCGCTTGACCAGCGCTTCAACCAGCGGTCCTGCGGCACCATTGCCAGCATCCCAACCGACGCGAGTGGCGTTGCCGACAAAGCCGAGCAGCAGCCGGTCGATATAAGCGTCAAACACATCGAGCTGCTCTATTGCGCCATGCCTCCCCCCCCCGCCTCCATCCCCGTCGCCTCCATCCCAGTCGCCCGCCGCCGCCATTTGGCCGAGCTGCTGAATCTGGGCACCAAAAAATGGCGCGCCCTGCGCTACAAATTTGAAGCCATTGTAATCGGGGGGATTATGGCTACCGGTTATTTCTATGCCGCCATCTGCTGACAGGTGGTGGGTGGCGAAATAGAGCATCGGCGTCGCGGCCTGGCCAATCGCCAGCACGGTGCAGCCGCTCTCGACCAATCCGGCGCTCAGCGCCTCTGCCAGCAGCGGTGAAGACAGGCGTCCGTCGTAACCCAAGGCAATTCGGCTGCCCCCGGCGCGGCGGATGATGGTGCCAAAGCTGCGCCCGATGGCATAGGCGTCGGCGGGAAATAGCGTCGCGCCGACCACGCCGCGAATGTCATATTCCCTGAGCAAAGTGGGATCGAAAATATGCATGTTTAATTCCAGTTTTTCGTCAATGTTCAGGCCGAACCGGGGTATTTACAGGCAAATGCAGCGCCAGAGCGGTCATCATCTCGCGCAGTTCCTGTCGTGCGGCAATGTGGCTGGTGCCCAATTCGCCCAGATGGCCGCGATCAAGCAAGGTCAGGCCCGAGGGAAACAGCTCGCGAAAGATTACCCGCTCGCTCAGGCCAGGCACGACCCGAAAACCGACCCGGCGCGACAATGCACTCAGGGCATCGCTCATCCGTCGCTGGTTGCGCGCTTCGACATGCTGGACGCGATTGCGCAACACCACCCAATCGATGGTGCCGCCATCCATTTGGGCGCGGGCCTTGCGCGCATTCCAGATCATTTCGGCATAAAAGCCTGGGCCTTTGACGCTAAAATCCTCGCCATCGACCTGACCAATCAGGTCAAAATCGACAAAGCTGTCGTTAATCGGGGTCACCAGGGTGTTCGCCAGCGACGCCATCTGCCGTGCCAGCGGATCATCGCGTCCGGGCGTATCGACGATCAGAAAATCACAGCCGTCAGCCAGCGCCACGACCCGTTCTTGCAGAGCCTCAATCGGCGCATCGCCAAACACGTCAAAACGCGGCATTGGCAACTCGATGTTGCGCCGACTGGCGGTAGCAGTGCGATTCTCCAGATAGCGGTGAAAACTGCGCTGGCGGTGATCGAGATCGAGGCCAGCAACCCGCGCACCCATTTGGACCAGCGCCACCGCGACATGGACGGCACAGGTGGATTTGCCGGTGCCGCCCTTTTCATTGGCAAAAACGACGATATGCGGGCTGGCAACAGATGCGCTGACGCGATCAGGAAAAGCGATGGGGGGCTCCATTGATAAAATAAGGGTGGCATCGCCGGTGCGGCGAAGGCTACATGAGCGTGCCTGTAAAGACTGGGAGCCCGCCTTGCAAACCATCCGTGTCATCGCCGAGCTGCGCCAGACAATAGCGCAATGGCGCCAGCGTGGACAAAGCGTCGCGCTGGTCCCGACCATGGGTGCTTTGCACGAGGGGCATTTGGCGCTGGTCCGCGCGGCGCAAACGAGTGCCGAACGCATCGTCGTCTCGATTTTCGTCAACCCGGGCCAATTTGGCCCCAATGAGGATTTTTCCACCTATCCTCGGCGCGAAGCCGATGATGCGGCGCTGCTCGCGGCGCAAGGGGTCGACCTGTTGTGGGCCCCCGATGTGGCCACAATCTATCCCGCCGGTCATGCCACAAGGATCAGCATCGCCGGGCTTGACAATATGATGTGCGGCGCAGCCCGGCCCGGCCATTTCGAAGGTGTCGCCACCATTGTCGCCAAATTGTTCAACCAGGTGCAGCCCGATGTCGCCTTGTTCGGGGAAAAGGATTGGCAGCAACTGGCGATTATCCGGCGGATGGCGCGCGATCTCGATTTTGCCCTGACCATCACCGGCGTGCCCATAGTGCGAGAGGCAGATGGCCTCGCCATGTCTTCGCGCAACGCCTATTTGTTGGCCAGCCAACGCCAGGCGGCAACCGCGCTACCGATGGCGATGCAAGCCGCAGTCACCGCCATCGCCCAGGGCGGGGATATCGCGACCATATTGGCAGACACAAAAGCGGCGATTTTATCTGCCGGTTTTGACGCGATTGATTATTGCGATCTGCGCGATGGCGATAGCCTCAAAGCTATGACGACCGCGCGCGCAGGTGCCCGGCTGTTTGTCGCAGCCCGCATCGGCAATACCAGACTGATCGATAACATCCCGATCCCATGAGTCCGAACCTGCCCCCGGCCCTGATCCAGCCTCAGAGGCCGACCCTGAGTCCGTCCGTGGGACAAGTGCCAGAAAATAATTTGCCCCGCCGTTAACCTTTTGTTGACCATGAGTTGCGAGATTGGCGGTCCCAAAGCCAGATTGCCGCACCGCAACTTGCATCTGACTCCGGGAGTTATTTTTTAACGGGGCAAAATATCATGGCCATCAAGCTGTCGACGGGAACGCAATTATTCAATGCCAATCTGGTGGCCGCAGGGCGCGGCAGTGGCAAAGCCTATTTCGAGCTGGGCATGGCCTATTCCACAGGCACCGACGGTGCCGACATCAACTTGGTCGAAGCGCATAAATGGTTCAATCTGGCAGCATTAGGCGGGGTTCGGGAAGGTAGTTTGCTGCGCACTGAAATCGCATCGGACATGGACCGCGAGGACATTGCCGAAGCCCAGCGCCAAGCCCGCGCCTGGCTCGCCTCGCTAGGCAGCCCGCCCGCCGCGCTGCGCAACGTCGCGTAACTCTTGGTTTTCGCTAGCGTAAACGCTAGCACGCCTTTGTCTCGCTTCCCCTAGCGTAAACGCTAGCGCGGACCCTCCCTAACTTCGTCACCCCGGGCTTGATCCGGGGTCCATGGTCCAAGGCCGCGACATCAGGCCGTGGATGCTGAACCAAGTTCAGCATGACGAAATATGAGAAGACCTGCGCAGGCCGCGCTCGCCTGCGAGCGGGAAAGGCCAGAGGGAACAGCCGCGCTGGCCTGCCAGCGGGAAAGGCCAGAGGGAACGCCGCGCTGGCCTGCCAGCGGGAAAGGCAAGCGAGGAACGCCCTAACCCTTGCGAAATGGGCTATGCTGCCCCAGCCATGTGCTATCCTGTTCGACAGCCCGCGTTTCATGGTCAAGGAAATTGGCAATCGCCGCACGAAATCCGCGATGCGGAATATAATGGGCCGACCAAGTTGCCACCGACTCATAGCCACGCGCCAGCTTGTGCACCCCTTGCGCGCCTGCTTCGACCCGCGACAGCCCGCGTCCAATCGCAAAATCAATCGCCTGATAATAGCATAGCTCAAAATGGAGGCAGGGAAGCTCTGCCAGGCACCCCCAATAACGGCCATAAAGCGCGTCCGCGCCGATGAAGTTGAGCGCCGCCGCCAGCGGCTGACGGCTGGAGCGGTCCGTTGCAATCACCAGCAATATCCGATCCGCCATCGTCTCTCCCATCTGAAAAAAGGCTTTGCGAGTAAGATAAGGGCGTCCCCATTTGCGTGCGCCGGTATCCTGATAACAGGCCCACATCACGTCCCAATCCGCCGCACCGATGGCATCCCCGGTCAGCGCCACTATCTCCACCGCCGATTGGGCAATGGCCCTTTCATTGCGAATTGCCTTGCGCTTGCGCGATGACAGCGCGCCGAGAAAGTCTTCAAAACTGGTATAACCGCAATTGAACCAATGAAACTGGCTGTCGCGGCGGATCAACCAGTCAGCGCTCAAAAAATACTCGATCTGAGCGGGGTCTATAAATGTAGCATGGGCTGACGACAGGTGATTTTGTTCGACCACCGCTTCGATTGCCGCAATCAGCGCCGGAGCCTGTGCCGGATCGCTCGTCAGCAAGCGGCGTCCGGGCACCGGGGTAAACGGCACTGCGATCTGCAATTTGGGGTAATATTGGCCGCCCGCGCCCGCCCAAGCATCGGCCCAGCCATGGTCAAACACATATTCGCCCTGGCTATGGGATTTAAGATAGGCGGGGACGGCTGCGGCCAAGCGCCCATCCGGCCCGTCGATCAGCAGCGGGGCTGGCTGCCAGCCCGTGCCCGGCCCCACACTGGCCGAGGTTTCGAGCAACGACAAAAAAGCATGGCACAGAAATGGGTCATCGCCTCCGGCCAGATTGTCCCATTGATCGGGGGGCAGCGATGCAACCCCCGATGCGATGCGGGCGATCAGCGGGTGATCGGCGTCAGC
>JBCKXT010000040.1:0-5257 GCA_038921085.1 Sphingopyxis sp. | reverse complement strand
CGCTCTCGTCGCGCGTCGCCGTATGCAACGTCGCAAGGATACCGTCACTATCAGTCGCGCCGCCTAACGGCAGCGATCCGGCGCAGCAACGCTGGACAGAAGGGTGATCGTCGGGGGGCGGTCACCCTTTTCGTTTGCGGGTGTGCATCTTGCAGTAACCACCGCGCCGCGCCATAGCCCAATCCATGCACGACATTCGCCTGATCCGGGAAAACCCCGCCGCCTTTGATGCCGGATTATTGCGTCGCGGGTTTGTGCCGATGGCCGCCGAGATAGTGGCAAGCGATGCCCGTTATCGTGCACTGACCACCGAATCACAGGTGCGGCAGGCACGTCGGAACGAAGCATCCAAGGCGATCGGCGTGGCAAAGGCGGCCAAGGACGAGGCGGGTGCCAACGCACTGATCGCCGAAGTAGCCGCGATAAAGTCGTGGCAAGCGGCGCTGGAAGCCGAGGCGGCGAAACTGGGCGATGCGCTGCGCGATAGGCTCTCATCGCTGCCCAATCTGCCCGCCGACGATGTGCCAGTGGGCTGGCATGAGGCAGACAATATCGAGATCAAACGCTGGGGCACGCCCCGCCAATTCAACTTTAACCCCCGCGAACATGCAGATTTTGCCCCCGCGCTAGGTCTTGATTTTGAGACTGCGGCCAAAATGTCCGGCGCACGCTTTGCTTTCCTGAGAGGCGCTATGGCGAGGCTCGAACGGGCGCTGGGTGCGTTCATGCTTGACCGGCAAACGGGAGATGCAGGCTATACGGAATGCGCGCCACCATTGCTGGTGCGTGACGATGCCGCTTACGGCACCGCTCAGTTACCCAAGTTCCGAAACGATTCGTTCCAGACCACCGATGGTCGTTGGCTGATCTCAACCTCAGAAATGAGCCTGACCAACGCGGTGCGCGAACAGATATTGACCGAAGCTGACCTGCCGATCCGGATGACCGCACTGACCCCGTGTTTCCGGTCCGAAGCCGGATCAGCGGGGCGCGACACGCGCGGCTACATCCGCCAGCACCAATTCTGGAAGGTCGAACTGGTATCAATTGTCCGGCCGCAGGACAGCTATACCGAGCTGGAGCGCAAGACGCGGTGCGCCGAAGCGATATTGGAGGCGCTCGGCCTACCCTATCGGCGGATGCTGCTGTGCGCGGGGGACATGGGCTTTGCGGCGCGCAAAACCTATGATCTTGAGGTATGGCTGCCAGGGCAAAATGCCTATCGCGAAATATCATCCTGTTCCAATTGCGGGGATTTTCAGGCGCGGCGGATGAACACCCGCTATCGGCCAGTGGGCAGTGACGCGGACGGGGGCACCACATTTGTCCACACCCTCAACGGTTCTGGCCTCGCGGTTGGTCGCACATTGGTCGCCATCCTCGAAAATTACCAGCAAGCCGATGGCAGCGTCATATTACCTGACATACTTATCCCCTATATGGGCGGCATCGACCGTCTGGAGCCAGCCCGCTGATGCGTATCCTTGTGACCAATGATGATGGCTATCACGCCCCCGGCTTTGCTGTCCTCGAAGCGATTGCAGCGCAATTGTCGGACGACATCTGGGTCTGCGCCCCAGCGGATGAGCAATCCGGCGCAGGCCATTCGCTGACCCTGTCGCATCCGTTGAGGCTGCGCGAACATGGGCCAAAGCGTTTTTCGGTCACTGGCACGCCGACCGATGCGGTGATGATGGCGCTTGGGGTTATAATGAAAGACCTTAAACCTGACCTGATCCTGTCGGGGGTCAATCGCGGGGCCAATCTGGGCGATGATGTCACCTATTCGGGCACGGTGTCGGCGGCGATGGAGGGGGCATTGGCGGGAATCCGCTCGATTGCCCTTAGTCAGATTTATGCTCGCGAAGGAATGGGCGACACCGTCCCCTTTGCAGTGGCCCAGGCATGGGGTGTGGACGTGCTGCGCCCCCTAATCGATATGGACTTTGCCCCACGCACCCTCATCAACATCAATTTCCCTGCTCTTGCGCCAGATGCTGTCCGGGGGGTCCGGGTCGTGCGCCAGGGGTTTCATGACTATGGCCGGGGCAGCATCGTGCGCGGCACCGACCCGCGCGGCTACCCCTATTACTGGTTCGGGCTGCACGGTATGGAACATACGCCGGGCCATGAAACCGATCTCGAAGCGATTGCCGATGGCTTTATTTCGGTCACCCCGTTGCAGGTGGATTTGACCCACTATGCCTCGCTGGATCGGCTGAGCGCACGTTTTGCGGACCTGCTGGCAAAGCCGGTCACTCAGGATTGAACCAAGTCACTCTAGCTTCGCAGACATATTTGCGGCAATATGCCCGCATGGGTGCAGCAAAGAGACGCAATGGCGGTTTTATGGCGGTGGCAATCGCCCTTTTGTTGCTGTCGGGGTGTGTCACCCGGCCGCCGGGCACCGACATATTTGGCCGCCCGCTGACCCCTGCCGATCATCAGGAGCAAGACGCTGCAACAACCGGCGCGGGCGATACGGGCGGTGCGGGCGATGCCGCCAGTCACAGCGTGGACATCCCAGAATATGGCGAAATGCGCCCGCCTTCTGCTGCTCCATGGTCGCCCACGCCGGTGGTCACTGACGCCCGGATTGTCGAGCAACGCAGCTATGTCGTGGCTGCGGGCGACACATTGCGCGGGATCGGCAATCGCACCGGCGCAGGATCCGAAGCGATCGCCATCGCCAACGCGCTGGTGCCGCCCTATATCATCCAGCCCAGCCAGCGGCTGCGCATTCCCGGCGGGCGCTATCATGAAGTGCGCGCCGGACAGAGCGGGATTGCGATTGCCCGCGCCTATGGTGTCGATTGGACGCAGGTGGTCAGTGATAACGCGCTTGCGCCGCCCTATTTGCTGCGGGTGGGCCAGGCACTGCGGCTGCCCCCTGGACCCGCAGCGGGCCGCGAGATGACGCCAGAGGAACGGGCGAGCGCCTTTACCCTCGACATCGACGATATTGTCACCGGCGGCACCCGTGCGACGCCCGCCAACACCCCCGCTGCGCGCCCACCTGCCAGCGCCCCCACCCGCTTTGCCTGGCCGCTGGAGGGGCGGGTTCTCAGCCGTTTTGGTCCGGCTGCTACCGGTCGGGTCAATGACGGGATCGACATTGCCGCTCCGGTGGGCAGCCCGGTTCGTGCCACCGCCGATGGCCTAGTCGCCTATACTGGCAATGAAATCGGCCCGCTTGGCGGGTTGGTCCTGATAGACCATGGTGGCGGCTGGGTCAGCGCCTATGGTAACCTGGCCCGTGTTGCCGTGGCCAGCGGCGCACGCGTTACTGCCGGGTCGGTGATCGCCACCTCAGGCGACAGCGGTCAGGTCGAGCAACCCCAGCTCCATTTTGAACTGCGGCGCAATCGCTTGCCGGTTGATCCCTTGCGGCAATTGCCCGCGCGCTAATTTTGCTTTCCCGCTCGCAGACATCCGCCGCGTGACTCTGCTGCGGCAATCGGCTAAGCGCCGCCACATATGAACATCATGACCACCCTCCCCCAGCCGCGCAAGATCGGCATGGTCAGCCTCGGCTGTCCCAAGGCGCTGGTCGATAGCGAACGCATCCTCACCCGGCTGCGCGCTGACGGCTATGCGATGAGCGCCGATTACGCCGGGGCGGACGTCGTGCTGGTCAACACCTGCGGCTTCCTCGACAGCGCCAAACAAGAAAGCCTTGAAGCCATCGGCGAAGCCATCGCGGAAAATGGCCGGGTCATTGTGACGGGCTGCTTGGGCAAAGAAGCAGACATGATCCGCGCCCGCTTCCCCACCGTCCTCGCGATTACCGGTGCGCATCAATATGAAGATGTCGTGAGCGCGGTGCATGCCGCCGCGCCGCCCAGCCAAGGGCCGTTCATCGACTTGATCCCGCAACCGGATGAGGGTGACATCAAACTGACCCCGCGCCATTACAGCTATCTCAAGATCGGCGAAGGGTGCAACCACCGCTGTTCCTTTTGCATCATCCCCACACTGCGCGGCAAGCTCACCAGCCGCCGGATTGACGCAGTGCTGCGCGAAGCAGAAAAACTGGTGGCTGCGGGCACCCGCGAACTGCTGGTGATCAGTCAGGACACATCGGCTTACGGGGTAGATACGCGGCATGAGGAACGGATGTGGAAGGGTGCACCAGTTCGCGCCCACATGACCGACCTTGCCCGCGAACTCGGCCAGCTCCGCACACCAGACGGGCAAACGCCATGGGTCCGGCTCCACTATGTCTATCCTTACCCCCATGTCGATGCCGTCATCCCGCTGATGGCAGAGGGGCTGCTGACCCCCTATCTCGACATTCCGTTCCAGCACGCCAGCCCATCGGTGCTCAAACTCATGCGCCGCCCGGCGAACGAGGCGCGGGTGCTAGAGCGACTGGCCAACTGGCGCGCCATCTGCCCGGACATTGCGGTGCGCTCCAGCTTCGTCGTCGGCTTCCCCGGTGAAACCGAGGCGGATTTTCAATATCTGCTCGACTGGCTTGACGAAGCGCAACTCGACCGGGTCGGCGCATTTCGCTTTGAAGCGGTTGCAGGTGCCGCCGCCAATGCCCTGCCCGACCCGGTGCCGGAGGAGGTCAAGGAAGAACGCTATCAGTGGATCATGGAACGCACTGCCGCGATCAGCGCCGCAAAACTCTCCGCCAAAATTGGCCGCACCCTGCCGGTTATCATCGACGAAGTGGGTGAGGCTGATGCGGCTGGCCCAAACGACGCCAGCCCACTCGCCCACGGCGAAACTGGCATCGGCGCGACCGGTCGCTCGCAGGCCGACGCCCCCCAAATCGACGGCCATGTCTATCTGCGGGATGTTCCCGCAACCCTTTCCCCCGGCGACATCGTCAATGTGACGGTCGAGGACGTCGATGAACACGACCTGTTCGGGGTTATTGCTTGACCCCTAGCTAGAGCAAAACCCGACCAAGTTTGCACATCTCAAATCCTCCCCCTGCAAGGGGAGGATTTCCTATGTCGTGCAAAGCTGGCCTGATAGGGCTCTAGGGTCAGTCGGGGATGCCGCTGATTGCCTTCACTTCCATGAAGTCTTTGAGGCCGAACACACCACCTTCGCGGCCATTGCCCGATTGCTTGTAGCCGCCAAAGGGTGCGCCGGGTGCTGGCCCCCAGTTGTTGATCGCGACCATGCCGGCGCGCAGTTTCGGGGCGATCTTTGCTGCCGCTGCCGGATCGCCGGAAATGACCGCCGACAGGCCATAGGCGGTGTCATTGGCGATGCGGATGCCCTCGTCGAGATCGGCATA
>JBCKXT010000039.1:0-5365 GCA_038921085.1 Sphingopyxis sp. | reverse complement strand
AATCAAACAAAAATTTCCGATGGGCACGGGTCGCAGTGCTTGTCCGACTGCGCTAGGAAGCATGGCATGTCAATACGGCGGCTCCCCGAAAAGCTGGTAAATCGCATCGCTGCTGGTGAAGTGGTCGAACGGCCTGCCAGTGCAATGAAGGAGCTGGTTGAAAACGCGATTGACGCTGGGGCACGGAACATCGCGATCACCCTGACTGCGGGCGGGATCGATCGAATTATGGTCACCGACGACGGCTGCGGCGTGGTGCGCGATGAATTGGCCCTCGCCTTTGAACGCCATGCCACCTCAAAACTGCCCGACGAAGATATCGCATCGGTGGAGACCCTGGGCTTTCGTGGCGAAGCGCTGCCGTCGATTGGCTCGGTAGCCCATATCGTCATGGAAAGCCGGGTTGCAGGCGCAGATGGCTGGGCCATAACTGTGGACAATGGCCAGATGAGCGCGCCGCTTCCCGCAGCCATGCCATTTGGCACTAGGGTGACAGTGACCGGCCTGTTTGAACGCGTGCCTGTACGGCGCAAATTCCTGCGCAGCCCGCGCAGCGAGTTTGCCGCCTGTGTCGATCTGGCCCGGCGGCTGGCGATGTCCCGGCCCGACATCGGCTTTTCGCTGGACAATGATGGCCGCCAGCAATTTGCCGTCCCACCCGAACAGGATCGCGTTGCTCGCGTCGCGACGCTGACCGACAGGGCGCTGGCCGACAATAGTATTGGCGTCGATCTGCATCGCGACAATGTGCGTTTGGGCGGGATTGCTGGTCTGCCGACCTTTCACCGTGGGATTGCCGATCATCAATATCTGTTCGTCAACGGTCGCCCGGTAAAGGACCGGCTGCTGTCTGGCGCGGTGCGCGGGGCCTATGCCGACATGCTGGCGCGCGACCGCCATGCGGTGGTGGCGCTGTTCATCGAACTGCCGGGGGACGAGGTTGACGTTAACGTCCACCCCGCCAAGCGCGAGGTGCGCTTTCGCGAGCCTCAACAGATTCGCGGGATGATCGTCTCGGGGCTGCGCCATGCGATTGATGCTGAGGGGCATCGCAGCGCTCAATCGGCTGATGCCAGCGCGATGGCGCGGTGGCAAAGGGAGGGCGAAGCTGCGCCGCCACCATCATTCGCGTCTGGCCAGATTGCCCTGACACCCCCGATTACCCTGACAGGACTGGCCCATGTCGGCGACGCGACGCGGCGATTTGCCGGTTTTGCAGCTATGGCACCAGTGTCGGCCCGAGCCGAGCTGGCCGAGATTGCAGTGCCGGTTGATGCGCCGCTGGGGGTCGCGCGCGGACAGGTTGCTGCGACCTATATTGTTGCCGAGGCAGCCGACGGCCTAGTGCTGGTTGACCAGCACGCTGCGCATGAGCGGCTGGTGCTTGAGCGTTTGCGCAGCGGTGCGAGCGGGTCTGGGGTTGCGGCACAGCGATTGTTGCTGCCCGATGTGATTGAGCTTGATGAACCCGCCTGCGACCGGCTGGAGGCTGCAGCCACACAATTGTCGGGCTTTGGCCTCGACATCGAACGATTTGGACCCTCGGCGATGCTGGTGCGGGCGACACCGGCGTTGTTGGGCAATGTCGATAGCCAGCGCCTGTTGACCGATCTGGCCGATGATCTGGCCGCGCATGACGCACCGCTGAGCTTGCCTGAACGGATCGATCATGTCGCCGCCACCATCGCCTGTCATGGCAGTGTGCGTGCCGGGCGAGTGCTCAGCGTCGCAGAGATGAACGCGCTACTGCGCGAGATGGAGGCAACCCCGCACAGCGGCCAGTGCAACCATGGTCGCCCGACTTGGGTCAAGCTGAGCCATGCCGACATCGAAAAGCTGTTCGGGCGACGCTAGGCCAAGGCCTAGCGCGTTCTTTTCTGGCTTCCCCTACGGTAAACCGTAGCGCGTTTTTTTCTGGCCTTCCCCTATCGCAAGCGATAGCGGCGCGTTCTTTCTGGCTTCCCCTACTCCGACTTGTCGATTAACTCGCGCATCATGGCGAGGCGCGGCTGAACCATCGGGATGGTTAGCATCGTCGATGCCACCGCCATCAGCAACAGCGCGGTAAACGTAGCGCTGGTGATGATCCCGCGATCCAGCAGGACATTGGCAAAGATAATCATGATCAGCGCCTTGGTCTGGAGCAACCAGCCGATGATACTCGCCTCTCCTTTGGCCCAGTGCAGGATGCGGCCCGCCGCGTGGATACCCACCAGCTTGCCGCCGACCGATGCGATCAACAGCAGCGCCGCTGCTCCGAACACCGCCAGTCCGCCAATCTCCCACGTCGTGCGCAGGCCGGTCGAGAGGAAAAACACCGGCATCACCGTGAGCAGGAGGGTCGAGCGAAACCGATCAAGCGCTGCACGCGAAAACCACTGCGGGTCGAGAACTACTCCTGCAAGGAATGCACCGACCATATAATGCAGCCCCGCCCAGTCGGCGACCAGTCCGCACGCCGCCAGCCAGATCAGGCCGACCGGCCAGCGGTCGCTTTCATCAAGTTTTACCATCAGGCGGCGCAAGGCCCAACTCGCGGCGAAGAAAAACACAAAGAATGCGGCCTGTCGGGTAATTCTCTCCCAATCGAGCAGGACCAGCGCCAGCACCGCCCAGATGGCGATGTCGTCGAGGCTGGCATAACGCAATATGCGCTGGCCCAAGGGCTTGCGCAAAATGTCGAGCTTTTCCATGAACAATACGAGGATCGGCAGCGCAGTCACCGCGCAGGCCATGCCGATCCCGGCGATGACTTGCGGGGCATTGCCATTGGCTCCGATCCAGCCGTCGATTAGGCCAAGCATGACCGCGCCCGCTATTGCACCGAACAGTAATGGCACCCCCAGTGCCAGCCCAGCGGTTATCCCTGTTTCGCGCCGATGTTTCCACGCTAAGCTAAGGTCCAGCTCTATTCCGGCTAGAAAGACGAACAGCATCACCGCCCACCAGGCAATCCCGCCCAGCGATTGGATGACTTCGGGTTTGAACACCGCGCCATATGCTTCGGGGGCCATCGCTCCCAGCACACCCGGCCCCAGCAAAATCCCGCCGACAATCTGGACCACCACCAATGGTGCCCAATAATCGGTCCTAGCCAGCCGCCACACCAGCCAGGGCAGGGCAAAGATAATCAGGATGGCGACCAGAAACAGCTCGGTTGTCGTCATGGTATGGCTCATTCCATAGGCGCGTTTGGATCGCGAACGGAGATTAAGCCTGTGCTGTCCATCGTCATCACCATTTCGTCATGCTGGTTGAACACCCGCACCCGGCCATTCGTCAGGCCCATTTCGGGGCGGCTGGAGGATCGGCGTTTGCTGATCGTTTCGCTCTCACAGCGCAGCGTATCGCCGGGATAGACAGGCTTTATCCAGCGCAGATTGTCGATGCCGGGGGAACCCAGCCCCGCCTGTTGATGGGTCGCCATATGATCGACCAGCATCCGCATCATCATTGACCCAGTGTGCCAGCCCGATGCGCAAAGGCGTCCGAAATGGGTCGCGGCGGCCGCCGCATCATCGAGGTGAAACGGCTGTGGGTCGTATTGTTGCGCAAAGGCGATAACTTCGTCGCGAGTCACTTGATAGTGGCCAAAAAACGCGATTTCCCCGACCTTAATATCCTCAAAATAGCGCAAATTATTGCCTCCTTCAGGTGGATAGACGTGTTTGCAAGCCCGCTTTAGAGTGATTCCAACATTCGCGAAACCAGCTATACCGTCATGCTGAACTTGTTTCAGCATCCATGGCCGATCCTCACCGGTAGCGCCGCGCTCGCGGCACCCTCAGACCATGGACCCTGAATCAAGTTCAGGGTGACGAAAGGGTGGGGGTGACGAAATTGGAGGAGCACAACTATGCGCCACCCGCTTCGTCAATCCCGCCCCTCGATGGGAGGGGGACATAGCAGTATCGGTTATCAAGAGATGGCCAAACCGGCTTGCCCATGGGCGACAGTGGCGGTCGCGCGCTTGCTGAGCTGGCTGGTTGGTGTGCTGACCTTGTCAACCACCATGAAGTGGGTTTGCCAAGCCTCTGTAGTTACCTCACAGGTCAGATACCCACGCTGGTCGTTGACGAATTTCAGCTCGGGATTGAACGCCATAAACTGTTCGCTGCCGGGGCGCAGGTCGGAGCCATCGCCGCCGCTGGAAATCGATGTGGAGACAAATTCGGTTGCCACCACCCGATCGCCATTATTGAGCAGCCCGGCAAAGTTCTGGTGCTCGTCGCCGGTCAGGACCACGACATTGCCCAGCCCGCGCATCCGTGACAACAGGCGCTGGCGCGGCTCTGCGTAGCCAGCCCAACTGTCCATGTTCATGATTCGCTCAGGCTCCTCGGCTCGTCGCCGCCGGTCGAGGCTCATCATAGTAATTTGTTGCGCCAGACAATTCCAGCGGGCCTGCCCTCCAGACAGGTTGCGGGCGAGCCATGCTTCTTGCTCCGCGCCCAGAACCTGCGCTTGGGCTGCGCCAAGCTCGGGGCAATGCGGTTTGAATCCGTCACCGCACGGCTGATTGCTGCGGAACAGGCGGGTGTCGAGCAGGTCAATTTCGGCCAATGTGCCATAGCGCGCTGAACGATAGGTGCCGGCAACCACGCCGCCGCGCGGCAGCATCGATGCACGCACCGGCATATGTTCATACCATGCCTGCATCGCCGCAGCGCGGCGCAGCGCAAACACCGCTGGCGATGCCGGGTCGCGGTCTGCGCCGTCGATGTCCTGCACCCAGTTATTGGCGACCTCATGGTCATCATAGGTCGAAAAGAAACTGTGGGCCGCGTGCGCCCGTTGCAGATCGGTATCGGTCTTGGTCTGGGCATAGCGCTGGCGATAGTCGTCGAGCGAATAACAGGTCTGCCCGACATGTTCGCGCACCGGTACGCTCAAGCCGCCAGTCCAATAGGATGCGCGGGTCGGGCTGCCGCGATATTCATAGATATAGTCGCCGTAATGATAGACGAACGCCAAGTCGGCTTCGCGAGCTAGATGGCGATAGGCTCCATAAAACCCGTCTTCATAGTTTTGACAGCCTGCAACCCCGAATTTCAGCCGTGCCGGATTGTCGCTGGCACGCGGCAAGGTGCGGGCGCGACCGGTAAAGCTGCGCTCTCCGCCTACGCTAAAGCGGTACCAATAGGGGCGGTCAGGTTGCAGACCGCCAACTTCGATATGGACGCTGTGCGCGAGTTCCGGGCGAGCGATGGCTTCGCCCTGGGCAGCGATGGCGGCAAAGCGCTCGTCGCTTGCGACCTCCCAGCTCACCGCCATCGGGGCCATTGCCATGCCGCCGTGCGGCTCCAGCGGTTCGGGCGCGAGCCGGGTCCAGATGACAAAGCCGTCGGCGCTCGGCTCCCCCGAC
>JBCKXT010000038.1:0-5496 GCA_038921085.1 Sphingopyxis sp. | reverse complement strand
GGAAAGGGGTTGCGGGCACATACCTGTCCCATTGCCCGTGCGCCGCTGTCATGGGCGCGGGCGAGCTGGCCATAGCTGGCGGTGGAACCATAGGGGACGGCGGATATGGCCGCACGCAACGCCGCGCCGCGTGGACTGCGGGCGGGCGCGAGTGGCAGATCAAATGCCTGCCGGGTTCCCGCGAAATAGGCGTCGATCTGGGCCACACATTCGGCCAGTGCACCATTTTGTGGGCGCTCACTGGCCTGTTCCGCAACGGCGTGGCCATGGACAATGATCCGGTCAATCTGGGTCGCGCTGCCCCAAATCTCCACCGTTCCGATGGGCGTTGCCACGAGGGCGCGCTTGGGTGCATAAGTCATGGCGATAATCATAACAGGCTAAGGGCATTTAGTTCAATCCGGATGAGGCGAGATGCCAAAGGAGGTTATATGAAGGCCCAAATCACCATTGACTGCACGCCGGTTGAGGCGCGGGCGCTGTTGGGCCTGCCCGATGTCACGCCATTGCACGACATTTACCTCGAACGGGTCAAGGCGCTGGTCGAGGACGGGGTGACCCCTGAACTGGTCGGTGGGATCGTCAAAAGCTGGTCGACTATGGGCGACGTCGGCATTACCATGGCCCAGCAACTTTTTGGCCAGTTCGGCAGCACATTGACCGGCGGTGGCGCGGCAAGTGGTGGCAGCAGCACACGGGGCAGCAAGCCCTGACGCATATTTTGCTATGACCGACATGATTTTTGCCCCGTCGCATAATGACGCGACCATTTTTGCCCTGTCGAGCGGGATGCCACCTGCCGCCATTGCGGTGCTGAGGATCAGCGGGCCGCAGGCGGGAGCGGCGCTGGCTGCACTTGCAGGGCGATTGCCTGAACCACGGCGGGCAACTTTAGCGACATTGCGTGATCCCACGGCTGCGCTCGCTTGCGAGCGGGAAAGGCCGGAAGGAGACACCGCTGCGCTTGCCTGCGCAGTCGCTTGCGACGGGGGAAGCGCACGAAAAGCCGAGCGGGAAAAGCCGGAAGGCGCACTCGACCGCGCCCTGATCCTGTGGTTTCCTGGACCAGCAACCGCGACCGGCGAAGACCTGGCGGAGATACATGCCCATGGTGGCCGTGCAATTGTCCGTGCAATCGAGGCGGCATTGGCCGCCCAACCCGGATTGCGCCGCGCCCAGCCGGGGGAGTTCACTCGCCGCGCACTCGACAATGGCCGCATTGATCTGGCTGAAGCCGAAGGATTGGCCGACCTGCTGGAGGCAGAGACCGAGGGCCAGCGACGTCATGCACTAGCGATGGCCGGGGGCGCTTTGTCGCGGGCCGTCGGCGATTGGCAGCAACGCTTGTTGCTGGCATCAGCGCGGATCGAGGCATTGCTCGACTTTGCGGACGAAGATGACGTCATAGCAGATGATTTGGAAATACAGAATATTATCAATGAGATAGCCGGTATTTCTGGGGAATGGCGGAGCTGGCTGGCGCGGCCCCATGCCGAGCGATTGCGTGACGGATTGAGCGTTGCGATTGCCGGGCCGCCGAATGCCGGCAAATCGACTTTGCTCAATGCGCTGGCCGAGCGCGAGGCTGCAATCACTTCGCCGGTTGCCGGGACAACGCGCGACATTATCGAAGTGCCGCTGGCTTTGTCGGGCATCGCATTTCGCTTTGCCGACACAGCGGGGCTGCATGCTGGCACCGGCGACGCGATTGAGTCCGAAGGGATGGCGCGGGCCGCAGACTGGATCGCCCATGCCGATATTTTGCTGTGGCTCGGCTCGCCCGATACAGCGCCCACCCACCCAGTGATGTGTCGGATTGCGGCGCAGGCAGACAGGTTTAGCGTTGACCCGGCGTGGTCGCTCACCGTAACCGCATGCGACATCCGCCTGTCGGCGCTCAGTGGAGAGGGGATGGCGGATTTGCGCAACTGGCTGGTGGCCACGGCGGAAAGATTACTGCCAGGCGAGGGAGAGGTTGCGATTAACCAGCGGCACCGCGATGCGCTGGCGGTGGCGCTAGTGGCGCTGGATGAAGGCTGCACCGGCCTGTCGACGGGAAAAGCCAGAGACGGCTGCGTCGACCTGTCGACGGGAAAAGCCAGAGAAAACGACCCGCTGATGACCGACCCGCTAATCTTGGCAGAGGGGCTGCGGGCGGCTCGTATCGCCATCGACCGCATCACCGGACGGGCTGGCACCGAAGCGATGCTTGATGCGCTGTTCGGGCGGTTTTGTGTGGGGAAGTAAACCTCCTGTTCCACGTGAAACAGTGATCGGCCATTTGCAGCAGTGCGGACTTGGGCTACAGGCTCGGCAACCATGGTTCAGCACTCAGATCAACACTTTGACGTCATAGTCGTCGGCGGCGGCCATTCCGGGGTAGAGGCGGCCTGCGCGGCGGCGCGGGTCGGCATGGCGGATGGCTTGCGGGTGGCGATGGTCAGCTTTGACCCCGCAAAAATTGGCGCAATGTCGTGTAATCCTGCGATTGGCGGGTTGGGTAAGGGACATTTGGTCCGCGAAGTCGATGCCTTTGGCGGGGTGATTGCCCGTGCGGCGGATGCTGGGGCGATCCACCACCGGATGCTCAATGCCTCCAAGGGGGCAGCGGTCCAAGGCCCCAGGGTGCAGGCCGACCGCAAGCGATTCGCCGCAGCGGTGCAGCGCATTGTCACAACTCAGGCGAGTTTGACTGTTGTCACGGGTGAGGCGGTGGCGCTGCACACCACGCCCGGTGGTGCGGTAGCGGGCGTGGTTCTGGGCGATGGGCGGATTATCGCTGGTGGCGCGGTTGTGTTGGCGACCGGCACCTTTCTGGGCGGGCGGCTGTTTCGCGGCGAAGAGGTTTTTGAGGGTGGCCGGGTCGATGAAGCTGGGGCGACGCGCCTCGCGCAGCAGCTACGCCATGCCCAATTGCCGATGGCTCGGCTCAAGACCGGCACCCCGCCGCGCCTTGATGGCCGGACGATTGATTTGGCGCAGTTGCCACAGCAACCTAGCGACGCGGGTGATTGGACGATGTCGGCCGCGACGCCGGGGCGGATGCTGCCACAAATATCCTGCTTTATCACTCGGACAACCGAGGCCGCGCACGACTTGATTCGCGCCAATCTGCATCGCTCTCCGATGTTTACCGGCGCGATTGGTGCGCGGGGGCCGCGCTATTGCCCGTCGATTGAGGACAAAATCCACCGTTTTGCCGACCGGACTTCGCACCAGGTATTTCTCGAGCCAGAGGGGCTGGATACGCATATCATCTATCCCAATGGCATTTCCACTTCGCTGCCTGCCGACGTCCAGCTTGCGATGTTGCGGATGATGCCGGGCCTCGCCACTGTGGAGATTATCGTGCCCGGCTATGCGGTCGAATATGACCATATCGACCCCCGAGCGCTCGACCGCACCCTGATGGTCAGGGCATTGCCGGGGCTATACTGTGCAGGACAGATCAACGGCACCACCGGCTATGAGGAGGCGGCGGCGCAGGGGCTGGTCGCTGGTATCAACGCGGCGCTGTGCCTGTTGGGCCGCGAGCCGATGATTCTCGACCGCTGGCAGAGCTATATTGGGGTGATGATCGATGATCTGGTGCTGCAGGGGGTCAGCGAGCCCTATCGCATGTTGACCGCCCGCGCCGAACACCGCCTGCGCCTGCGCGCCGATAATGCTGAAACCCGACTGTCGCCGCTCGCCGAGAGGCTTGGCGCATTGGCTGGTGAGCGCAAAATCGCGCTGGATCACCGCACAGCGACCCGCGCCGATGCGAGAGTGCGGCTGGCAGCTATGGTGACGCCTGAACGGCTGCGCAGCCTGGCAATTGCTCCGCCCGCCGATGGGGTGATGCGCTGTCTTGGGCAATGGCTGGTGGTCGATGCGGCGGCGGGCGAGCGGCTTGTTGCTGCTAGTCTCGAGCTGGCAGCGCTGTCCCCCGCAATTCTGGCCGAATTGGTCGAGGATCTGCGCTATGCCCCGTATATAGCTCGGCATGATGCGGAATTGCGGGCGCTGGCAGCCAATGAACGGGTGGCGCTCGACCCTGCGCTAGATTTTGCCAGCGTGGCCGGCCTGTCGAGCGAGATGATCGAACGCATGAGCGCGGCGCGACCCGAAACATTGGGTCAAGCGAGCCGGATTGCCGGAGTGACCCCGGCGGGGTTGACCGCAATCATGATCCATAGCCGTAATCGCGCCGCATGAGCGCAGCCCTCCCGATCACGACCGAGGCGGCGGCGCGGGCCTGGATTGCGGCATTGCCGGGTGTTTCACGTGAAACAATGGCGCAGTTGGACGCATTTACGGCGCTGACAACGGCGGCCAATCAACAGCAAAATCTGGTTGCAGCCTCCACCCTCGGCGCGGCTTTTTGGTGCCGCCATATCCTTGATAGCGCGCAATTGCTCACACTTGCCCCGGAAAATGGCAGGCGCTGGATTGATCTGGGAAGCGGTGCGGGGCTGCCGGGGCTGGTCATCGCGATCATTGCGCCGCAGTGGCAGGTGACTTTGGTCGAAGCGCGTCGGCTGCGCTGTGACCATCTGTTGGCGGTGGCGAGTGAGCTGGGGCTGGAAGCCAGAGTGACGATCCACCACGGGCGGGTGGAGGCGCTCCCCCCATTCCGGTATGACGTCATTTCGGCGCGGGCATTTGGGCCATTGGAGCGGCTTTTGCAGGCGGCGCGCCACCTTGCAGGGGATTCCACCCGCTGGCTGCTGCCAAAGGGGAAAAAGGCCGCAATAGAGCTTTCCACTTTGCCGCTTGCGTGGCAGAGATGCTTTCACGTGGAACCCAGTGTGACAGATGCGCAATCGGGAATATTGGTCGGCCACGGGGCGATGCGGGCAATTGTGCGGTCCGTCCCGCGCTCGCCTGCGAGCGGGAAAGGGCAGACAAGACCGCCGCGTCGGCCTGCCGACGGGAAAGGGCAAGAAAAGGCGCCATGATTAGAATTGCCATCGCCAACCAAAAGGGTGGAGTGGGGAAAACCACCACCGCGATCAATCTGGCCACGGCCTTGGCTGCCAGTGGTTGGCGAACTTTGTTGATTGACCTTGATCCGCAAGGCAATGCCTCCACCGGTCTGGGCATCGCTGCTGCGAGCCGGGTCCGCTCCAGCTACACGGTGCTGGCGGGGGAGTGCGGGATTGCCGATGCCGCAATGGCTACGCGCATCCCGCGACTCGACATCGTTCCGGCGACGGTCGATCTTTCTGGCTCGGAAATTGAATTGGTCGCGGTGGCTGACCGGACGCATCGTCTGGCCAATGCGCTTGACGCGGTGCAGACCGGCCATTGGGACATTTGCCTGATCGACTGCCCACCGTCGCTGGGACTGTTGACGTTGAATGCGATGTCGGCAGTGGATTCAATTCTGGTGCCGTTGCAATGCGAGTTTTTCGCGCTCGAAGGGCTGTCGCACCTGTTGCACACGGTTGAACGGATCAGGGAGCGTCTCAACCCGAATCTCGCGATTTTGGGGGTGGCGTTGACGATGTATGA
>JBCKXT010000037.1:0-5649 GCA_038921085.1 Sphingopyxis sp. | reverse complement strand
ATTGAACCATAGCGGGGCCGCAGTAGGAAAGAGAATATTGCGTGCGGGATTGCACGCTCCCTGACCGAGGCCTAAAACCCCGTCGAAGATTGAACAAGGAAGTTGTCATGACCCTCACCGGTGGCTGCCATTGCGGATCAATCAGGTATCGCCTCACGGCCGAACCGAAGCACGTTGACCTGTGCCATTGCGCCGATTGCCGCCGCAATTCCGGTGCGCCTGTGGTCTGCTGGGCGGGCTTTCAGGAAACGAGTCTCACGCTCGAGAAGGGAAAGCCAAAGACCTACAACTCATCAGGCTCGACGTTCCGGGATTTCTGTCCCGATTGCGGTACCGGCCTGTTCTATCGCAACGCCGACTTTCTGCCCGGGATGGTCGAGGTCCAGTCCACAACGCTGGACGACCCGGAGGCGGTGCCGCCACACCAGCACATCCAGGCTTTGGAACGACTTGGCTGGATGGAACGTGCTCACGAGCTGCCTTCCGTGGACCGATTCCCCGAGGTGGCGTAGTCGGCCCGGCGCCCTCTGGGGCCTATGCAGACCGCCGGGGGTCGGGGCCGATCATTCCAGCAACATCTGGGACCGCATAACCGCCTGCCGATCGAGCCAGCAAACGGCGGCGCTCAAACGGGCCGGGCAGTTCCCATCGGCCCGTCGCATCGGCGGAAAAGCCAAAGAACCGACCATAATATTCCGGATCGCCGATCATCATCAACGCGCCGTCCGCATCTCGCTCAGCCGCGCTCAGCAACGCTGCCATCAGCGCGTGGCCGATGCCGCCGCGCTGGACCTCTGGCCGCACTGCGACGGGGCCGACCATGACCAATGGGACAGCGCGGCCATCCGCAGACGCAATCAACCGGACCGGCCAGCTTTGCAATGTGCCGACCAGCCGCCCGCCATCCCAGGCTGAAAAACTGAGCGGGGCAATCGCCTGAGTGCCGCTGCGCACACGATAGGATGTGCGCGCAAAACGGTCGGCACCAAATGCCGCATCGAGCAGCAGTTCGACCGCATCCACAGTTGCCAGTGACAAGGGTTTGATTTCAACCAGCGGATTTTGCTTCCACCAAAATGCAACGGAGCCTAGAGCGAGCGGCCTTTACGGTTGAGCACCGTGTTTGTCGAATGAAAGCTGATCATAGTGCCCTACACCAACGACACCCTGACCCTGGAAGTGCACGACCTGGAAGTTAACGTGCTAACCGGCATCTATTCCGAAGAAAGTCATTTGCCGCAGCCGCTGCGGATCAGCGTCACTGCCGATCTGGCGATGCAAGCTCATTATGCCCCCGAAACTCCGCTGGCCGCATCCAAAAGCTATATGGATCTAAAGTTTGCCGCGAGTGACGGCATTCCTAAGGATGTCCATTTCACCCTGATCGAGGCGGTCGCCGATCATATCATCGAGACGATATTCCTGCAGGATGACCGGGTGCTCGCGGTCACGGTGCAGATCGTCAAATTGGCGATTGCCACGGCCGGCGAGCGGATCGGCATCACCATGCGGCGCACACGCACACGGACGCGGGCATGACCACAGCCCGGCCCTTGGCGTTGGTGACCGGCGGGTTGCAGCGCATCGGCGCGGTGATTGCCGGACGGTTGGCCGAAGCCGGATACGATCTGGCTCTGCACCGTCGCAGCCATGGCGAGCCAGACGAGGCACTGGCCGCCGCTATCGAACGCAATAATGCGCAATGGCACAGTTTTTCGGCCGACCTGACCGAGCCACAGGCGGCACAATCGCTGTTCGATGCCGTCACCAGCCATTTTGGCCGTCCGCCCGATGTCTTAATCAACAATGCGTCGCTGTTTGGCGATGGCGACTGGACTATGATGGACGAGAAGAGCCAAAGCCGCCATTTGGCCGCCAACACCATCGCCCCGGTGCAACTGGCGCGGCACGTTGCGGCTGCGGCCCGAGCGCGCGGTAGAACGGCGGTGGTCATCAACCTGATCGACCAACGGGTGCGCAACCCGGTGCCCGATCAGTTCGCCTATACTTTGTCCAAACAAGCGTTGTGGCAGGCGACGCGGACCATGGCATTGGCGATGGCCCCGCATGTGCGGGTCAACGCCGTCGCCCCCGGATTGACGCTGCCTACCGACGCTTATCCGCCGGGACAGATGGATCGCGTGGCCGCAATGATGCCGCTGGGGCGATTGCCGACACCAACCGACATTGCCGATGCGGTGTTGTATCTGGTCACGGCGCAATCGGTGACCGGACAGACGATTTTCGTCGATGGCGGGGCCAGTCTGAAAAGCTATGAGCGCGACTTCATCGCCCTATGAGGGCATGTCGCACTATTTTCTGAGGCCGATTTCGCGCAGCCGTTGCTGGAGATATTCGTCCGCCGTTATTGCTTCAGGATAACGATTGGGATGCGTCGCATCGATGCAGTTCGGCAGTGTCTCAATCAAAAAATCGGAGCGGAAATGAAGAAAAAACGGGATTGAATAACGCGAATGGGCGGCCCGTCCGAAATCAGGATTGCGCACCCTATGGGTGGTCGATGGCAGGCGGTGATTGGTCAGCCGCTGCAACATATCGCCGACATTGACGCTAAGCGTCCCGGGCGGCGGCGCGGCGGCAATCCAGGTGCCGTCATGGTCTAATATCTCCAGACCCGCTTCTTCGGCACCCAGCAGCAGGGTGATGGTGTTGATGTCTTCATGCGCCTCGGCCCGGATGCCATCGGGCGACCCTGCAACCGGTGGATAGTGGAGCAGGCGCAAAACGCTGTTGCCATCGGCTATCGTCGGGTCGAACCAATCCGCGTCAAGCTCAAGATAGCGCGCCAGCGATGACAACAGCACCGCGCCAACCCGGTCAAGTTCGGCGAACATTGTCGTTAGCGTTTCGCGAAATCCAGCCAGGCCAGTAGGCCAGACATTGTTGGGCTGTTGGCTGGCCAACGGGTGGCCCGGCGGCAGATCGCGCCCGACATGCCAAAACTCCTTGAGGTCGACATGCTTTGCGCCCTTGGCAATTTCTGTCCCGAACGGGGTGTAACCGCGCGCGCCATATATGCCGGCGATCTGATAGCGCTGCTTTTGCTCGTCAGGCAGGGCAAAGAATTGCGCGCTCAAATCCCACGTCCGGGCGATCAGCCCTGCATCAATGCCGTGGTCCGCTACCATCGCAAAGCCAAAGCGGGCAAAGCTGTCGCCAAATGCTTTGAAAAAGGCATCTGGGGCCAGATCGCGCATCGAAACAACGGGGACACTAGCCGCCATGGTCATCGCTCCTGAAAAAAGTGGCAGCATTGTCGCTACTAGACCACAAGCGATAGCGCCAAGTGGATAAAAGGCACAGAGCCTTTTTCAGTGAGATGGAAACATCGAACGGCTCGAAAAAGGCGGTAAACAAAAGCGCTGGCGTTTTCGCCAGGGGAAGCCAGAAAATCATCTAGAGCCACTTTTGATTCCTCTAATGTGGATAAGGCTCTAGAGGCGGACGGCATGAGCAGGAAAAATGCCGTCCCGGTTTTGCCCCAGACAACCCCTGTCGGCGCGGCTCGCACGCTATTGCTGGGGCTGTTCGCGCTTGGCTTGGCTGGATGCAGCAGTGATGTTGCCGACCCGGCGGCGGCTTCGAACCTCACGTCGTACAGCGTAGAGCCGCCGCACATCGCCTCCGCGCTGGCGATGCTCCCCGAGTTTGCAAAGCTAAGGCGCATGTTGAACCGCGCCGGATTGATGCCAATGCTGGCCAACCAGCGCGCCACCATCACCCTGTTTGCGCCGCGCGATTCCGCGCTTGCACAGATCGACCCGGAAACCCGCGCAGCGTTAGTCAATGCAACCCCGCCCGATCAATTAGCGCGAACCCTGCGCGCCCTGATGGTCCCGCGCACCATCAGCGCCGACGAATTACGCACCCGGATTATTGACGGAGGGGGCAGCTATAGCGTGCCAAGCATGGCCGGAACCCCCCTGCAATTCCGGCTGGCTGGCGACCAGTTGCTGATCGTCGCCGCCAATGGCAATAATGCCACCATCGGCAATAGCGCCATCGCCACCGGCAACGGCACAATCTATGTGCTCGATCGGTGGATTGGGCCAAGCAGTTGAATATTGCCTGACCGGCAGCAACCACAAGAGGAGCCAACCAATCATGGCCTATTGGCTGATGAAATCCGAACCCGATGCCTATAGCTGGGACGATCTGGTGCGTGAGGGTGAGGGGACATGGGACGGGGTCCGCAACCATACTGCTGCGCGGAACCTCAAGACCATGCAAATCGGCGATCAGGCGCTGTTTTACCATAGCAACATCGGCAAGCAGGCGGTCGGAATTGTGACGGTCAGCGCGACCGCGCACCCCGACCCGACCGAACCGGATGGAACCCGCTGGGTCGCGGTCAAGGTCAAACCCGTCACCCGCCTCGCCAATCCGGTGACCCTTGCGGCATTCAAAGGCGAACCGGCACTGGCCGACATGGCGATGATCAAGCAGTCACGCCTGTCGGTATCCCCCGTCACAGCACAGCAATGGTCCCACATCATGGGAATGGCGGGCATGGCCTGACCAGCCGCGCTCGTTTACGAGCGGGAAAGGCCAAAAAGAACTTCCGTCGCTCTGGACTTGATCCGGGGAACAAATCATTGAATTGAACCAAAGTGGAGGTAATTGCCGCTGGCCGCTGACGCGATTTGCCTAGCTGGCGCGCTGGTGGGGTAGCCATTGCACCAAAATGGCAACATACTGGATATAGGCGACTTTGCATTCATCCACTTTGCAGCTTACCCCTGTCATTGCATCCGCAAAGGACCAAGCGATGAGCAATAGCCAGCAACATATAGCCTTTTCAAGCCGGATGGAAACATCCCCGGCTTCCCCTAGCGCAAGCACTAGCGCATCCGGCGGCTTGGAAAAGGCGGTAAACAGGCCGCGCCGGTCTACCGGCGGGAAAGGCCACAAAACAACTAGAGCCGTATTCCGGTTCAACCGGAATGAATCAGGGTCTAGCGCAACATCCACGCAAACTACCCGGCACGCCCCGGATCAGGCATTTGCCATCCGGTCGCGGCTGGTCGTGGCCTCGGCTGAGGGACTATTGCCCCCTGATCTCGACCGGGTTGCAACCGCGCTCGAACTGGATGCCCGGGCGGTTGTGATCGGCGCAGTGGCCGACATGGGCCGCAGCCTGGGCGCAGATGTGCTGTGGGCAAAAATGGATGACGACCCTGGTGTCGATGCACTGCTGGCGATCCAGCATCGCTGTGATAGCGATGCGCTGGCGTTGGTCTTGCAAGTGCGCGGCGATGCGGTTGATCCGGTCTGGGCGATGTTTGGTGAACGTGATGATACCGCCATTGTGATTAACCCGGACGAGGCGGAATGTGCCGCAGCATTGGCACAGGCGTTGCGGGTCTATCGCCCTCATGTCGCCGCGACCGTTGACCAGAATCGCGACCAGCAAATCGACCACTTGCAGGAAGAAGTACAGCGGATTGCGATGCTATTGTCGCGCCTGAGCATCAACGATGGCGCCGCTATGATGCGATCCGCCGATGGCTCGCGTGAACCACCCAGCCCGTTTATCGAAGATCATGTGCGATCCCCCCGGCGCGATTTCGGGACCCAGCCTAGCCAAGGCAGGCCGTTGTCGGCATCCTCAGGCGCGGGCTCCGGCGC
>JBCKXT010000036.1:0-6411 GCA_038921085.1 Sphingopyxis sp. | reverse complement strand
TTCCCAATATGATCCAAGATCGTTGGCGCGGTCGAACAGTGCTTCGTCGCGATAGAGATCAAGCGTGGCCAGCGCAGCCGCACATGCCAGCGGATGCCCCGAATAGGTATAACCGTGGAACAATTCGATCCCATCTGCCGCATTGCCGACAATATCGTCGTGGATCGCTCGGCTGACCGCGACCGCGCCCATTGGCACGGCGGCGTTGGTCAGTCCCTTGGCCATGCAGATCATGTCGGGTGTCACCCCCCATTTTTGCGCTGCGGTCGCGCCACCAACCCGGCCAAAGGCGGTAATCACCTCGTCAAAAATCAGGACGATGCCGTGCCGGTCGCAGATTTCGCGCAGCCGCACAAGATAGCCAGCGGGGGGCACGAGCACGCCGGTCGATCCCGCAACCGGCTCGACGATGACGGCCGCGATCGTCTCTGCACCGTGCAACGCAACCAGGTTTTCGAGATCGTCGGCAAAATGCGCACCCCACTCCGGGATACCGCGCGTAAAGCCGTTATGTTCGATGCTATGGGTGTGGCGCAGGTGATCGACCCCGCCCAACAGCGCGCCGAACGCCCGGCGATTGGTGACGATCCCGCCGACCGAAATGCCGCCAAAGCCGGTGCCGTGATAGCCGCGCTCGCGCCCGATCAGCCGGGTCCGTCCGCCCTGCCCTCGTGCGCGCTGCCAGGCGAGCGCGATCTTCAAGGCGGTATCGACCGATTCGGAGCCGCTATTGGTGAAGAAAATGCGGTCGAGCCCGTCGGGCATGATCGCAGCGAGCCGCGTCGCCAGTTCGAACGCGCGCGGATGGCCAAGCTGAAAGGTCGGTCCAAAATCGATTTCGGCGGATGCTTGCTGAATCGCCGCGACGATCGGTGCACGACAATGCCCGGCGTTACTGCACCACAGCCCCGCCGTCCCGTCGAGTATCGGCCGGTCATCCGGGGTGTAGTAATGCATGTCCTTTGCCCGTGCGAGCAGCCTGGGGTGCGCCTTGAACGCCTTGTTCGACGTAAACGGCATCCAGAACGCGGCAAGCGGATCATTTGTCAGCGGCATGGCCATAGCCTATCATGGCACGGCGATGCGGGCATCTGTTTTTGCAGCCGAACGTGTCATCGGTTTGACCGATAGCAAAGATCGGAGCATTTAGGACTGGCAATTGCTTTGATGCTATGGTCAGGTATGATTGCGGAGTAACGTCGTATCGACAAGCATCTCAAAGCCTTAAGGCCAGGTGCACACGCAAAAAAGGGGATTTGGACAATGAAGCTAACCACGATGACGATGGCCGCAGTGCTCCTGCCACTTGGCCTAGCCGCGAGTCCGGCATTTGCGCAGGATGCCCCTGCCCATGAACACAAGCCCCCCAATGCCGTTGAGGAAGAACAAGTATCGGGTCCGTTCGATATTGCGGTTAATTTTGCCGTTGTTTCGGATTACCGGTTTCGCGGCGTGTCGCTCAGCGACAAGGATTTCGCGTTTCAACCGAGCATCACAGTGTCGCATGAATCGGGGATTTATGTGGGCGTCTGGGCTTCCAATGTAGCCCCCAATGCTGGCGATGATGTCGAGGTTGATTTATATGCAGGCTTTGCCGGCGGCGACGCGCTCACCTATGATATTGGCGCGACCTATTATGTCTATCCCGGCGCATCAGGCTTAAATTATTACGAGTTTATCGGCAAGCTGGGAACGACAGTTGGGCCGGCAACACTGGGCGCGACCATCGGCTATGTGCCCAGCCAAAGCAACCTCGGCAATCGGGACAACATCTATCTTGGCACCAATGTGGCAGTTGGCTTGCCGGGGACTCCGCTGACATTGACCGCTTCGATCGGGTATGACGAAGGTGGGGTGTTCGGCACTAAAAAGACAGATTGGTCGCTGGGTGCTACTGCGACAGTTCAGGGCTTTACCATTGGCGCTTCTTATGTTGACTCCAATCGTTTCCTCGGCGGCTTGGCCGGGGCTGGCGCGGTGTTCTCGATCAGCTACGGGTTCTGATTTCGCAACATTATATGAAGGAGTGGTGCGCGCGCCGACTTGACCAATTCAGGCCGGTGCGCGCACTATCCATTTATGACTATCAATCTAGCAAGCTGGATCGCGGAACATAAAATCGACGAAGTCGAATGTATTGTGCCCGACATTAACGGGGTACAACGCGGCAAGGTGTTGCCAGCGAAGAAATTCCTGTCTTCGGTGCGGGACAAGTCGCTGCGTATCCCAGGCAGCGTGTTTATCTGCACCATCGATGGTCATTACCCTGAGGATATTGACGATGTGCTGTGGGCCCGCGATCCCGATAAAATACTGATCGCCGATCTCGATACAATTTGCGTTGCACCCGGGTTCAAATCACCCACCGCCTTTGTCATTGCCGACGCCTATAATATGGATGGCAGCGAAGTTTCGATTGCACCGCGTGCGATCCTCAAAAAGGTACTCGCGCTTTATGCCGCCAAGGGGTGGAAACCGATTATTGCGCCAGAGGTGGAGTTTTACCTTGTATCGCAAAATGTCGACCCTGATTTCCCGCTGACCCCGCCGACCGGACAATCGGGGCGCAGCGAGACCGCAAGCCAGCCCTATGGCCTCGAAGCGATGAACGAATATGAAGACATCATCGATCATATCTATGACGATTGCGAGCTGATGGGGCTCGATATAGATACGATGATCCATGAAATGGGCGCAGCGCAGCTGGAGGTGAATTTCATCCATGGCGACCCGCTCAAACTGGCCGATTCGGTGTTCCTGTTCAAACGCGTGGTGCGCAACGTGGCCAAACAGCACGGCGTTTACGCAACCTTCATGGCAAATCCGATGGCTGGGCAGCCGGGCAGCGCAATGCATATCCACCAGTCGGTGGTCGACGCTGAAACCGGCAAAAACCTGTTCTCGACCAGCAATGGCAAAGACAGCGCATTGTTCCGCAGTTATATAGCTGGCCTGATCCGCTTCATGCCGCAAGTTTCGCCGCTTTGGGCACCCAATGTGAACAGTTTTCGGCGGATGCGGCCTGATTCAGCGGCACCGATCAACGTCCAATGGGGCGAAGATAACCGGTCTTGCGGATTCCGCATACCAATCGCCGACAAAGCCAATCGCCGGGTTGAAAACCGCTTGCCCGGTGCCGATGCCAACCCTTATCTCGCCTTCGCCACTTCGCTGGTATGCGGCTATATCGGCATGGTAGATCGGATGGTGCCGCCCAAGGCGATCGCCGGCAGCGCGTATAACCGCGCGCGCACTTTGCCGCGCACCCTGGAAGCCGCACTGGACCGGTTCAGCTCTTGCAAGAAAGTCCGCAACCTACTCGGCGATGATTTTTTCGAGATATTTTTCGCGATCAAGGATCATGAGCTGTTCAATTACCAGTCGGTCGTCAGCAGTTGGGAACGCGAACATCTGCTGCTGCGGGTGTGATGCCTGACCCTCTCAACAACAGCTATTACACCGCAACCGCAAATCCATGGACACGGCAACCTGTGCTCCAAGGTCCGGTTGCTTGCGATGTCTGCGTCATTGGTGGCGGGTTCACTGGACTGTCGGCAGCGCTAACATTGGCAGAGCAGGGGCTATCGGTTGTGCTGCTAGAGGCCGAAACCATCGGCTTTGGTGCTTCGGGGCGCAATGGCGGGCAGCTTATTCCCGGCCTGAACTGGCCTGGCCAAGAGATGGCCGCCGAATTTGGCCTCGAACGCGCCAAAGCGATTTTCGACCTCGCATCGAGTGCGGTAGATCGCGTGATGAACCGCGTGCAGCAGCACGACATTGATTGCGACCTGAAATCTGGGCATTTAGAGGCGGCATATAAACCCGCGCATTTCGCCTATATGCAGCGCGAAGCCGAGTTTCTCGAACGCCAATTTGGCTGGAACTCGATCGATGTCATCCAGCCCGGCGACATCGGCCGCCACATCTGCGGCGGCAATTATCATGGCGGCCTCTATGACCGCAAAGGCGGGCATTTTCATCCGCTCAATTATGCGCTTGGGCTGGCGAAGGCGGCAATGGCTGCGGGCGTGCGGATCTTTGAGAACAGCCGGGTTACGTGGGTATCAGACGGTGCCAAGGTGTCGGTGCAGACTAATACGGGCACGGTTGCAGCCGCGCACGCCGTGATCGCCACCGACGCTTGGACCCATGACATCGCGGCTGATCTTGGCCGCTATACCATTCCGATCATCAACTATAATATCGCCACCGCCCCGCTTGTTGATGCCGATACCTTGTTACCCAGCGACGCAGCGGTGGCCGATAGCAGGTTTGTGCTCAATTATTTCCGGCTGAGCGCCGACAAAAGATTGATCTTTGGCGGGGGTGAAAAATATATCCAGCGCCCACCTGCTGACATCGGCGGTTTTGTCCGCAAATATGTAAAGCGGGTTTTCCCCAGTCTAGCGGATACGCCGATCGAATATGCTTGGGGCGGGACGGTCAGCGTGACAATGAATCGGCTGCCGCACATCGGACGGCGTCGCAACATTTTCTTTGCGCACGGCTTTTCCGGGCACGGTGCGCTGGTGACCACGTTAGCGGGCGAATTGATCGCCGAAGCGGTAGCAGGAACGACATCGCGCTTTGACGTATTCGCCAATCTGCCGCACAGGAGCTTTCCCGGAGGCAAATGGCTAGCACGGCCATTGGCGACGCTCGGCTTGCTCTGGTATGCCTTGAAGGACCGCTTATGACCCGGATTGCTACTCTTGCCGAAGCGCAGGCATTTTTCGCCGCGCATCCCAAAATCGACGCGCTCGACTTGATTTTCACCAATATGTGCGGCGTCCCGCGCGGGAAACGGCTGCGTCAGCACGAAGTGCTCGCCGTTTATGAGAGCGGGCGTTTTCTTCCCGGATCACTTACCGTCGTCGATATCACCGGACGCGATACGGAGGAAACCGGACTGTTATGGCAAACCGGCGATTGCGACGCGCTGGTCCTGCCGATTGCGGGCACTTTGGTCCCAACGCCTTGGGCGGGGCCGGATGCCGGGCAGTTTCTCACCAGTTTCTACAACCTCGATCGAACCCCGCACGAGCTCGACCCGCGCCATATCCTGCACATGATCGTCGAGCGGCTCAAGGCGATAGGACTGACCCCTGTCGTCGCCGCCGAACTGGAATTCTATCTGATTGACCGGGAACGCGATGCCGATGGACGCATCCGTCCTGCCCGGATTCCTTCGACCGGCCAGCCGCCGGGCGACAACCAAGTCTATGGCATCCGCGACATGGACGATTATCGTCCGTTCCTCGACGCGCTTTATGCCGGAGCGGATGCACAGGGAATCCCGCTCGAATCCGCGATTACTGAATATGGGCCGGGTCAGTTCGAACTCACACTTCGCCACAAACCCGATGCGCTCGCAGCATGTGACGATGCGATTTCCTATAAGCGACTTGTCAAGGTGGTTGCCAACCAGCACGGAATGGAAGCGACATTCATGGCCAAGCCGTTCGCCGACCAAGCTGGCAACGGTATGCATCTGCATATCTCGATGCTCGACGAAAGTGGTACGAACGCGTTTGCGGCCAAAGACCCGCAAGGCACGCCGAAATTGCGCCAGGCGATAGCGGGGATGCAGGCACTGTTGGCGGACAGTTTTGCGATCTTTGCGCCCAATGCCAATAGCTATCGCCGCTTTCGGGCGAACAGCTATGCACCCGTTGCGCCAACCTGGGGCGTCAACAATCGCACCGTTTCGTTCCGTATTCCCACAGGATCACCCGCCAGTCGCCATGTCGAACATCGCGCCTGTGGGGCCGATGCCAACCCCTATCTCGCGGTCGCAGCAGTCCTTGCCGCCATGCACCACGGCATTGTCGGGATCCTCGATCCCGGCCCGGAAACGACCGGCAACGGCTATGAAGCAGCGGCAGGCAGCGGCGCACCGATGCCAAGCAACTGGTTCACCGCCGTCGACCAGTTTGCCGCGTCTGCTGTCATGAAGGAGTATCTAGGGGAGCGGTTCGTCGAGATGTACAGCATCGTCAAGCGCACCGAACAGGACCGTTACTTTGCAGCCGTCCCACAGCTTGATTACGACTGGTATCTACGCACGGCATAAGCCGCTGCGGCGCTAGACCCTGTTGAATTCCGGTTGAACCAAAATGCGGGTCTAGATGATTTTCTTGCTTCCCCTGGCGAAAACGCCAGCGCTTTTGTTTTCTGGCTTCCCCTAGCGAAAACGCCAGCGCTATTTGTTGTCCGTCACCGGCTTTGGCAGGAGGGCGTTCAATAGGGCCAGAAGTGCAAACGCACGCATGATGTGTCTCGATACAATGTTGGTGCCGCGTGGGTGCGGCGAACGCTGTTTATGCTGCACTGCACAAAAAGTCAAGTCAGCGAGCCGTTCGCTTACCCCGTGCGGTTTCCATGAACATCGTCACTGCCTCGCTCTGCCGC
>JBCKXT010000035.1:0-7848 GCA_038921085.1 Sphingopyxis sp. | reverse complement strand
GCTATAGCGCCTCGCTGGTCACCGACGAAGAAGTGGCGATCATCATGGCCCAGGGCGGGCAGCATTCGCCCGATCATGTGCGGGCGCAAATCGCCATGGGTGACCAATTGATTGCCCAGTCCAAGGAAATCCAAGCGCTCGGTGCTTTCAATGGGCCGAACCGGTCCACCGCGCTCGACCTGTTGGGGTTCAAGAAGCAATTGGTATTCGCCACCCACAGCGTCGCCCTGCCGTTCCACCCCAGTTCCAAGACCGACCCCAAATTGCGATACGGTGCGACCCGCGCCCACAACCGGCACATGGCCGATTTTTGCAGCCATGATCCGCGCCTGATGGGGGTCGGCATTGTCCCGCTCGACGATCCGGCGCTGGCGATTACCGAACTGGATTTTGCGCTTAAACTGGGGCTCAAGGCGATCTGGGTGCCGCATCGCCCGCCGATTGGCTTTGCCCCGGGGCATGTCGATTTGGAGCCATTTTGGGCGCGCCTCGCCGACAGCGGCACTCCGTTTGTGCTCCACGTCGGCGGATCACCGCTGCAAGCGTTGAAATCGTGGAGCAACAATGGCCGCGCCGCAGTGCGCGACTGGATGGGCGGCGGCGAAAATGTCCGGACCAAGGACGCAGCGCTGATGCATCAGGTGCCCGAAGCGTTCATTTCGATGTTGCTGCTCGACGGGGTGTTCGAGCGCCACCCGGCACTACGCGGGGCTGCGGTGGAACTGGGCGCGGGCTGGGTACCGGAAATGCTGCGGCGGCTCGACTGGGTCACCAGCATCTATAGCCGGGTTGACGAATCCGCGCGCTTTGCCCGCAAACCGTCCGAACAATTGACCCAGCAGATGGGCTTTACCCCATTTCCGATAGAGGATGTCGGCAAGCTGATCGCCCAGTCAAATCCCGACCTATATCTGTTCAGCAGCGATTATCCGCATACTGAGGGCGGGCGCGACCCGATCGGCAAGTTTGAGGGGCATTTGGCGAGCGCTACTCAGGCGGTGAAACAGAAGTTTTACACCGACAATTTCCTGCGCCTATGGCCCGACGCGCGGGTGCATTAGGGCCATAAACAACGCTCGTCATGCTGAACTTGTTTCAGCATCCACGGCCCGCACATTGCCGAAAGTTCAGACCATGGACCCCGGATCAAGTCCGGGGTGACGAAGGTTTACTTCCCGACCTTCGACGCCGCAAGTCCATCACCCTACCGCACCCGCCCCGGCATAACCCCCATAGTCTTGGCGATGATCCCCAGCATCACTTCGTCGGCGCCGCCGCCAATCGAGCCGAGCCGTCCGTCGCGAAAGCTGCGCGAAATGCGGGTTTCGTCCATATAGCCCATGCCGCCAAAATATTGCAGGCAGGCATCGGTCAGTTCGCGGCCCAGCCGCGCCCCCTTTAGCTTGGCCATCGACGCCCATTTGGTGACATCATCGCCCGCGACATGATGTTCCACCCCTTTCCAGGTCAACGCGCGCAGCGCCTCCACCTCTGTTGCCAGTTCTGCGAGGCGAAAATGGATAACCTGATTGTCGATCAGCGGCCGGCCATAGACGTGGCGCTCGCGGGTATAGGCGATGGTGTCGGCCAATGTCCGCTCACACCCCGCTACCGCCTTGACCGCAGCATAGAGCCGTTCCTCCTGAAACTGCATCATCTGATAGGTAAAGCCCATCCCCTCCTCGCCGATCCGGTTGCGCACCGGCACCCGCACCTCGTCGAACCAAATCTCGGCGGTGTCGGACGAATGCATCCCCATTTTCTTGAGCTTGCGGGCGATGGTGACGCCCTTGGCGCGCTTGCCATCCTCCATCAGCGGAACACAGATCAGCGTCTTGTTCTTGTGGATGCCGTCGCTCGCATCGCCGGTGTTGGCCAGCATGCACATCCAGTCGGCCTGGGTGCCACTGGTGATCCACATTTTCCCGCCGGAGATCACATAATCATCACCATCGCGCCGTGCGGTCGTCTTGATCGCTGCAACGTCCGACCCAGCCGATGGTTCGGACACGCCGATGCAGGCCACCATATCGCCCGCGATTGACGGGGCGAGGAATTCGCGGCGCAACTCGTCCGAGCCAAATCGAGCGAGCGCCGGGGTCGCCATGTCGGTTTGCACCCCAATCGCCATCGGCACACCGCCGCAATTGATGTAACTGGTCGCCTCATTAAACACGCTGGCATAGCTGTAGTCGAGGCCCATGCCGCCATATTCGACCGGCTTGTGAATGCCGAGCAACCCCAGATTGCCGAGTTTTTTGAACAGATCATGGGCGGGAAAAATCTCTGCCGCTTCCCATTCATCGACGTGAGGGTTGATATGTTCGTCGATGAATTTCAGCGTTGTTGCGCGTAATTCTTCGTGTTCGTGGGTCAATTGCATGGCTTTGGCGGTTTCCTTGTGGTCAGCGCGCCACCCTAATGCCCCATGAAGTTCTGACAATCCCCCCGTCAGCAAAGCGCCGGTGGTCGGCGTTGCCAGCGGTCGCTCACCAATCGAGGCCGATGTCTCTGCTAGTGGCGGGCATCCTTAAAGTGACAAAAGTTACGCTAGTTCGTTGGTCGCTTGTCACCTTTGTCGTTTTAAGCGCTTTCTCTGGCCTTTCCCGTTCGCGCTTTCTCTGGCTTCCCCTGTCGTAAACGACAGCGCAGGCGAACGCGGCTTTGGCTTTTCCCGCCGGTAAACCGGCGCAGCGGGTCTTCGCTTCCCCTAGCGCGTTCCTCCCTCTCCCCTTGTGGGAGAGGGTTGGGGTGAGGGGTTGGGGGTGGGGCATCAACAGGGTCAAAGAGCGGGCGGTAATGAAAGGCGTCAGGCTATGCGGGGACAACCACGGCGGAACACCATGCTGACGCGAAAAATCCAACATTGCAAGGCTCTCCTGAGCGAAGTCGAAGGGCCTGTCGGGGGCTTATCGAAGGGGGGCAGTGCGCGACAAAAAAGCGGAATGGTGCAAGCGTCACCGACGCTCAGCCACATGCCCTACCAGAACTTCTCCAATCGCCTTCCCTAGGGTAACAGGGACCGCGTTTCCAATCAGTCGGCCCAATGTAGCGAAGCTTACCCGTTCTTCGTCCGGCAGGAAGGAGTAACTCCGAGGAAACCCTTGAAGCATGGCCGCTTCCCTGAGACTGATTGCTCGGTCTTGCTCCGGATGCCCGAATCGGCCGTTGCCGTACCCGAAGCATTGTGTCGTAATCGTCGGAGCCGGTGCATCCCATTCCATACGCCCGTAGACGGATGGGTAAGTGGCTCCGGTATCCCGAATGTGGCAAGCTGCCTTAAGTTCCTCCGGCCAATCCCGCCAAGTCCCGCCGGGAAAGGAGGAGCGTATCCGCTTTGTGTTGATGTCGCTGAGTGAACTTGCTCGGTGAACGCGATCGTTGGGATCCGTTTCCCCGGCCTGCAATGGCGGCAGCCGACCGATCGCCGATCGCACGGACTTTTGCTTACGATCAAATTGGGGAAGCTGAATTGGCCCGAGCCTCGACGCTACTAGGACAAGCCGCTTACGGGTTTGAGGGAGCCCAATCGTTTGACAATCGACCACCTTCGCATCTACCCAATAGCCTTTGAGGCTGCGTAGCAGTCGATCATACACTGGTGCTCGCAGCAATGGCGGGACATTCTCCATTGTGACGATATCTGGTTGGACTTCTTCAATCAACTCACCGAAGCGCTCAACCAGCGTCCAATCATCCTTGCGTCCGCGGTCGTGGCGAGCTTTGCCATCGCGTTTGGCCTTCTGCGAGTACGTTGAGAAAGGTTGGCAGGGAGCGCAACCTGCCAGAAGTGTAGTGCTGCCCGGAACGAAGCTCTTGGCGATTGTCTCGGCTTCAAGCGTCGAGACATCGGCTAGCATGAATGCTGCGTCATTGTTCTTTTCGAACGGGTGCTGCGAGGCAGGATCAATATCGACGCCTAGGCGCACATCAATCTTAGCTTGTGACAGCCCATGGGTCAGGCCGCCAACACCGCAGAACAGGTCAACGGCGGAAATTTTTGAGATATTGGTCATGCTGCAGCCACGAGATGCGCGTCATTTTCGACGTGCATCTGGAAAGCGTTTGCGGCGTAGCCCATATAGTCGAGGGTGACATCGGCAAGCGACCGAATGTCACTTAGCTCAAGATCGCTCGCGCCATCTTCAAACGTTCTCCTGCCGTGGGCGATCTCATTTCGCCTTACGGCGAGAAACTGCATTGGCGTTTTATCGCCATACCTTGGGGATGCCGCAATGCGTTTCCACATTTCCTCAGGCATGTCGAAGCGCACCTTCATCCGGCCAATGAACGTCGTGATCACTTTGTCGTCCCACGTGCCTGATGGCTTTTTCAAGTTCTGCGGTCCGAGGCCAGAGCCTGTCAGCAAGCGGGTTGATGTTTCGTGAACGGTGTCAAGCCTGCTATTCTCGTCACTTGTCGAAATACGGCTGACGACCGTTTCGCGCAACCACTCTCGCAGGGAATGTTCGTTCCACCTGCGCGGATCGACCGATCCGAGAGCGTTTCCCAGATATTGCAACACCTTGCTCATGATCGCTTCTTCAATGTTGTACAGGTGAACGATCAGACCTGATTTGACCGCGTTGATGTGGCGAATGGACAAGCTGACAGTTCCAATCGTTGCATCAAGCATCATCCTATCCTGAAGCGCCTTAGCTAGGGCGAAATGTGCATCGAACTCGTCGCGGCGCGTATCCAAATTTGTCCGCAGAGTAGTCATTCATTCACCAAAATCGACCGAACTAGACCGATCCTGCCCTCCAACTTGCTTCGAACGTTTGCGCCATCGGAAACGACGATTTTGTCAAACTCCCTTTCTTTCATGCGAGCGACAACTTGCTCCGAGGTCACATCTAAGTGCTCGTTCTGACGCTGCTAGCCAGTGTGTCCATGGTGGTGGCCGCTACAACGGTTGCTGTGGCGCATAGCGTCGCTGCCCAAAATTCGGTGCCAGCTACTGCTATGCCGACCTCTGCAACGCCCGCTACAACGGTCGCGGAGCCAGTCGCTGCGGCCCCACTGCCACCCCCGGGATGGACAACGACGCAGGCGATGCAGTTGGTCAACTGGCTCGACCTAGCCCCGCGCGATGGCCTGCCCGCCATGACAGACGAAGCGACGGCCCTGCGTGAGACTGTGGCGAGCGGCGACGTTGCCGTCATCAGCCGCCTCGCCAATGTTGCTGGCGCGCGGCTGCTTGAGCGCCATCGCAATGGCTCTGGCCATACCGGGCAAAGGCGCAATTGGGGCATCACCGGCGATCAATTCGGTAATGCTGGCGATGCCGTCGCCGCTGCGCTCGCGCTAAACCAGCTTGATGCGCTATTTACCGCCGCGATCCCCAGCCACCCGCATTATGTCCTGTTGCGCGAAGCACTGGCAGATGAAACAGATGCACAGCGGCAGGAAACACTGCGGCTGAATATGGACCGGTGGCGGTGGATGCCGCGCGATCTGGGTCGCCGGTATTTGCTGGTCAATGTGCCGTCCTATGAAGTGACGCTGTGGCAGGACGGGCAGCGGATCGACCGTTGGCGCACGATTGTCGGACGGCCGCAAACCCGGACGGTGGTTTTTTCTGCGACGGTGAGCGGCGTCGTGCTCAACCCGTGGTGGGAAATCCCGACCAGCATCGCGGCCGAAGGCATCTCGGCTATGGTCCGCAATCGCCCCGCAGAGGCGGCACGGCGCGGCTATGTGTTGCAGGGCGGACGTTATCGCCAGCGGCCGGGTCCTGGCAATTCGCTCGGCCGGATGAAGCTGGTGATGCCCAACAACCATGCCATATTCCTGCATGACACCCCGGCACAGGCGCTATTTGCCAATCCGGCCCGCGCCTATAGCCATGGCTGTGTGCGGGTGAATGCTGCTGTGGATTTTGCATCGGCCGTGCTCAGCACGCGGCCCGGATGGACCCGCGCCAACACCGACGCGATTCTGGCGAGCGGGCGGACCCAAACGGTCGATTTGCCTGAACCCATCCCCATCTATATCGCGTATTTCACGACCGCGCCTTTCACCACATCGATCGATAGCCCAGGCGAAATCCGTCACTTTCCGGACATTTATACGATGGACCGCGCGCGGTAGGGGGGGGTTGCATGACACTATCCTATGATCTGTTTTGGTCATTCCGTTCACCCTACAGCTATTTTGTGACCAAGCGGCTGTTGGCACTGGAACGCGACTATGCTGTCGCTTGCAACGTCCGCCCGGTCTATCCCATCGCGGTCCGCCAGCCCGATTTTTTTGACAAGAATGATCCTCTGTGGCTACCATATTTCATCCGCGACATGTTCCGCACTGCGCAGTTTCTGGAGCTGCCATTCGCCTGGCCCAGCCCCGACCCGGTGGTGATGGACATGGCAACGCGCACTTACCCACTCGATCAGCCCTACATCTATCGCCTGACCCAGTTGGGGCAGCTTGCGGCCGAGCGCGGCAAGGGGCTGGCGTTCCTCGATGAGGTCAGCAGCACAATCTTTGGCGGGGTCAAAGACTGGCACCTGGGCGACCATCTGGCACAGGCGGCGGCGCGGGCGGGATGTGACCTAGCCGAAATGGACGCGGTGCTGGAACGGGACCGCGAGCCGCTCGACACCGCAATCAAAGCCAATCAGGACGCCCAGCGTGCGGGGGGCCATTATGGTGTGCCGTTGATGGTGTTCGATGGCGAGCCATTCTTTGGGCAAGATCGCTTTGATCAGATGGTTTGGCGGATGAAAGCCAAGGGCCTGTCGCGGCGATAGGAGCCTATGCCACTGCCCGCCCCGGTCTGGCGGCGAAGCGGGTTAATGTCGATTTTCCGCAATGGATGGTCGTGCGGCTCGACATGGAGGCGGGCCGGCGTGGTGTAACACGGCAAGCGCTGATCAAAATGTGGTTGGCCGACCGGCTCGATCACGCGGCGTGAGCAGGGGGTTTGTGGGATACCTGCGTCTGTTGGATGTATGGGCATCATCGAACTAGTGATTTTATCAAGGCACGGCTTCACCTTGAGCAGGTATCGGGCTATGGCAAGGCTAAACTCGGTATTGGTTAAGGCGCGGCTGCGCGGTAATCGGAGATTTTGATGGCGAAGAAAAAGGCCCCTAGCCCTGAAGAGATTGCCGCAGCTGAGGCGGCAATCTCGACGGTCTCGCGCCAAGTGAAGTTTACCGTCACGGAGTATCCTGTGTCCGTTTACGTGGAGCGCTTCCCGGACGATGTGAATGGACGGTATTTCGTTCCCGAGTATCAGCGTAAGCTGGCTTGGCACCGTCAGCAGCAATCCCAGTTTATCGAATCGCTTCTGGTGGGCTTGCCGATACCGTTCCTGTTTTTCTATCAATCGCCCGACGGGCGAATGGAGATTGTGGACGGCTCTCAGAGAATGCGTGCCATGCGCGCGTTCTTGAAGGAGGGCTTGCAGCTATCTGATCTTGTGCTTGTGCCTGAACTGAACGGCTTCTCGTTTAAGAATCTGCCCGAAGATCGACGCAACAAGCTGGAAGATGTCACCATTCGAACGATCGTTCTCGACGCGAGTACCGACCCATCGACGCGAGCCGAAATGTTTGCGCGTATCAACAAGTCAGGGACGGTCGTAAACGAGGCCGAAATTCGCCGCGGTTCGTTGCCGGGGCTCGTGACCGAATTGATTCGTGAACTGGCCGAAAGCGCTGAGTTTGTGGCCATCACGCCGATGTCACAGAAGGTCGTCAACCAGCGCGAGCGCGAAGAACTCGTGACGCGTTTCTTTGCCTATCTTGAAGGCTGGGATACCCCGGAGGGGCGGTTTCCGAAATACCGGGATCGACCTAAAAAGTATCTCTATGACTATCTGAGGTCTGCGAATGATACGGC
>JBCKXT010000034.1:0-8119 GCA_038921085.1 Sphingopyxis sp. | reverse complement strand
GTCCGGCCACGCGACCGGCCGGGTGGACCTGCTCATCAGCCAGTCGGCGGCTGAATTGGGCTTTATCCTGTCGCGCAACGATGCGCAGGGTGACGATGGTGCCAGCATCGCGATTGGCAGCGCCCGCGCTGCGGCGGTTTTTGACTGGATTGGATCTTTAGAAGGGCAGGGTATCATCGCCAGCGATCTCAACATCCGGCCCAATGCCAATGGCACCGTTGCAGTGACCGCGACGATGCGGCGGGTCAGGTGATGCCAAACATCCTTGGGCGGCACTGGGGCTGGCTGGTGCTGGCGACACTAGCGGCGCTCATCGTCTTTTTTCCGCTGCGGCTGGCGCTGGCCATATTTGGCGGCGGTGGAGACGGCGGTGGAGACGGGGGGGTGCGCGGCATCCATGCCCATCAGGTCAGCGGCACCATCTGGTCAGGCACGGCGCAGCAGGTGGATATCGGCGTGCTGCGACTTGGCCAACTCCGCGTCGGGCTTAACCCGCTGCAACTGCCGCTGGCGCGGTTGCAGATGAGTTTTTCGCGCGATGCCAATCACCTCGACGGCCCGCTGTCAGGCACAGCCGTTGCGGGCTTTGGCTGGCGCGCCTTGGCCGATCTAAACGGCTCTGTTACAGGCCCCGCGAGCAACGATGTGCCGATACAATCGATCCAGTTCGACCAGTTCAACGCGAGTTTTGACGATGGCCGCTGCACAGCGGCGAGCGGCACGGTGCGGGTGATACTTGGCCTGCGGATTGCTGGCCTCGACCTACGTAACGGTTTGTCGGGCACCGCATCCTGCCGCCGCGATGCACTCTATCTGCCTTTGGTCGGCCAGTCGGGGATGGAGCGGCTGACCCTGTCGATCAAGGCGGACGGAGCTTATCACGCACAGCTAAGCGTGCGGGCCGATGATCCGTTGCTGGCAGCAGCACTGGTCGCGGCAGGGCTAGTGCCAGTTAGCGATGGCTTTGGCTTGACCCTGCGCGGGCAATTTTGATCGGCGATCTCTCCTCTCATGCGCCGCTGATAGTGATTGTGCTGGGCGGGTGTTTTGGCGCGATTGTCGGCAGCTTTATGGCGACCATAGCGCTGCGTTGGCCGCAGCAACAGCGGGTGTCACACGGGCGTTCGCGCTGCGATAACTGTGGTCAAGTGCTGCGCTTTTGGGAACTGGTCCCGATTTTGAGCTGGCTGTTACTGCGTGGGCGTTGCTCCCGTTGCGGCGCGGCGATAGCGCCAAGCCATCTCGCCATTGAGCTTACAGCAGCGGCGATTGGCGCGGCGGCAGTGGCGATTGCGCCCAATCTTGGTGGGGTGATGCTGGCACTGCTGGGCTGGCAATTGCTGCTGCTTGGCTGGCTCGATGCGCGCCATATGTGGTTGCCGCATCTGCTCAGCGGCCTGCTGGCTGTATCAGGATTGACGGGCGGCGGCCTTGCGATGGCAGGGCTGGCGATTGATGCCAGCGCCCCTGATCGCGTGATCGGGCTGCTCGTGGGCTATGGCGGCCTTGCCCTAGTTGCTTTGGCCTATCGCGCTATCCGTGGTCGCGACGGATTAGGCGGTGGCGATGCCCCGATGCTCGGCGCGATTGGCGCATGGACCGGATGGGCGGTGCTGCCACTCATCCTGCTGCTCGCGGCTGTGGCCGGGCTGGCGACTGCGCTGGTTCGGGGGCTGCGACGCAGCGGGGATGAGCATCTGCAATGGCAGAATATGCGCCTGCCGCTCGGCACCTTGTTGGCACTGGCCACGCCGTGTGCATTGCTCGTCATGCAGCGGATTTAATGGAAAGTGGCGCGCCAGCGTTGATGAAACTGAGGACTACGTCTTCACTGGTAGCTTCGACCCAGAGATTGACTTGACATATATGCATGCCGCATATATATATCTAGAATGAATGATTTCACCGACAACCTCCTGGGGGCGCTGAGTCTCGCAATCGTCGACAGCATCGAGGGGGCTGCACACAAGGCACTCGGTATGGGAGGGCAGGCTGCTGGCGCACTAGTTTTGCTCCACCTCCGCCCAGGCGTGACAGTAAACCGTCTAGCTGAGCGTTTGCGCCTGAGCCAACCGGGCATGGTGCGATTGGTCGATCGGCTCGCGAAGGCTGGCTTGGTGCAGCGGAATTCAGCTCAAGATCGGCGAGCAGTGCAACTCACACTCACTAAGCAAGGTGTGGATCAATTGCTGTCTCTCCGCAGGGTTCGTGCCAATAGGCTGAGTGCGCTGACATCCGATTTAGGGTCAAAGGATCGTGCAACCCTACGTCGGATTCTTGGCGCGCTGATGAAAAAGATGACTCCTGACGTCGTCAGCGCCTACGCCAATTGTCGACTGTGTGACACCGCTACTTGTCAATCAGAAGGTTGTCCTATCGACGAATTGGCCGACGAGTCAAAGAACCTTCGGACAGGTCGTCCGGAATGACCATGTCATTTCGCGATCAATTGGTTGAAGCCTCTGTCATCGGTCGTCGATCAGATGTGTCCTGTGAAACCAGTGTCAATATCACGCGGAAACTGCAGCGAGATGCATAATGCCGTTCGAGCGACGCCTTCGTATGCATCGACGCAGAAGCGACCGCGCCCTGTATGGCATCGTTTCCACAGGTGCAGTGAAAGTTATGACATCAATCACTATAGGGAGAAAGTCCATGAACAAGCAATTTCTGCTCAAATCCGTCACCGCGAGCCAACAAGCTGAGACGCTGATCGCGGATTTTTTTGGTTTGGGGAATGTCGGCTACGTAGCGTTAGCTTCCGGTCAGGACGTGTTTATGCGACTGGCACCGGCTGCAAAAGATCTCACCCAGACGACACCCGAATCCAATTTCTTCGAAGAACTGTTAGTCAATCCAACGTTGCTGGCGCTTGCATCTCAACGTGGAGAGCTAGACTGCGGTGGCTTGAATTATATCGCGATCGGGTATCAAGGATTTATCCAATTCATCGCAAAAATAAAGGACGGGCACGTATCTCTGGGGGTCGCCAGCGATACCTCTGTCGCTGACTTAAGTGACAAGGTCACGAAAATTCTTACGAATCGCGGATGCCTTCCGTCGATGCCGGAAAGATGGCTACTTGCGTGATGCGCCGGGGCAAATCTTGAGACGTCGGCTGGAGAGGTAGATGCTTCGCAGCAGCAATGGCAGAATATGCGCCTGCCGCTCGGCACCTTGTTGGCGCTGGCCACCCCATGCGCGCTGATCGTCATGTCACATACAGCGCACTGGCGTTTACTCTAGGGGAAGCGAGACAAGAACGCACTAGCGTTTACGCTAGGGGAAGCGAGACAAGACAGATTTTATGGCTTTTCCCGTCGGCAGGCCCACGCAGCTCGCGCTAGGGAAAGGCCAAGAAAAGCAACGCCGCGCTCGCTTGCGAGCGGGAAAGGCTAAGAAAAGCAATGGTGCGCCCGGCAGGATTCGAACCTGCAACCGGCCGAGTAGAAGTCGGCAACTCTATCCAGTTGAGCTACGGGCGCACGTGATAGCGCATCTAGCCCAGATTGCGGTGTGAGCAAACTTCGATAGGATGGTGCCATGAGCATGGATTCCGATTCTCCCGCCCCAGTTCATACCACCGCCGCCAGCATCGCTGGGCGACCGCTGCGTTATTATGATCTGGTGATGGCCGCATTTGTCGCGGTCTTGCTGTTGTCGAATGTCATTGGCGCAGCGAAACTATCTCAAGTCGGTGGCTTTACCTTTGGCGCAGGGATTTTGTTTTTCCCGATCAGCTATGTTCTGGGCGACATACTGACCGAGGTTTATGGCTATGCCCGCGCCCGCCGAGTGATCTGGACCGGTTTTGCCGCGCTGATTTTCATGGCCTTGATGAGCTGGGCGGTAGTCGCCATGCCGCCCGCCCCCGGATGGCAGGGGCAGGCAGCTTATGACGCGGTGTTTGGCCAAGTGCCGCGCATTGTTTTTGCCTCGATTGTCGCCTTTTGGGCTGGCGAGTTCGTCAACAGCTATGTCCTAGCGCGGATGAAGCTGTGGACCCAGGGGCGGATGCTGTGGACCCGTACGATCGGCTCGACTATCGTTGGACAGGGGGTGGACAGCTTGATTTTCTATCCGGTCGCCTTTTACGGCATCTGGTCAAACCAACAGCTCGTCATGGTGATGCTGACCAACTGGGGCCTCAAGATCCTGTGGGAAGCGGCGCTGACGCCCGTGACCTATGCGGTGGTTGGCGCGCTCAAACGCCGCGAGGGCATCGACCTGTTTGATGAGGGCACCGATTTTTCGCCGTTCAAGGCCAAGCTCTAGGTTGTGTTGGCATTCATCAAGCGGATTTTGAATCTCAACAATCCCTAAACCGCACTAATCGCGCCTACCAATTCAACGGTGCCTTTGGCTGCTTCGATCAGGCGCTTTTCCAGTGTCCGGATACGCGCCTTGGCTTCGACCTTGCCACCCAGTAAATCGGTGACATAAAACACGTCCACCGCCCGCTCGCCATAAGTGGTAATATGCGCGCTGTGCAGGGTCAGGCGCGACTGAAACAGCGCATAGGCGAGCTGATTGAGCAGTGCTGGACGATCCTGTGCATTGACTTCGATGACGGTAAAACGGTTCGACGCCTTGTTGTCGATCAGCACCGACGGTTCAATCCGAAATGCCTCTGCCCGGGTGCGCGCCATCGGCTTGGCGACCAGCCGGTCAACCAGTCGCCCCTTGTTGGACAGCGCATCGGCAATCGCTTGTTGCAACCGTTCGATCTGGGCTGCTTCCCGGAATGGCCGCCCGAGCGGATCCTGAACCAGAAAATTGTCGAGCGCCAAGCCGTCGCGGGTGGTGTGGATGCGCGCATCAATGATATTCCCGCCAGCTAGGTGAATCCCGCCCGCAGCGCGGAAAAACAGGCCGGGCATGTCGAGCGCATGGATGGTGACCAGGGTCGCATCGCGTTCGGCGTCGAAATAGGCTTCGGTCACCAGACCATCGGCGGTGCCACGTGCCATCAACGCCAAATTGCGTGCGATGACATCCGCCGGTTCGGCAATCCAATAGCTGTCGGGCAAGCGCCGTGCGAGCCGGTTGAATGCTGCCGGTTCAAAGCCCAGCATGGCTTCGACCGCAGCTTTGCGTTCGATGACCCGGGCACCGCGCCCGCGCTGTTTGTGGCCGAGCCGTAGCATTTCCTCTGCTGCGTCAAACAAAGTGCTGAGCAACTGGCGCTTCCAGCCGTTCCACACCCCAGGGCCCACCGCCCGAATATCCACCACGGTTAGCGCCAGCAACATCCGCAACCGTTCGGGGCTTTGCACCACGCCGACAAAATCCTGCACCGTCTTATAATCGGCAATGTCGCGCTTGAACGCGGTTGCCGACATCAACAAATGATACCGCACCAGCCAGGCCACCGTTTCCGTTTCCGCTGGCGACAGGCCCAGACGCGGACAGACCCGCATTGCTAGTTCCGACCCCAGCACGCTGTGGTCACCGCCGCGCCCCTTGGCGATGTCGTGCATCAACACCGCGACATACAGCGCACGGCGCATCTGTAACCGCCCCATAATCGCAGTCGCCAGCGGATGATCTTGTTTCAGCTCACCCTTTTCGATCCGCGCCAGCAGGCCGATCGCCCGGATGCTATGCTCATCGACGGTATAATGATGATACATATCAAACTGCATCTGCGCGACAACGCGGCCAAAATCGGGAATGAACCGGCCAAACACATCCGCCTCGTTCATCCAGCGCAGCACGGTTTCGGGGTCACGCGGGCTGGTCAACACCTGCAAAAACAGCTCGTTGGCCTCTGCCGTGCGGCGAATTTGGGTGGTGATGAGGGGCGCATCGCGGCGCGCCAGACGCATTGTCGCGGGGTGGATTTCTAGGCCATGTTGGTCAGCCAGCGCAAATAGGCGCAGCAGCCGCACCGGATCCTGGCGGAACCAATTGTCGTCGGGCAGCGCGAGGCGCCCACGATCTAGCACGAACCCTTCGAGCTTGCCGGGACGCCGTCGTAATGACGGCAGAAAGCGCCGACCGCGCGCGGCCATCTGGTCATCAAGATGGGCCAGAAATACCCCGGTCACATCGCCGACGGTCTTGGCGTGCAGGAAATAAAGCTTCATGAACCGCTCGACCCGCGACTTGCCGGGACGTTCGGCAAAGCGCATGCGTTCGGCGATTTCCCGCTGGACATCAAAGGTCAGCCGATCCTCTGCGCGGCGCGCAAGGATGTGGAGGTGACAGCGCACCGCCAGCAGGAAATTCTCGGCCCTCGCGAACTGTCGCAATTCGGCCTTGGTCAGCAGCCCCGCATCCACCAATTCGCCAGTGCTGCGCACCTTGTGCAGATATTTGCCGATCCAAAACAGCGTATGCAGGTCGCGCAAACCGCCCTTGCCTTCCTTGACATTGGGTTCGACGACATAGCGGCTGTCGCCCATGCGGCGATGACGCTCGTCGCGCTCGACGAGTTTTTCGGCAACAAAGCTGCGTTCGGTCCCGCGCACCACTTCGCTAAGGAAGCGAGCCGAAGCCTGTTCATAGAGCGGCCGGTCGCCCCAGACATAGCGCCCCTCAAGCAAGGCGGTGCGGATCGTCAGATCGCTTTTGGCCATGCGCACCAGATCATCGAGCGAGCGCGAACTATGCCCGACCTTTAACCCCAAATCCCAAAGCGTGTAGAGCATCGATTCGATCACCTGCTCGACCCAACTGGTCTGTTTGAAAGGGGTGATAAAACCAATGTCAATGTCGCTATAGGGTGCCATTTCCGCGCGGCCATAACCGCCAACGGCAATCAGCGTCAGCCGTTCTCCGGTCGTTTTATTCCCGGCGGGATAGAGGTAGGCGACGGTAAAGTCGTGCAGCAAGCGCAGCACCTGATCGATCAAAAATGCTTGGGCTGCGGTTGCTTCACGCCCTCGCGATGGCTGCTCCATCAGGCGCCGTGAGATTTCGCCGCGCCCGTTGTCGAGTGCGGATTTCAGCACCGTTGTCAGACTAGCCCGCTTTGCTGGCAACGGGCACTCGGCCTCGCCAATGGTCAACAGCCCATCCCACAGCGCCCGCCGATCAATAATCGCACGGCGCTCAGGTATTTTGGGAAACAGGTCGGTCATGGCTGCGACCTTTACCCTGACTTGGCGGGTGCGACTATCGCCTTCAAGCGATAAAGCGCCTCCAGCGCCTCACGCGGGGTCAGCGCATCGGCGTCAATCGTATCAAGGGCATCGCGCAGCGGGTCGCTCTGTGCGGCCTGTTCCTCAACCATTGCGGCAAACAGCGGCAAATCATCCAGACCAGCTGCAATCCCGCCAGTCGCAGCTCGGCCAGCCTCCAGCTTTGACAACACCGATTGGGCGCGGCGCACCACCGCATCCGGCACTCCGGCAAGCCGGGCAACAGCGAGGCCGTAGCTGCGATCTGCTGGCCCTAGTGCCAGTTCGTGCAACAACACCAGCTCGCCCTGCCATTCACGCGCCCGGACATGGTGCAACGACAGCGCATCGAGCCTCTCCGCCAAACGTGTCAGCTCATGATAATGGGTTGCGAACAGACAGCGACAGCGGTTGGTCTCGTGCACCGCTTCGACCACCGCCCATGCCAGCGCCAGCCCGTCATAGGTTGAGGTTCCCCGGCCCACTTCGTCCAATATCACAAACGAGCGGTCGGTCGCCTGGGCCAGTATCGCAGCGGTTTCGACCATTTCGACCATGAAGGTCGAGCGCCCCCGGGCCAGATTGTCCGAAGCGCCGACCCGGCTGAACAAGCGGTCGACAAGTCCTATGCGGGCGCTGGTCGCTGGCACAAAGCTGCCCGCCTGTGCGAGTAAGACGATCAGGGCATTCTGGCGCAGAAATGTCGATTTACCGCCCATATTGGGTCCGGTTACCAACCACAGTCGGTCGCTGGCCTGCAATGACAGATCATTGGCAACAAAACGCCCGCCGCCAACCGCCAGTGCGGCTTCGACCACCGGGTGCCGCCCGCCTTCGACCAGTATGCAAGGCTCCTCGACAATCTGTGGCCGACACCAGCCTCCCTCTTGCGCCCTTTGGGCAAGCGCCAGTCCGACATCCATCCGCGCCAGCACCTCAGCGCTCACCGCTATCGCATTGGCACAGCCCGTCGCCATCGCCAGCAAGCCCTCGAG
>JBCKXT010000033.1:0-8193 GCA_038921085.1 Sphingopyxis sp. | reverse complement strand
CAGGTGCGGTTGTCCCAGCGTTCCGACCGTGCGCTGGAGAGGGCCGTAACGCTCGCGCAGCAACTCTCGGCCGATCTTGTCATCGCGCATGCGCGGGTTCCGCCAGTGGCGCTGGCATCTCGACGAGGTGTTCGTCAAGATCAACGGCGAGCGACATTATCTGTGGCGCGCGGTCGATCACGAGGGCGAGATTCTGGAGAGCTACATCACGAAAACGCGGGATAAATCCGCGGCTGTGCGGTTCCTGAAGAAGGCGCTGAAACGCCACGGCCGGGCTGAAACCATCGTCACCGACGGGCCGCGGTCCTACCCTGCGGCGATGCGCGATCTGGGCAATCTCGATCGCCGCGACATGGGTCGCTGGCTCAACAGCCGGGCCGAGAACAGCCACCTGCCCTTCCGACGACGAGAGCGAGCCATGCTTAGGTTCCGACAGATGAAGACGCTTCATAAATTCGCTTCCGTCCACGCCTTCGTCCACGCCTCCGTTCACAACCATTTTAACCACGAACGCCATCTCGTCAGCCGTCAGACATAGGGTAATCGCGAGGTTGGGAACACCGACGGCAACTGCGATGTGTTGGAAAGGTGGTTGCCCCCCGATAGGATGAAAACGGGCTCACGATTGTGACCGGGCACAGCATCAAACGGAGGACAACCATAGAACAGTTTATCGGCCTCGATGTGTCTTTGAAAGGCACTTTCCTCTCAGTGCGCGAAAGCGGCCGGCTTGATACCTAGCTGGTTACCTTTGCCCGATCGCCGCCCGGACAGATTATCCATAAGTCATTGAAAGATATGGTGAACGCAGTAGGGCTCGAACCTACGACCCGCTGATTAAGAGTGAGAGTTGTCAGGGGGACAGGGGGGCATATCAGGAGGTAATGGATTGACAACCCGCATAGATACGTTATTTTAGTGGACGTAAGGTGTCGTGGGCTAACATAACGCGACGCACGGAAGTTAGCCCATTGTTAGCCCAATGGAGGTTTTTATGGCTTCTCCCACGTCATTGCTCAAGGGCTTCGAAAAGACTGTCGCGACGATCAAGCCGGACCCAAAGAAGCGGCTGGCGATTTCCGACCCTGACACCCGGGGCCTGTATCTGCGCGTCACCCCTAGGGGCCATAAGTCCTATGTGATTGTTGCCCGCGACAATCATGGCAAACAGGTATGGGCGACGATCGGCGATTGTGCCGAAATTGATCTCAGGGATGCCCGCCAGCGGGCAGGGGAGGGGGTCAAGCGCATCCGGCAGGGCATGGAGGCCTTCCCCATTGCAGAGCCTGATGTGACGCCTGAGACGTTCAGGCAGGTGGCGGACAACTTCATTGAGCGTCACGTCAGGAAGCAGGAATTGCGCAGCGCGCGCGAAATCGAGCGCATCTTCAAGGTTTATGTCTTTCCCGCATGGGGCGGGCTCGCATTCTCGTCTCTCCGGCGCAGGGATGTCGCCGCTCTACTCGACACCGTAGAAGATCGCCGCGCCGGCGTCGATGGTGACAAGGGCGGGCCGGTCATGGCAGACCGGGTCCTCGCCGCGCTGTCGAAGCTGTTCAACTGGTACCAGGCGCGCGATGATGAATATGTATCGCCGGTTGTGCGGGGTATGCGCCGCACGAGTGGCAAGGAACGGGCGCGGGACCGTATTCTATCGGATGAGGAAATCCGCAAGCTCTGGAAGGCCGCCACTGCCCAGGGTCAGTTCGGTGAGGTGGTTAAGCTGCTGCTCCTGACCGCCCAGCGCCGCGCCAAGGTCCAGTTGATGCAATGGAGCGACGTGAAGGGTGGCGTCTGGACTATCCCAGCCGAGGCGCGCGAGAAGGGTAACCCCGGCACGCTCAAGCTCCCTCAGATGGCGCAGGATGTTCTGTCAGGACTCACGCGGGTCAAGGGCAACCCGTTCGTCATTGCAGGTCGTGGCAAGGGTGCGTTAGCCATGTCGGGCAAGTTGAAGGCGGCATTCGACAAAGAGGCCGGATTCACCGGCTGGCGGCTGCACGATCTCAGGCGGACCGCAAAGAGCCTGATGGCAAGGGCAGGGGTGAGGCCGGACATTTCGGAACGGGTCCTGGGTCACGTCATTGTCGGCGTCGAAGGAGTCTATGATCGCCACACCTATGAAGATGAGAAGGCGCGGGCTCTTAATGCTCTGGCGGGGCTGGTGGCGCTGATCCTGGACCCACCGACTGGGAACGTCGTTGATCTGCGAAAGGATGACGCGGCGTGACCAAGGGCAGACGCGTCAGCTTCTACGCGCGGCCTGCGCTCGTCCGGTTGGGCGTGTAATGGCTGATAAATAAGTATCGGCCTGCTGCGACGATTTTGGGGGGTGGCGAGACCAAAGACCTCGAAAACCGACTGCTCTCGGCGATGCTCGGGTATTGGCTGCTGATACAATTGACCCAATCTCGCCAATTCAGGCACCGCACGATCGGGATTACACTTTCTCGGCCTGCATTGATGTGGCTGGCAGCAAATCTCCCATCCTGGAGGCGTATGGGCTTTGGTCTGCTGCATGGTCCCTTGGGATCACTGGGGGAGCAGGCGCGCCTCGCTATACCTCGTCGCAAAGGCCACCCTGGGCATTCGATAGCAGAAAAGCGGAAACGGGAAGGCGATGGGTGGGCTGCGGGGTCCCGCCAGAAGGCCCGCCTTCGCCGGGACCTCAAGGTTCACCAGCGCCAATATCGACTGTCCTCTTGGCGCGGCTGAAGCGCACGATTTTATGTCTTCGCGTGCGGGGGTGACGCGGCGGTAGGGGTCAAACCTAGACCACAAAGGACTGGGCAATGACCGAAGATTTTATTCTCCGCAAAAAAGATGTCGAGCGTGCGACTGGACTCTCCGAAAGGCAGATTCGACGCCTAGAGGCCGATGGCGCATTTCCCCGGCGCATTTCCCTTTCCGCACGCGCGGTAGGATGGAAGGCCAGCGCGGTGCAGGCGTGGATGGATGGGTTGGCCCCGGTTGGCGAAGGTTCCTGAGCGTGGCCCAGACAGGCGAAACCCCGCCTGATCAGGGGCGGCACGCACTCGCGTCAACGATCGCGCGCGAAGTGGCGGTGATGCTTGCCGCGCTGGCGTTCGGGAGGGCAGCGCTATGACTGTTCAACCTCAGGCGGACGCCGTGGCACCCGGGAGAGGGGCGGAATGGAACACCCGCCCCGTCCCGGTGTTCGCCGGAACCTTTGACACGCACATCAAGACGGGCGAGGATTATAATACCGTCACCCTCGCGGATATTTTCGCACAAGAGCCGGACAACAAGGCCAAAGGTCCCGGCCTCGCGTTCATTCCGTCAAGCTACGCAAACTTCGACGCGCGCGAACATGCGGCACAGCGCGAACGTGGCGAATATGTGGCGCTGGTCGGCGATGTGGACAGCGGCAACCATAGTCCTGCCGAGATCAAGCGCGCCGTCAAAGCCTTTGCTGGCCCCGCCGTTTACCTGATCTACAGCAGCGCCCACGCCCGCCCCGGCGATATGCGGTGGCGTATCATCCTGCCCTTGGCCGCACAGCAGACCTTCGATGCTTGGTATGATGCCCAGTGCGCTTTCTTCGCATTTATGGAAGCGCGTGGCGTCGATATGGATCACGCGATGGCCCGCGCTGCCCAGCCGGTTTATCTGCCAAATGTCCCGCCGGTCCACGCCAAAACCGGCACACCACTACGCGGGGAAGACGGCGCACCGCTGCATTATAAGCGCACCGCTACACCCCTCACAGCGCCGGGCTTGAACCTTGACGCGCCGCCCGTGGCGGAGGGCATCACCACAATCCGCCAGCGCAGAGCCGAGGACGAGCGCCAGCGTGAAACAATCCGCCGGGAAGTTGAGGCCCGCCGGGCAGCCAAGCCGCGCGGTGACGGTGCGTCAGTTATCGACGACTTCAACGCCAACAACCCAGTCGCCACCATGCTGGAGATTTGCGGCTACACGCAAAGCCCGCGAAGTTCCGAAGATTGGCGCAGTCCTAATCAGACCGGCGAGACTTATGCCACCCGTATTATCGGCAGCAAATGGATCAGCCTGAGCGCCAGTGATGCAGCGGCGCGCGTGGGTGAGTCGTGCAAGTCCGGATGCTTCGGGGACGCATATGATCTTTACTCCCATTACAAGCACGGCGGGGACCATAAGGCCGCTTACCGGGCATTGATCGCGGAGCATCGCGGTAACAACAACGTGATTTATCCCGCACAGTTCGAGCCGCTTGAGCCGCCCGTGTGGATGGCCGAGATTCCTGCGCATGATGAGCCCCCGGAATGGGGAGGCGATGGCCTGCCCCAAGCTGGCGACGTCATGGACTGGCAGGGCACGGCGGATGATCTGCGCAAGCTGACCGCGACGGTGATGGCGGACAAGCTGCACGTCCCTGCATTAAAGCGCGGCATTTCAGCGGCAGCACTGATGGCCAAGCAGTTCGCGCCGATCAACTTTGTCGTGCCGGGCCTGCTGGCTGAGGGCGCGACACTGTTCGGAGGCAAGCCCAAAATCGGCAAGAGTTGGATGGCCTATGACTTTGCCCTGGCCATCGCCAGCGGCAGGCCGGTCTTCGGCTCGATCCCGATCACGCAGGGCGATGTGCTCTATCTCGCCCTTGAGGACAGCGAACGGCGGCTGAAAAGTCGCCTGCTCAAGAAAGGCATTCGCGATGCGCCCGAACGTCTGACACTCGTGACGGAATGGCCTAGCCTTGATAATGGCTGCATTGCCGAAATGGAGGCATGGGCGGATTCTGTCGAGCGGCCTTCGCTGGCTATCGTAGATGTGCTCAAGATGGTTCGCGGCGCAACGCGGGGGAATGAGTCCATCTACGATGCCGACTATCGCGCCCTGTCAGGCTTGGCGACCTTCGCACGCAATCGCGGGATCGCGGTCCTGATCGTGCACCACACCCGCAAGATGGAAGCCGACGACCCGCTCGAAAGCCTGAGCGGCACCAACGGGCTTACCGGCGCGGAAGACACGGTAATGGTGCTCAAACGGGACAATGGGACACTTGGGACACATGGGACAGGGGGTGTGAGTTCTAGGGAATTAGACCTCTTCGATCCTCGCGGTTGGGAGACGGAGCAATGACCGCCGCTCACACTGCCCGCACTATCGCCCGCGACCTGGCCCGGCTGCGCCCCGACTGGAATCACCTGGACCGCTATTTCGAGAATCAATCAGAGCTTGAGCACGCGCTGCGCCGTCTGGCGCGCAAACTGGAGACTGGACAATGACCGTGGCCAACCTGCATCGCTGCCATCTGACTGGCGCGAACGACAACCGCGCCGAGGACCATTTCGGTCTCTGTCCGGTCTGCCATAAAAACGACGGCTACTTGAACTTGAATCGCTCGCACGTCTTTCGGTGCATCGCGCATCGGAAAGGGTGGGTCTACGGCTCCAATATCTTCAGCGGTTGGCGCGAGGAAAGCGAAGCCGATTGGGAGCGCAACGCCAAGGAGCTGGAACGGTATCAGAAAGTCGAGCCGTTCTTCTGGCCGGAGACGCTGGCCGAGGCCAAGGCGTATACGCTGGCCAAGGCTGAGGAGGCGAATTGGCCCGAAATCGATGAGGATATCCCATTCTGATGGACCGAACAGTCGGCGCAGACGGCAGGGAGCAACCAGCATGAATCCGATCACCGAACTACTTGCCAGCATGGGCAACGAGGCAATCCAGGGCGCACTGGTCGCACTGGACGAAGTGAGCCGCCCGCTCACCCCGCGCGAGATCGAGAAGGCGCTCCGCGAGCATGGCGTTTATGCGGCCAAGTGCGGCTGGACCGCTGCCGACATATTCGGGCTTTGGCCTGACAAGCCGCATTGGGGCGGCATTGCCGACCGTTTGCGCGGGGCGCGTTCGCTGGTGATGGATGCCGACCGGGCAAGCTGGCGAAGCAGGGGGCAAGTCGAGAGGTTCAACCGGGGTAGCTATCCGCACTTGCGGCCATTCTTGGAGGTAAGACAATGAAGGCAGTCCTCGACAACCCACGTCATGAACTGTACGCGCAGGAACTGGCTAAGGGCGCATCTCAGACTGAAGGTTACGTCACTGCTGGTTACAAGCCGGATGCTGCCGCAGCTTGCAGGCTATCAAGAAAAGTCAAGTCTTGCGTCGCGGAAATTCTTGGGCGGGCTGCCGAGCGGACTGTAGCCACAATCCACGATATTGCCGCTCAGCTCGACGTGGACCGGAAGTTCGCCCGCGCCGTCGGCGGCTCCCGCCCCAACGTGGCCGACGTAATGATCCTCGGCCCCGCACCCGCACCAATGGCTCTGCCGCGCGGCCGCCACCGCTACCGCCTGCTGATCGTGGCCCGCTGCTCGGTTGAGTTGCAGGCGATTATTCGGGAATGGCAGAGGGCCTTGCGCTTCCCGCCGGGGGTCCGGGTGGGGATCGACATCGATCCATTCAGCTTTGTGTAAGGTTGGCTCTGCGATTGTGCTGCCGATCATTGGCGGGAGCACATTGTTCCCGCAATAGTTCTGAAATGGAACGGGCCGGCCTCGTCTCTCGTCAAACTCACCATGGCCCGAATCCGGCAGCCCCAGTCCGGACGCGAAAAATTGACCACGCATTTATTCCAAGGAGAAACCCGATGAATAGATTTCTGATACTGGCAAGCGCCTGCGTGATCTGTTCCGGAGCGCCAGCCTCAGCTGCACCGGACAAGAACGAGCACAGGAGGTCGGCCAGCACTGCGCCTCACAATGAGGTGTCGGGCCGGACATTTCGTTCCAGGCAAGAAGCTCGACCGGAATTGCAGCGGGGTCGGCAACATCCTGCAAGGCCGGATCAAAATGTCGGCAGGGATGCCTCGCGCCAAGCGGATCATTCCCGCGATGGCGACAGCCGCCGCCAACCGCTTCGCAAATGGAGCAATCCCAACGAAACGCGCCGCTTTTTCGTCAATTATGATCAACACCGCAATCGCGGCGCGGCAAACTTCTGTCCGCCCGGACTTGCCAAGAGGAATAACCGGTGCCTGCCTCCGGGGCAGGCGATGAGACTCTATCGCAGCGATGACCGGTGGGGCCGCTATATGGCGGTCGATCCGCGATATCGCACCGGAAACTGGTTCTATTATGACGGATATGCCTATTCGTCCTCGCGCGGCATGAACTTTATTCCCCTGGTCGGGGGAGCGCTGTTTATCGGCACATTGTGGCCCAGGGCCTATGACAGTTATTCGGTGCCGGATTATTACTCTAACTATTACGGCTATGATAATGATTACCAATATTACTATGCCGACCGCACCATCTTTGGAGTCAATCCGGAAACACAGGCAATCATGGGGATCGCTGCGCTTCTGACAGGCAATGATATCAACGTCGGCCGTCCAATGCCGACAGGATATGATGTTTACAATGTCCCTTATGCCTACCGGGACCGCTATCATGATAGTGTCAGGGAGCATTATCGTTACAGCGATGGCTATATCTACAGGATCGATCCCACGACACGGCTTGTCGCGGCGGTGATTGAATTGGTTCTTTGATATGGAGATTGCTGTGAAAAATTCGCTACTTGGGCCGCTTGTCGCAGCCGCGATCGCCTTTTCGACTAGCGCATGTGACCCTGCCCAGAATACAAATGCGGATGCAGGGCAGGCAGCGAAGAATACTTCGGCTGAAGCAAGCAACCAAAAAATCGCCGAACTGCTTGCCAGTGCAGAGGCATTGTCAACCGCCGCAGACCTGATCAAGGCGGCGGGCTTGGAAACCGTGCTGGACGGCAAGGCGCCCTATACGCTCTTCCTGCCCAGTAATGCAGCTTTGGCAGCGCTGCCAACGGGAGAACTGGAGCGCTTGCGTTCCCCCGAAAATCGACCAAAACTGATCGCCCTTCTTCGTCAGCATATCACACCGGGAATCGTCACGCGCAACGATCTGCTCTCGGCGATGAAAGCCAATGGCGGCGAGGCCCGACTGGCCAGCATGGCGGGAACACCGCTGACGTTTATCCTCAGTGGCGAAGTGATCCGGATTGGCGCCAATGGACCAACACTTGACGGAACCGAATTAAATGGCGAAAATGGCAGCATCTACACAATCGATGGCCTGATCCCTCCAGAATAGCATCAGTTCCGGTCAATAATACATATATCGGTAGCAAATAATTCCGGGGACAGAAATAATTCCGGGGACGGCATTCATATTTCCAATATTGATGTCCGCTCTGCCCGCTTGATGGAAAC
>JBCKXT010000032.1:0-8841 GCA_038921085.1 Sphingopyxis sp. | reverse complement strand
TTGCTGGTGCGCCAACCCGAATATGTCCGCTGCACCAACCAGCGGCCTGCGGTGGTCATCGACCTTGATGATGGCGCGCCAGACGCGCAGACAGCGCGCAGCCCTGCCGACGCTGCGGCGGCTGACCCACAGTTGGTCGCGGCGATCGACGAGGTGCGGAGGTTCGGGGTCGATGTGTTGTGGATTACCGACCAAGCCAGCGACAGTCGCACCGCCATAGCCGAAGGATTGCGCAGCAGCGGCCTCGACCCGGTCGGCAGCGATGCAATCCTGACGCCCAGCGGGGCAGGCGACCGCAAACAATTGCGCCGGTTTCGTGCGGCGCAGAGCCATTGCATCATTGCCGTGGTTGGCGACCGCCGCTCGGATGCCGACGAAGCCTATGACTATCTGCGCGACCCGACCACGCCGTTGGTGATTGATGCCAATTGGAACGCGGGCTGGTTCATTCTGCCTGCGCCGCTCCGGCAACTGGCGGCGACGACGCCCAATCAAGAGGATGGCAATCAAGAGGATGGCAATGCCCTGGACCCGCGATGAAATGGCCGCGCGCGCCGCAAAGGAGCTGCGCGACGGATATTATGTGAATCTGGGTATCGGCATCCCGACCTTGGTTGCCAATCACATCCCCGCCGGGGTCGAGGTGACGTTGCAATCCGAAAACGGGATGCTCGGCATTGGGCCATTTCCTTATGCTGGCGAGGAAGACGCTGACCTGATCAATGCCGGCAAGCAAACGATTAGCGAACTGCCACAGACCGCCTATTTCGACAGCGCCGCGAGTTTTGCGATGATCCGTGGCGGGCATATTGACCTGACCGTGCTGGGCGCAATGGAGGTCGCGGAAAATGGCGACATTGCCAATTGGATGATCCCCGGAAAGATGATCAAGGGGATGGGCGGCGCGATGGATCTGGTCGCCGGGGTCAAGAAAATCATCGTCGTGATGGAGCATAACGCCAAGGACGGTAGCCCCAAATTCGTGCCCGCGTGCACCCTGCCGCTGACTGGCAGGAATGTGGTGGATATGATTATCACCGACCTCGCCGTGTTCCACCGCGCCAATCACGACAGCGCGTTCAAGCTGATCGAGATGGCCCCTGGTGTCAGCGCGGATGAGATTGCGGCGAAGACGACGGCGCATTTTACATAAGGATGAGGATCACGACATTGCCCAAACGATGGATCGGACGCTATATAATTGCCATATCGGTAATTCATACGGCTTTTGCGTTACTTACTTTTTCAAACATTCTGCACCAGATATTAGCCGACGGCGTTTTCAACACGATTGGCGAAGACTTTACACGCGGCGCGGTAGCATGGTTTGTCATCGCAGGATTCTTCATGACCGTGATCGGGATCGCGGTTGATATATTTGAACGGGCAGAAATGAGAACGGCGCTCAGGCCCATTGGCTGGTCGCTGCTGGCGGTGTCTGCGCTTGGAGTGCTGCTGATGCCGGTCTCAGGCTTTTGGCTGCTGATTGTGGCCGCCATCGCAATGATCCGGGCTGGTGCAGGTGTCGAAAATAGCTGACCTGAACTCAATTCATCGGTGACCGGAGGATGACATGCACAATATCTGGCTGATCATCGGCGGCGTGTTGAGCGGCTTTGCGGCGCTCATGCACATCGCTATCATTTTCGGTGGGCCAGACTGGTATCGCTTTTTCGGCGCGGGTGAGCAGATGGCTGTGGCGGCTGGGCGTGGTGCCTGGTATCCGGCGGTCGTTACATTCGGGATAGCGATGGGGCTCGCGATTTGCGCAGCTTATGCTTTTGCGGGCGCAGGGTTGCTGCCAAAACTGCCATTGATGCGATCTGCGCTGGTGGCGATTTCGGGCGTCTATCTGTTGCGCGGATTGGCGCTCTTTCCTGTGCTCATGCTCAAACCCGATCTGGCCACGCCTTTTATCCTATGGAGTTCGCTGATTGTCCTCGTTTATGGCGCTTTCTATGCCATTGGCACGTGGCGGGCATGGCCGATGCTCTCGAACCCGGTGTAAGGAGCAAGCATGACCTTCACCCTGATCACCGACAATCGTAATTATTCGAGCTGGAGCTTGCGCCCATGGCTGCTGATGCGGGCGCTCGACATCGCGTTCATCGACCGCACCGAGCCGTTCACAGCACCGTCAAATTATGCCGTGTTCCACAATTTCTCTCCAACCGGACAAGTGCCAGCATTGCTCCATGATGGGCGGACGATTTACGACTCGCTGGGCATCGCGCTTTATCTGGCGGATCGTCACGACGGTGTCTGGCCGACCAAGCCTGACGCACGGGCTTGGGCGCAGTGCGCAGCTTGCGAAATGTACAGCGGGTTTTCAGCTTTACGCAACGACTGCACGATGAATGTCGGGGTGCGTGTGCGGCCAAAGCCGATGTCCCCGGCATTGCTGGCCAATATCGCGCGGATCAGGGAATTGTTTGAGGATGGGCTGGTGCGCTTTGGCGGGCCATGGCTGGCGGGAGCCGAGTTCAGCGCCGCAGACGCCTTTTTCGCGCCGGTCGCGTGGCGGGTGCGGACTTATGGCCTAGATGTGGGTGCGGCAGGTCAGGCGTGGGTCGACCATATCATTGCCCACCCGGCGATGCAGGACTGGGAGCGTCAGGCGCTGGCCGAACACTGGCGCGAGGTCGGCCATGAGGAGGAATTAGCGGCCTGTGGTGACATCATAGCCGATTATCGGCAGGGTTAATCCCGCCCGGCACGCAACCGGGTCGCGCCGCTTTGCACCTGCGTATAAAGGTTACCGTAACCCAGCACGCCGATGCCAATCGCGGTGCCCGGTGCCCATGCCGTCCAGCCCAGCGCGCCCATGACCCACGGGCTGCCGATGGCGAACATCGCGATGCTCATCGCCGACCCGACCAGCGCGTAAAGGTCGTTCTTTTCAAACACATCGTCGTGCCGTTCGTGATGGTCACGGTGCCAGCCCCAGCCAAAGCCATGCATGATAAATTTATGGCTCGCCCATGCGACGCCCTCCATCGCCAATATGGTGAGGAGGATGAGGGCGAGAGATGCACCAGCCCGTCATGACCGGCACTATACGCCCGCCGCGATGGAGAGGCTAGGCGGTCCTGACCCTAGTCGGGCAAAACGACCGGGTCGCCCGCAACCAAGCGCCCAGTTTCAGACCATGCGCGCAACGCGGGGCTCATCCCGGCATCAGCCGCGACGTCATAGGCCGCAAGGTCATCAGCCGAATATATCTCGCGCCAGCGCTGGTTGGTGCCCTTGTGCAGGAAATGATCGGCCCCGCCGACCCACGCCATGCCCGCGTTTGGCAACAGCTCTGCTGCGTCGCGCTTCATCGCGGCAAAACCGGCTGCCTCAACCAGCTGTGGCCACAGCACTGCGTCGGTTTCGATCTGGCAGAAATCGGCAATCCGGCGCATCTCCCCATCCAGATCGGCCTTGAGGTCATTAAAATGGACCATCAGGAAATTGGGGCGTTGGCGCTGTGCCCAGTAACTGCGCCCCAATTCGCAATAGCTGCCGATGGTGAATTCGGTCGGCGGCGCATAGTCCGGCCGTTCCAGGAAAGCGCGAAAAAATTCCTGCGGATCGGCTCTGAACGGTGGACAGGGTGCAGCGATGGTTTCGTCGGTCAGCCCGGCATGGTCCATCAACGCCCGCACCCCATCGGTATAGCCGCCGACATGGTTGTGCCACGACATGCACGCATCGCGAGCGTCTCGCGCGACATGGATGTAATAAACATCGTCATGCAGCGGCAGCGCGCCCTGCGGAGAGTGGGTTTTGACCGAACGCCGCCCCGTTCCCTGCTGCGCCTGTTGGGCAAGCGCGTCTCGCACCGCTTCGATTGGTTTGATCCGCATATCGACCCATGGGTAATCGTCCTGCACCGCAAACGGCTCCGGAGACTGGCGCAGCAACATGCCGATGATCCGCTGGGTCCAAGTTGTGCCGCATTTGGGCGATGTCGCAACGACAATATCCCCCGACAACAACGGCACGTCTGCCCAGCGCCGCGAATCAGACACCCAACTACGAAATTCAGTAACCGGTGCTTGAATCAACATCGCCATTCCCCTGTGCCCATGTTCAGCGCGGTAGCCTATGGCGAATGAGACATTACACCCCAGCGCCTATTCAAACCAGTCACAATCAGCGGCCAACAGTCGCTATCGTTCATCACGGCGACATCGTTTATCACGGCGACCGCGCACTTGTGTTCGCACGGCAGCTTGCCTAAGCAATTTTCACGATGTCCAACCCCTCAACCTTGTATGAAAAAATCTGGGATGCCCATGCCGTCACCCGGCGGGACGATGGCACCTGCCTGATCTTCATCGACCGGCATCTGGTCCACGAAGTGACCAGCCCACAGGCATTTGCCGGACTGAGGGCGCATGGCCGCAGCGTCCGCCGCCCCGACCTGACCCTGGCGGTGCCCGACCATAACCTGCCGACCACCGCGCGGGTCGATGCGGACGGCGCGCCAATCGCCATTGCCGACGCCGAGAGTGCAGCGCAGCTGGCGGCGCTTGAGGCCAATGTGGCGGCATTCGGCATCCCCTATATCGGGGCCACCGACGCACGTCAGGGCATCGTCCATGTCGTCGGCCCGGAACAAGGCTTTACCCTGCCCGGCCTCACCATGGTTTGCGGCGATAGCCATACATCGGCCCACGGCGCATTGGGTGCGCTGGCATTTGGCATCGGCACCAGCGAAGTCGAACATGTGCTGGCGACGCAATCATTGTGGCTATCGCCATCGCGGACGATGGAGGTGCGGGTAGACGGCGAATTGCCTGCGGGCGTCACAGCCAAGGATGTCATCCTCCACATCATCGGGCAGATTGGCACCGCAGGCGGCACCGGCCATGTCATCGAATTCACCGGATCGACGATCATGGCGCTGTCAATCGAAGGGCGGCTGACGGTTTCCAACATGACCATCGAAGCGGGTGCGCGGGCCGGATTGATCGCGCCTGACGATGCGACATTTGCCTATCTCAAGGGCCGCCCAATGGCCCCAACCGGCGCGGCATGGGACGCAGCGGTCGACTATTGGCGGACGCTGCCGAGCGATGCTGACGCGACCTATGACAAGAGTGTCCACATCGACGCCGCCGAGATTGCGCCGAGTGTGACCTGGGGCACCAGCCCGGAGGACGTCGTGCCAATCACTGGCGTCGTGCCGGACCCGGCCAGTTTTGCCGACCCATCGAAACAGGCCGCAGCGCAAAAGTCACTCGACTATATGGGGCTGACTGCTGGAACGCGGATGGTCGACGTGCCGATCGAGAATGTCTTTATCGGTAGCTGCACCAACAGCCGGATAGAGGATTTACGCGCCGCCGCCGCCGTGCTGAAAGGCCGCAAAAAGGCAGCAGGGGTCAAATGGGCGATTGTTGTGCCGGGGTCGGGGCTGGTCAAGGCACAGGCCGAGGCTGAGGGGCTGGACCGCATCTTCATCGACGCCGGCCTTGAATGGCGCGAACCGGGCTGTTCGGCGTGCCTCGGCATGAACCCCGACAAGGTTCCGCCCGGAGAACGCTGTGCATCGACCAGCAATCGCAATTTTGTTGGGCGGCAGGGACCGGGTGCGCGCACCCATTTGCTCAGCCCGGCGATGGCAGCGGCAGCAGCGGTGACGGGGCGGTTGACTGATGTAAGGGAGTTGGTGGGATGAACCCGGTTTCAACCATTTCCGGAACCGCAATCCCCTGGGGCCAGAAAAATGTTGATACCGACATCATCATCCCCGCCGCGTGGCTAAAGACGGTGAGCCGCGACGGGCTGGGCAAGGGCGCGTTCGAGAGTGTTCGCGCTGTGCCGGGCAATATCTTTGACGATCCCGCCAACACCGGTGCCCCCATCCTGATCGCGGGGGATAATTTCGGCTGCGGGTCGAGCCGCGAACATGCCGTCTGGGCGATCAGCGATCTGGGCATCGGCGCGGTCATCGCCCCCAGCTTTTCCGACATATTTTCGGGCAATGCCTTCAAGAACGGCTTGCTGACGGTGGAATTGCCGCAGGTTCAAATCGACCGATTGATGATTGCGGCGAGCGCGGGTGCAGCAATCACCGTCGACCTCGAAAACCAGGTGGTCACAACCGAGTTTCAAGACCGGTTCGCCTTCGACATCGACCCGTTTCGTAAAATGTGCCTGATGCAAGGGCTCGACGAGATTGGCCTGACATTGGGTGAAGATCGTGCCATTGGCGACTATGAGATCGCCTGCGCACAGACCCAGCCGTGGCTGGTTCCCGGTTCGGGAATAGTCGCGGCATGAGTGGAGAGATCAGATGAGAGCATTACTGTCGCGCGCCACGGGCGGCCCGGAAACGCTGGAAATTGGCGATCTGCCCAATCCGGTCGCGGGGACTGGCGAAATCATCATTGACGTTCACGCCTGCGCGATCAATTTTCCCGACACGCTGATCATCGAGGATAGATATCAGTTCAAGCCCGAACGCCCGTTTGCCCCCGGCGGCGAAGTCGCAGGGACCGTCGCCAGTGTCGGTGAAGGCGTCACCCACCTCAAAGTCGGCGACCGGGTGATCGCCGGATGCGGCAACGGCGGGCTTGCCGAACAGATTTCGGCCCGCGCCGCCAATACCTATATCCTGCCCGACCAATATAGTTTTGCCGATGGATCGGCATTGCTGATGACCTATGGCACATCAATCCACGCGCTGGTTGATCGCGGCCGGTTGAAAGCGGGCGAAACATTGCTGGTGCTGGGGGCTGCCGGCGGGGTTGGCCTGGCCGCTGTGGAGATTGGCAAGGCGATGGGGGCGCGGGTGATTGGCGCGGTATCATCTGAGGAAAAGGCGGCGTTGGTCCGCGAGGCGGGGGCCGATGACTGTATCGTCTATCCCCTTCAGCCGTTTGACAAGGACCAGTCAAAGACAATGGCGACCGCGTTCAAGGCCGCCGTTGGCCCCAATGGCGCGGATGTCATTTATGACGCAGTTGGCGGCGATTATGCCGAACCGGCATTGCGGTCGATCGCGTGGGAGGGGCGCTATCTGGTAGTCGGTTTTCCTGCGGGCATCCCGCGCATGCCGCTCAACCTGACCTTGCTCAAAAGCTGTGATGTCTGCGGGGTGTTCTGGGGCGCTTTTGCCATGCGCGAACCGGACAAGAATCGCGCCCATATCGCCCAATTGTTCCAATGGTGGGACGAGGGCAAGATTGCCCCACGGGTCACTGCGACCTATCCGCTGGCGCGTGGCGGTGACGCGATTGCGGCGCTGGGGGAGCGCAAGGCAGCGGGCAAGCTGGTGGTGATGGTCCGCGAGTAAATTGGGAGGTCAGAACCCCTGCCAGCGCACCACTTCGTCGAGCGGGGCGCGGTCGACGGTAAACTGGTTCACCGCCGCATCAGCATCCCGATAGCCAATCGCCAGCCCGCAATAGATGATCTGCTCATCATCAAGGTCGATCACATCGCGGATGGTCTTGCCATAGACCGACCAAGCTTCCTGTGGGCAGCTATCGAGCCCGACTTCGCGCAGCAGCAGCATCACCGAAGCCAGCCAGATGCCCATGTCGGCCCATTGCGGTGGCCCCATGAAGCGCGGGCAATGGACGAACAGCACCACCGGCGCGCCAAATGCGGTGAAATTCGCCGCCATGGCGGCATTGCGAGCGTCGTGATCACCCCGGGCAATGTCCATCGCGCCATACATCGCCGCCGCCACCCCATACCGCCGTGCCTTCCATGGCTCGGGCAGCTTGTCGGGATAGATCACATATTCTGGTTGCAGGCCCATCAACCCCATCGCCATCCGTTGGGCAACCGCATCGAACAGCGCCTGCATCGGTTCGCCGGTCAACACCGTGACTTGCCACGGCTGGAGATTGCCGCCGCTGGCGGCGCGTTGCGCCTTGTCGAGCACTGTCCGCAGCACAGCTTCGTCGACCCGTTGACCGGTGAAGGCACGGATCGAGCGGCGGGTGGCAATGGCGTCGGACACCGTTGCGGAGGCGGGATAACTGGTCATTGCAAAGCCTCATATTTGCTGGCGCGCCGCTTGCCAAACAGCAGATTGCGTTCCTGATGCACCTTGAGCTGGCGATAATACGCAATCAGGAACAGCCGGTCATCCTCTTGCAGCGTTCGGCCGAGCTTGCCGCGAATGGCATCGGCCACTGCAATCATCGTGTCGCGATCACTCTGCCGTAGCACCCGTTCCAGTTCCTGCAGTTCGTATACGCCATAGATCGCCAGCTCTGCCTCAGTAAAACCCGGCACGCCGGGCGCATCTGCCAAAGGCGCGCTAGCCATATCGGGAGCCATGCGTTTGCGTTTGGCCATCACCACCCATGTCCCGCCAATCACATCGCCCAGCCGCATCCGATCTTTGTTGAATAACAGGAAAAAGCCAAAGCCCAACGTCCACAGCAGGCCGGCAATGCTTGTCCCTACGGACCCCAGATCAGCCGATAAACTGCCAAAGATGAACATCACCGGCAAGAGTATTTCCATCTGACGGACCAGATTGCGGGCGACCACTGCGGCCACCGTCAACTGACCACCATCGCGGGCAACCACCCGGATACCGACTATGCGCTTGCCAGGGGTCGCAGCGCGCGGGCCAAGTTCAAACAGGGCAAACCAGAAATTGCTGATCAGGAACCAGACCAGCATGGCGATAATGATGACGGTATCTCCCTGCGCCAGCGACGTAGAATCAAGGATCAAAATGACCAGGATCATGATTAGTAAAACCAGTATGAGGTCGATCATCAGTGCCGCAAATCGCAGACCGGAACTGGCAATCTCAAGGCGCAAATCGACGCCTTCGGGGGTTACGAATTCGCGGATTTTGCGGCCCCGCGCAGTGCCCAT
>JBCKXT010000031.1:0-9469 GCA_038921085.1 Sphingopyxis sp. | reverse complement strand
CCACCCCCAGATAATCAGCCAGCAATAGCCGGTCCTGTTCGGACAATGAGCGCGGCGAACCACGCTTGATAAATTGCTGGATATAGGCGGGGTTGCGCCCGATCAGCCGGGACAGTGCAGCATAATCCTCCCCCCGGTCGCGGACCAACCGGTCCAGAGCCAAACGCGGATCATCAAAAGGCACAGCATTTTCCATTTCGATACAATAGCACTAGGATTTTTCCTAGACAAGTAGGAAATGAACGAGCAGCTAGGGGGTGTCAGATGATTCGAGCAAAATGCAAACCGGAGAAGCCCCATGTCTTTAGACCGCCCATTGATAACCACCATCGAGCGTTTCCTAAGAGAGGTAGACATGCCAGCGACCAAATTTGGCCGGTTGGCGGTGCGCGACCCGCGCTTTGTCCTCGACCTGCGGATGGGACGCGAACCGGGCAATCGGGTGCGCTGCCGAGTGGAACATTTCATGAACATACACCGCGCTAAACGTTCCCATGCGGTGACGGGAGCAGCGGCATGACCCACACTTCCCGCAGCGCCCGCGCCAACAATGCCACGCGGCTGTGCCAGATGGTCTGCGATTTGATCGGCAACGGGTGCGAATTGGTCGAAGCACAGGAACGAGCTTGGGCCAGCGCAACCTTCAACGGCGCACGGCACATCTTTACCCTTCGTGTCCCGATTGCCAAAGACGCCAGCCCCGCACCAGTGGCGCTAGCGTTTACGCTAGGGGAAGCCAGAGGAGAGGCGCTAGCGTTTACGCTAGGGGAAGCCAGAGGAGAGGCGCTAGCGCTTGCGCCAGGGGAAGCCAGAGAGGGCGCCATCCGGCTTGAAAAGGCGCTATTGTCGCTACCCGAGCATGAATTTTCGTTGCCAGGCGAGATCGTCGCCGATTGCATCGTCAGCACACAGCGCCGCGAACGCTGTGGCAGCGGGCGCTTGTGGTTGGTCTGCACGATCGAGTTGCTGACTATTGTCGCCGATTAGAGCCTGATGACATTACATGGGATCGTTCCCCGGCGAATGCCGGGGGTAGAGCCGCTTTCGTCATTGCGAGGAACCCCGGACTTGATCCGGGGGACGAAGCAATCCAGCAACACCGAGATGGATTGCTTCGCTACGCTCGCAATGACGTAACAATCAAATGTCATCCCGCTCTAGCGGTCCGGGTTTGCAGCCACCCTCCATTCTGCTAGGCTGGGCGGCGATGACCAGTTGTGACACCTGCATTGTTCGAAATCGCTCTATTTGTGCCGGTCTGGGCAGCGAAGAGCTGGCCGTCTTGAATCGAATCGCTCGGACGCGCAGCATTAGTGCGGGGCAAACGCTGATGTGGGAAGGCGAGGATTCCCTGTTGGTCGCCAATGTCATCGAAGGGGTGCTAAAACTTTCGACAGGCACTAGCGACGGCCGCGAACAGATTGTCGGCATAGTCTATCCTTCTGATTTCATCGGTCGTCCGTTTGGCCAACGCAGCCTGCAAACGGTGACGGCATTGACCGATGCGCGTGTTTGCACCTTTGCCCGCAGTGCCTTTGACGCGTTCGCCCGCGATCACCCCGAACTGGAACATAAATTGTTGCAACGCACGCTGATCGAACTGGACCGGGCGCGGCACTGGATGTTGTTGCTGGGGCGAAAATCCGCGACCGAGAAAATCGCCACCTTTCTGCTCGAAATGTCCGATCGGCTTGTGCCGCAAGGGTGCGACCAGCCGGACGCTCCAGCCGATAGCTTTACCTTGCCCTTTGGCCGCCAACAAATCGCCGACATTCTGGGGCTGACAATCGAAACGGTCAGTCGCCAACTGACCAAGCTAAGGGCCGAGGGCTATGTCGAGCTGCCGTCGCGCCGCGACATCACGATTATTGATCGCGGCGGGCTGACCGCACTGGCGGGTTAGCATATCCGGCAGCTTTTTGATCTAGCGCAATGAACTAGTCGGTGGTGGCCGATAGGCACAATCGGCATGTGGCCCTATTTTCCCGACCTCCTAGATCGCGCAGTGCCGCGCTACACCAGTTTTCCGACCGCTGCCGAGTTCCACGGCGGGGTTGGGGCAAACGATCAGGCAGCGGCCATCGCCGCAGTTGACGGTCCGGCGTCGCTCTATCTCCACATCCCTTATTGCAGGCAGATTTGCTGGTATTGCGGATGCAATACGGGGGCGGCCAATAAGGCAGAGCGGCTGCAATCCTATCTTGATGCGCTTGACGCCGAAGTCGATTTAGTAGCCGCTGCGATGCCCAAGGGCACCGGCATAGCCCGCATCGCCTTTGGCGGGGGCAGCCCCAACGCGATTAGCCCGCTGGCCTTTGTCCGCTTGCTAGACCGGGTATTCGTGCGCTTCGCGGCGAATGCGCCAGAATTATCGGTTGAGCTGGATCCGCGCGACCTGACCGGCGAATGGGCCAATGTATTGGGCGCTTCAAGGATTACCCATGCGAGCTTGGGGGTGCAGACATTCTCGCCCGATCTGCAAGCGCGCATCGGTCGCGTCCAGCCCGCCGGCATGATTGTCGATGCGGTTGCCAATCTGCGCACGGCCGGGGTTGGCTCGATCAACTTTGACCTGATGTATGGCCTGCCGGGACAGAGCATGGCGGAGCTGCTCGACAGTCTGGATGCCACGATCACGCTGGCACCAGAACGGATCGCGCTGTTCGGCTATGCCCATGTCCCGCAGTTGATGCCGCGCCAGCGCCGGATTGATGCCAGCTCCCTGCCCGACCAAGCGATGCGTTTTGCGATGGCGGCGTGCGGGCATGATCGGTTGACCGCTGCGGGCTATGTTGCCGTGGGGTTTGACCATTTTGCGCTGCCTCATGACCCGCTGGCACTGGCGTCAAAAGCGGGCGTGCTGCGGCGTAATTTTCAGGGCTTTACCGACGACCAAGCCGAATATCTGATTGGCCTGGGGGCCAGCGCCATAAGCTGTTTTCCGGATCGCATCATCCAGAATGAAAAGGGTCCCGGAGCATATCGCATGCGCGTGTCGCAGGGGCTGATGGCCGGTGTGCGAGGGGTGCGACGCAGCCGCGATGATCGCGAACGGGCGATGTTGATCGAAGACATATTGTGCCTGCGCCCAGCTGATTTATCCTTGTTTGTCGGATTAAACGAGCTTGGCGTTGCGCTGTCGGACCTTTGTGCGCGCGGCATTATCCGGTGGGATGGGGAGATTTTGTCGCCGACCCCATCGACCCGGCCCTATGCCCGGGTGATTGCGGCATTATTCGATCCCTATCGCGCCACTGTCCCGGAACGCTTTTCCAATGCAATTTGATTGATGCCAATATTTGCTGCGCGCTTGGCGGGTGGTTGAGGTGAATGGTTTGCCGCGCTAAGGGTTGCAGGCCCTATCGCTTTCTCGAAAGACCATCATGCCATCTGGACTAGTCGCACTGCTCGATGATATTGTCGGCATCACCAAACTCGCCGCAGCATCGCTCGACGATATTGGTGCGGCGGCGGGCAAGGCCGGGACCAAAGCGGCCGGTGTGGTCATTGACGATGCTGCGGTTACGCCGCGCTATGTCACCAATTTTCACCCTGACCGCGAATTGCCGATTATCGCACAAATCGCCAAGGGGTCGCTGCGCAACAAGCTGCTCATACTGTTGCCGATTGCACTGTTACTCAGCGCCTTTGCGCCATGGGCGATCACCCCGCTGCTGATGCTGGGCGCAGCTTTTCTGTGCTTTGAGGGTGCGGAAAAGGTGATTGAGGTATGGCGCGGTGACCATAGCGAACAGGATGTGCCCGCGTTTGAGGAGCCAGCCGAGGAGGAAGCGGCAAAGATCAGCGGGGCGATCCGCACCGATTTCATTCTGTCTGCGGAGATTATGGCGATTGCGCTGGCTTCGGTCTCGGACCAGTCGCTGGTCATGCAGGCGGCATCGCTGGCACTGGTGGCGGTTGCGATCACCGTGCTGGTTTATGGTGCGGTGGCGTTGATCGTCAAGATGGATGATATTGGTCTGGATCTGGCCCAGCGCGCTGATGCCAGGGTTCGCGCATTGGGGCGGATGCTGGTGCGCGGTATGCCGGTGGTGATGAGCGCGCTCTCGACGATTGGCACCGCTGCGATGTTGTGGGTCGGCGGACAGATTATCGTTCATGGGCTGGAGGTGCTGGGCATCGCTGAACCGGCGCACAGTTTTTATGCGCTTGGCAATGGTGTAGCGGCGCTGTCCGGGCCACTGGCAGCGGTCGCCGAATGGCTGGTCAATGCTGCGCTTGCGGGGGTATTTGGACTGTTGCTTGGCGGGGTCATTGCCGTTGGCGTCCATCGGATAGTCAATCTGCGCCGGGTAAAGGCGGCATGACCCTGACCGTCGATTTATGCGGGCGGCTGGCCGAGCCGCTGGGGCCGCAACTCATCATCGATGATTGTTCGGCGATCCATTGCGTGGCTGACCTGCGCGAGGCGATTGCCAGCGCTCACCCGGTGCTGGCGGCACAGATCATGAGCCAGCGCGTCCGCGCCTGTATCGATAATGAGATTGTTCGCGACACGGCGCTGGTCGGGCCGGGCGCAATCGTCGCATTCTTTCCGCCACTGTCGGGTGGGTAGCTGCGATGATGCGGGTCGCCTTGCTGAGCAAAGCCCTTGATGCGGGCGGCGAATATGCCGCATTCCTGAGTGAGCGAACTGCGGCAGGAGCTACGGATGGCGCTGTTGCCAGCATGGTTGGCCTGGTCCGCGCCACCGCAAAAGACGGCAGCGCGCTCACGGAGCTGACGCTGGAGCATTATCGCGGTGCAACAATCACCTCGATGCAGGGCATTGCCGACGATGCCGCACAGCGATTTGCGCTCAGCGACCTGTTGCTCCTCCATCGCACTGGCACCATGGTTCCCGGCGATGCGATTGTTCTGGTCGCGGCTGCGGCAACCCACCGCCGTGCAGCGTTCGACGCTGTCGACTATATGATGGACCGGCTAAAGTCTGAAGCCGTGTTTTGGAAACGGGAGAGGGGCGCAGACGGGCAATCACAATGGATTGAACCGACCTTGCAGGATAATATCGACGCCCAGCGGTGGATTGAAAATGGGAGCTGATGATGGCCGCAATTGACCTTGACCTGACCTTTCACCCGCTCAACATCGCGGTGCTGACGGTGTCGGATACGCGCACCATGGCCGACGATACATCGGGCGGGCTGCTGGTCGAGCGGCTGGAGGGCGCGGGGCACCGGCTGGCTGCGCGGGCGATTGTCAGCGACGATGTGGAGCGCATCCGCAGCGCTGTGCAGGCTTGGATTGATGACCCCGCAATCGACATCATCCTGACCACCGGGGGCACCGGATTTTCCGTGCGCGATGTCACCCCCGAAGCGATCAAGCCGCTGTTCCGGCGCGACATGGACGGGTTTTCGACCCTGTTCCACATGGTCAGTCACGGCACCGTCGGGGTATCGACCCTGCAATCGCGAGCCTTTGCCGGGCAAGCGGGGGACACATTTGTGTTTTGCCTGCCCGGCTCCACCGGGGCCTGCCGCGACGGCTGGGACAATATCTTCGCTCTAGAGTTTGACAGCCGCTATCGGCCCTGTTCGATTGCGACCATGATTCCGCGCCTGAACGGGGTGTAGCGGATGGCCGTGCTGGCCTTCCCCTAGAGTTTCCGCCGCTGTCCTCAGACTGCCGCAAGGTGACCGTTGCGTAACAGAAATGTGACTTCACCGTCAGCGAAGGGCGCGTGTTTGGCCGCAGGATATAGCCGCAGCCACCCGCCCGCCTGTGTGTCGCCGTGCGCGTCTTTGAGCGTTCCGTTGAGTACGAAAACCTCTTCACCAGCCACATGATCATGCGCAGGAATGGCGGTTCCGGGGCGAAAAGAAACGAGCGAAACGTCATGCGCGACCGCAGATAAAGGGCAAAATTGGACGCCGTGGTTCTGGCCCTCATGCCAAATCCTGTCTTCGGGCCTGATTATGATATGATGCGAAACAGGCCCAGCTAGTTCGCGGTATCGAAAAAGCGTTGCCCCGGTTGACCCGCCACGGATTGTCAACTCATCGGGCAAATTGATGCTGACATAACTGCCGGTTGGGAGCGATTGTTCGCCAAGACCCTCCAGCAGACCATCCAATACCATGAGATCATGCCGGTAGCCGGTCGAAAACTGGCAATACTCCCCCGGCATCAGCCGGATGATATCGACGGGGCGCGCATCGCCGGGGTGTGAAAGGCGGAAGTTTTCGCCAACATCATCACTTGAAGCACTGGCTCGATATTGTCCGCGATCAACCAGCCGAACAGCCATAGCTCAAAGCGCCGGGGTCAGAGCCATAAACTCGACGCGAGGACCGCCAGGGATATTGCACATCATGTGGACGACCTTGCCATCCGCGCGCGGTTCGGGTGCGAATTCAATGCTGACGCCGTGATCGATCAGTCTGGTGTGAAGCGCGGACAGCACATTTTCATCCGACACGAGAAGCGCCAGATGGTGGAGCCCGACATTGTGATGCCGGTCAAAGGGCAGGCAATTGTCGGGGTCTGTCACTTGCCAGAGCGTGATCATCGTGTGACCGTCGCTGACCATTGCGGCTGGATAATCCGGCTTTTCGCCAACTTTGCTAAAGCCAAGGACATCGAGGAAGAAGCCCGTGCTGGCGCTAAGGTCGGATACGCTCAGGCCGACGTGATGAACGCCTAGGGTAACTGGGGAGGGGACTGGACATTGGGTCATCGTATATCCATTTTGCAGTGAACAGGTCTGTTCATTCCTTCGCTAGTGGACAGACTTGTTCATGTCAATTAACAATGTGATAATTCACATGAGGAAGGATTGAACCGATGCCCGCAATGCAGCCGCGCAAAGAGCATTTGCTGGGCGTTGCCTATGACCTGTTCAACGCGCTCGGCTATCACCAGACTGGCATCGACCGGATCATGGCGCAGTCAGGCGTTTCCAAAACGACGATGTATAAATATTTCCCCACCAAAGAAGCGCTGGTGTTGGAAGTGCTCAAGCGGCGCAGCAAGGCGCTGTTGGACGGGATGGTCGGCAGCCTTGCCGGGCTGGATGCGGCCCAACCCGCTGCCTCGGACCTCGACCGGGTCAATCTGCTGATCGATGCTATTGATGCATGGATCGACGGCGGCAAGTTCTTCGGGTGCAATTTCATCCGCGCGGCTGGCGAATATGGCGCAGCGGATGATCCGATCCACCTCCATGCGATTGCCCACAAGCGAGCGTTCCAGAAACTGATCGGCGGCGCGCTTGCCGACCTGCCGCTGGATGATCGCCACAGGATGGCCGAGCAGATCATGCTCGTTCTGGATGGAGCGATCACCGCTGCCCATGTGGGATACCAGAATAATGCAACCGCCAATGCGCGGGCTATCATTGCTAGACTTTTTGCCTAATCCACTCGTATTCGGAGAATCGGAATGACGCGTCCACCCCTTGCGCCCTGCACGACAGAGAACGCATCCCAGAAAATAAGCGCCGCAGAGGATGGCGTCGCCTGTTCGATTGCGACCATGATTCCGCGACTGAACGGGGTGTAGCGGCGCATGGCCGTGCTCCCCATCCTCTACAGCTTTCGTCGCTGCCCCTATGCGATGCGCGCACGCATGGCGTTACTGGTCAGCGGCACGGTGGTCGAGCTGCGAGAAATTCTGCTCCGCGACAAGCCCGCCGCGATGCTCGATGTGTCACCAAAGGGGACGGTGCCGGTGCTGCTGTTGCCCGATGGCCGCGTGATCGATGAAAGTATTGACATTATGCGCTGGGCGCTCGCTCAAAACGACCCAGACGATTGGCGCAGGGGCGATGACCGCGACTTGATTGCCGATTTTGACGGGCCGTTCAAATACCACCTCGACCGCACCAAATATCCGGGCCTCCATAGTGCCGACCCGCTGGAACATCGCCCCGCAGCGATGGCGTTTGTGGCGATGCTGGAACAGCGGCTGGCGATGACGCCATTTCTTGTCGGCGCACGCCCGCTGCTGACCGACTTCGCCATCATGCCGTTCGTCCGTCAATTTGCCGCAATCGACCCCGCATGGTTCGCCGCACAACCGGTGCCGCATGTGCAGCACTGGCTGGCGCAATTGATCGGCTCAGATCTGTTCGCTGCCGCCATGGCGCGCATATCGCCCTGGGTGCCGAAGTGACGTGCCGGGTGATACCGCAACCCATCTGACGCCGATGGTGGGCACCGCGCACTGACGCCCCCCCCCTCTGGCATCCGCGTCCGCGAAACGCTACTCATCCAGCAATGCTCAACCGGAGAACCACCCCATGAAAACCCGTGCTGCCGTTGCCTTTGAAATGAAGCAGCCGCTGGAGATTGTCGAGCTTGATCTGGAGGGGCCAAAGGCTGGCGAAGTCTTGGTCGAAATCATGGCGACCGGTATCTGTCACACCGACGCCTATACCCTCGACGGTTTTGACAGCGAGGGGATTTTCCCCAGCGTTTTGGGGCATGAAGGCGCGGGGATTGTGCGGGAGGTTGGCGCGGGCGTTACCTCGGTCAAGCCGGGCGACCATGTCATCCCGCTCTACACCCCTGAGTGCGGCAAGTGCAAAAGCTGCCTGTCGGGCAAGACCAACCTGTGCACCGCCATCCGTGCCACCCAGGGCCAGGGGTTGATGCCCGACGGCACCTCGCGGTTCAGCTATCGCGGGGCCACCATCCATCATTATATGGGCTGTTCGACATTTTCGAACTTTACTGTGCTGCCCGAAATCGCCGTCGCCAAAATCCGCAAAGACGCCCCGTTTGACAAGGCATGTTACATCGGCTGCGGGGTCACCACCGGGGTGGGCGCGGTGGTCAACACCGCCAAAGTGACAGCGGGCAGCAACGTCATCGTTTTCGGCTTGGGCGGCATTGGCCTCAACGTGCTGCAAGGTGCCAAGATGGTCGGGGCCAAGATGATTGTCGGGGTCGACATCAATCCGGCCCGCGAAGAATGGGGCAGGCGGTTCGGCATGACAGATTTTGTCAATCCCCAGTCCGTTGTTGGCGATTTGGTCGCGCACCTCGTGGCGCTGACCGATGGCGGCGCGGATTTTACCTTTGACTGCACCGGCAACACCGATGTGATGCGCACCGCGCTAGAGGCTTGCCACCGTGGCTGGGGCACCAGCATCATCATCGGCGTCGCAGAGGCAGGGCGCGAAATCAGCACCCGCCCGTTTCAGCTGGTCACTGGCCGGGTATGGAAAGGCTCCGCCTTTGGCGGGGCAAAAGGGCGCACCGATGTGCCCAAGTTCGTCGACTGGTATATGGACGGCATGATCGAAATAGACCCGATGATTACCCATGTCCTGACGCTGGAGGAAATCAACAAGGGGTTCGATCTGATGCACGCGGGGACCAGTATCCGCAGCGTCGTGGTGTTTTAGGGCGTGATGACATTGGGCCCCGCCGCTTGCGCCGGGGTCGCAATGACGTCGAGGCAAATGTCATCATGCTGGCGGACATGACACGGGTCGCGACGG
>JBCKXT010000030.1:0-11024 GCA_038921085.1 Sphingopyxis sp. | reverse complement strand
CGTTCGCTTGTAAACGGCGACCTGGATGATGACCGACAATGCCTCCACCACGAACAGGCCGCCAACGATGCCCAGCACGATTTCATGCTGCGCCGTGACCGCAATCGCGCCGAGTGCGCCGCCCAGCGCGAGGCTGCCGGTATCGCCCATGAACACCGCCGCAGGCGGAGCATTGAACCATAGAAAGGCGAGGCCCGCGCCGATCATCGCGCCGCAAAATATCGCCAGATCGCCCGCTCCGGCAATGTAAGGAATGCCCAGATAGGCCGCAAATTTGGCATTGCCGGTCATATAGACGATGACCAAAAAGGCCAATGCGGCAATGATCACCGGGAACGTCGCCAGCCCATCTAGGCCGTCGGTCAGATTGACCGCATTGCCCGCGCCGACAATCACCAGCATCGCAAAAATATAGTAAAAATAGCCCAGATCGATCGATACCCCACTGACAAATGGCAGATAAAGCTCGGTTCCGGTTCGATCGACGATCAGGAAACAGGCGATGCCCGCCACCGCAAATTCGAGCAACAGCCGCACCCGCCCGGACACACCCTTGTGGCTGTGTTTTTTGATCTTGTCATAATCATCGGCAAATCCAATCGCGCCGAATCCCACTGCGACAAACAGACAGGCCCAGACAAAGCTGTTCGACAGGTCCATCCACAACAAAGACGAACTAATCAGCGCGATCAGGATCATCAGCCCGCCCATCGTCGGCGTCCCACGCTTGGCTTGATGGGACTTCGGGCCATCCTCGCGGATCGGTTGTCCTTTGCCCTGGCGCAGCCGCAGCATCGAGATAAAGCGCGGACCGATCACCAGCCCGATCAGCAATGCCGTCGCGATGGCGGCACCAGACCGAAAGGACAAATAGCGGATCAGATTCAAGGGGCCGGGAAAGCCCAATTGTTCGGCAAGTAAATAGAGCATTATGCTTCTCCGCCAGTCAGCGCAGACACGATGCGCGACAGGCCGACAGAATTGGAGCCTTTTACCAGCACGACATCCCCGGGGCAAAGTTCAGCCCGCAGCCATGCCAATGCCGGTGCGATGTCGGTGCCATGCGCGAACTCCAAGCGCCCGACAAGGGCAAAGGCCAGCGCCGCCATTTCTTCACCGACCAACAGGGCCATATCCACCTTGGCGTCCACCAGTTGATCGGCCAAGCCTGCATGAAACCTGCCACTGCCATCACCCAGTTCGAGCATCGCGCCCAGCACGGCGATGCGGCGCTTGGCGGGTTGCTGGCCCAGTTGAGCGATGGTCACAGCCATCGACGCCGGATTGGCATTATAGCTTTCGTCGATCAACAGCGCTTGTCCGCCGCTGAGCGCCAATTGGTGGCGCGCACCGCGACCGGCAAGCCCAGGCAATTCGGCCAGGGCTATACCTGCGCCAGCCAAGTCTGCGCCAACCGCCTGGACTGCGGCCAATACCGCCATGGCATTGGCAACCCAATGCTCGCCCGGATGGGCCAGCGCAAAGCACAGGCTTCCACCCGGCAGTTCAGCAGTAATCAGACTGCCGCCCGACTGGGCATCGGCAACCCAGTCGTGCGCCCGCACATCCGCTCCAAACTTGGTGCCAAAACTGACCAGATGGTTGCTATGTTTGGCGGCAACAGCGGCCAACCGCTCGTAATAGGGGCTGTCGAACGGCAGGATCGCAGTGCCCTGTGGCTCTAGACCAGCGAATATCTCGGCCTTGGCATCGGCAATCGCCTCGATCGATGGGAAATTGCCAATATGGGCTGGCGCTATCGTCGTGATAATCGCAACGTGAGGCCGGACCATCGTGGTCAGCGCGGTCAATTCCCCTGCGTGGCTCATGCCCATTTCAAACACGCCATATGCGGTATCGCGCGGCATCCGCGCGAGGCTAAGCGGCACCCCGGTATGATTGTTATAGCTTTTGACTGAGCGGTGGACAAATCCGGGGCGGTGGCGTTCCAAGGCTGCGGCGAGCGCCTCCTTGACCCCGGTTTTTCCCGCCGACCCGGTGACGCCGATAATCTGCGCAGTGCTTCGCGCCCGCGCCGCCCGGCCCAGCGCCTCCAGCGCCGCCATGCTGTCCGCCACCAGCACATGCGGGTGGTCAACCGCAACCTCGACAATCGCTCCAGCCGCACCGGCGGCAAACGCCTGATCGACATAGCGATGACCGTCGCTCGCCGCCCCGCGCATGGCGATGAACAGATCACCGGTACCAATTTCGCGGCTGTCAAAGCTGACCCCGCTTGCGAAAAACTCGGAGCTTGCCTTGCCGCCAGTTGCAACGGCTATTTCCGTCGAGGTCCAAAGCAATGGGGCAGCGCTCATCGGCCAGCTTCTTCTCTGGCTACTTGGGCGTCGTCGAACGGGATGACCCGCAGCGCATCGCCGCTCCCGACAATCTGGCCCTGCTCATGGCCCTTGCCCGCAATCACGATGATGTCGCCGTCTTGTGCCGCAGCTATTGCCGCAGCTATCGCAGCCCGCCGATCACCAATTTCATGCGCGCCGGGTGCCGCCGACAGGATTGACCTGCGGATTAGCGCCGGGTCTTCACCGCGCGGATTATCGTCTGTAACAAACACCAGTTCAGCCCCGCGAACCGCCTCTGCCCCCATCGCCGGGCGCTTTGCCGCATCGCGGTCACCGCCCGCGCCAAACACCACAATCAAGCGATGCCGCGCATGTGGCCGCAACGCCAAAAGCACCGCTGCGAGCGCGTCCGGGGTATGCGCATAATCGATATAAATCGGCGCGCCGGTGCGGGTCAGGCCAGCCCGTTCCAGCCTCCCACGTACCGGTTGCAGGCGCGACAGTGCATCGATGATCCGGCCAGCATCGCCGCCGGTTGCTAGGGCCAAACCCGCTGCAACAAGGCTGTTTTCTGCCTGATAGCCACCGATCAAAGGCAGGTTGACGCTGCGCTCTCCAAGGCCAGCGATACTTAGCTGCAATTGCTGGCCAAGCGCGCTGGCGGTGCGGTCAAGCAAGCGGATGGTTTCACCGCGTCTGCCCACCGTCATCAGCCGCAGGCCGCGCTTGCGGGCATGGGCAATGGCACGATCAGACCAAGCGTCATCGGCCCAGATGACCGCCGTCCCGTCATCCGCCACAACCTCGTCGAACAATCGCATCTTTGCCGCAAAATAGCTGTCCATGTCTGGATGATAGTCGAGGTGATCGTGCGACAGGTTGGTAAAGGCACCGGCTGCAATATGTGGCCCTTCGGTCCGATACTGGTCTAAACCGTGACTCGATGCTTCAAACGCGAGATGAGTTACCCCCTGTTTGGCAAGCCCGGACAGATTGGACAGAAATGTGACGATGTCCGGCGTCGTCAGCCCGGTTGTAACCTGCTCGTCAGCGGTAGTGACCCCCAGCGTGCCAATCGATGCCGACACTTCGCCCAGCAACCGCCAGATCTGCCGGGTCATCTCGACCGTCGATGTCTTGCCATTGGTGCCAGTGACCGCGACCAGATTGGCCGGAGCGCGTCCAAAAAATCGCGCCGCCGCAATCGCGAAGGCGCGGCGCGGCTGATCGGCTTTGATATGCACGGCGCCGGTCACGCGGGCTTGCGGACGGGCGACAACCGCCACTGCGCCGCTGGCAATCGCCAGATCAATCACATCCTCAGCATTGAACCTCGTGCCGCGAAATGCCCCGAACAGGCTCCCCGGCGCGACCTGCCGATGATCGATCGCAACCCCTGTGATGTCCACCGCTGCCGCCAATGAGTCCAATCGGTCAACCAGTGCGCCCAATTGCGTCACCGCTCGCTCCTCGGTCGCCACAACAGCGGCTGGAGATCACTGATGTCCACATCGCGGCGGGCATCGGGATAGACCCCCAGCATCGGGCCAATCCGCTGGATCACTTTTCTGACCACCGGTGCTGCGGTAAACCCGGCGGTGCGCTGGCCCATCGAATAGGCATTACCCGGTGGCCGGTCGATCATCACCAGCACGACATAGCGCGGACGATCCATGGGAAATACCGCGACAAAAGTGGCGGTTATCGAATGGCTGGCATAGCTGCCGTTGACGACACGTTCTGCCGAACCCGTCTTTCCGCCAACCCGATAGCCGGGAGCATCAGCGCGATTGCCGGTGCCGCTCGACACAATCATTCGCAGCAACTGGCGCATCCTCGCACTTGTCGCTTCGGAAAAGACCCTGCGACCCGTTGGCTCATCACCCGGCCCCAGCTTTAACAGTGTTGCCGGACGCCAGATGCCGCCATTGACCAATGCCGCATAGGCGCTGGCAAGGTGTAGCGGCGTCACTTGAATCGAGTGGCCATAGCCCGCCGTCATCGTCGTCGTCCGCCCCCATGACGCTGGCCACATAGGCAAGCCGCGTTCGCCAATCTCTAGCTGCGGGCGGCGGTCAAAGGACAGAGCCCGGAATGTCGCCTGCAACCGCTCCTTGCCCAACTGGTCGGCGATTTGCGCGGTGACGATGTTGGACGAATGAACCAGTGCTTCGGGCACATTGAGCCAACGGTGCATCGGGTGCGAATCGTTGATCGTATGGCCGCCAATCCTGAGCGGCTGGGTCGCATCATAACGGCGCGACATATCGGTCACGACGCCCGCATCCATCGCGGCAGCAATAGTAATCGGCTTGAACGACGAGCCCAGTTCAAAGGTGGTAAAGGACACCGAGTTCCACTGTGCTTCTGGGGTCGCAAAACTGACCCGGTTGGGGTTGAATGTCGGGTTGGATGCCAAGGCGACAATTTCACCCGTATCCACATCCAGCACCAGACCAGCGCCGCCTTGCGCTTCCAAAGCGGTGACTGCGCCATCCAGCTCCAGCTCCAGCGCAGCTTGGACCCGCATATCCAGTGCCAGTTGCAACGCGGTGCCGGTCGCCGCATTGCTGACCAATTGATCGTTAAAGCTACGCTCGATACCCATCGACCCGCCACGTCCGGGGGAAACAAAGCCCAACACATGCGACGCCAGCGTCGCTTGGGGATAGAGGCGCTCGCCCTCCTGGGGATATTCAAAGCCGATTTCCGCCAGCTCATTGACTGCATTCAACTGGGCCGGGGTGGCCCGTCGCCGGATGACCGATGCTTCGCGCACGGTCATCCGCGTATAAAACTCCTCAGCAGTGGTATCGGGAAAGATGCGCGCCAATTCGCCAGCCAACCAGCGCGGATCATGCATCAACTTGCTGCGAACAACCCGGATACTGTGCACCGGAATGGTCCGCGCCAGCGCCACTCCATTACGATCGATAATATCGCCGCGATCAAACATCGATGGCGCGGCAGAAGCCGGGGTTTGTATCAGGCCAAGGATGACAATCTGCACAATTCTGGCAAGCAGGATAGCCGCAGCAATTAAAAACGTCTTGAGCAATATGGTCAGTCTGGCATCAGCCGACATGGCAAAGCTGTGCCGACTATCGGCCAGCCGCATGGGTAGCGGTTGCGCAATCAGCGCCGTCACCGCGCAGCCTCAGCCGCGCTGTAGGATGCTGATGCCGTCGGCAACGAACGGCTGATGTCGCGCACGGCGGTTGCCGTCATCGCCCGTCGATCAACCATTGCAACTTCGCGAGTATCACTATCATCGCGGCGAGCTGTATCGCCATTGTCGCGGTCCGCTGGCTTGCGACCGCTCATCGCCGCCAGCACCGGTTGGGACGGCGGATTGCCCCGTGCAGGGCGCAGGCGGTCAAGGCTGGCCAACCCCCGTTCACCCGGCAGATACTGCTCGGCATTCGGGGCGAGATAGCCGAAAAATTCGCTATTCCAGCGGTCAAGCTGGCGGACATTGGCGAGCACCGCAATATCGCCTTCGAGCATACGGTTTTGTTGGCGTGTCGCAGCGATGTCCCGCTCGACCTTGTGCAACTCGGCGCGGGTCGCTGATACCCTGAGCGAAATGGGATAGGTTATCAGGGCAAACAGCGTCAGCAACATCACTAGGCCAACACTCTGCAATTTGCGTGCGGCAAAGATCATGGGACATACTCCATTACCGGTGACGACAGCCACGGCGGGGCGTTGCTGCGGATGGCGGCACGCAGCGTTGCCGAGCGAGCGCGGGGATTGCGCGATTGCTCTGACGCGCTTGGACGAACCGCCTTGGCAACCGAAGTAAATGTTGGCGCAGCAGCACTGCCCTGAGGCTGCGGCAAGTGGCGCGAACCGACGCCATCACCGCCGCTGCGCTGGCGCAAAAACTGTTTGACTATGCGGTCTTCGAGGCTGTGGAATGACACCACCGCCAGCCGCCCGCCCGGTGCCAGTGCGCGCTCTGCCGCCGCCAGCCCGCGATTTAATTCCCCCAGCTCGTCATTGACCGCAATCCGCAACGCCTGAAAGCTGCGGGTTGCCGGGTCTTTGGGCGCACCAGACCGATACCCAAGCGCGCGACGCACGACATTGGCGAGTTCGCCTGTCGTCGCAATCGGTCGTGCTGCAACAATCGCCCGGGCGATACGGCGCGATTGCCGTTCTTCGCCATAGCGGTAAAGGACATCGGCGATTTCAGCCTCGTCGGCGCGATCAAGCCATGCAGCAGCGGTTTCACCCGACTGCGCCATCCGCATGTCGAGCGGCCCATCCTTGCCAAAGGCAAAGCCGCGCTCGGCCTGATCGATCTGCATCGAGGATACCCCAATATCGAGGGTCACACCATCGACCAGGGGATGGCCGGCATCGGCCGCGATGCTGTCTAGTTCTGAAAATCGGCCTTGGATCAGGGTCAGGTGCCCCTTCGCTCGAGCAACCAGTTCAGCGCCATCGGCTATCGCATCAGGGTCTTGATCGATCGCGATCACATCAGCGCCGCAATCCAATATAGCGAGGCTATAGCCGCCTGCACCAAAAGTGCCGTCGATGTGGACTTCACCCGCGACCGGGGCCAGCGCCGCGAGAACTTCGTCACACAGCACAGAAATGTGGCGATCCGCGCTTGGGGCAAGCTTCGCGATCATGCTGGTGCCTTGCGGGCGCGCACCCTGAGCGCCGCTTGTGCAGCTAGCTGGGCGCTGAGATAGGATGGATCATCAAGCGCCAGCAGCGTCGCAATGTCCCATATTTCAAAATACTGGCCGACCCCGAAAAAGAATATCTCGCCGCTGAACTCCGCCAGCTCCGCCAGCACTTCGGACAGGATGAACCGGCCGCTGCCGTCAATCGGCACCGTCTCACCCGGACCAAACAGGCGGCGCTGCATCGCAAAACGGTCGAACGCCTCGCCGCGCTGGACCGCAATATCTTCGGCCCGATCAATCCGTGCCGCGATCAATTGCAAGCGGTCGGCACCAGAACCGACCAGACAGGGGGCTACTTCGTGGGTGGTGATGTAGATCTGGCGGCCCTTGCTCTCGCCGGGGCCGTCACCCTTGCTCTCGCCGGGCACCGAGTTGCGCAAGGCAGCGGGAAGGGCCAATCGGCCCGCCTTGTCTGGAAGCGCCAATGCTGCTCCCGAAAAGACTCCCACCTGTGCCATTGCCCGCTCGATCACCTCCCTTATTTTATCAGGGCGGTTCAATGGCAAATCTCTTTGTGGCGCCCGTACCGCTTGGCTCGCGGATCAGCGTCAACTCTGTTCGCCGGACAATGAACCTACCCTCGTCCAGTAGGTGTCATATCACCACATCCACGGCAGAAAAGGGGAAATTTGGGTTTTTTACGGAATATTGCCCCATGTTTTCTTTATGTTCCGCGGATTTGGCGAATCCCGGATGATAAATCGCAGCGCAAACAGGTTTAGCTGAATGATTTCGAATGGAATGGCACATTCCTCGACTCGGAAATCATGGCAATAGAATAGGGGCACGTTCCTGCTCACTTCCCCTACGTCAGTTCCCGGAACAAGTCCGGGCCCTGCTCAGCGCAGCCAGACGGGTTCTGCGCTCTTGGTCACGCTTGTGGCCGCGCGATGCGGCTGTAACCCAGCCAGTTGGTCCAATTGCGCAAACAGCCACAGGATATTGCCGGATCGCCACTGCGCCGGATTGTCAAAGCCATAGGCTCCGGCCCAATGCGGCGTGGCCAGCATGTCAGCATCGGCGATAATCATCGCCCTGCCCCGTCCGATCCGACAATCTGCGATCATTGCATTGGCCCGCAAAACACAGGCGGGGGCTGGGCGGGCCGCACCAGTCGCAATAATTGCCAAGCTGCCCGGACTGAACAGGCGCAGGCGCTGACCCTGATCGACCAGCGAAACCTCCACCTCGGCCAATCCGGGGGGAGCATCGAGGGACAGCCCCCAATGACTCAGCAGCGGGGTCAACAGGCTGGTCAGTGGCGGATTGCGCACGTCACCTATGGGATAGGCTGGCGGCCAGTTGCTCAGCCCGTCCGCCATAATCAGCGCTGCCCCGCCGCCGCGCACCCAGTCGTCGATTGCCACCAATTCTGCGGGTGTCAGCGCCCGTGGATGGACAAGCACCAGGACGGTGCCCTGCCGCAATGGTTGAGCCGTCAGACTATCGGCAAATGTGACCTGATAGCGTTGCCGCAATAGCGATAAGGCGGCAGTGATCCGGGGCCGTTCCCGCAGCGCGGCCGCGACGCCATCGGGCGCTACAGCCAATGGCAGCCCAGAGATGATGATCAGTTGCGGGCCGTCATGGCGCGGGACAATGGCATAGAGCGAGCGCACAGCCAGCGGCGCGATATTGGCGATGCCCACCCCCAGGCCCACCGCCAGTCCCACCGCCAACGCCAGCCTGAGCAAGTATTGCCTGACATTTCCAGCGGGAATGAGCGTGCGCAACTGGCCAAAGGCAAATTGGGCAAAGGCCGCAACCGCCATGGCCATCACAATCAGCATTCCTGCCTGAAGCCATGGAAAATTGCCACTCGCACTGATCGCGCTCAGACCGCCAATCAAGGTTGCGGACAACCCCGAGACGATCATAATCCGGCGCATGTCCCCATCGAGCGACAGCGCACATAGCGCTGCGGCGGCCCAGCCCAGTCCAGCCACCGCCAACAGCGGATCAACCCGACCAAGGGAATACCAGCCACCACCGACCAGCGCGATGGCGGCAGTTAGCGCAAAATGCAGCGCCAGTGCAGCGATTGTTGCAAGTAAAGCCCATCGAGCAGGGGCAACGCTCTGCAATTGAAGCATATTTACCGGCGCGATTTGGCCGGGTCCAATTGCGGGTCGGGCTGCAAATCGGGCACGACCAGCCCATTGCCCTTGACTTGCGGTATCGGCGGTTGCGCCTTGGGCACGGCGGGCCGATCGTCACTGTTCAAGGCGGGTGCGACGCCCAGATCAGCAAGCGAACTGTTTTCGTCAGCCGCATTGGCAGATCCAGGGTTGGCGACCCCCGCCGCTTGCGCCTGCGCCCGTGCAAGGTCAGCTTCTTGCCGCGCCTCGCTGGTCAACCAACTGACCAGCACCACCAGTAACAGCATGGCGAACAGGCCCGACAGGCCGACAAACAGCCGACGACGCCCTTCCCTAACGCTGTCATAGGGCATGCGATGAATCCGTTCCAAACTCATGCCTCCCTTGCTACCGTCGGGGTCGCCGCGTGGATTGGGCCAAGGCCCTTTGCAGCGCGCCACTCAGGGTTATAGAGTGTCGATAAATATCTGAAACCCGTGTCGCATAAAATCGTCACAATCCGCTTTCCAGGGCCAAGCTGGAGTCCCAGCGCGACCGCGCCAGCGACATTGATACCCGAGGACAGGCCCAAACACAGCCCCTCTTCGCTGAGCAGCCGCTGGACCCATTCATCGCCCTCGGCATCCGATATGCGAAACTGGGTGTCAATCGGCGCGCCTTCCAAATTGGCGGTAATCCGGCTTTGGCCAATCCCTTCGGCAAGGCTGCTTCCTTCGGCCTTTAGCTCGCCATGCGCGAAATAATTATACAGTGCTGCGCCATGCGGATCGGTCAGGGCAATGGTGACCGACGGATCGCGTTCCTTGAGCCCCATGCCGACCCCGGCAATCGTCCCGCCAGTGCCCGCAGAACAGGTGAAGCCGTCGATCCGCCCGTCCATCTGATCCCAGATTTCCGCCGCAGTTCCCACCACATGCGCCTTGCGATTGGCGATATTGTCAAACTGGTTGGCCCACACCGCACCGGGAGTTTCCTCGGCGATCCGCCGCGATGTGTGGACGAAATGACCGGGGTTGGCGAACGGCGCAGGCGGCACCAGCAACAGCTCAGCGCCAAGCGCGCGCAGCGTATCCATCTTTTCCCGGCTTTGCGTATCGGGCATAACAATGATCGTGCGATAGCCACAGGCATTGGCGACCAGCGCCAGGCCGATGCCGGTATTGCCCGCAGTCCCCTCGACAATCGTCCCGCCCGGTTTGAGAGTGCCGCGCTCCTCTGCATCACGGACGATGAACAGCGCTGCCCGATCCTTGATCGATGCACCCGGATTGGTAAATTCGCATTTGCCGAAAATGTCACAGCCCGCTGCCGCGCTTGGCCCGGACAGCCGGACCATCGGCGTATTGCCGATCAGCGCCATCATGTCAGTTGCGATCAAAGTCATGGCCAAGAGCCTTTTTAAGTGAGATGTGACCCGCTAGCCGCGCTCGCCTGCGAGCGGGAAAGGCCAGACAAGGACGCGCTAGGGGAAGGGCAAATAATCATCGAACGGCTCGAAAAAGGCGGAAAAACAAACAAAATATACCCACATTTGGGTTCAACCGGAATGAAACAGGGTCTAGCGATGTAGCGCCCGCATTGCCAATCGACAAGGCGTAGCACGCCTTTTCCCGCTTCCGCGATAGTGAGACAGACTCTAAACGCGACAAAGTTTGCGCTAGTAGAGTGGTACGTTGTCACCTTTGTCACCTTTACTGTCGGGGTGGCACGGCGGCGCTGCTGCGGGACGGGGGTGAGGGTGCATTGGGCATGCGCGCATTGGACCATGATGAGACCGTAGTAGGAAAGCGATTTTTGTGTGTGTGGGAGGCTGTCGCCTGCGAACCCCGTCCTTCGACTGCCTGCAAGGCAGACGCTCCGGATCAAGTCCGGAGCACAGGGGATGAGCTGTTCCCATAGCGTAAGCGCCTGAGTCTGCG
>JBCKXT010000029.1:0-13748 GCA_038921085.1 Sphingopyxis sp. | reverse complement strand
TGCCCTGCTTGTCCTTGATTGGCAGGATGGCGTGCATGATCCGCGGCCCCAGATCGCGGGCAGGGTTGATAGCGTAGCCGGTTGTCCCGCCCAAGCTCATGCCGATGACGACAACCAGCAAGGCCACCGGCAGCGCATCAAGCGAGCCCATCGTGGTGGCGGGGCCAGCGATATAAAGGATGCCAAATATCAGCATGAAAGTCCCGACGATTTCGGAAAACAGATTATCGGGCAGTCTGCGGATCGCGGGTGCGGTGGAAAATGTCGCACGCTTCAGGTCGGCATCCTGCGTCAGGTCGTAATGGTGCCGGTACATCGCCCAGGCCGTCCCCGCACCGAGCATCGCACCAAGCATTTGTGCGGCGATATAGGCTGGCACTAGGCTCCAGGAGAATTTGCCAAGGCTGGCCATGGCGATGGTCACAGCCGGGTTCAAATGAGCCAGACTGCCGATTTTGCCCGCAACATAGACGCCGACAAACACCGCCAGCCCCCAGGCAATAGCGATGACGACGAGGCCACTATTTTGCCCCTTGGTCTTGTCGAGCAGGACGTTGGCAACAACTCCCTGGCCCAGCAAGATCAGCATCGCGGTGCCGACCAATTCCCCCATAAATCCACTCATGCTTTCCCCCTGTTTTAATATAATTAGGTGTTATCCGCCCAAGCTTTTGCGGCATTGACGGCACGCTGCCAGTCCTTGGTCAAACTTGCCCGCGCTTCAGCCGCAATCGCGGGCGCGAACACCCGGTCAACCTGCCATTGCGCAGAAATCTCAGCAATATCCGACCAGTAACCAACCGCAAGCCCCGCGAGATAGGCCGCGCCCAATGCGGTGGTTTCTGTAATCACCGGCCGGACGACCTTGGTATCGACAATGTCAGCCTGAAACTGCATCAGCATGTTATTGACTGTCGCCCCGCCATCGACCCGCAGCTCGGCAATCGACAGGCCTGAATCGGCTTCCATCGCCTTTAATACATCCATCGTCTGGTAAGCGATGCTATCAAGCGCGGCTCTGGCGATATGCGCCGAGGATGATCCGCGGGTCAGGCCGGTAACAATCCCGCGCGCCTGCTGGTTCCAGTGCGGTGCGCCCAGCCCGGCAAAGGCAGGAACCACATAAACGCCCTGACTGTCCGTCACCTGTGCTGCCAGCGCCTCAACCTCGTCGGACGATTTTATGATCCCCAGCCCATCGCGCAGCCACTGGACCACGGCGCCCGCAATAAACACGCTGCCTTCGAGCGCATAATGGGTGACGCCCCCTACCTGCCACGCCACCGTGGTCAGCAGATTGTTGGTCGATGCTATCGGCACCTCGCCGGTGTTCATCAGCATGAAACAGCCGGTGCCATAGGTGTTTTTGACCATGCCGCTGCGGGTGCACATCTGCCCGAACAGCGCCGATTGCTGGTCGCCGGCAATTCCGGCAATCGGGATGGCGGCACCGGGGATCAGCCGCGTCGCCTGTCCATAAACTTCGCTGCTGCTGCATATTTTGGGCAACATGGATGATGGAATATCGAACAGTTCTAGCAGCTCTGCGTCCCACTCCAGCGAGTGAATATTGCAAATCATCGTCCGCGATGCGTTTGAAACGTCGGTCGCGTGCACCGCGCCGCCGGTTAGTTTCCACAGCAACCAGCTGTCGATTGTGCCAAAGCACAATTCTCCGCGCTCTGCCTTGGCCCGCGCCCCCGCCACATTGTCGAGCAGCCACTTGATCTTGGTCGCAGAAAAATAGGCATCGACGATCAGGCCGGTCTTTTCCTGAATCAGCTTGTCCTTGCCGCTGGCTTTCAGCGTATCGCAAAACTCAGCGGTGCGCCTGTCCTGCCAGACAATCGCGTTGTGGATCGGCTTGCCGGTTGCGCGGTCCCAAACCACGGTGGTTTCGCGCTGGTTGGTGATGCCAATCGCGGCGATCTGGTCGGCGGACAACCCGGCCTTGGCGATCACTTCTTGCGCCACCGCCAGCTGCGTGTCCCAGATTTCGTCAGCATCATGTTCGACCCAGCCGGGGACCGGGAATATTTGCCTGAACTCTTGCTGCGCAACCGCAACAATCGAGCCGTCATGGTCAAAGATGATCGCCCGCGAACTGGTCGTGCCCTGATCAAGTGCGAGGATGTATTGCTGGCTCATATGCTATCCCTTTCGACCATCGCTGTGATGACGTCTTTTCCACGAAGCTGCGGCGCGGGCAACCATTGATTTGAGCGATCAATAAAGCAGAAAGGCTCGGCGCGCTTCCTCCCATGCCATTTCGTCTGGCACTGCCAGCGCATCCAGATCGCCCGGTGCCGCACCCACGTCATCGACCCACTCGCGCATCAGCGGGCCACCGTTGATGACATCAATAGCCAGTTTGCCAAAAGCATATTCATAGGCAAAGTCGCGCCACAGGTCATAGTCGGGATAAAGGCTGCGAATAGCCTTGAACGCCAGCGCCTGCACCCGCCAAGGTTGGAACGCGCCATGGTCATACCATGGTCCCTCGGCATGGATATGGACCCCGTGGCACAATTGCCCTGCATGTTTGTGAAACGTCGGTTCAAAGGCGATGGAGCGCAACCTGCATCCACCAAGCCATTGCGGAGCTAGGCGGTGCATCGTTGCAATGACCGCATTGGCATCAATGTCGGGGGCGCCAAATATCTCAAGCGGCCGGGTTGTGCCGCGCCCTTCGGACAAGTTCGTCCCTTCCACCATGACCGTGCCCGCATAGGCGCGCGCCATGTTGAGGTTCGGCGCATTGGGGCTGGGGTTGACCCACACGCGATCTATGGGCCAGCCAAAACCCGGCGGATCATCGGGGCGATAGCCTTCCATTGCGATCACCCGATAATCGACATCGAGGTTGTAATGGGCGATGAACCAATGGCCCAGTTCGCCCAGCGTCAGCCCGTGGCGCATTGGCATCGGCCCTGCCCCGACAAAGCTTTCCCAACCCGTGCGCAGCGCCAAACCCTCTATCGGTCGTCCAGCCGGATTGGGACGGTCCAGCACCCAAACCGTCTTGCCGTGCTGCGCCGCTGCCTCCAGCACATACAGCAGCGTGGTGATAAAGGTGTAGATACGGCAGCCAAGGTCCTGCATATCGATGAGGATGATGTCGAACGTCTCCATCGACTGGGTCGTCGGACGACGCATTTCGCCATAGAGGCTGAACACTGGCACGCGATGCACCGGATCATCAAAATCCGGCGATTCGACCATATTATCCTGCTTGTCCCCGCGCAGACCGTGTTGCGGACCGAACGCTGCGGTGAGATTGACCCCGCAAGCGATCAGCGCATCGAGACTATGCGTCAGGTCGGCAGTCACCGAGGCGGGATGCGCAAGCAGAGCGACGCGCTTGCCCCTCAGCGCCGCCCGCAATTCCGGTTCTGCCAACAGGCGCTCTAGTCCAAATATAGTCATGCCGGATCGGGTGCCCCAAGCATCAACGCAAAGCAATCGGGATGATGGAAATCGGGCTGGCCGGTTGGGTGACGGAGTGCCCAATAGGATTTGGTGCCGTCCCGTTCTTCGATAACCGCCGAAATACCGAGCAGTGTTTTCGGGCCGGCGATAGGCAAAAAGGGTGGGGACACGCTGACACTAAAGCCGGAGACTCCGCGAGCAATTTCGATGTTGTGCGGCGGCAAATCAACGTTGGCAGCAAAGTCCCGATAACCCGCAAACCGATAGGAAGCCCATCGCCCGTCCGGCGCGAAATTATACTCAAAATATTCTTCACGCCGCCGCGACCTCGTGAAAAGTTCGAAACAAGTGCTGCGCCACAATTCGTCAGTCGCCGTTGGCGGTATCTGCCAACGTCCGTCCGCTGGCGGCAACACTATCTGAGCAGCGTCGCAAATCACCTCATAATCGAGGTTGAAGTGGCCATATGCTGCATCCTCGATGAAATATTCGAGATCGATCCAAATCGATCGCACCGCCTTGGGCGGCGTCGCGGGATGACAAATCAGTTTTTCACGGGTGCTACCCATTAGTTGGTGCCCGTGCTAAGCGCGCCGCGCAATGACCATCTATCAATCTGACCTCCTGCGTGACCTGTCCCAGCGCGGCTATATCCACCAGACCACCGATGCGAAAGGGCTGGATGCGCTTGCCGCACAGCAGATCGTGCCGGCCTATATCGGCTTTGATGCTACCGCGCCTTCGCTGCATGTCGGTAGCCTAGTCCAGATCATGATGCTGCGCCGATTGCAACAAGCCGGGCACAAACCGATTGTCCTGATGGGCGGCGGCACGACAAAGATTGGCGATCCGTCGGGCAAAGATGCGACGCGCCAGTTGCTGAGCGAAGAACAGATCAACGCGAACATAGCCTCGATCCGCACCGTTTTTGAACGCTTTTTGAGCTTTGGCGATGGTCCGAGTGACGCGGTGATGGTCAACAATGCCGATTGGCTCGATACGCTGGGCTATATCGAATTGCTGCGCACGGTTGGCCCGCATTTCACCGTCAACCGGATGCTGACCTTTGATTCGGTCAAGCTGCGGCTCGACCGCGAGCAGCCACTGACCTTTCTTGAGTTCAATTACATGATCTTGCAGGCTTATGACTTTCGCGAATTGGCCCGCAGCCACGGTGCGCGCCTGCAAATGGGCGGGTCGGACCAGTGGGGCAATATCATCAATGGCATCGAACTGGCCCGGCGAACCGATGGCAGCGAGTTGTTTGGCCTGACGACCCCGTTGTTGACCACCGCGAGCGGGGCCAAAATGGGCAAGACGGCGGCGGGCGCGGTCTGGCTCAACCTCGACCAACTGTCGCACCATGATTACTGGCAGTATTGGCGCAATGCCGACGACGGTGATGTCGGCCGCTTTTTGCGGCTGTTCACTGACATCCCGATGGATGAAATTGCCCGGCTAGAGGCTCTCGACGGGGCGGAAATCAACGCCGCCAAAATTGCCCTGGCCAATGCTGCAACAGCGCTATGTCGCGGCGAAGATGCGGCGCTGGCATCGGCACAAACCGCACACCAAACCTTTGAACAGGGCATCGCAGGCGGTGATTTGCCGACCGTGGCGATTGGCCCTGAGGGCATGGCAATCACCAACCTGCTCAAGCAATTGGGGTTTGTGGCATCCCACAACGAAGCCAAACGAAAGATTGCCGAAGGTGCAGTCAAAATTGCCGGTCAGCCTGTCTGCGACCCGCTGTTTCGCCTGACCCCGCCCGCCCAGCCGATTGCGGTCCAGCTCGGGAGCAAGCGCCACGGCCTCGTGATTTCAGCCTGAGCGAACCCTCGTTTCGTCGCGGCATTAACGAAATATTGACGCGGTAAGCGCAGCCTGTCTTGGCCAATAGGACATTTGCCATGACTTCGATTGCCGCCGCCAGTTATATTGGCGTTGATAAGCGCACATCCCCGCGCACCGACATCTATGCGAGCATCCACACAGTATTGGCTGATGGCCGCGCTGTGATGATGACATTGGTCAACATCTCTGCCGATGGGGTGTTGGTCAGGCATAGCGAGCCAGTCGCAGATGGTGACATAGTACAGATGTCGTTCCCGGTGATCGGCAAATTGGGCGGCATCGCGATTTGGTCGATCGGCGGCCGCAGCGGGATCATTTTCAATCAGACGATAGAGCTTGGCGATTATGAAGCAATGCTGCGGGCGCTGGGCGTCCGTCTGGTCTAGAGCCTGATACACATTAGTGGAATCAAATGCGGCTCTAGTTTGTTTGTTTTCCGCCTTTTCCCAGCCGCTGGATGTTTCCACCCGGCTTGAAAAGGCTCTAGCTAACCGCCGCGCAACAAAGCAACCCCGGCATCGCGTTCAAACAGATACAGCGCGATCCGCGCCGCCTGTCCGCGTGGACCCTGCAATCCGCCATCACGGTCGAGCAACAGCCGCGCATCATCGCGGGCAACGCCAATCATCCGGTCCACCTGTTGGGCGCTCGCCAGCTTGAAACTGGCCTCACCCGACTGGCGGGTTCCCAATATCTCGCCGCCACCTCGCAGCCGCAGATCCTCCTCGGCGATGCGAAATCCGTCATTAGTCTCACGCATCAGCGACAGGCGCGCTCTGGCGGTCTCGCCAATCACCGGCGCACGAACTAGCAGGCAACGTGATGCAACGGCACCGCGACCAACCCGCCCGCGCAATTGATGCAGCTGCGCGAGGCCAAAGCGTTCGGCGCTTTCGATCACCATCAAGCTCGCTTGCGGGACATCGACGCCAACTTCGATGACGGTGGTCGCGACCAGCAATGTAATCGCACCTGCCTTGAAATCAGCCATGACCTGATCCCGCTCTGGCCCCTTCATCCGACCGTGCACCAGCCCGACCCCATCGCCAAAGCGCAAGCGCAATTGGGCCGCGCGGGCCTCTGCTGCGGCACAATCGCTCACCTCGCTCTGTTCGACCAGAGGACACACCCAATAGGCGCTCTGCCCTGACCCCAGATGCCGGGCCAGTCCGTCGATCACCTCGTCAATCCGCTCGCTCGACACAACCCTGGTATCCACTGGGGTGCGCCCCGGCGGTAATTCATCGAGCCGGGATTCGTCCATCTCGCCATAGGCGGCCAGCACCAATGTACGCGGAATGGGGGTTGCGGTCATGGCGAGGACATGCGGCGGCACCCCAGCCTTGCGGGTCAGCATCAGCCTTTGCGCCACGCCGAACTTATGCTGTTCATCGACGATAATCAGGGCCAGATTGCGATAAGTGACGCCGTCTTGAAAAATGGCGTGGGTGCCGATCAGAATGTCTATACTGCCATCGACAAGGCCTAGCAAAATGGCTTCGCGCGCCTTGCCCTTGTCGCGTCCGGTCAGGATCGCCACTTCAACCGGCAATCCGGCCAGTAACTCGCGAAAATTCTCGTAATGTTGCCGAGCAAGTATCTCGGTCGGAGCCAAAAAGGCCCCCTGCCCGCCCGATTCCACCGCCGCCAGCAGCGCCATCAACGCCACCACGGTCTTGCCCGATCCGACATCACCTTGCAGCAACCGCAGCATCGGCGAGGATTGCGCCAAATCGCCATCGATCTCGGCAATGGCGCGCTGTTGGGCAGAGGTCAGATCAAAGGGTAGGTCAACCCTATTGCGCAGCCGCCCGTCACCGCAAATGGCCCTGCCTGCTCTGGCTCTGGTCGCCTGTCGCACCAGCAACAGCGCCAGTTGTCCGGCGAAAATCTCGTCATAGGCGAGGCGATCTCTCACTGAATTGGCCCGCACTGAATCAGTATGCGCATCGTGGTGCGCCAGCATCAGTGCAGCTTTCCAGTCCGGCCAGCCTTGATGTGATTTCCACGCCGGTTCAATCCACTCAGCCAGCTCCGGCACATCACCCCACAACCCGTTGACCAAAGCGGCGATGCGCGCACTGCTCAACCCTTCGGTCAGCGGATAGATCAGCTCTTGTTCCAAAGCGGAGAGAGGCCCAGCATCAGCCGAGACATGGTCGGGATGGACCATCTGGAGCATGTCACCATAGCGATCAAGCCTCCCTGCGACGCTACGCCGCTCGCCCAGCGGAAATGCCTTGCGCCCGATGCCCTGGGCCCGCCCGAAATAGACAATCGAGAGGTGATTGCCGTCATCGTCAAAGGCGTCAACGCGAAACGGTGCTCGCGCCGAGCGCCCGGTCTGATAGGCTTGCGCAGTAACCGCAACGATGATGTTGCGCCCGACATCGCCCTCGTCCAGCCGGACAACCGCCTTGCGCTCGATCTGCCCGGATGGCAGATGCAGCAGCACATCACGCACTTTGGTGATGCCCAGCCGCGCCAATGCCTTGGCCATTTGGGGACCAACACCGCGACGTGCAGTGATTTCGGCAAACAGAGGATTGAGTATGGTCGGGCGCATGGCTATCGCCCATATTCATAATCGGCACCGGGCCATTGCGCTAGTGTGTTGGCACCGGACCCAGCGCGGTCCCCAAAGCGAGCAACAGTAACTGTCATGGATGATACCATACGCCGTCGCCAAATGGCCTATCGTGCTTGGCATCGTGGGACGCGCGAAGCCGACTATCTGGTCGGCGGCCTGTTCAATACCTATCAGGATCAGTGGGGCGAGGCCGAATTGCAGTGGTTTGAACGGCTGATTGATGAACAGGATGTCGACATCCTTAACTGGGCCTTTGGCCGCAGCGACCCGCCGGACCATCTTGCCGGACCGATGCTAGCAGTGATGCGTCGGCTCGATTACATCGACATTGCTAATTGATGCCATTGCTTGCGGACCTAGTGGGTGCACGCTCGCCCATGACCCTAGCCGGGGTGGCTGACGGCTATGCCGGACTGCTCGCCAGCGACTTGGCCCGCCTGTCTGCGCACCGCTCGGCGACGCGGCTGTTGTGGATCGCATCCGACGATCAGGCGATGCAGGCGCTGTGCGATTCGGTGTCATTCTTTGCACCAGAGGTGGATGTCATCAGCTTTCCGGCTTGGGATTGCCTGCCCTATGACCGCGCCGGCCCGTCCCTTAGGGCCTCGGCGCAGCGGATAGCAGCGCTGGCGCGATTGCAGGCCCCCTTGAGCGTCTCGACCCCGCAAATCGTAATCACCACCGCCAATGCGATTACCCAGCGCACATTGACCCCGTTTCGGATCAGGCAAATGTCGGCGCGGCTCAGCGCTGGTGCCCGCATCGACCGCGACCAGTTGGCAGAAATGCTGGCGGCACAGGGCTATGCTAGGGTTGATACGGTCGCCGATCATGGCGAGTTTGCCGTGCGCGGTAGTATCGTCGATCTGTTTCCGGCGGGCGACGAACTTGGCTACCGGCTTGATTTCTTTGGCGATGAAATTGAATCGCTGCGCCGTTTCAGTCCCGAGGACCAACGCTCAAGCGGCACCGCCCGGGAGTTACTGCTGTTGCCCGCAGCAGAGACTTTGCTCGACCCGGCGAGTATCAAGCGCTTTCGCTCCGGTTATCGCGACTTGTTTGGCGCGAGCGCAACCAGTGATCCGCTCTATCAGGCGATATCGGATGGCCGCCGACAATCCGGGATGGACCATTGGCTGCCCTTGTTCGAGGATCGGCTCGACACGCTGTTTAGCCATCTTGACGAAAACACTCTCGCGATCCGCGACCTGGGCAGCATCGCCGCTGCGCAATCGCGCTTTGAGGCGATCAACGATTATCACGATAACCGGATGGAGGCGGCACGATCATCTCCCGGTGCCTATCGACCATTATCGCCCGATCAGCTCTATCTGACGCTCGATGATTGGGCCACGGCCATCGCCAGTCATCCCATCCACCTTGCCACGCCATTTGATGAGCCACCAAGCGCCTCCACCATTGCTGTGAGCAGCCATGCCGCGCGAGATTTTGCGCCGGAACGGGCTGCCCAGGCCAATGTTTACGACGCTTTAGTGGCGCATTTGGCGGTTGAGCGCGCCGCTGGCCGCAAGACTGTCATCGCCAGCTATTCGCTTGGTGCACGCGACCGCCTGATCGGATTGCTAAAAGAACATGGGTCATTATCCATCATTCCTACCAATGATTGGCATGATGCGCTAAGCCTCGCTGGTCGCGAAACCACAGCGGCGGTTGTCCTGCCGCTCGACCATGGGTTTGTCACCGCCAGCATCAGCGTCATTTCCGAACAGGATGTGCTGGGCGACCGGTTGATCCGCGCCCGCAAACGCCGCAAGAGCGCCGACGCCTTTCTCGCAGAAATGGCGACATTGGCGGTGGGGGATATGGTGGTTCACCGTGACCATGGGGTCGGGCGCTATCAAGGTTTGGTTTCCATCCCGGTCGGCCAGTCGCCCCATGATTGCGTGTGGCTGACCTATGCGGGCGGCGACAAGCTGTTCGTGCCGGTCGAAAACCTCGACGTGCTGTCGCGTTATGGCGGCGAGAGCGAAGGCGTGGCGCTCGATAAATTGGGAGGAGAAGCCTGGCAACGCCGCCGCGCCCGAATGAAAGATCGGATCCGCGAGATTGCTGGCGAATTACTGGCGACAGCGGCACAGCGGGCATTGCGGACCTCTGAAATCTTGGCACCAGACGCCAGCTACCCCGAGTTCGTCAACCGCTTTGCCTACAGCGAAACCGACGATCAGGATCGCGCGATTGGCGATGTCTTGAGTGACTTGGCCGCCGGTCAGCCGATGGACCGGTTGGTCTGCGGTGATGTCGGCTTTGGCAAGACAGAGGTGGCGTTGCGGGCGGCATTTGTCGCAGCGATGGCGGGGATGCAGGTCGCATTGGTGTGCCCGACGACATTGCTCGCCCGCCAGCATTACAGCAATTTTGTTGAGCGGTTCAGGGGCTTTCCTGTCAATATCGGTCGCCTCTCGCGGCTGGTGCCCGCCGCCGAGGCAAAGGCTACCCGCGAAGCCCTGGCCAGTGGCCAGATCGACATCGTCATCGGCACCCATGCGATTATCTCCAAAGCGGTGGCGTTCAGCAATCTGGGGCTGGTCATCGTTGACGAGGAACAGCGGTTTGGGGTGGTCCACAAGGAACGGCTGAAATCGCTCAAGAGCGATGTCCATGTCCTGACCTTAACCGCCACGCCGATCCCCCGGACGTTGCAAATGGCGATGTCGGGCCTGCGCGACCTTAGCGTCATCAAGACTCCGCCGGTCGATCGGCTCGCTGTTAGAACCTATGTCATGCCCTGGGATCCGGTGGTGTTGCGAGAAGCATTGCTGCGCGAACATTATCGCGGCGGACAGAGCTTTTTCGTCACCCCGCGTGTCGCCGACCTGCCCGAAATAGAGGATTTTCTGCGTAAAAAAGTGCCCGAAGTGAGCTATGTCATCGCCCACGGACAGATGGCTGCGGGCGAGATAGAAAAACGCATGAGTGCTTTTTATGACCACAAATACGATGTTCTGGTATCGACCACGATCATCGAAAGCGGGCTGGACATTCCCAGCGCCAACACACTCGTCGTCCATCGCGCCGACCGTTTTGGTCTGGCCCAGCTCTATCAAATCCGTGGACGGGTTGGCCGGGCAAAGACCCGGGCCTATGCCTATCTCACCACCCCGGCGGACCGGGTGATGACCGAAACCGTAGAGAAACGGCTCAAGATTTTGCTCGATCTCGACATGCTCGGTGCTGGTTTTCAGCTCGCCAGCCATGATCTCGACATTCGCGGGGCCGGCAATCTGGTCGGCGATGAGCAATCTGGACATATCCGCGAAGTCGGGTTTGAACTATATCAGTCAATGCTCGAAGAAGCGATCATGGTCGCCCGCGCCGAAGGTGCTGGCCTTGCGCGGCCACAGGAGAAATTCTCCCCCATCATCACCGTCGATGCGCCGATCATGTTGCCGGAAGCATATATTCCCGATCTCGGCGTGCGCATGGGCCTGTATCGCCGCCTCAATGACTTGGCGGACAGGGCCGAAATTGACAGTTTTGCGGGGGAAATGATCGACCGGTTCGGACCATTACCTGACGCGACCAAGAATCTGCTGTTGCTGATGGAGATAAAGCTGAACGCAGCGACCGCCCGCATCGCCCGGCTAGACATCGGACCAAAGGGCGCGCTGGTGGCATTCCACAACGATGATCCGCCCAATGTCGAAGGACTGATTAGCTATGTCGCCCGGCTCCAAGGAACCGCCAAGCTGCGCCCCGACAGTAAATTGGCGATCACCCGCAACTGGCCCAGCGCGGCAGCGCGGCTGGGTGGTGCGGTGCAATTGTCCAAGGGGCTAGCGCGGATCGCCGGTTAGGATGATGTCCCATTGGACTGGACAAACTCGACAAAACTGGAACTGGAAAGCGCGGGCGCCCGCAAATAGCCCTGATACCAGCGGCAGCCGATAGCGCGTAATTGCAGCCGCTGCTCGTCGCGCTCGACCCCTTCGGCCAGAACGTCGAGGCCAAGCCCGTGCGCCAAATCCACCACCCCTTGCAAAATGGCTTGGTCGCGCTTTGAACCACTGGCATCGCGGGTGAAGCCACTGTCGATCTTGATGTAATCCACCGGCAGTTGTTTGAGCCATGCCAGGCCCGAATATCCGGTCCCGAAATCATCCAGCGCGACCTTTACCCCGGCCTGACGCAACGCCGCGAGGTTTGCCGCAGCTTGGTCCGGACGCGCAATGGTCGCGCTTTCTGTCACCTCCACCGTCAAACGCTCAGGGGAGATGCCCTGCTGTGCGGCAAGCTGGAGCATGTGCGCCGCCAAAGCAGGATCAGCGATGTCTTGGGCTGTGACGTTGAGGGCAATCCGCAAGCGGGTCATGTCTTCGGGCCATTGGGCCATCGCAGCCAGCGCCAATCGCCAGACCGCTGCGCTGACCTCTGGCTGCAAGCCAGCAGCATTTGCCGCGCTGAACAAGCTAGCGCCACTTAGCTCACCCAATTTCGGGTGCTGCCAGCGCGCCAATGCCTCTGCCCCAACCAACCTGTCATCAGCTAAGTCAAATTGCGGTTGGAAACGGACTTTGATTTGCCCCAGCGACAGCGCTGATTGCACATCCAGTTGCCGCACCACTGATTGCGGCACAGCCAGACGCTTTGCCAGTCGCGCAAAAATGCTATCCGCCGTATCGCCCGCAGCCAGCGCCCCGCTCGATAGCCTCAGGCCCAATGCGGGATGGGCCGAAGCCAGCACCGATTCTTTCAGCGCCCCGGCCAACAACCGCAGCTCGATACCCAGACGCCATTCGTCGCCAGCCGATTCGGCGATGACCGCAAAGCGACTGGTGCTGACCCACGTCGCCACCGCCGCCGATCCGATTTCCTGGCGCAGTGATCGGCTGAGCTGTTTTGCAAAGCTGCGGAGCAGCGCATCGACCGCCGCTTTGCCAGCGCTGTCATTGTAACCCTCGAGGCCCTCAATCTGAATCAGTGCGACGGTCAATCTACTGTCCACCCCGACCAAGGCAGACCGGGCCAAGCTCAGTCCCTTGGCAAATGGCGTCAGACCCATTTGCTGATGATGCGCGTCCATAGGCTCAGCGCCACTACCGGCATCCAGCCACTCTACATGCCCGGCCAGACGCGGCCCCGTCATCACCAGATGATGGACCAATTGCCCATCAAGGCCCGCCGGCAACTGTTGCTGGGCAAAGGCGGCATAGCCACCATCGCGACGCAATTTGCGGCAAGCAGCCATCGCCCGCTGCCGGTCACTGCCCGACAAGGCGGCGACAGCGCTGCGAAGATTGCCGATATTGTGTGTCAGCGCATCACGGATGATGCTATCTGATGCTTGATCGATGTGGATGGTGCCACTGGCGACATTGCCGTGCCACCACAACTGGCGCACTGGCGCGTGGTTTCGCAGCAACGGGCCAGCTTGACGTCGCGCCAAGGCAATCGCCAGTGTGAGTTCTGAGGAGTGCCATGGGGCTGGCAACATTGCGGTAATCCCGCTGTCGGCAAAGGCGACCAGTTGTTCGGCATCTTTGCGATCATACAGCAACAGCACATTGGCCTTTGCCGCCATCACGTGCGACGACAGTGCTTCTGCGGCAATCCGCGCTTGGTCCAGCGCATCGCGGGCATCCAGCACCACCAGCGCGCAATCCAGCGCCAGAAAACGCCTGACAATCCCTTGCGCCCGCCGCGCTGCAACCACCTGAAACCCCAGCTTGCTGAGCTGATCGGCCAAACTGTCGCGGCGCGCAAAGGACAGCAGCAGCACGGTTTCCGCGCGCGAAGGTGCTTGGCCAGCTTGGCTAGCGCGGCCAGATAGCATTGCTGCATCTGCGTCTGATCGAGGCGGATTGCGATTCATCTGTGCGTCCATAGCCGATAAGTCTTGCTCATTGCTTGCGCC
>JBCKXT010000028.1:0-17365 GCA_038921085.1 Sphingopyxis sp. | reverse complement strand
GAGATTGTTTCAGTGCCGAAGTCAGTTCGCTTCTTGCCCATCGCCGCCATCTGCCGCTCAACCACCATCTGGGTCGCGATGCCCGCATGGTCGGTGCCGACCACCCACAGCGCATCCTTGCCGCGCAGCCGTTCGTATCGGATCAGCACGTCCTGCAAAGTGATGTCCAGCGCATGGCCAATGTGCAGCGCGCCAGTGACGTTGGGCGGCGGCATGACGATGGTATAGGGGGTGGCGTCGGGCCGGTGCGGGCGGAACAGGCCGGCGCTTTCCCAATGCGCAGCCCAGCGTGCCTCGATCACCTTGGGGTCAAATGTCTTGGGCAGGCCAGTTTCGGTGGGCGTTTCTGGCGCGGATGCAGGCGTATCAGTCATGCCGCTGCCTTTGCCAGCAGCGCCCCGTGCTGACAAGCCACCAGCAGCGCCCCGCGCTGACAAGTCACCAGCAGCGCCCCGCGCTGACAAGTCAAGCGCGTCAGCTTCTTGGCGTAATTGCCGTTATTTCGTCCAGAGCCGCACGTCTTTGATCGGCCTTGATCTGTCGAAATGCGGCTTGTCCATCAAGGGTGCGGGCCCGCTCCATGGCGGTTTCGATCAGTTGGTCTGGCCCGACAACCTCGTCCGCCAATCCAGCTGTCACCGCGCCTGCCGGACCTAAAAGCATGGACGATAGCGCCAAACGCCTGCGCCAGACGGGGTCGATCGCGTGCGCCATGATTATACTTGGCACTTCGGGAAAGGGTAGCCCCGCTTTGGCTTCGGGCAGACCGATTTTTAACTCTGTATCGGCGATCACCGTCCAGTCACTTGCCATACACATGATGCCGCCAGCGCCGATCGCGTGGCCATTCACAGCCGAAACCACCGCACAAGGCAGCCGGTATAGCGCCGCCGTAAACGCATTCACTGCATTCAACAGGCGGATTCTTCCATCCCGGTCGAGCGCTGCTGCAATTTTGGTATCGACCCCGACGGTATAGGCGCTGCCATGGCCCGTCAGCACTATACCGGCCTCCAGCAACTCGGCTGTCAGGGCATTAAGGGGCGGGCGATGGACGGACACCACCAACGTTCCATCACGAACTTCCGTCAATATGCCATATATACCCATCATCGTGACCTATTGTGCAATCGGGGTTGCGCGCTCTGGCGCCGCCATGATGTCGAGCGAGCGGTCGCGGCCAGTGTATTGGCGCATCCATGCAAAGACTTGCGCGTACCATTGGACGGAGTTGCGCCCCTTTAATATCCAGTGGTTTTCATCCGGATAGACCAGCAGCCGCGATGCAATCCCCTGGCGCTGGAGCGCGGTAAAGGCGGCGAGCGACTGGCTATAGGGGATGCGGTAATCCTTTTCGCCATGGATCACCAAAGTCGGCGTGCGCCAGTTGGTGACGTGGTTGACCGGGTTCCAGCGTTCGGCGTCGGTGCGATCCCACCACGGCCCGCCATGATCCCATTCGTCGAACCATTGCTCCTCGGTTTCAAAGGCCATGGCGCGCAGGTCAAACACACCCGCATGGTTGACCAAGCAACGGAAACCATCTGGCCAGTTACCAGCGATCCAGTTCATCATATAGCCACCATAGCTGCCGCCCGCGGCACAGGCGTTGGCAGGGTTGACGGCAGGGTTGGCTGCATCGGCTGCGACCATCCCCAGCCGCAAATCCTCAAGCGGCCAGCCGCCCCAGTTGCGGTTGATGCTGTCGGTAAAGTCCTGACCATATCCGGTCGACCCATGAAAATCGACGGTGACAACGGCAAAGCCGCCGCTGGCGAACAGCATCGGGTTCCAGCGGGTTGACCAGCCATTGCCGAAACTGCCTTGCGGACCGCCATGGACCAGCAGCACCGTTGGCATATCGGCGCTGCCGCCCGAGGGCACCACGATTTGCCCCCACACCCTATCGCCATTGGCTCCGGGAAAGGAGAAGCGCTGGACCGTGACCGGGTCCAGCTCGGCCATGCGCGCTGCATTGGCGGCGGACAGGTTGCGCAAATTGCCATTGGCATCGCGCGTCCAGACATCAGGCGGGCTGGTCAGCGATGCGGCGGTATAGGCGAACCGGCCATTGGCCAGCGGAATGACCGAGCCGATGGTGCCTTCGTCCTCCGATGGTTTGAGGCGTAGCCGCGTGACAGCGCCGCTGCGCAGGTTGACCCTGAATGCGGGGTGGTCGAGCACATCCTGGGCGGTGACAATCAGGCTGCGGCTGTCGGGTGCCCAGGCGATGCTGTCCACCGAACGGTCCCAGCCTTGGGTCAATGCCCGCACCGCACCGCTGCGCAGATCCCGCAGCATCAGCACTTGACGGTCCGCCTCGTAACCGGGCCGTGCCATTGCTGCCCAAGCCAGCCAGCGGCCATCGGGCGATGGGGCAGGCAATGTGTCGGTGGCCGTATTGCCCGCAGTCAAATTGGTGGCAGGGCCACCATTAGCGGGGGCGACATAGACATCAAGGTTGGTCGAGCGCGGTTCATTGGCATCGGCGATGCGCAGGGTGAAATAAACGCTGCGGCTGTCCGCGCTCCACGCCAATTCATCGCCGCCGCCAAAGGGTTTGGACGGGGTGTCGCCGACCAGTTCCGCACCAATCGCCACCGGCGCGCCAGCAATCCGGCCGTCACTGCCCAGCGCAAAGGTGAAGGCGCGGCTATAGACGCCGGGGGTTTCCCAACTGTCCCAGTGGCGGATAAATTGCTGGTCATAGACCCTGCCCGACCCCGGCCCCTGTGCCGAGCGGTCGCCATTTTCTTCGCAGCCGAATTGCGCGCAGTCATGGGCAATGTCGCCCCACATCAAGACGCTGCGGCCATCGGGCGAGAGGGTAAAGCCAGCCACTTCGGCGCGGGTATCGCTCGCCTGCACGGGTGCCGCCACCATGCTGCCCATCGGGTCAGCACCCGTCGGCAGAGTGACAAACCACAATTGGTCGCGGCCCGACTTGTTCGAGACAAAATAAAGTCGGCGGCCATCGGACGAAAATGCCGGGGATGTTTCATTGGCATCGGGGGCGTCGGCAATCCGCTGCGGGCTGCGATCCGGTGTCATGGTATTGACGATCCACAGCGCGGTGCTGCGGGCATAGCTTTCGGGGTTGGTCTCGGTTAGTTGATAGACGACCCAGTGACCAGCGGGCCAGCGGCCAGCGGGCGATGTTGCAGGTGCACCAACCCGGTTCAGCGTCGCCAGATCCTGTGCCGTCATCGGTCGTGCCAGAGCCGCAGACGACAGAGCTATGGGAGCAAGGGCGATAAGCGTCGCAATGGCGCGCAGCAGGAAATGTTGTTTCATGGATGCACGCTAACCCCATGGCCGCAGCGGTTGCAAATGATAATGTGATCGCCAAGTCCCCGAGCCCGCCACGCCGGAGGTTGGTTGACACTAAAACAGGGGGTAAACTACGGTCGCCTGCGGGTTACAGCGGTGTGGTATCAACTTAATACAGTTGGCCATATTGTGGTCGGGCAGGTAGCGGCAAACCTGTATCTGACCCGCGCATGATATGCCGCCTGACCGCTGTAGGAAAGCGGTTGCAACAGAATATTACAAGGCGACCAGACCGCTCAGCACAGCAAGGCCAAGGAAAGCGAGAAAGCCCATCGAATCGGTAATCATCGTCACGAACACGCTGCTCGCCACCGCCGGGTCTTGGTCATAATGGTCGAGCGTCACCGGGATGACGACCCCGGCGAGGCCCGCGATCAAGATATTGGTCAGCATCGCCGCCGCGATCACCGCACCCAGATGCCAGTCACCCGACCATAAAGTAACCCCGACCCCAGCGAGCAGGGCGATGGTCGCCCCGTTGAACAGGGCAATCGTCACTTCGCGCATGATCGCCCGCCTTGTGTTCGATTGGGTCAGTTGGTTGGTGGCGATGGCGCGCACGGTTACTGCCAAAGTCTGGGTTCCGGCATTGCCGCCAACCCCCGCGACAATCGGCATCAATATGGCGAGAACCACCATCTGTTCGATCGCAGCACCAAAGAAACTGATGACGGTGGATGCGACCAATGCTGTGCCCAGATTGGCAACCAGCCAGCGGATGCGCCCGCGATAACTCTCGGCGGGGCTTTCATTGATGTCGCCTTCGCCCGCCCCCGACAGGCGCAGCACGTCTTCGCCCGCTTCTTCCTGGATGATGTGAACGATATCATCGGCGGTAATCATGCCGACCAGCCGCCCGGCATCATCGATGACGGCGGCGGAAATCAGGGCATATTTCTGGAACCTGAGCGCGACTTCTTCCTGATCCATATCGACCGGGATCAATGTTTGCTGGCGCATCATCACGTCGCTGATCCGGATGGCGCGCGGGGTCCGCAATATCCATGACAGCTGACAAAATCCGACCGGCTTGTGCATCGGATCGACGACATAGATTTCCCAGAAATCAGAGGTCAGCTCATGATCTTCGCGCAGCATGTCGATGACATCGCCGACGGTGATATGTTCAGGGATAGCAACCAGATCGCGCTGCATCAGGCGACCGGCGGATTCTTCGGGATAGGATAGCGCGTCCTCAATTGCGGCGCGGTCTTCTGGGTCCATCGCCGCGAGCACCGCTGCTTGATCCTCCGCCTCCATATCTTCGATGATCGCCACCGCGTCGTCAGTGTTGAGCTCGGAAGCCAGATCAGCGACCTGTTCGGGATTGAGCGCATCGACAATATCCTCTCGGACATAATCGTTCATTTCCGCAATGACGTCGCCGTCGATCAGATCGCCCAGCGCGGCGGCCAGCTTGGCGCGTTCGTATTCAGGGGCCAGCTCGATCAGATCGGCACGGTCAGCCGGGTGCAGGGGGCGGACCAGTTCGCGGGCGGTTTCGCTATCACCGGCCCACACTGCCTCCAGCACTGCACGGACAAAGGCCGGACGCAGCCGGTCATCCTCGTCGAGCTGGTCGGTGACTTCGTGGGGCAGGTCAATGCGCGACCTGGCTTGGGTGCGGCCAGCATTCTTGCGGTCGGCATCGCTTAGGGATGGGCGCTCAAATTCGGTCATGGCCGCGCTTCCCTAAACTGCGTTGGCTGATGCCTTGGCTTTTTCGTGTTGACCCAATGGGACGCCCGTGCGCCGCCCGTGCTCCGACCGTGCTCCGACCGTGCGGGGGATAGGACGATGCACTGCGAATGGCAATCACCGACCTGTTGTCAATATCGGTTGAATAGGAAATGGGTGACGTGGCGGTGCGACAGCGTTATGGCGCGCTGGCGCTTGCGCTAGGGGAAGCGAGAAAAGGCGCGATGCAATCCGATTCATACTCCAGACTAAGGACAAGCCTGTGACCGCTCAAACTCTGACCTTTAACCTCGATACCGGCAATGGCAGCGGCGATGTCGTCATCCGCCTGCGCCCCGACCTCGCGCCCGGCCATGTCGAGCGGATCGTCATCCTCGCCAAACAGGGTTTTTATGACGGAGTGATTTTTCACCGCGTCATTAGCGGCTTTATGGCCCAGGGCGGCGATCCCACCGGCACCGGCATGGGCGGTTCCAAATTGGACGATCTGGATCAGGAGTTTAGCGCGGAGCCGCACATTCGAGGGGTCTGTTCGATGGCGCGGTCGCAAAGCCCCAACAGCGCCAACAGCCAGTTCTTCATCTGTCTGAATGACGCTAAGTTTCTCGATCAGCAATACACGGTGTGGGGCGTGGTCGAAAGCGGCATGGAACATGTCGATGCCCTGCCCAAGGGTGAACCACCGCGCGAACCGGGCAAGATTGTGACAGCCAGCGTTGGCTGAACCTAGGTCATAAACTCATAACTAACACTGCCGAGGCGTCAAAATGGCGAATATATCGGGCGAAAATGCTCGCAGCGGATAGTCGCGCTATCTGCCAGAGTATTTTCGTTCGAGATGGAAGCCATTTTGATGTCCTTTAGGATTTGCCCGATTTTGTCCATTGCTGCGTCGGCAGCCCTTGAAATATTGACATATTCCCGCAGTCTGCCTTCTCGCACTGAACAAAATCGCTGCAAACCTCGATGGTGCTAGTTATGAGTTTATGACCATGGGTGCCGGATTGATTAGGCGGCAAGGGTTATCGCACAATTGTCGGCGGCTCGGTCGTGCGCAGGCCGTTCCAGCCCCAGATCGACAAGCCCAGACTGATCGTGGCGATCAAGATGAAGGTCAGTTCTGCGTGCCAGCCATACAGCGCCACCCCTAGCGCCGGTGCGACAATATAAGCCGCGCCATTGATCGATGCGGTCTGCCCCGCGACTTGTCCCTGCAAGGCACGCGGCACCGCCAGTGATGCGCCCGCAGTAAAGCCGGGCCGAAACAGGCCAAACCCGAGCAGGGCGATGGCAAAGCCGGCGCTGATGGTGGGCAGAGTTGACGACAGGCCGATGAGCAGCGCGCCCGCGCCGCCAATCGCCGATCCGACGATCACCGCAGTCCGGGGTTTTGGCGACAGCAACGGGATCAACGCCCATTGTGCGAACAAGGTGGCAATCGCTCCGATCCATAGGACGTGGCCGGTCGGCTCAGCGGCAAGGTCGGGGGTTGCCCGCAAGTTCAGGCGATCCAGAATGAGAAAGCCGATGACCCCCATCGTCATCGCTTGGGCATGGCCGCCGACCAGCCCGGCAATGTTCCAGCCGCGCACCCGCGGGTCGGTCCAGCCGATCCGCTCAATCACCTCGCCCTCGCCGGGGATATAATCGTTGTCGTAGTCGCTGCCGGTGTCGCCGCCCGTGTCTGATGCATCAATCGGTTCAGGCCCGCTGCCCGCTGCGGGATAGGCGCTGACCCGGCCGCGCACAGCAAATCGCGGGGTATCATCGGGCAACATGATGCGCAGCGCGATGATTACCACGACCCCGATTAACGCAAATACGAATAATGGCCCCGACAGCCCGAATACCGGCAATATCAGATAGGGTGCGATGCTCGGGCCGATGACCGTGCCCAGCCCGAACGACGAGGCTACCAGAGCGAGCGCCTTGGTCCGTTCGGCGGCCTCGGTGCGCGATGCGACATAGGCCTGGACAGCGGGCGGCGCTGCCGAACCAAAGCCGCCATAAAGACTGCGGAACAGGGCGAACAAGACAAAGGTCAGACCCGCGCTCATCAATCCTTCGAGTCCGGCCCACAGCACCAGTCCACACAGCAGCATCGAGGCGGAAAATCCGGCAATCCCCAGCGCCATCAACGCTTTTCGTCCGCGCCGGTCGGACTGGCGGGCCCAGCGCGGTGCGGTGATCACCCACAGCAGCGCCGACCAACTGAACGCCAAGCTGACCCAGACATCGCCGATACCCAGCTTTGTGCCCAGTGCCGGTAGAATCGATTGCATTGCGGTATTGCCAGCGGCGGCGACCAGCATCACCATGAACAGCACCGCCATCCGGGCATTGGGAATGGATGCGGTGGTGGTTCCGAGGATCGTCATGGTGCGCGCCGTGCCACAGCGCTAGCGCTTGCGCTAGGGGAAGCGAGACAAGCCCGCGCCGCGTCGGCCTGCCGACGGGAAAGGCCAGACAGGAACGCGCTAGCGTTTACGCTAGGGGAAGCGCAACATTAACCTAGCATCTTGGCAATTCGCGCAGCGCGCACTATCCAGCCAACCATGAGAAGACGATTTTTTGGAACCGACGGCATTCGCGGCCTGACTAATGTTGCACCGATGACCGCCGAAGTGGCGATGCGGGTCGGGATGGCGGCGGGTTGCCATTTCTTGCGCGGTGGCCACCGCCACCGGGTGGTGGTCGGCAAGGATACACGGCTGTCGGGCTATATGCTGGAAAATGCGATGGTCGCCGGATTTACTGCGGTCGGCATGGACGTGGTCCAGGTCGGGCCGATGCCGACGCCCGCCGTGGCTTTGCTGACCCGCTCGATGCGCGCCGACTTGGGGGTGATGATTTCCGCCAGCCACAACCCCTATCAGGATAATGGCATCAAATTGTTCGGCCCCGATGGCTTCAAACTGTCCGATGCCGATGAACTGGCGATTGAGGCGCTGCTCGACCAGCCGCCGATGTTGGCCGACGCCCAGCACATCGGGCGAGCACGGCGGATCGAGGATGCGCGTGGCCGCTATATCCATGCGGTCAAGGCCAGCCTGCCCGAGAGCGTCCGGCTCGACGGGCTGAAAATTGTCATCGATTGTGCCAATGGTGCGGCGTACAACACCGCTCCCACTGCGCTGTGGGAATTGGGGGCCGAAGTGGTCGCAATCGGAGTCACTCCCAATGGCCGCAACATCAACGATGGATGCGGCTCTACCCATCCGCAATTGCTCCAGGAAACCGTGGTCGCCAGCGGAGCGGACATCGGCATCGCGCTCGATGGCGATGCCGACCGTCTGATTGTCGTCGATGAGCTGGGCAAAATTGTCGATGGCGACCAGATTATGGCGGCAATCGCCATCAGTTGGGCACAGGCCGGGTTGCTGCGCGGCGGCGGTGTGGTCGCGACTGTGATGTCGAACCTTGGGCTGGAACGCTGCCTTTCCGCAAAGGGGCTGACGCTGGAGCGGACCCAGGTCGGCGACCGCTATGTGCACGAACGGATGCGGGCAGGCGGGTTTAACGTCGGCGGCGAACAGTCCGGCCACATCATCCTGTCCGACCATGCAACCACCGGCGACGGCACCATCGCTGCGCTGCAACTGCTCGCCGCATTGATCGACAGCGGACAGCGCGCCAGTGCATTTTTGCACCAGTTTGACCCGGTGCCGCAACTGCTCAAGAATGTCCGTTATGCCAAGGGCAAAGCGCCGTTAGAAGATGCCAGTGTCAAGGCGGCGATTGCCGATGGCGAACGGGCGTTGGCGGGCACTGGCCGATTGGTCATCCGCCCATCGGGGACCGAACCCGTCATCCGGGTTATGGCCGAAGGCGACGATGCCGAGATGGTGACCCGCGTGGTCGAAACTATCTGTGAATCAATTGGCAAGGCGGTAGCGTAATATGCTGGAAATGAGACCTGATTGCCAGAAATGCGGCGTGGATTTACCCGCGCAGATGCACGGCGCGTTTATCTGTTCGTTCGAATGCACATTTTGCGCGAATTGCACTGACCGGCTTGACGAATTATGCCCCAATTGCGGCGGTGACTTGCTCGACCGGCCGATGCGCTCAGCGCAGATGCTGGTCAAGTTTCCGGCATCGACGGAGCGAAAGTATAAGGTGTGACTCTTCATTATATTCGTCATGCTGAACTTGTTTCAGCATCCATGGCCCACCCTCACCGGCAGCGCCGCGCTCGCGGCACGCTCAGACCATGGACCCTGAAACAAGTTCAGGGTGACGAGGGCTGGGGACGCCAGTTATGACCGCCCGCATCCTCATCATCGCAGGATCAGATTCGGGCGGCGGTGCTGGCATTCAGGCGGACATCAAGACGGTGACGATGCTCGGCGGGCATGCGATGACCGCGATCACCGCCGTGACCGCGCAAAATACGGTCGGGGTGCAGGCGGTGCACTTGGTGCCGACCGACATGGTGCTGGCCCAAATTGACTCCGTCGTCAGCGACATAGGGGTCGATGCGATCAAGATTGGCATGATCGGTAGCGCCGCAACTGCGTTGGCGGTGGCTGACCTGTTGGCTAGCGATCAGTTTCGTGCGGTCCCGATTGTGTTTGACCCCGTCATGGTGGCGACAAGCGGGGCCACGCTGGCCGATGCACAGACGATTGCGGCATTTGACGCGCTGATGCGGATCGCCACATTGACCACACCCAACTTGCCCGAACTCGCGGCATTGGGCGGGCGCGAGGCGCTGTTGAGGCGGAACATCGCGCTGTTCATCAAGGGCGGTCACGGCGATGGTGACACCATCATCGACCGGCTCGATCTTGCATTCTACCAGAGTGTCGCATGGAGCAGCGAACGGATCGCCACGCTGCATACGCACGGCACCGGTTGCACATTGGCGAGCGCGATTGCAACGCTGATGGGGCAGGGACTTGGGGTCCAGGATGCGTGCGAACGGGCGCGGCTGTTCGTGCGGCTGGCGTTGCATGGTGCGCCGGGGCTAGGTGGAGGCCATGGCCCGATGGGGCATCAGAATGTGCGCAATGATGGGGTGTTGACCGGCCCGGTGCTCAACCAGATCACCGTAGGGGCCAGCGATTATGCGGCATCGGCTGCTTTTTACCGTGCGCTCGGCCTGACCCAGATCGTCGACAGTCCATCGAACGGCTATGCTCGGTTCGAGGCGGCGAATGGTGTCACCATTTCTATCCATCCTGCAGCTGTGGCCGACGAGCCTGCAACAACCGTCTATTTCGAGAGTGCCCGGCTACAGCACTGGTGCGACGAACTGGCGGCGACGGGTATGGTCATTGACCAAATGCCGTGCGCCGAAAGCTGGGGCTGGAGCGAGGCGCGGCTGCGTGACCCCCATGGCAACAGCATCTGCCTCTATCATGCGGGCGAGAACCGCCGCTACCCGCCGTGGAGGATATGATTATCGGGGTCGATGAGGCCGGGCGCGGGCCGCTGGCTGGGCCGGTGGTTGCGGCGGCAGTCATTCTGTGTCCCGGCGGCATAGCCGGGCTGGACGACAGCAAGAAACTGTCGGCGCGGCGGCGCGCGGTGCTGGAGGCGCAGATTTTCGAGCGGTGCGCTTATGCTCTTGGCGAGGCCAGCGTTGCCGAGATCGATACGATCAACATATTGCAAGCCACCATGCTGGCGATGCGCCGTGCAGTGGACGCGCTGGTCGCGCTGCCGCAGTGCAAGCCCCTCCCCTTCAGGGGAGGGGTTGGGGTGGGGACTGTCGGCCCTCATGGCGCTGGCGGGCACAGCCCCACCCCCGGCCCCTCCCCTGAAGGGGAGGGGGGACACGCACTACACTTTGGCGTGGGGGAGTATCCGTTCACAATCCTCGTCGATGGCAACCGCTTGCCCAAATGGTCCTATCCGGCAACTGCGGTGGTTGGCGGCGACGCCATCCATCCATGCATTTCTGCGGCGAGCATACTGGCCAAGGAGCATCGCGACCGGTTGATGGTTGATGCGGACCGGCGCTGGCCGGACTATGGATTTGCGCAGCACAAAGGCTATGGCACCGCAGCGCATATGGTGGCCCTTTACCGGCACGGCCCATGCCCAATCCACCGCCGCAGCTTTGCACCGGTCAGGCAGGCCGCTATCGCTTGCGATAGGGGAAGGCCAAGTAACCGCTATCGCTTGCGATAGGGGAAGGCAAAATATAGCATCGCTGCTGCCGTAACCCTTTTTCCAAGCGAGCGAGTCTTTTTGGTCACACCACAAGGGGTTGAGTCGCTTGCGGGGTGATTGACCCATCATGCTGCGTTCGGACTCATTTCGTTCTCCCCCACCTAGGCACCCGTTAACCATTTTTCGAAACTTCCTGTTTACCATGATGCTTGACCTCGGAATCCTTAGGATTCAAACGGGTTTCCTTTGGTGCTAATGGCGTCGCAGGGGTGCGTGATGGGTGTAATGGAACGTGTTTCGGTCAGGCAAAAGGGTGGGCAAGTCGCGCTATCGCTTGCGATAGGGGAAGCCAAAAAAGTCGCGCTATCGCTTGCGATAGGGGAAGCCAAAAAAGATGCGCTATCGCTTGCGATAGGGGAAGCCAAAAAAGACGCACCCTCGCTCCCGCTCAACAGCATCATCAAGGGTGATTGCATCGCGACCATGCGGTCGTTGCCCGCGGCGTCCATCGACATGATTTTTGCCGACCCGCCCTATAATCTGCAACTGGGCGGCGACTTGTTCCGGCCCGATGGCAGCCAGGTCAATGCGGTCGATGATGACTGGGACAAGTTTGACAGCCTCGCCGCCTATGATCGCTTTACCCATGCCTGGCTCAAGCAGGCAAAGCGCATCCTTAAACCCAATGGATCGATCTGGGTGATTGGCAGTTATCACAATATTTTTCGCGTCGGCACCGCGCTTCAGGATCAGGGATATTGGATCCTCAACGATATTGTCTGGCGCAAAGCCAACCCGATGCCAAATTTCAAGGGCACCCGCTTTACCAACGCGCATGAAACCCTGATCTGGGCGAGCACGGGCGAAGATGCGCGCTATACCTTTAACTATCGGGCGATGAAGACGCTCAATGACGAGCTGCAAATGCGCTCCGATTGGCTGATCCCGATTTGCGGCGGGCAAGAACGGCTGAAACGCAACGGGGTCAAGGCGCATCCGACCCAAAAGCCCGAAGCCCTACTCTACCGCGTGTTGCTCGCCTGCACCAAACCCGGCGATGTCGTGCTCGATCCGTTCTTTGGCACCGGCACAACCGGTGCTGTCGCCAAACGGCTGGGGCGGCACTTTATCGGCTGTGAGCGCGAGGAAAACTATATCGAAGTGGCCGAAGAACGGATCGCGATGGCACTGCCGCTCGACGAAAGCGCGCTAAAGACGATGCAGGCACCGACTGCCGCGACGCGGGTGGCATTTGGTGCGCTGGTCGCTGGCGGGATGATCGCCCCGGGCAGCATTTTGACCGATGCCAAACGCCGCTGGCGAGCGATGGTGCGAGCCGACGGATCGCTGGTGATGGGGATTATCACCGGTTCGATTCACAAATTGGGCGCGGTGCTGCAGGACGCACCATCGTGCAACGGCTGGACATTCTGGCACGTCGATGATGGACAGAGGCTACGGGTTATCGACGCGGTGCGACAAGATTGGCTGCTGGCCAATGAGGCGTGATGTTCGAACCGCTGAAATTTTCCGACTTGGGCGATCTGGGCAACGATAGCCGCATCTATTTCCAGCCGACCTGTTTTGTCGAACGCCCGCATGGCCTTGACGGGCGGGTGGCACGGATTGGCGAGAGTATGTTGTGGTTTACCGCTTGGCAAGTGACGTTGCGCGAGGGTGGCGGGGCAAAACGCGAGGCGCTGGTGCCGGTAGAAGCGATGGCCGACTGGGTCGCTGCGATGCCCGATCCGCTGGCGCAGCGGGCGGATGCGCTAATGGGTGCGGTGGCCGCGCCTAGGCCCGCACTGACATTAGGTAGCCGCACCATCCGCCTCACCGAGCCGCAGATCATCGGCATTTTGAATTGCACCCCCGACAGTTTTTCCGATGGCGGCAAATATGGCGATCCTGAGCGCGCCGCCGCCGCTGGGGTGGATATGGCTGCCGCCGGTGCGGCGATCATCGATGTCGGCGGCGAATCGACCCGGCCTGGTGCGCCGCTGCTGTGGGAAGGTGATGAGATTGAGCGCGTTGTCCCGGTCATCGAAGCGCTGACACGGGCCGGAGTGGCAGTCTCGATCGACAGCCGCAAAGCCACGGTGATGGAGGCGGCACTGGCGGCGGGGGCCAGTATGATTAACGATGTTGGCGCGCTGGCATATGACGACCGGGCGCTGGCGGTTGCAATCGCGGCGGACTGTCCGGTGGTGCTGATGCACGCCCCGAGCCAGACCAGCGACCCCCATTCGATGTCCAAACTGCCTGGCGGTGCCTATGGCGATGTGGTGCTCGATGTGTTTGATTGGCTGGCCGCACGTATCGATGCGGTTGTCGCTGCCGGGGTCAAGCGCGAGCGGTTGGTGATCGACCCGGGCCTCGGCTTTGGCAAGGGGGTGGAAGATAATCTACGGATTATCAATGCACTGCCACTGTTTCATGGGCTTGGTTGTCCGGTCATGTTCGGGGCCAGCCGCAAGCGGATGATCGGCGCGATTGATGGTGAAGCAGCCACAGACGCCCGGCTCGGCGGATCGGTTGCGTTGGCGTTTGCGGCAGCGGGGATGGGCGCGCAACTGCTGCGAGTGCATGATGTCGCCGACACCCGGCAGGCAATTCGCGTGTGGCGGGCAGGGCGGGATTCGGCGTTGACGCGCTAGAGTTTCTCCGGTTTAGGTTGAACCATCTGTCAAAGCATGTGCTCCTGCCCTTCGACAAGCTCAGGGCGAACGGGTGATTGTGCTCCGGGCTTGACCCGGAGCGTTGTCGACATATCCCTGCGCATCCGGCCAACGCTCCGGGTCAAGCCCGGAGCACAGGGGGTGCAATTGTTTACGCCGCAGTATCAATCCCCAGATCAGCCAGCTTGCGATACAGTGTCGAGCGCCCAATCCCCAGCCGCCGCGCCACTTCGCTCATCCGCCCACGATAATGACCGATGGCAAGGCGGATGACGTCAGACTCGATGTCCTGAAGCGGTCGCAGATTGCCATCAGCGCGATACAGGGTGACGCCAATGCCATCGCCGGGCATCGGGTTGCCGTTTTTCATATCTTCGGGTTCACGCGCTCGTTCCGCCACTAAACCTGGGAAATCGGCCATGCTGAGTTGCGGGCCGGTGGCGAGGCATGATGCGCGCAGCAATGTATCGTGCAACTGGCGGACATTACCCGGCCAGCGCCATGCCGCCAGAGCATCGGCCAGTTCACCTGACAGCGACAGGCTGGTCATATCTGGCATCAACGCAATCCGGCTGAGCAGGTGGCGTGCCAATGCGCCGATGTCGACCCGGCATTCACGCAATGGCGGCAGGGTGACTTCGGCGACGCTGATCCGGGCCAGTAAATCTTCGCGGAACAGGCCGTCGCGGGCGCGCTGCTTTAAGGATGTGCTGGAACAGGCAATCAAGCGCAGATCGAACGGCTGGCTTAAGCTGCCGCCGATGGGGGTCATGCGAGAACTTTCGAGCATATCGGCAAGCATCGTCTGCACATCCATCGGCAGACGTTCGATCCGGTCGAGCACGAATGTACCGCCTTCGGCGCGGGTCATCTCGCCGATCCGCCGTTCAAACGCACCGGCAAATGCGCCGCGCTCATATCCGAACAACACCGGCCCGATCATAGCGTCGCTATGGTGCCCGCAGTCCACCTCTATCAACGGGGCACGCGGGCGCAGACTGGCGCTATGAATGGCATGGGCGAGCAGCGCTTTGCCGGTCCCAGCTTCACCTTCGATTAAAATCGGAACGCGGGCGCGGGCGGCCTTTGCAGCAATCGCCAGCGCGGTGCGAAACGCGGGGGTCGAGCCAATGATTTCTTCGATCGATAGGGGCGCGGGGAATTTCTCAGACAAGGGGCGCAGTTCATCAGGACTGCGCGGTGCGATCGCTTGATCAAGCGCGGCAAGCAGGCGTTCACTTGAAAGCGGCTTGTCGAGGAAGTCGCTGAATCCGGCTTTGATTGCAGCCAACGCTCCGGCCCGGCGGCCAGGCTCGCCGATCAACAGGATCGGCATCGACGGGCGATAATCGCGCATGGCCGCGACAGTTTCGTGCAAATCCCCACTGCCAGCCCGCTCGTCAATCAATATCGCATCTAGCAACAGGCCATCATGGGTGCCGAGCATGGCAACCGCCATCGTGCAATCGTCGGCTATCAGTGTGCGCCAGCCGCCGCGCGCAGCAATGGAGGCGACAAAGCGGCAATGTGCTGCGTCGCCATCCACCAGCAACAGCATCCGGTCACCTTGAAGTGTGGCCACCCATTCACCCGTCAATTCTTTGTGCGCCGCACATCGCGGTCACATGCAGACCCCGCTTTTAGCGCGCTAAGGTTAATTATGCCCTTAGGCTCAGGACCGGCCTTGCCCGATGCCGGTGCTCTGGGTTATGGCCCTCATGCAGTGCACGGGTGCCAGCCGCCTGATGGTTTGAACGCAAGCAATAAGGGAGAGCGTAATGGCGCAGCACGACATGAAATCGGCCAACCAAGACTATGCTAGCTTTGTCAACATGTTCAAATGGAGCATGGTTTCCATCGCGCTGGTGGTGGCGTTGGTCATCATCTTGATTAGCTGATCGGCACATATTCATGAAAATTGCAGTCTTGTGCGAAAGCGCGGAGGGTGAGCGGCGGGTTGCCGCGACGCCTGAAACGGTCAAGAAATACATCGCGCTAGGTGCTGAAATTGCTATCGAAGCGGGCGCTGGCGCGGGTGCATCGATCAGCGATGCCGACTATGCTGTGGCTGGCGCGTCCGTAGGCAAGCGCGCCGCCGCCTTGAAAGGTGCTGACGTCATTCTGGCGGTCCAGGGGCCGGACCCAAAGGCGTTGAAGGGCATAAATGCTGGCGCGTGGCTGGTAGCCGCACTTAACCCCACCGGCGAACGGCGGCGGGTCGATGGCTATGCCGCAGCGGGGATCGAAGCACTGGCGATGGAATGGATGCCGCGCATCACCCGCGCCCAATCGATGGACATATTGTCGTCGCAGTCGAACCTCGCCGGATATAAAGCGGTACTGGAGGCGGGAAATGCCTATGGCCGGGCCTTTCCGATGATGATGACCGCAGCGGGCACCATCAGCGCAGCGCGAGTATTTGTCATGGGTGTCGGTGTCGCAGGACTGCAAGCGATTGCCACCGCGCGGCGGCTGGGCGCACAGGTTTCTGCGACTGACGTGCGTTCGGCCACCAAAGAACAGATCCAATCGCTCGGTGCCAAGCCGATCTTTGTCGAAACTGTGGCGGGGATTGAGGGCGAGGGCGCGGGCGGCTATGCGACCGAAATGTCCGACGATTACAAGGCCGCCCAAGCCGAACTGGTGTCGAGCCACATCGCCAAACAGGATATTGTCATCACGACTGCTTTGATTCCGGGGCGCGCTGCTCCCCGGCTCATCAGCGACGCTCAAATCGCGACGATGCGGGCCGGCTCGGTGATCGTCGATCTGGCGGCGGAAAGCGGCGGCAATGTAGAAGGCGTGGTGGCGGGGCAAATCGTGGTCAAACACGGCGTATCAATCATCGGCGCGAGCAACATGGCATCGAGCCTGGCTGCCGATGCCAGCGCGCTGTTCAGCCGCAACCTGTATAATTTCCTGAGCGCCTTCTGGGACAAGGACGCGGGCAGGCCGGTGCTGGATGAGGAAATCGGCAATGCCATCCGCCTGACGATGGGCGGCAAAATTGTGCATGAGAGGCTGTTGGGATGAGGGAGCGCGCCACAACTGAATATCCTCCCCCATCGGGGAGGATTTATAGAGGATTTAGGAGAACATAATGGACTTTATCGCAATCCTCTCGATCTTTGTGATGGCCTGTTTCGTCGGCTATTATGTCGTCTGGTCGGTCACGCCCGCGCTGCACACGCCGTTGATGGCGGTGACCAACGCGATTTCCTCGGTCATCATCGTTGGTGCGCTGATCGCGGCTGCGCCTGCTGTATCGAGCATGGACGGAGTTGCCAAATGGCTCGGCCTGATCGCGGTGACGCTGGCGAGCATCAACATCTTTGGCGGCTTTGCAGTGACGGCGCGGATGCTGGCGATGTATAAGAAAAAGGATCGGTGATGAACCGCCACGTCATGCCTGTCCCTGCCTGCCCCACCCCCGACCCCTCCCCTGAAGGGGAGGGGGGATAATGAACCATGTTGTTCCCGCTTGGGCGATGCTCGCCTATCTGATCGCCGGTGTCTGTTTCATCCTGTCGCTGCGCGGT
>JBCKXT010000027.1:0-17517 GCA_038921085.1 Sphingopyxis sp. | reverse complement strand
TTCATCCGCTCTATCTTCGCGGCGAGACCGGGCAGGGTAAAACGCACTTGCTGCACGCGATTGCCGCCGCAACGATTGCCCGCAATCCACAGGCCCGGGTCATTGTCATGTCGGCGGAAAAATTCATGGTGGATTTTGTCTCGGCAATGCGCGCCAACGAGATGATGGCATTCAAGGCGCGGCTGCGCGCGGTCGATCTGCTGGCCATCGATGATCTCCAGTTCGTGATCGGCAAGGATTCAACCCAGAGCGAATTGCTGCACACCTTTGACGATGTGGTGTCGAGCGGCGGACGCTTGGTGATTACCGCAGATCGGGTGCCGCACCGGCTCGACGGGATCGACCAGCGCTTGTTGTCGCGGCTGGCAGGAGGCTTGGTGGCGGATATTGACCCGCCTGATCTGGAATTGCGTACAGCGATATTGACGCGCAAGGCAAAGCTGCTGGGTGCAGACCTGCCGACCGTAGTGATCGACTGGATTGCCCAGCAATTTCCTCGCAATGTTCGTGAACTCGAAGGGGCGCTCAACAAGCTGGTGGCCTATGCCGCGCTGACCGAAACCCCGATTGATCTGGCAAGCGCCCAGCTGCGCTTGGCCGATGTGGCGCTCGGATCCCGCTCGCGGGTGACGATAGAGGATATTCAGCGCGCAGTGTGCGCCCATTACCGCATCGACAAGGTTGAAATGGCGTCACAGCGCCGAGTGCGGTCATCGGCTAGGCCGCGTCAGGTGGCAATGTATCTGGCCAAGGAGCTTACGCCGCGCAGTTTTCCTGAGATCGGGCGGCGCTTTGGCGGGCGCGACCATAGCACGGTCATCCACGCCGTGCGCACCATCGAGGCTTTGCGCCAGGCCGATGCTGATCTTGATACCGACATCCGCCGGATTAGACGTGCGCTGACCGCCTAGGCATAGCTGTGCTCCGGCGGGGGCGTGTGTTTGTTCAGCCTTCCTCTAGCGCAAGCGCTAGCGGCTTTACCGCCTCCTCCCGCCTTCCGGCGGGGCGTGTGTTTGTTCAGCCTTCCCCTAGCGCAAGCGCTAGCGGCTTTATCGCCTCCCGCCTTCCGGCGGGGCGATGGTAATCCGTAGCTTTTCCCCATTGTTGCCGGGAAAGCCGGTGAACAGAGCTTCGACCAGATTGGGCACCAACTGAGTCAGGTCATTCGACCGCGACACCGCCTCTGCCGATCCTTCAAACAAGCGCTCGCCGGTCGCAGTGCTGGCAATCGTCAGGTCAAGCCCGCTGGTGTAAACCGTATAGCTGCGGACATCATCATAGCCGCCAAAGCCGCCATACAGGAACGGGTCGTAAAAACCGTGGGCATAGCGAAAGCCATATCGCGTCTGCAAAATATGCGGGTGGCCATAAAATCCCCGGCCATAATAACCCCAGCCCCGTCCCCAGAAAGGATCACCAAATCCAGACGTGCGGACCACCCGTTCGCGCCCGTTATCGACGCCATAGCGCATCGAAACAGTGAAATCGCCAGCCTCGCCCGGGGCGGCCTGACGATATCCCTGCCGGGTCATTTCGGACGAAACCAGCGATGCATATTGCCGAAACTCCAGACCACCCCGATCAGCTTCGTTCTTGGCCGCGATGACATAGGTCTGACCCTGGGGGGTAGGCATCGCCTGAAAGCGTGAGACATTAGCTCGAAACGGGGTTGCGCATGCGCTGAGCATCGCCAATGCCACGATTGCGACGGTGGTTCTGAATGCATTGGAACGTAACATGGTACCTAAATCCCTTGTTGGCATGAGGTTGCTTTAATCATCGCTGCTCCGATCATGACGGGCATTGCGCAATTTCACAAGCGCGGCATAGAGCCGCATATTATGGCGTCGAAACTGAACGCGGGTTGAACCGCGCTTTGATCAATATCGAGGATGAAGCCCCAGCGCATTTTGTGCCGCAGCCAGAGTCGGCCTAGCCATCGCCCGCGCACGCTCTGCCCCCGCATTCAGTATCGCATCTATAGCGACATCATCCTGCTTTAACGCGGTAAAGCGTTCCCGCATTGGTGCCAGTCTGGCTATCGCCAGATCAGCCAGCGCCGGTTTGAAGCTGGCAAACCCCTGTCCGGCAAAGCGGGCGCACACCGCCTCGCGGGTTTCGCCGGCCAATGCCGCATAGATGGTAACCAGGTTAGCCGCTTCGGCCCGTCCGGCGAGCGCGGCAGGGTTGTCGGGCAGCGGCGCTGCATCGGTGCGGGCCTTGCGAATCTTTTGGGCGATAGCATCGTCGCTGTCGGTCAGGTTGATCCGGCTCATCTCGCTGGGGTCGGACTTGGACATTTTCACAGTTCCGTCGCGCAGGCTCATCACCCGTGGTGCGGCCTTGCTAATAATCGGCTCGGGCAAGGTGAACGTCTGTGTTCCGCTGTCCAGATTGAATTTTTCGGCGATGTCGCGCGCCAGTTCGAGATGCTGTTTCTGGTCATCGCCGACCGGCACATGGGTCGCCTGATAAAGCAGAACATCAGCCGCTTGGAGCACCGGATAGGCAAACAGGCCGATGCTGGCACCTTCGCGGTCTTTGCCCGACTTGTCCTTGAATTGAGTCATCCGGCCCAGCCAGCCCATCCGTGCGGTGCACATCAACAGCCACGCCAGCTCGCTATGTTCGGGGACACGGGCCTGATTGAACATGATCGACTTGGCAGGGTCGATTCCGCTGGCGAGTAAGGCTGCGGTCAATTCGCGGACATTGCCGGACAATTCCGACGCATCGACCCGTGCGGTGATGGCGTGCAAATCGGCAATGAAGAACAAACAGGCGTCCTGCCCAACGGCTGGCCCTGCCAGCCGATCTTGAAGCGTGACCCACTGGACAATCGCGCCCAGATAATTGCCGAGGTGAAGCTGCCCGGTCGGCTGAATCCCGGAAACTACGCGCATGATGTCAACTGCCTTTGGTCACAGGGGTGGTTCGTTTCGCCCTCGGCGCAATATCAGCTTGACCTGCTCGCGGTCCAGTCCCCCGATCAGATAGGCAATAGCTGCATAGATAGCGCCGCCCGATGCCACAGTCAGCAGCAATGCCCAAATACGGTCATACCATTGGCCAGCAAAGGCCCAGTGAATCTGGTCCATCAACCGCCACAGGAACAGACCCATGACGGCGGCAGCAATCGCCTGTCGCGCAATCCGGCTGGCGAGCTGGGCTGAGATCGAAAACTGTCCGCGCTTGTGCAGTAATGTGTAGAGCAAGATGGTATTGATCCATGCACCAATGGCACCGGCCAAAGCGAGGCCAAACACGCCCAGCGGGCCGATGAACAGCAAGATCAAGGCGACGTTCGCGCCCAGTGCCGCCAGTGCGGTGCGGACCGGGGTTGCGGTGTCCCCTCGGGCAAAAAATCCAGGTATCAGCACCTTGACCAGCACATAGGCGGGCAGGCCGATGATGATGCCGATGACGATATTGCCAGTGATGATACCATCTGCGGCGGTAAAGCGCCCGCCAACAAAAAAGGCGGCGACAAATTCATGCGCACACACCGCCAGCGCGACAGCAGCCGGCAAGGTCAGCAATGTCGCCAGTTCCACCGCCTGTTGCTGGACCCGCTGGGCAGCCGCTTCATCGCCGCTGCCAATCGAGCGGGCGATCATCGGCAAGATTGCGGTGCCCAGAGCAATCCCGACAATGCCTAGCGGCATCTGGTTCAGCCGGTCGGCCATCGCCAACATGGTGAGCGAACCCTCCGGCAGTGAAGTCGCAAAGAAGGTGTCGATGAACATGCTGATCTGGTAGATCCCGGCGCCAAAGGCCGCAGGCAAAATCAGTTTGCCCAATTGTTTGACATCGGCGGTGATGCGCGGCCGATGCAGCGTCAATTTCAGCCCCATATTGTCCAGCGTCCACCACAGATAGAGGAACTGGACGAGGCCCGACACAGCCACCGCTACCGCCACCGCATAGGTGACATATTTGTCATCGCCGCTGTCACCGCGCCATAATGTACCGATGACGATGCCGCTGATCAGGGTCAGGTTGAACAGGACCGGGGCAAAGGCACCGGGGCCAAAGCGTGATCGCGAGTTGAGGATGCCGGCCAGCAATGTTGTGAGGCTGATGAACGCCAGATAGGGAAAGGTGAGGCGGGAGAGGAGCACGGCCAGTTCAAACTTGCCCGGCACCTGTTGAAAACTACTGGCCAAAGCATAGACAATCCATGGCATCACCAGCATCGCGACGACCGAGAAAATCGTTAAAACCCAGATAAACACCGACAGCACTTCATCGGTAAATTGTTTTGCTCTGGCTTCGGCCTCATCGACATCCAGACCGCCCAGTATTTTGCTGTACATCGGCACAAAAGCGACTGAAAAAGCCCCATCTGCAAACAGGCGGCGGAAAGTATTGGGCAGGCGAAACGCCAATTGGAAAGCATCAGCAGCCAGCCCCGCACCGAGCACCCGAGCCAGCAGCATGTCCCGAGCAAAGCCAAACAAGCGGCTGACCATGGTCAGGCCGCCAATCGTCGAGGCATGTTTGATGAGGCTCATTGGCGGTCGGCCCAGACCCTAAGCATTTCCTGCCGGTTGATCCAAGGCCTCACCGGCTTGTTGTTGTAGCTGTTGTTGCTGGGACAAGAACAATCCGCGAAAATCAATCGGGTCAAGCAGCAGAGGCATGAATCCGCCGTCGCGCACAGCATCGGCGATGATCCGGCGGGCAAAGGGGAACAACATCGCTGGTGCTTCGGCCAGCATGAACGCCTGAATCTGCTCATCAGGGATATTGCGCACCCCGAACAGACCGGCATAGGTCAGGTCGATGACAAAGCTCTGCCCTTCGGGATGGGTGGCTGTTATGTCGATTTTGAGCGCCGTTTCGTGGACATTTTCGCCAACCACCGACGATCCTATGTTGAACTGGACATCGACCTGTGGCGGCGAGTTCCATTGATAGCAGGCCGGAGCGTTGGGGTTTTCGAACGACAGATCCTTCACATATTGCGAAATCAGCCCGATCGCCGGGCTGGTGTCCTCGCCATTGGGCTGGACGCCGGGGGTGATTCCCGGGACGTTAATCGTGTCGTTGGGCAGCTCTTTTTCGGCCATGGTGACGCGCACCTTTCTGCGTATATGTGAACAGGATATGCTCCCAAGGGCATCTAACCTCTGCCCCTAGCAGCGGCCCCATTGCGGCGCAATCCATTGCTGTTGCGGGCCTTGCGATGCGATATCATCCGCAATAGGTCACGAGAAAATTGCATCTCCTGTTTAAATGCGTGACATCTTCGCCTATCTAGGTGGTGCAAAGACTTAATGGAGTGGCCTGTAGCGTGACCCCTACTATCATCATATTGGCTTTGATCGCCGCTTTTCTGGGCTTCCGCCTGTATAGTGCGCTAGGCAAACATGGCCAGGACAACGGCCCCGTCCTGCCTAGGGCAGAGGAACGCCCGCGCACTGCGCCAACCGCGCCGAGCCTGCCGTCACCCGAAGCACAACGCTCAACCACATCGCAGCGCGCCGAAGAAATGGTCTATGAGCCGTCAGCAGAGATCGGCATTCGCGCCATTTTCGCCGCCGATCGCAGCTTTGATCTTGGCCAGTTTATGGCCGGTGCGCAGGGGGCCTATCGGATGATTCTCGAAGCCTTTTGGCGCGGCGACCAGGACGCTTTGTCCAGCCTGTGCGATACCGATAGCCTCGCCGCTTTTGTTGAAGCGATTGAGGCGCGCGGCAAACGTGGCGAAACGCTCGACAATCGGCTGGTGACGATCGACAAGGCGGTGATTGTCGCAGCCGAGGTTACTAGCGGGGTTGCGCGGATTGTTGTCCGCTTTGACGCGGATATTGCCGCGATCACCCGCGATGATGGCGGCCGGATCGTCGCTGGCTCGATGACCGATGCGCTGGCAACCCAGGATGTGTGGAGCTTTGTCCGACCGACCGGCAGCGCCGATCCCAACTGGATGCTCGACGAAACCGACGCAGCGTGAAGCCAGCCATGGCGCGTCTGGGCTGCGCGGTTGCGGCAGCGTTGACCTTTGCCGGGACGCTGTCTGGTTGCAGCACAATCATTCCCAATGGTCCTGATCTAGGCTCCACCCGGCCACCTGTCGCAGCGCCAGCCAATCGCCCCGAGCAAGCAGCGCGCCCGACACCTGCTGTGCCTGGAGTCCCGCTGCCCTCCGCGCCGGTGCCCGCCGATGCAGCCAATGCGATTGCCGCTGGGCTGGTGGCGGGGCAAGATGTTGCGCAATTGGCGCTGGCGCCGGACAATGCAGCCCGTGCGCTCGCAGCCTTTCGCATTTCCTGTCCATCGCTGCTGCGGCGGGTTGATGCCAGTGGCTTGACCCAGGCCAGCGAATGGCAGGGGTCGTGCGATGCTGCTCGCAATTGGCCTGACAGCGATGCCGTCCGGTTTTTTGCCGAACAGTTCCGCACCGTGCAAATTGGCGACGGGCGGGGCCTTGCCACCGGATATTTTGAACCGGAAATTGCCGGATCACGCACCCGGTCAAACCGCTATACGGTGCCGGTTTATGGCGTTCCGGCGGACCTGGTTGAGGTTGATCTGGGGCAATTTGCCGCCAATCTGGCTGGACGCCGGGTGCGCGGGCGGGTGGCCAATGCTCGTCTGGTGCCTTTTTTCGATAGGGCCGAAATCGACGCAGGTGCACTCGTTGACCGGGGTCTGGAAATCGCCTGGGCCGAAGACGCGGTCGAGTTCTTCTTTTTACAGATTCAAGGCTCCGGGCGGCTGCGGCTGCCCGACGGCAGCATTATGCGGATCGGCTATGCCAGCCAGAATGGCCGCGACTATGTTGGCATAGGCCGCTTGCTGCGTGACCGTGGCGAGCTGCAAGCCGGCGAAGCATCGATGCAGGGCATCATGTCCTATTTGCGCAGTCAGTCCGATGGCGGCGCGGCGGTGATGCGCGAGAACCCGAGCTGGGTGTTCTTTAGGAAATTGACGGGGGCAGGGCCATTGGGTTCGCTTGGACTGCCGGTATCGCCGCGTGCCAGCGTCGCCACCGACCCGGCCTATGTGCCACTGGGTGCTCCGGTTCTGCTCGCGATGGACCGCGCCGAAGCCAATGGGTTGTGGATTGCACAGGACACCGGCGGGGCCATTCGCGGGGCTAATCGTTTCGACACATTCTGGGGTGCGGGTGCCGAGGCGCGAGCCATAGCCGGGGGCATGAGCGCCCGTGGTGCGGTGCTATTGTTTCTGCCTCGCGCCAGTGTTGAACGACTGCTGGGCGGGCGCTGACGCTGATGGCGCGAGGTGGCGGCTCTCCGCTTGGTGAACCCGAAGGCAAGAAAATGTGGCGACGTGTCACGGCAACGGTCCGCCCGCTGCACCCGCCATTGGATGCGGCGCGGTTGCCGACGGATGCGGGGCACGAGACTGCTGCTGCCAATACACCGCAGAAATCGAGCAAATCGGTCGCGAAGCCTGCGGCGCAGCATCCGAATAGCGCATATTCCCCTGTCCGCGCCGCGCCGCCCATTGGGTCGATAGGGAGCGCTACAGTCGATGACGGCTGGGAAAGGCGGTTACGTTCGGGGCAGCTCGTCCCCGACTTAGTCATCGATCTGCACGGCCACAATCTGGCGAGTGCTCACGGTAGTTTGTTGCGCGCCCTTGACCGCGCGGTGGCTGCCAGAGCGCGCATCCTGTTGGTCGTAGCCGGCAAGGTTCGCGGTGCACAGGAGGCACCACGCGGGGCAATCCGCCGCGAATTGTCAACCTGGCTGGCGCAAAGTGCGCATGCCGGTCGCATTTTGGCAGTGCGAAATGCCCACCCACGCCACGGCGGAGCAGGCGCGGTTTATCTCATACTGCGGAGAGCACCCGTTAGTGCTTGCACTAGGTGAAGGGCAGAAAGAACCCCCGCTCGATGATAGCGCGATATATGGCGGTGAGGGCATGAAGGTCGGCAATCGCCACCGCCTCGTCGCGCTTGTGCATCGTGGCATTGCACAGGCCTAGCTCGACGATCGGGGCCAACACATGCAAAAACCGCGCATCCGATGTGCCGCCGGTGGTTGACAGCTCAGGGGTCAATCCCGTCACGCTGTGCACCGCTTGGCAAACCAGTTCGACCCATGGGCCAGGTTGGGTGCGGAATGCCTCGCCCGATACCAGCGGCGTCACTGTCGCATCGGGCGCTTGTTCGTGGACCAATGCGGTAATCATCGCCGCCAGTTCATCACCGCGATGGAAATCGTTAAAGCGGATCGACAGGCGGGCACTCGCCTGCGCGGGAATGACATTGGTCGCAAGGTTGCCAACGTCAATCGTCGTGACTTCGATGTTTGATGCTTGGAATAGGTCATTGCCTTCATCCAGCCGGATTGCGTCAATCCGCGACAGGATGCTGACCAGGCGCGGGATCGGGTTGTCGGCGAGATGGGGATAGGCGACATGGCCTTCACGCCCCGGCAGGGTGATCCAGATATTGACCGAACCACGACGGCCGATCTTGACCGTATCGCCCAGCCGGTGGGTGGAGGATGGTTCGCCGACCAAGATCATGTCCGGGACCAGCGACCGGGCGGCCATATGCTCCATCAGCGCACGAGTGCCGTGGATCGCCGGACCTTCTTCATCGCCGGTGATAATCAGGCTGATTGTGCCTGCGTCGGCTGGAGTCGCCGCAGCGGCTGCGACAAAGGCCGCAATTGCCCCCTTCATATCGACCGCTCCGCGACCATAGAGCATGCCACCGGCGATGTGCGGGGCAAAGGCATCTGTGCTCCAGCCATCGCCCGCTGGCACGACATCGAGGTGCCCGGCAAAGGCCAGATGACGCCCGCTGCTGCCGCGCACCGCCAATAGATTTTCTACCGGCCCGTCGGGGGGCTGGCCATCTACAAAGCGCTCAACGGAAAAACCAATCGGTTCAAGCGCGGCCTGTAGCCGGTCGAACACTTCGCCGCGCGCCGGTGTGACGCTGGCGGCGGCGATTAAATCCTGAGTTAAACGGACGGTGTCGACGGGGCTGATACTGGCCATCGCCATGCGCTAGCGGACAGGACAAAGCGAGGAAAGGGGGCAATGCAAGTTTAACGCGACAAATCGCTACAGATAGTGTAGGGCACGGCCATTGCTCGGAATTCGCATCTCAAGCGGCCGGGTGACTGAGAGACTTCGCGCGCTCTCGCTTGAACGGAGAGAACAAGATTTTGACGGACCACCTCCGTCGGCAAAGCTGCGGCGCAACAGCGCGCATTGCTGTCACTTATGGTGGTTTTCTTACCGCATCAGGTTCCAATCGGGGCTGATCACATCGCCACTTGTCGACCGGGTCGGGCGGCAGGGCGAAACTCTTTAATTCCGACCCAACCGGCGCAGTTGGCCACCAGCCAACCCGGCGGATATGACCAAAGGACGACAGAAATGCCTATCGGCAAAGTTAAATTTTTCAACGCAGACAAAGGCTATGGCTTTATTGCCCCCGAAGACGGTGGCCAGGACGCCTTTGTCCACATTTCGGCGGTCGAAGCGGCCGGAATGACCACACTCACCGCCGATCAGCGCGTTGGCTATGATCTGGAAGCCGACCGGCGCGGCAAAATGGCAGCATCCAACCTGCGCGCCGAATAACCGCACCCAAAGTCTGCCTGCCTGATGCGCTTTCGCGTATCGGCGGGCAGACGATGCGGCACGACAGCAGATTATCGGGAGCAAGCATGGCCGACAATTTTGAATTTTGCATCGGGCAGGCAGAGGCTGCGCGCCGTTCGGCGAGCGCAGCACAGCTCGACAACGTCCGCGACAATTTTGAGCGCGCTGAAAAAGTTTGGATGACCTTGGCCGATAAGGCTCAGCGGGTCGCCGATGCGCGGCAGGTGCGTGAAGCGGCCAGTGCCCATGCGCGTGAGCTGGCTGACTAGTCCCGTTTTCATTTTGATTGAATCAAAATGCGGGTCTAGTTTTCTTGTTTGACCTTTCCCGCCGGTAGATCTGCGCGGTTTGTTTTCCGCCTTTTACAAGCCGTCAGAGGCGCTAGCGCTTGCGCTAGAGCCTGCCCCGGCGAAGGCCGGGGGGAAGCCAGAGGGAAGCCATCCGACTTGAAAAGGCTCTATCGTCAGCTATGCCAAAAATTGACCTCGACTCCATCGCACTGACCAACGCCACTGGCTATCCGCCGCCGTTTGACGCGCCCGTTGCAGGTCGCTGGTATCGGCGACTGGCACCTGCGACCGGGATACAGGACTTCGCGGCATCACACGTCACCCTCAAAGCTGGTGCATGGTCGTCGCAGCGCCACTGGCACGACGATGAAGACGAAATGCTGATCATGGTCGCTGGTGAAGCGACATTGGTCGAAGATGGCGGCAGGGTGATTTTACGCGCTGGCGACATGGCCGCCTGGCCAAAGGGCAGCGCCAACGGGCATCATCTTATCAATGAAAGCGGCGACGACTGCACCTTTTTTGTCGTCGGTGGCGGCCCGAATAGACAGCGCAGCGACCCCCCCGCGGGCGGAGGTTACTCCGACATCGACATGCTGTTCAGCGGAGACGGCGCCTATACCCACAAGGACGGCACCCCTTATCCTGCAAAGCGGGTGTAGGGCGGGATGATATTTGATGGACTCGTCATTGCGACCCCGGCGCATGCCGGGGGAAGCAATCCAGTTCAACGTTTGGGGCCAGCGGTGGATTGCTTCGTCCCCCGGATCAGGTCCGGGGTTCCTCGCAATGACGATTCAACCTAAAGTCATCCCGAGCATTCTCTTGCCCTCTAACTTTCAGCCGCAGCGAGCACCGCAGCGCGCAGTTCCGCTATGCCTTCGCCGGTTTCGGCAGCGGTGGCGATGACATGCGGGTGCGCGGCGGGCCGTTTGCGGATGGCTTCGGAAACTTTGGCGCAGGTCGCGGCCAGTTCGGAAGGTTTGATCTTGTCGCCCTTGGTCAGGACGATGTGGTAACTGACGGCAGCGGCATCCAGCATGTCCATCACCTCATTATCGACGGGCTTGAGGCCGTGGCGGGCATCGACCAGGACCAGCGCACGTTTCAGCACTTGCCGCCCGCGCAAATAGTCGTTGATTAGGAAACGCCATTTCTTGACCACCGCTTTGGGCGCCTTGGCAAAGCCATATCCCGGCATATCGATCAGCCGAAATAGCACCGGATCGCCGACTTCAAAGAAATTGAGTTCCTGGGTGCGGCCCGGAGTATTGGATGCGCGGGCCAGCGCCTTGCGCCCGGTCAGGGCATTGAGCAGCGTTGATTTGCCGACATTGGAACGTCCGGCAAAGGCAATTTCAGGAAGTGTCGGCGGTGGCATAAATTCTAGCTTTGGCGCAGACAACAGGAACGACACCGGCCCGGAAAAGAGTTTGCGGGCGCGCTCTATCCGTTCGGCACTGTCCGCCCCATCATCATCGCCATTGTCATCCACAGGCTCACTCACTTTGCGGCCATCGCCTGCTTCATAGCGGGATAGCGCGAATAGAGCAGCTTTTGTTGCGCTATGGTCAGGATATTGTTGGTGATCCAATAGAGCAAAAGCCCTGCCGCGAACGGTGCCATGATGAACATCAGCATCCATGGCATGATTGCAAACACCTGTTGCTGCACCGGGTCGGCCGGCGGCGGGTTCAGCTTGAACTGCGCCCACATGGTGATGCCGAGCAATACCGCCATCACGCTCAGACCCAAGAACGCCGGGATAGCAATGTCCCATAGCGCAAACAGGGTGATGAGGCTCGCGGGGTCAGGCGCTGACAAGTCACGGACCCAGCCGATAAACGGCTGGTGCCGCATTTCCACCGTCAGCATCAGGCATTTGTAGAGCGCATAGAATATCGGAATCTGGATCAATATCGGCAAACAGCCCGCCAGCGGATTGACCTTTTCGGTTTTGTAGAGCTGCATCATTTCTTGTTGCAGACGGGGTTTATCCTCCGCATGTTTTTCCTGCAGCGCCTTCACCTTGGGTTGCAACACCCGCATCTGGGCCATGCTGGTGAACTGTTTTTGGGCGATGGGATACATGGCGAGGCGGATGATCAAAGTCAGCGCCATGATTGCAAAACCGAAATTACCGATCATCCGGAACAGCCAGTCGAGGCCATAGAAAATCGGCTTGGCAATGAAACCAAACCAGCCCCAGTCGGTCGCCCGGTCGAACAGCGGGATGCCCGCATCGGTATACCCATCGAGCAGGCTGGTTTCCTTTGCCCCGGCAAAAATCCGGGTTTCCGAGTTGCGCACCGCACCGGTGCCCAGCACTGCTTCAGCGGCGGAAAAGTCAGCTTGATACAGGCCACCACTGGCTTTGCGGAAACTGGTGGAGACATTTGCGGTCTGGTCGGGGACAATTGCGCCTAGCCAGAAATGGTCGGTAAAGCCGATCCAGCCGCCGCGCGATGGATTGGTCAGCGTGGCACCAACTGCCTCATCAATATCGTCGGTGTCAAACCATTGGGCACTGCCGTTGAATACACCCATCGCGCCGGTGTTGATGGTCCATGAGTCGGGGTCTGGCGATGTGCCGACACGGGTTAAATAGCTATAGGGCTGAACCGCAACCGCAGCCGCGCCACCATTGGTCACGCTCTGGCGTGCAGTGAACATATAATTGGCATCCACCGACATGGTGATGGTGAAGATCTGTCCTGCGCCATTGTTGTGGGTCAGGGTAACCGGGGTTGCAGGCGTCAACTTTGCGCCTGCGGGTGCCGTCCACAGCGTATCGGCAGTTGGCGGGTTCAGCCCCGCACCGGTCCAGCCTACCCCGGCAAAATAAGCGGTCCTTGTGCCACCCGGCGCAAACAGGCGGACCGGCGGCGAGTTGCGGGCAATCGTCTGGCGATAGGTGACCAGCACCAGATCGTCGATCCGCGCTCCGGTCAGATTGATCGAGCCGCGCAGTTTTGGCGTTTCAATGGCGATGCGCGGTCCGGCAGACAAAGCCTGTGGCAGGGCGACTGCGCGGGCGCCGCCGGTGCCAGCCACTGGCGTTGCGCTGGTTGCTGTAGTGGCATTTGGCGCTGTCGCACCGGGCGCGGCACCTGGCCCAGCGGTTGCGCCGCTGGAGACGGGGGCGGGCGGCTCTGGATAAAAATACTCGTTGAGATAGGGCCAGCCGAACAGGATTACCGCCGCCAACAGCGTTGCGATGATGATATTGCGTTTGTCTTCCACAGGATCGGGCGTCTTTCAGTCAAATGGACGAGATAGGCGGCGGAACGATAGGCTCAGCGAACAGGGTCATGGCCATGACCGCCCCACGGGTGGCAGCGCAATAGCCGCTTCAGCGCCAGCCATCCACCCTTGATCGCACCATGGCGTTCGATGGCGGCTATCGCATAGGCGGAACACGACGGCGTATAGCGGCAGGTTGGCGGCAAAATGCGCGACGGGCCGATTTGCCAGCCGCGTGCAGTCCAGATCATCAGGCGGGCAATCATGGCGGCGCGTCCGGTCCTTTGTTGCTAGTGGCATCGCGGGCGGCCAGACGGCGTGGAGCCTTGGCCAGTGCCTTTGCAAGATCGGTGGCGATTAGCTGATATTCAAGGGTCAGGACATCAGACCGGGCAATCAGGACATGGTCGGCACCTGCCACGGCTGCCTGCGGAAAGATTGCGCGCACCAGCGCCCTCAGCCGCCGCTTGGCCCGGTTGCGTTCGACCGCTCCGCCCAGTTTCTTGGTGGCGGTGATGCCAAATCCAGCCGCATTATCGCCATCATTGCGCGGATGGACCAGCAGGACAAAGGCGGGCATTGGCACTCGCACGCCCGCATTAGCAGCCAGAAACTGCGACCTGCGGGTCAACCCACGAATGGGCACTAGGTGTGCAAAAATGGCGGGGGTCGAAACGGCGACGCCCCCGGCGCGCTCAGGCAGACAAAAGCTTGCGACCACGCGCACGGCGGGCGCGGATGATGTTGCGGCCAGCCGGCGTTGACATGCGGGCGCGAAAGCCGTGGCGGCGGGCGCGGACAAGGTTGCTGGGCTGAAATGTGCGCTTCATGGTTATGCTTTCCGTGCGATGTCTGGCAACGGCAGTGCCGCCGTCAAAAGTGCTGGCCACCAGCCGCCGTATCAGTCTGAATTCCGGGGTGGTTTGATCTGGTTGGGCGGCTAGGGGATTCGCTCAAAAAAGTCAAACCGCAAAGTCAATCAGCGCAGCAAGTCTTTGGCCGCCGTCTTGCGGTGGTTGACCTATGGCAACAATTTAGCCGGAGACCCGAGCCAGCCCCAGCCGGGCCATGTCTGCGGCGCTCAATGTTCGGACATCGTCAAAGCCAACGCTGATGGTCACCGCATAAAATTGCCGTGCGACTGCATCACTGAGCCCCATTTCGCGATAATAGCTGATGTATTCGGCGTGGACCGGATCGTTGGCGGGAAAGTCTCTGGCTTCATAGCCGTCCTCGTCGCGCCAGCTGTGGACCACAAATTCGGCTCTGCGGGCGGCGGTGCGCTCCACCCCGGCCAGAAACAGATCGACCGCACCCGACCGCACCGATCCGCCGTTGGGGACGTGGGTGGCGATGCCAGCGCGGCGCACCGCGCGGCCCAGCATGTGGGTGGCGGTTTCATCCTCTGATCCGGGGCATTCCAGCATAACCAGCCTACGAATGCCGGGATGTGCGGCCAAAAGGGCTGCGAACTGGCACGGGGTGCTACTATCAATCGTGCCGATCATTTCCACCGTATCAGCCGTGACCAGATGAAACGGCCCGTAACTGGCGATGGGGGTACGGCTGGGCGCAAAGCCATCACTTTCGGATGACAGGGGGCCGTCTGGAAAGACTTCGGCAAAGCAGCTTTCAGTCGGACCGGAACCTGCATCTTCACCGTCGTCGGTGCCGTCATCCCATAACGTCCGACTGGCGATCGGGTTTCCTTCCTCATCAATCAGGATGGGTTCAACCCTGCTTTCGCTCAACGTCAGAGCAGCATATTCCATCGCGATCCCGGCTGTCGGTAGGACCAGCTTTGCCGCTGTCGTGGCATAGGCATGGTCTCTCTCCGCCGCCTGTGCCGCAATGGGTGTTGCGACAATGGCCAAACAAGCCATGCTGACCATATTCAAACGACGGAGAAGAGCGAAAATTGCTTTCATGAGCATATATTAGCATGTATTTAGCTGGAGGCGATTGCCAACCATCCAACGGGCGCGGTGACAGCGGTGTTAACCAAGCGGACGGTCGGTCAGTTTTCTGCTCGACTCCATGCTTCTCCCATGCCACCACTGCGCCGGAACAAATGGGGGACGTGGAATTGGTCGCGATCGCTGCCACTACTGCTTATCTGGGGCTGGAGGCTCTGCCGGTGGAAGTGCAATGCCAGGTCGCACCGGGCCTGCCAGCCTTTATCGTCGTTGGCCTGCCGGACAAGGCGGTGGCGGAAAGCCGGGAGAGGGTGCGCGCTGCCATCTCCGCGATTGGCTTGTCGCTGCCGCCAAAGCGGATTACCGTCAACTTGTCACCTGCCGACTTGCCCAAGGAAGGGTCGCATTATGACCTGCCGATTGCACTCGCGTTGCTCGGCGCGATGGGGGTTGTCGATGCGGAGACGCTGGCGTCCTATATCATCGTTGGCGAGCTGGGGCTGGACGGGCGGATTGCAGCGTCACCCGGTGTATTGCTGGCGGCGCTCCATGCCAGTGCGCGCAACTTGGGGCTGATTTGTCCGGCAGCGCAGGGACCGGAAGCAGCGTGGGCGGGGGAGGTGGAGGTGATTGCGGCCCCCGACCTGCTTAGCTTGCTCAACCACCTCAACCGCACTGGCCACATCCCGCCGCCTGTCCCCGCTGCTGCTGACCCGCCGGTTCGCACCGTCGATCTGGCGCAGGTCAAGGGGCAAGAGGTAGCCCGCCGCGCACTCGAAATTGCAGCGGCTGGGGGCCATAATCTGTTGATGGTCGGGCCGCCGGGCGCTGGCAAGTCGCTGCTTGCGGCCTGTCTGCCTGGTATTTTACCCGAACTCACTCCAGCCGAAGCGCTTGAGGTGTCGATGGTGGCCTCGGTCGCTGGCGCGCTCGATGGCGGACGGCTAATCCGCCAGCGACCGTTCCGCAGTCCGCACCACAGCGCCTCGATGCCCGCACTGGTCGGCGGCGGCCTCAGGGTCCGGCCGGGCGAAGTCAGCCTCGCCCATCTGGGGGTATTATTTCTTGATGAACTGCCAGAGTTTCAGCGGCAAGTGCTAGACAGCCTGCGCCAACCGCTCGAAAGCGGGGTGGTCAGCATAGCCCGGGCCAATGCTCATGTGACTTTTCCGGCGCGGGTTCAACTGGTGGCGGCAATGAACCCGTGTCGCTGTGGCCATTTGGGCGATGCTGCGCTGGCCTGTTCGCGCGCGCCGCGCTGTGCTGCGGACTATCAGGCGCGGGTCTCGGGGCCATTGCTCGACCGCATCGACCTGACGGTCGAGGTGGAGGCGGTAAGCGCCGCCGACCTCGTCAATCCCGCTCCGTCGGAGGGGAGCGAGGCGGTGGCGGCGCGGGTGGCGGCGGCGCGGGCGGTGCAGACTGCCCGTTATGATGGCGGCAGTGTTCGCACCAATGCCGAAGCGAATGGAAAGGCGCTCGACGCCCATTCCACCCCCGATGAACCAGGTCAGGCATTGCTGGCCCAAGCGGCGGCGGCGATGCGGCTGTCGGCGCGGGGCTATACTAGGGTGCTCAGGGTAGCGCGGACGATTGCCGATTTGGCAGGGGCCGAGCAGGTGGGGCGCATCCACATCGCTGAGGCGCTGAGTTACCGGCGCCGCCCGCCGGTGAATTAGATCGCAATGACGATCCAAAGCTGATGTCATCCCGCTAGGCGGTAGTGAGCCTAGGCCGTCCGTTTCTCGGTCAGTTCGAGCAGTGCCGAGCCATTGGTTCCGATCGTTGTGCTGCCAGCGTTTGTGCCGCCAATCCTTGCGTCAATCTTTGCTGCTGCGTCGCCGCGCCGGTGGGTGAAGCGCCCGTCGATCTGGCTGCCCTGCTCAATCGTCAGATTTTCATAGGTGACGTCGCCGGTGATCCGGGCGGTGGCATGGATGGTCAGGTCGCGGGCGTTGATCGACCCTTCAACCGTGCCCGACAGTTTGGCGGTTTCAGCGACAATCGCACCCTTGATCTGGCTGTCCTGACCCTGGACGAGGTTGGCGCAGGTAATGTCGCCGTCAATCCGGCCATCGATATGCAGATCAACCGTCGCTGCAACATTGCCGGTCACGACGACGTCACCGCCCAATATTGAAAATGTCGCGTGGCGCGCGCCGTTTGCCATTCTAGCGGGTTGCGATACGGGCGCGGGCGCGTTGGCCGAGGTCGGCCTGGACTTCGAGAACATCGGGATTAGCCTCCAAAAAGCGGCGGGGGTTTACGGCGGAGCCATTCACCCGCACTTCAAAATGCAAATGGGTGCCGGTGGACCGGCCAGTTGAACCCATGCGGCCAATCAGGGTGCCGGGGGTGACGATCTGTCCAACCCGAGCCACAAAGCCAGACATATGGGCATAGCGGGTCATCATCCCGTGGCCATGGTCAATCTCGACCGTATTGCCATAGCCCGACTGGCGACCAACAAA
>JBCKXT010000026.1:0-18624 GCA_038921085.1 Sphingopyxis sp. | reverse complement strand
ATGTTGGTTATGCCCAGGAGCAGGGCCGCCGAGTGGTTGGCGGTTCGGGCGATGATGCTGGCCATGCATGGATGGAATTGCTCGGCAGCGGCATGGTCCACCCACGGGTCATCACCAATTGCGGGCTCGATCCCGCCGAATGGCAGGGCTTTGCCTTTGGCGTCGGGGTCGATCGGCTGGCGATGCTCAAATATGGTATGGATGATTTGCGCGCATTTTTTGACGGCGACCTGCGCTGGCTCAAGCATTATGGCTTTGGCGCGCTCGATGTCCCCACTTTGAGTGGGGGGGTTTCGGCATGAAGTTGACGCTGAGCTGGCTCAAAGAGCATCTTGATTTCGACGGCAGTGTCGAACAGGTCGTCGCGACCCTCAACCGCATCGGCCACGAGGTCGAGGGGGTCGAGAACCCGGCGGCACGTCTAGCTGGCTTTCGCATCGTCCGCGTGCTCAGCGCCGAGCGCCACCCACAAGCCGACAAGTTGCAGGTGCTGAGCATCGATACCGGAGACGCCAGCCCTATCCAAGTCGTGTGCGGCGCGGCCAACGCCCACGCAGGCATGATCGGGGTGCTCGGCCTGCCGGGGGCTGTGGTGCCTGCAAACGGTATGGTGCTGGCAGTTTCCACCATTCGCGGCGTCACATCCAATGGGATGATGTGTTCATCGCGCGAGCTGGAGCAGGGTGATGACCATGACGGCATCATCGAACTGCCCGCCGATGCGCCGGTCGGCACCGCCTTTGCCGACTATGCCGACGCGGGGGAAGCGGTCATAGAAATTGCGATCACCCCCAACCGTCAGGATTGCATGGGGGTGCGTGGCCTCTCCCACGATCTGGCCGCAGCGGGGCTGGGGAAGCTAAAGCCGCTTGTGATTCCAAAGATTGCATCATCCGCCCCTTGCGCGATTGCAATCCGCACCGACGATGCCGAGGGCTGCCCCGCCTTTTACGCTCGCACCATCCATGGCGTCACCAATGGCGCGTCACCCGACTGGATGCAGCGACGGTTGAAAGCCGTGGGGCAGCGACCGATTTCTGCGCTGGTCGACATCACCAACTATGTCATGCTTGATCTGGGTCGCCCCAGCCACGCCTATGACCTGACCCGGCTGCATGGTGCGGTTGTTGCGCGCAAGGCAAGGGCGGGAGAGACGCTCACCGCGCTCAATGGCAAGGCGTATGTCCTGACCGATACAATGACGGTGATTGCTGATGACGATGGCGCGCACGACATTGCCGGAATTATGGGCGGTGAAGATTCGGGCTGCGGGGATACGACCCGCGACGTGTTGCTCGAAGTCGCCTATTTCACCCCCGAACGCATCGCCCTGACCGGACAGGCGCTGGGTCTGACCAGCGACGCACGAAGCCGCTTTGAACGCGGGGTTGACCCGGCGTTCCTCGATGACGCAATCGCGATCATCACCGCCTATATCCTCGATATTTGCGGCGGCACCGCATCCCAAGTGACCCGCGCCGGTCAACCACCGCTGGCGGTGCGGACAATCCATTATGACCCGGCGCAGTGCGGCGCACTGGGCGGGATGGCGGTGCCAGCGGATCGCCAGCGGGCGATATTGACCGCGCTCGGTTTTGGCGTGGCAGATGATTGGTCGATGACCATCCCCAGTTGGCGGCGCGACGTCGATGGTCCAGCCGATATTGTCGAGGAAGTGGTGCGGATTACCGGCTTTGACCATATCCCCTCGACCCCGCTGCCGCGCACACCGGGGGTCGCCAGACCCACCGCGACACCAGACCAGATCGTCGAGCGCAAGGCGCGCCGCGCTGCTGCTGCTGCGGGCTTTCATGAAGCGGTGACGTGGAGCTTTATTTCCGGGGCAGAGGCCGCCCGCGTCGGCGGCGGACACTGGAGCATCGCCAACCCGATCAGCGAGGATATGCAAGTGATGCGCCCGTCGTTACTGCCGGGTTTGCTTGCCGCTGCGGCGCGCAACATCAATCGTGGTGCGAAATCGGTGCGGCTGTTTGAGCTGGGCCGCCGCTATCTGGCCGATGCCGAACGAGCGACGCTGGCGCTGTTGCTGGCGGGCGACAGGTCGGAGCGATCATGGCAAGCGGGCAAGGCGCAGGGTTTCGATGCGTTTGATGCCAAGGCAGCGGTGCTCGCACTGATCGATGCGGTGGGCGCTCCTGCCGACAAGTTGCAGGTCATGCCGATCGACGACGCGGCCAGCATCTGGCACCCCGGCCAGTCGGCGACGCTGCGCCTCGGCCCCAAGCTGGTGCTGGCGGAGTTTGGCGCGCTGCATCCTGCGCTGGTCCGCGCCTTTGATGTCGATGGTCCGGTGATGGCAGCGCAAATCTTTCTCGATGCCCTGCCCTCCCGCCGCTTTGCAGGCCCGGTGCGTGATGTCTATACCCCACCGACATTACAGGCGGTGAGGCGCGACTTCGCCTTCCTCGTCCACCCCAATGTCACGGCCGGCGAACTTATCCGTTCGATTAAGGGCGCTGACAAAGCGGCGATTGTCGATGCCCGTCTGTTCGACCGCTTCACCGGCGGCGCAGGACTGCCCCATATCAATATCAGCCTCGCCGTTGAGGTAACGCTGCAACCTGGCGACAAGAGTTTCACCGACGCCCAGATCAGGGCGGTAAGCGACAAGATTATCGCTGCGGTAGCAAAATTGGGCGGGGTGCTGCGCTCCTAGCCCATTCCCGCCCCACCCCCAGCCCCTCCCCTGAAGGGGAGGGGGGGAGATAGACATGACCCTCAAGCGACGCACCTTTGCGATTATTGCCCACCCTGACGCGGGGAAAACCACGCTGACCGAACAATTGCTGTTGCAGGGCGGCGCGGTGCATCTGGCGGGTGAGGTCAAGGCGCGCGGGGCGGCGCGGCGGGCGCGCTCGGACTGGATGAAGATCGAGCAACAGCGCGGCATTTCTGTCACCTCATCGGTGATGACCTTTGCAAAGGACGGCATCGTCTTTAACCTGCTCGATACGCCGGGGCACGAGGATTTTTCCGAAGACACCTATCGCACCCTGACCGCCGTCGATTCGGCGATCATGGTCATCGACGCCGCCAAGGGTATCGAAGCGCAAACCCGCAAGCTGTTCGAAGTGTGCCGCTTGCGCTCGGTCCCGATAATCACCTTCATCAACAAGATTGACCGCGAAGGCCGCGACCCGTTCGAACTGATGGACGAGATCGCCGATGTGCTGGCGCTCGATGTTTGCCCGATGAACTGGCCTGTTGGGATGGGCGGGCAGTTTGAGGGACTCTATGATTTTGCCAGCGGGAGCCTATCCAAACCGACGGGTAATTCGCGAATTTGCGCTGGCGATGTGTCGTTTCACACAGGGGTCGATGACCCGAGTTTGGCTGACCGGCTGAGCGTCCAAGGGCGCGCCCGGCTGATCGCTGAGGCCAAACTGGGACAGGCTGGCTATCCCGCCTTTGACGCGGCGGCCTATCGTGCAGGCGACTTGACCCCGGTGTGGTTTGGTTCGGCGCTCAAGCAATTCGGGATGGCGGAACTACTCGCCGCGATTGCCGAGCATGCGCCGCCGCCGCGTCCGCAACCGTCAGACCAAGGCGCAATTTCCCCTGAACGCAGCGATGTCACTGGCTTTATCTTTAAGGTGCAGGCGAATATGGACCCGCAGCACCGTGACCGCATCGCCTTTATGCGACTGGTGTCGGGCACCTTTAAACGCGGGATGAAGCTGGTGCCATCAGGGCTGGGTAAGCCGATCGCGATCCATTCGCCAATCCTGTTTTTTGCCCAGGATCGCGAAATCGCCGACAGCGCCGAGCCGGGCGACATCATCGGCATTCCTAACCATGGCACTTTGCGGGTTGGCGACACGCTGTCGGAAAGAAATGATGTGCGCTTTACTGGCTTGCCCAATTTTGCGCCGGAGATATTGCGACGGGTCGTATTGAAAGACCCAACCAAGACCAAGCAGTTGCGCAAGGCGCTGGATGACCTGTCCGAAGAGGGGGTGATTCAAGTGTTCACCCCCGAAATCGGAGCCAATCTGATCGTTGGTGTCGTCGGCCAGCTCCAGCTCGATGTGCTGATTTCAAGGCTGGAGGCGGAATATAAGGTCGAAGTAAAGCTGGAGCCTTCGCCATTTGACACCGCGCGCTGGGTCCAGGGTGACGAGAGCAAAATCAAGGAGTTTACCCAAATCAACCGTGACAAGCTGGCCAAGGACCGCGATGGCTATCCGGTGTTCATGGCCCGCTCGGCGTGGGATCTTAGCTATCAGGCCGAACGCAATCCTGACCTGACATTTTCTGCAACCAAGGAGCGGTGACCAGTAGCGCGGGTTTGTCCCTCTCCCCTTGGGGGAGAGGGTTGCGCAGACTTGACAGCTTGCTGCCTAGTCGAAGCTGGGTGAGGGGTGCCTGCCCTGACACCTGGCTAAGCAACCCCTCATCCAACTGCGCCTAAGTCGCTGCGCGACAAAGGCTCCATATCCTTCTCCCCCAAGGGGAGAAGGTGGTTGGTTCCTGTTCGCTTCCCCTAAGCCAGATCCCATTGCACTCAAGCATAACCTATCGCCCGATCGCCTTGGCACGGCGGCGCTGGACGCTGGAGCCAATCCCGATTGCTTCACGATATTTGGCAACGGTGCGCCGCGCAATCGGACAGCCGCCCTTGACCAGCAGGTCTACCAACATGTCGTCGGACAATATCGCACCCGCCGTTTCCCTATCTATCAACGCCTTGATCCGGCTCTTGATCGCTTCGGCCGACATGCCGCCATCGCCGTCGGCCGCAGCAATACCGCTCGAAAAGAAATATTTCAGCTCATACAGCCCGCGCGAACAGGACAGATATTTGTTGCTGGTGACCCGGCTGATGGTTGATTCATGTAGGCCGACCGTCTCTGCGACTTGACGCAGGGTCAGCGGCTTTAGCGCGCCAACGCCATGGAGGAAGAATCCCTCCTGCTGGCGGACTATTTCCTGCGACACTTTGATGATTGTCAGCTGCCGCTGGTCGAGCGCCTTGAGCAACCAATTGGCATTGGCTAGGCATTCAGACAGCCAGGCCTTTTGCGTGCGCTTGGCCCCTGGTTTGCCCGACAGGCTGCTCAGCTCGGAATAATAATGGCGGTTAATCAGCAATTTCGGCAGCGTGTCCTGGTTGATTTCGACCGACCAGCCCCCCGCCAATTGGCGCACAAACACATCGGGGATGATGGCCCGCGCATCCTCAATGGCAAAGCGCAGCCCCGGTTTAGGGTCATAGCCGCGCAACTCGCGGATCATGTCCGCCATATCTTCTTCATCGGCTCCGCAAATCCGGCGCAACTGGGGGATTTGCCCGCGTGACAACAGCTCCAGATTGTCGATCAGCCGGGCCATCATTGGGTCATAACGATCCGCTTCACGCGCCTGTATTGCCAGACACTCGCTCAATGATCGTGCCCCGACGCCTGACGGGTCAAATTGCTGGATGACCGCCAACATAGTCTCCAGTCGGCTGGTCGGGACACGCAGCCGCAACCCCAGTTGCGACAGATTGAGGTCAATATAGCCGGCATCGTCAATCGCTTCGATCAGGAGCAGCGCGATCTGATAATCGTCCCCGGACAGCCGCTCTCCGGCTTGACCGACCAGATGGTCATACAGGCTGATCGCTGGCCCGCCAAAACTGTCGAAATCAATCGGCTGGCCATCGCCAGCACCGCTGCTGGTTCGTGACGTGTCGATGTTGCCGGATGGTGGTTCAGCTCTGGTCGCAGCGCCATCCTGTGCGCCATCCCAAGCCGAATCGCTGGCACAATCATGGTGAAAAGTCTCGGCTGCATAATCGACATCGAGCGTATCCGCCGCGCTGCTGACGCCATTTTCAAACAAAGTGTCGGTGGCGACTGCCGCGTCGCTGCTGACCTCCGGCGGGGGTCGGTCCTCGATGGTCTCGCCACCGCTTTCCAGCAGCGGATTTTTGGCGATTTCTTCAGCCAGCACCGCTTCGAGTTCAAGGTTGGACAGGGCCAACAAACGGATCGCTTGTTGCAATTGCGGCGTCATTACCAATGATTGGGACTGACGCAGATCGAGACGGGGAGTGAGCGCCATGATTGAGGCCCTAGCCCTGGGGGCCTAAAGCGAAAATCCTTCGCCAAGGTAAAGGCGTCGCACTTCCGGGTCGGCAACCAATTCCTGCGGGCTGCCAACAAACAACATACGCCCGCCATAGATGATGCAGGCGCGGTCAACGATGTCGAGCGTTTCGCGGACATTATGGTCGGTAATCAGCACCCCGATGTCGCGGGTCTTTAATTCCCTGACGAGCTCGCGGATGTCGTTGATCGACAACGGGTCGATCCCGGCAAAGGGTTCGTCGAGCAGCATGATTGACGGATTTGCGGCCAGCGCACGCGCAATTTCGCAGCGCCGCCGTTCGCCCCCGGACAAGGACATGGCTGATGCATCGCGCAGATGGGTCAGGCCAAATTCGTCGAGCAATTGCTCGAGCCGTGCGGCACGGGCGGTCTTGTCGGGTTCCACCAGTTCGAGCACTGCGGCGATGTTGTTGGCCACCGTCATACCCCGAAAAATCGATGTTTCCTGCGGCAAATAGCCCAGGCCCAATATCGCACGGCGATACATCGGCAATTTGGTGATGTCGGTTCCGTCGAGCATAATCCGGCCTGAATCTGGTTTGACCAGCCCCATGATCGAATAGAAACAGGTGGTTTTGCCCGCGCCATTGGGTCCGAGCAGGCCGACCACTTCGCCGCGCGCCACCGATAGCGAGATGCCCGACAAGACGCTGCGGCGTTCATAGCTTTTGGCCAGCGAAACGACGGCCAGCCCGCGCACTGCATCTGCGCCCGCAACCGGGCTTTCAGCGTCATGGCTTAACTGGGCGTCAGGTTCGGCAAGGGCTGACATGGGTTTGCTCGATTATCCCTATCTGTTCACGCCCTATCTGTTCACGGGCAATTCTGTTCACTGGCCTTAGAACCATGGGCGGGTGGATGGCTGCCGGGTCGAAGCGACCAAGCCTTCCGTAACGCATTTGGCAGGAAACTTGCATGGTTACAAGCGTTGCTGATCTGGAGCTGGGTCACATTAGTGGAATCAAAAAACTGGCTCTAGTGGTCCGATTCGGCTCAATCGAACAGCCCAGGTTGGCCAGCGGGGCGTGACTTGGATGATCGCTTGGCGGCGGATGGGGGTTTCCCAGTTGGCGGTGCAGCCTTTCGCTTTCCCCGCCGGTAAACCGGCGCAGCCCCATCGCTGACCCGCACTGCCACCTCTCCATCAGCAAAGCCCAGTTGCAAGTCCTGCGCACTGTGTGCCGCAGCGGCGCTAGTGATGACCTGTCCGTTTCGGCCCCGGACAATCGCAAAACCGCGCGCCATCATCGCACGCGGGTCGAGCGACTGGAGCAAGCGCCAGGTCGCATCGACACGCTCGCTCGCGATTGCGAGACGCTGCGCTATCACTGCGGGCCGCAGCCCCGCCGACACTTGCAGTAGGCGACGCTGTGCCTCGGTCATCACCAACCGGAACGCTTGCGGCAAGCGGGTGCCTATATCATCGAGCCGCTGGCGCTGCGGCGCGAGTAATCGGTCGAGCGGTGGCAGACGTTGCGCTGATGCGGCCACCCGCTCATGCGCCAAGTCAAATAGCCGCGACCAAGCGCGCTGCGCCCGCAGCCCGCGTTCGGCCAATTCTCCCTCTAACTCGCTGCGCACCGGCACCGCCATTTCCGCTGCTGCTGAGGGGGTTGGCGCTCGCACATCGGCGGCAAAGTCGATCAAGGTCGTATCGGTCTCATGCCCGACAGCGGAGATGATGGGGATACGGCAATCCGCAACAGCACGGACCACCACTTCTTCGTTAAATGCCCACAAGTCTTCGATCGAGCCACCGCCGCGCGCGACGATCAAGACATCGGGTCGTGCAACCGGTCCATCGCCAGTCAGCGCGTCAAAGCCGCGAATTGCCGCCGCTATCTGCTCGGCCGCACCTTTGCCTTGGACCAGCACTGGCCACACCAGCACATGGCTGGGCCAGCGATCCGCCAGCCGGTGCAAAATGTCGCGGATCACCGCCCCGGTGGGAGAGGTCACGACACCGATGATGCGCGGCAGAAACGGCAGTGGCTGTTTTCGCGCAGCATCAAACAATCCCTCAGCCGCCAGCCGCTGTTTGGTTTTTTCGAGCAGCGCGAGCAGCGCCCCTTCGCCCGCCAGTTCCAGCGTAGCGACAATAATCTGATATTTGGACCGGCCGGGATAGGTCGTCACCCGCCCGGTCGCGATCACATCCAGCCCGTCTTCGGCGGAGAACGGAATGCGGGCACCCTGCCCCTTCCACATCACCGCATCGATCAACGCATCGCTGTCCTTTAGCGCAAAATAGACGTGCCCCGATGCCGCGCGCTTAAACCCGGAGATTTCGCCGCGAACCCGGACATGGCCAAACCCTTGCTCAATCGTGCGTTTGAGCACTGCCGACAATTGTCCAACGCTGAGCGGCTCTGCATTGTCCCCGGCGCGGGGCTGCGCTACCAGCCGCGCCGTAACCAGTGCATAATCATCTTCGCCATCTGGAGCCGGCAATTGCAATGAACATCCTCCTAATCGGGTCTGGTGCGCGCGAACATGCGCTGGCGTGGAAACTGGCGCAATCGCCAAGCTGCGGCAAGCTGTTTGCAGCGCCGGGCAACCCTGGCATAGCCGAACATGCCGAACTTGTCGGGCTGGACATCAATGACCACGCAGCGGTGCGGGCCTTTTGCGTCCGCCACGCCATTGGCTTGGTCGTTGTCGGCCCCGAAGGGCCGCTGGTCGCTGGGATAGCAGACGCGCTGGCGGACACGCCAGTGTTTGGCCCTTCACGCGCAGCAGCCATGCTCGAAGGGTCAAAGGGCTATGTCAAGGATTTATGTGCTGCCCACGCTATCCCCACCGCCGCCTATGCCCGCCACAGCGACATGGCCTCGGCGCTGAGCGATGTCGCACGCTTTGGCTTGCCGGTGGTGATTAAGGCGGATGGGCTGGCCGCTGGCAAGGGGGTGATTATTGCCGAAACCACAGAGCAGGCGAGCGCGGCCATCGCGGATATGTTCGGCGGCAGGTTTGCCCCAAGCTCAATAGAGGGGGCGGGCACCGAAGTGGTGATCGAAGAGTTTTTGGTCGGCGAAGAGGTCAGTTTTTTTGCCCTGAGCGACGGCCAGGCCATCCTGCCGTTTGGCTCGGCCCAGGACCACAAGCGCGTTGGCGACGGGGATGTCGGCCCCAACACCGGCGGGATGGGTGCTTATTCCCCGGCGCCAGTGCTGACCCCCGCACTCGAAGCGCAGGTGATGCAACAGATTATCGCCCCCACAGTCGCGGCGATGCGCGCCAATGGTGCGCCCTATGTCGGGGTGTTGTTTGCCGGACTGATGCTGACCGCGACCGGGCCAAAGTTGATCGAATATAACTGCCGCTTTGGTGATCCCGAATGTCAGGTGATAATGATGCGGTTCAAAGGTGATTTGGCGCAGCTGATGCTGGCGGTGGCCGAGGGCAGGCTGGCTGAAGTATCTGCCAGCAGCGTGGCATTTTCAGATGACAAAGCTCTGACCATCGTGGTGGCGGCTAGGGGCTATCCCGGCAAGCCCAAAAGCGGTGGCTCGATCTCGATTGGCGATTCGCAAGGCGCACGCATTTTTCAGGCAGGCACGGCGATGCGCGATGGCCAACTTGTCGCGATTGGCGGCCGGGTATTGAGCGTGACAGCAAGCGCTGGCAGCGTAACCGAGGCACAGCATCGCGCCTATGCCGCGATGGATGCAATTGACTTTGAAGATGGATTCTATCGCCGCGATATTGGTTGGCGTGAAATCGCCCGCGAAGCATTGGGCCTACTGCCATGATAATTGCGTAAGCCTGTTTAATCCGCCATAGTCCGGCCATCGGGCTTTGGGCCGAAACGGGGGGAATGCCGTGAACGCAATGACCAAGCTGTTGATCGGCGCCGGGGCGACCGCGCTGATGGCGATGGCCAGCCACAGCTGGCTCGATGTAGGCGCGCGTTTCATCGACGGCCTCGAAGGGGACGCGCAAACCGCGCTCGGCAATGCTGGCGGGGTCGGGGTGACGCTCAGCTTTGAGCGCGAACCGGCGCTGCAGCGGATCGCCATCCTGTCAGGAGCGGCTGATGCGGCAACCCGCGCGCGATTGCTCAATGCCATACGGGCTGTTCCAGGTGTTGCGGATGCAAAATGGGCAGACGAAGGTGCTACCGTGGCAGGAGAATGATCATGAGCTTGTTTGCCGAATCTTTATTGGTGCTGATGCTGTTTTACGCAGCCGGGGTGGGGGTGGGCTGGTTGTTGTGGGAACGCAGCAGCCGCGCCTGAACGATACATAGTAACGATACATAGAAACGTCGCAATTGCAGCGATGATGGGGATATGGACATGATCAGTTGGGCAGGTGAATATTGGTATTTGTGCCTTATCGCACTGTTTATCGGGATCGCGACTGCTGCGTGGATTTGGCTGACGGCGCGCGCTTCGGCACCGCGCCTCGACATCGACGAACAGCCAGCGCTTCCAGCAGCGCGACTGGAACCGGCAAAGCCCGTCATCCCAGCCGCGCAGCCGGTCGCCTTTACCGCACCAGCGCCCCGGCCCGCCGCTACCGTTCCTGCCGCTGACACCGCACGACCGACGATTGCCGCAGCGGTTGGCGCGCCAGATAATCTGACCTTAATCAAGGGGGTCGGCCCTAAACTCAACAGCCTGCTGATTTCGCTAGGCGTGACCCGCTTCGACCAAATTGCAGCTTGGGGCGCCCGTGAAGTAGCAGAAGTTGACGTTCACTTGGGGAACTTCAAGGGACGCATCACAAACGATAGCTGGGTTGAACAGGCCGGGCTGCTGGCGCGCGGTGACCATGCCGGCTTTGCCGCCAAATTTGGCCAGTTGGGCAGCGAAAACGGGGCGGGCCGCTAGCGTTTACGCTAGGGGAAGGCCAGACAGGAACCCGCTAAGGCTTGCCTTAGGGGAAGGCCAGACAATATCCTGCTAATCGGCACGGCTGTGATCGTCGCTTTGCGCAGCAACCAACAGCTTGTCGATTTTGCGCCCGTCCATATCGACGACCTCAAAGATCCAGCCCTGATGGTCAAATAGCTCCCCGACGATGGGCAGGCGCTTGAACTGCGCTAGGGCAAAACCGGCAACCGTCGCATAGTCGCGCTCTTCGGGCAGAGCGAGGCCAATCCTTTCGGCCAGCGTGTCGGCAGGAGTCGAACCAGACACCAGTAAACTGCCGTCACTGCGTTCAACGATTTGCGGGTCGGTGCCAATATCATGGTCAGAGGCAAATTCGCCCGCAATCGCAGACAATATGTCAGCCGGGGTCACCAGCCCGTCAAAATGGCCATATTCGTCATGGACGAACAGCATCGGCACATCAGCGGTCCTAAGCGCGCCCAGCGCGTCCATCGCATCGAGTTGATCGGGAACCACACTCGCTTTGCGCATCAATAGCTTAAGGTCAATCTGCTCGCCGCGTAACAGGGCAACAGCTATGTCGCGGGCCTGAACCACGCCAATCAGTTCATCCACTGACCCGACGCCAACTGGCAAGCGCGAGTGCGGCGTCGCGATCAGGCGTTCGCGAATCGCTGTGGCGTCGGCATCGACATCAATCCAGTCTACCTCGGTCCGCGGGGTCATCACCTCCCTTACCGGCCGGTCGGCGAGGCGCACTACACCGGAGATAATCGCCCGCTCGCTTTCCTCGATCACCCCGGAACGCGATGCTTCGGCGACCAGCAGGTGGAGTTCCTCGGCGGTTACCTTGTCCCGGCTTTCGCGCTTCAGGCCCAATATCGCGAACACAGCAGCGCTCGAACCGTCGAGCAACCAGACCAGCGGCGCGGTCAGCCATGCAACCCATTGCAGCGGCAGCGCGGCCAATGCCGCAATCCGTTCGGGCGAGCGCAGGGCAAATTGTTTGGGCACCAGCTCGCCTACGACCAGGGACAAATAGGTCACGACCGAAATGACCATGACAAAGGCCAGCGTTTGTGAGGTGGCCGGATCAATCGTCAACAGGCTATCCAGCACTGCGGCAACCGGCGCGCCGAGCGATGCCCCCGAATAAGCACCCGCGACAATCCCCACCAGAGTGATGCCAATCTGCACCGATGACAGAAACCGGCCAGGCTCAGCGCCAAGGTCAAGCGCCGCCTGCGCACCCTTGCTGCCCCGGCGGACCATTGCTTCGAGCCGTGGACGGCGCGATGAGATGATCGCCAGTTCGGACATCGAAAGCAGGCCGTTGATGACCACCAACACTAGAATGACGGCGACATCGCCCCACGGGAAATATATCAATGGCTCCGCCTGTTGAGGACCATGGACAATCTGATCGACCGTCCGGCAATACAATACCCCCGCTATATCGTGCAACGCATAACCCTGACAAGCGCTAGCGGAGTGATTTCAACCTTCGCATCCCGCAGGCGGCAAGCTCGTTTTCGCGAATGTTGAAATTAAAACTCCACTAGAAACTTAGTGTTGCTAGTGGTCCTTTTGATTCTGACATTTGCAAGTGACCTGTCCGAATGGGCATGCAAATGTCAGAACCGGACCACTAGGCAGGTCAGGCCATGGCGGGGAAGCTGGCTCTTAATCCGTCAATCACAAATTGGGTAGCGAGCGCCGCCAGTAATACGCCGAGCAGACGGGTAATCACCGCCTCAGACTTAGACCCTATCGCTCGCATCAGCGGCCCGGCGGCAAGTAGCGCTGCCAGCGTCAGCAACAGCACCGCTCCCAGCGCGCCAAAGATCACCAGCGCGGGTTCCAGTCCGTCGTTTTGCGAGACAAGCAACATCACCGAAGCAATCGAGCCTGGCCCCGCGATCATCGGCATCGCCATCGGGAAAATCGACACATCTTCGATTTCGGGGGTCGCAATGATTTTTTCCGCACGCTGTTCGCGGCGCTCGGTGCGCTTTTCAAATACCATATCGACAGCGATGATGAACAACATGATCCCGCCCGCGATGCGGAAACTGTCGAGGTCGATATGCAGCGCCGTGAGCAATGCCTCTCCAAACAGCGCAAAAACCAGCAATATGCCGCCAGCGATCGCAACCGCACGGATCGCCATGTTGCGCCGCTGGGGGGCGTTGGCTCCCGCCGACAGGCTGGCATAAATCGGCGCGCAGCCGGGCGGGTCGATCACCACAAACAATGTGACAAAGGCAGAAATGAACAGGTCGATCATGGGATCACACCCCCACCGGATCTGGCAATCCAGCGCGGCGGTGCGCCGCCACCAAGGTGTTGCGTAACAAGCAGGCAATCGTCATCGGCCCGACCCCGCCGGGCACCGGGGTGATCGCGCCCGCGACCGCCATCGCCTCATCAAACGCGACATCGCCCACAAGGCGCGTCTTGCCCTCACCGCGCTCGGGTGCCGGCACCCGGTTGATGCCGACGTCGATCACCGTTGCCCCCGGCTTGATCCAGTCGCCACGCAGCATTTCCGCGCGCCCCACCGCTGCGACAACAATATCGGCGCGGCGGGTCACGGCGGGCAGGTCGCGGGTGTGGCTGTGCGCCAGCGTGACGGTGCAATTGGCAGCGAGCAGCAGTTGCGCCATCGGCTTGCCAACGATGTTCGAGCGGCCGACCACCACTGCTTCGGCACCTGACAAATCGCCCAGCGTGCCGCGCAGCAGCAGCAAGCAACCCTGCGGGGTGCAGGGGACCAGCGCATCCTGTCCGGTTGCCAGCCGCCCGACATTGATGACGTGAAACCCATCGACATCCTTGGCCGGATCAATCGCCGCCAGAACCGCATTCTGATTGATTTGTAGCGGCAGCGGCAGTTGCACCAATATCCCATCGACCAGCGGGTCAGCATTAAGCTGGGCCAACAGTGCCAACAGCGCCGCTTGGCCGGTGTCGGCGGCCAGGTGATGCTCAAAACTCGCCATTCCCACTTCGATTGTTGCGCGATGTTTGTTGCGGACATAGACTTGGCTGGCCGGATCGTCGCCAATCAGCACCACCGCCAGACCCGGTGCGCGCCCGAGCGCGTCAACAAAGCCGGCCACCTGCGCCCCGATCTTGGCGCGAAGATCGGCTGCAAATGCTTTTCCGTCGATTAATCGCGCCGTCACGCTGCCCCCAATGCAGCGCTCGCCAGTGCCGGCAGGACAGCTCGGCGCATCATGATAATCAGCAGCAGCACGACCATCGGGGATAGGTCCAAAGCCCCAAAATCGGGCATAATCTTGCGGATTGGGCGATACATTGGCTCGGTCAGCCGGTCCAATGTCGTCCAAATATTGCGCAAGATGTCATTTTGCAAACTGATGACATTGAAAGCGACGAGCCAGGAGAGAATGGCCTGAACGATGATGACCGCAGTTGCGGCTTGGAGTAGGATGTCTAGGATATCAAAGATTGTCTGCACGACCATGATTGAGCGACCTTTTTTGAGTTTGCGATTATCGGGACTAGCGACGGACTAGGGTTCCGGCCCCCGCCTCGGTAAATATTTCGAGCAGGACAACGTGCGGCACCCGCCCGTCTAGGATGACCGCAGCCTCCGCGCCGCCGACCACTGCTTGCACGCAGGTGTCAATTTTCGGCAACATGCCGCCAGTGATGGTCCCATCACCCTTGAGCTTGGCGATCCGGTCCGGCGTCAGATCGGTAATCAGCGCGCCATGTTTGTCGAGGACGCCGGCCACATCGGTCAGCAGAAACAGCCGCGCCGCACCCAGCGCAGCGGCAATCGCGCCCGCCATTGTGTCAGCATTGATATTGTATGTCGCGCCATCATCGCCCGCTGCAATCGGGGCGATGACCGGGATCAAACCTGCGTCCACTTGGGTGTCGATGATCCGCCGGTCCACATGCGCAGGCTCGCCGACAAAGCCCAGATCGACGACTTTTTCGATATTGCTGTCGGTATCCCGCTTGGTGCGGCGCAATGGCTTGGCCGTGACCATCCGCCCGTCCTTGCCCGACAGGCCAATCGCCCGCCCGCCCGCCTGACTGATCCAGCTGACAATTTCCTTGTTGATCGCGCCGGACAAGACCATCTCCGCAATCTTTGCGGTTTCCGCATCGGTCACGCGCAGGCCATCGACAAAACTGCTCTGCACCCCCAGTTTTTCGAGCATCGCTCCGATTTGCGGGCCGCCGCCATGGACAACAACTGGGTTGATCCCGACCTGTTTAAGCAACACGACGTCACGGGCAAAATCCTGTGCCGCCACTGGATCGCCCATCGCGTGGCCGCCATATTTGATCACAAAGGTCTTGCCCGCATAGCGTTGCAGATAGGGCAGTGCCTCGATCAGCGTTTCTGCCTTTTGCAGCATGGCGGGGTCAGCGGTTGCGGTCATTGCGCTGCTGCCGGTTTGTCAAGCTTGCGGCCCAGCCGGACGCAAAGTGTGATCAGCACCGGCACAAACAGCACCACCAGCGTCAGCTTGGCGATGATCTGGCCGGTCATGATATTGGCAATCGGCATTTCCTTTCCGCTGCCGGGGTCGATCACGCCGTAAAAGGCGATGGTGATGAACAGCAACGTGTCGAGCGCCTGCGACAGCAATCCCGCCACCAGCCCGCGCAGCCATGCAGCCCGCCCGCTGCCTCCGCCTTTCAGCCGGGTGAAGACATAGACGTTCAATGTCTGTGAAATTCCATAGGAAATCAGCCCCGCAAGCTGCAACCGCGCGCCTTGGCCAAGCAGCCCGGCGAATTGATCCTGCTGCGACCAGAATGGGGCGGGGGGGATGCGGATAACGATGGTTATCAGAATCATCGAAACGATCAGCGGGATGAAGCCGTAGCGGACCAGCTTATCGGCCGTCGTCTTGCCATGCAGTTCGGCAACCGCGCTCGACAACACGACAAGCATAAGGAAGGCGAATATGCCAGATTCGACATGCAGCGCGCCGAGCGAACCGAACGGGCCTATCTCAGCGATCTTGGTCCCCAATACGCCCGCCAACACCACTAGCCCGCCATAGAGCAGCGCAAACAGGAACAGCGAGCGCGAGAGGCCAACCTTGGGTGCAGTAGAGAGTGTGGGATCAGTCATCGCCCCCAACTAGCCGCTTTTTCTATGCGGGAAAAGGGTGCGTGATCCTCAGCCGGTGGGCGGCACGCTGTGCAGAAATCGTCCGTCCTTAGGATGGCTGGTCAGCGAACTCCCCTCAACCGTATGCGCCAGTCGCCCCCATGAATATCCGCCGTTTCTCTATCTTCTATATCTTATTGCCGCGAGCTTGCTAGGCTGTCCCAAAAAAGACAATGGAATATCAAATATTTGACCCTGGGGGGGGAGTCCAATATGCCCGCAGCCGCACAACCGGAATCTATCAGCTATACATTAGTCGACCATCGCAAATTGCGACTGGCGATAGTTTTTCTATTGTATGTTGCACAGGGTCTACCGCTCGGAATGTTCTATTTTGCGCTGCCCGGTTGGCAGGCATCAAACGGTGTTTCGGCTGCGGGCATCGGCGCTGTTCTCGCGATGACTTCGCTTCCATGGTCGCTCAAGCTGATCAATGGCATCATCATGGACCGCTTTGCCTTTTTGGCGATGGGTCGGCGGCGACCGTGGGTTATCGCGGGACAGGCGGCCATTGTTACCGGGCTGATCGTCATGGCTGTCATCAGCCCCGCTCCAAATGATATACTTCTCTTGGGGGGATTGGCCTTTGCCATCAACATCGCAACCACGGTACAGGATGTCGCGGTTGATGGACTCGCCATCGACGTAATCCCTGAGGATGAATATGGGCGCTGCGGCGGCTATATGATCGGCGGGCAAGCAATCGGCATTGCAATCAGCGCCACGATGTCCGGACAATTAATCGCTGCGTTCGGACTGTCGGCCGCGCTGCTGGCATTGGCGGCCCTCGTCGGAGCGATGCTGGTTTTGGCCATCCTCGTCCGCGAACGACCCGGCGAACGGCTGATGCCGTGGTCAGCGGGAACCGCTTCGGCGGTCAATGTCGATCGCCATCTCGGCGCGTTTGGCAAAATCATCATCGGCGTTCTGAAAGCGATTTTCAACCGACCAACCTTGACCATACTGCCCGCCATATTTTTGGCCGGTGCCGCGGACGGATTGTTTCTGGGGATAGCACCATTGTTCGGTGCCAACATATTGGGGTGGGGTGATGGTGTTTACGCCGGCTGGTCAGGGCCAGCCAACCTCATCTCCGGCTTGTTGGGGGTACTTGTTTTTGGCCTGCTTGCAGAACGATTTGGTGCCAAACGCATGTTCGTCATGGCGCATCTTCTGTCCGGCGGCGCCGCGCTCGCCGTGCTTGCGCTTCGGCCCGAATGGGCGTCGCCTCAGCTGTTGATCATCGCCATCTTTGTCTTCAGCTCGTTGCTGATTTTCCAACTGGTGACGGCATCGGCCGTCGCAATACGGCTCTGTTCGCCCGCTGTTGCCGCCACCCAATTCTCCCTGTTTATGGCGACGATCAACCTGGGCGCTGTCGCCGCATCAGCGTTGCTGGGAACGCTGGACGCGTGGGGCGGGTTCGACGCCATGTTCAGCGCGATGGTGGTTATCGGCATTCTGGGTGCAGCTTTTGCTTTCGCTGCCAAAGTTGGGCGCTAAAAGGCGGTAACAACTTTAGGGGGTCGCAAACCACATGCTGCAAAGAACATTAATCGGCGTGGCCGGTATCGTCCTCATCCTGGCCGTCGCCTATCTGCTGTCGTCGAACCGCAAATGGATCCGGCTGCGTGTGGTGGGGGCCGCTTTTGCTTTGCAAGCCGCCATTGCTTTCCTCGTGCTCTATACCAGTGGCGGGCGTTGGGTGATCGGTGAGATGTCAATCGGGGTTTCAAATCTGCTGGACTATGCCAAGGCGGGAACCGAATTCCTGTTCGGACCATCGGCAACGAACCCGTTTATCAACACCTTTGCCATTGCCGCGCTGCCGGTCATCATCTTTTTCGCCTCGCTCATCTCGGTCCTCTATTACCTTGGCATCATGCAATTCATCATCAAATGGGTCGGTGGCGGGATAAAATTGCTGACCGGGATCACCCGGATCGAATCGCTGGGAGCAGCCGCCAACATCTTTGTCGGTCAGAGCGAAAGCCCGCTGGTCATCCGCCCGTATCTGGCGGGGCTAACCCCTGCCCAACTGTTTTGCATGATGACGGTCGGGATGGCGGGGGTCGCAGGCACCATCCTTGGCGCCTATGCCAGCATGATCGGCGCGCATTTACTGCCCTATCTGCTCGCCGCGAGTTTCATGTCGGCCCCGGCGGGGATATTGATGGCCAAGATCATCATGCCCGACGACCCCAAGGATATTGGCATTGAGCCGGTTGAGCTGGCCGCCGCCAGCCATGACGACGAAGCCCCCGCCAACATCATCATGGCCGCAGCACAGGGCGCGCAAACCGGCGTCAAACTGGCGGTTGCGGTGGGAGCGATGGTGCTGGCGTTCGTCGCCCTTGTCGCTCTGGCCAACGGCATATTGGGCGGCATCGGCGGTTGGTTCGGTTATCCCGACCTCAGCTTTCAGGCGCTGCTCGGCACAGTATTCCAGCCGGTTATGTATATGCTGGGCGTGCCATGGCATGAAGCGAGCACCGCTGGCGGCCTG
>JBCKXT010000025.1:0-25239 GCA_038921085.1 Sphingopyxis sp. | reverse complement strand
TTCGTAGCGTTTCAGTTATGTTCTGGTGCGAAGCGCTTTACTGAGGCCACAAATCCGCCCGGTTGAGTCCAAAATAACCAGAATCCGGTTAGTTTGACAGTGCCCTCCGCAGCCATTGGGCCATTGAAAACAGCCTCCACTGGACCATGGACATGGTCTTTCGCGATGATGAATGCCGCGTCCGCACCAATCACGCACCCGCCAATTTTACCACCATCAAGCACATGGCATACAACCTCATCCGCAAGGCCGGCAGCAAAGACTCCATCCGCGTCAGACGGAAATCCGCCGCTTGGGATGACGCCTTCCTCGCAAGCCTCATCGCCTGATCACCCGTTCACCCGATTGCCCTGGTTCCATTCGGTATGAGGGTTGACGGCTGCACAACCAGTGCCTACGGTCTTTGCGTTTCAACGCTGGAGGTTTTATGACGCCTTGGGAGTTTAAGGGAAAATCGTTGATTAACTGCACCTGCACCTATGGTTGCAATTGCCAGTTCAACGGACTGCCGGACAAGGGTCATTGCCACGCTGTCGCGGGTATCGAGATCGAGGAAGGCCACTACGGCCACACCAAGCTTGACGGTCTACGGATCGCGGCGATCTTCAAGTGGCCCAACGCAGTCCACGAGGGAAACGGCGAGGCGATCGCCTTTGTCGACGAGGCGGCCGACGACGACCAGCGCGAGGCGCTGCTGAAGATAATGACCGGCCAGGATACCGATCCTTTTGCCACGATGTTTTCGGTCTATGCCTCTACCATCACGAAGATGAATGAGCCGGTCTTCACGAACATCGATTTCGAAGTCGATATCGATGGCCGAACGGGCCACATACACATCGAGGATTATGTCGAGACCGTCGGCGAACCAATTCGCAACTTGGTGACCGGGCTGCCATCGCGGGCACAGATCGTGCAACCGGAAGGCTTCGAATATGCGGTCGCCGAGATCGGCAGCGCGTCGAGCACGACCAAGGGCCCGGTCAGTATCGAGATGAAGGACACGTACGGGCAGTTCGCATACCTGCATCTCAACAATCACGGCATCGTTCGCACCTGATCGCCGTAGGTGGGCGGGACGCGGAGCCTCGAGCAATTGATCGCCAGGGATCGTCAGGTCACCATCGGGGGCCTTGTCGTTCTGTGCGCGCTGGCTTGGCTTTACATCGTGATGGGTGCGGGGTTTGGCATGAGCGCGCGCGAGATGACGACTTTCGCGCTATTCCCCCATCAGCAAGCAGCCGCCATGGCCGGGGACCACATGGACGCAATGGGTATGGCGGCGAAACCGGTCGCCGCTTCCGCACTTGTCGGCTGGGTCCTGCCGATTGCCATGTGGTGGGTCATGATGATCGCCATGATGGCGCCGAGTGCCGCACCGACGATTCTCTTGTACGCCAGGGTCCATCGCCACTCGATCGCCCAAGAACAGATCCAGGAAAAGCTCGCGCCAACCGGTGCGTTCGTTGCGGGCTACCTCCTCATTTGGCTGGGGTTCTCGATCGCGGCGGCGACGCTGCATTGGATGATGGAATCGAGCGGTATCATATCGGGAACGGGTTCTCGCAGCCAATGGATTTCGGCCGGCGTTTTGATTGCCGCCGGCTCCTATCAGTTCTCGCCGCTCAAGACCGCTTGCCTTTCGCATTGTCGCTCTCCTGCCGCGTTCCTGTCCCGCCACTGGCGCCCACACGCGCTTGGCGCGCTGCGTCTGGGCGCGATGCATGGTGCTTACTGTGTCGGCTGCTGCTGGGCGTTGATGGCGCTCTTGTTCGTGGGGGGCGCCATGAACCTGATCTGGATTGCCGCGCTAAGCGTTCTGGTGATCGCCGAGAAGATTTTGCCGCACGGCTTAGTTGTCGGTCGTGGCATGGGCCTCCTCCTTATCGGATGGGGGATTGCGACGATGCTTGTGTGAGCAATGAGCTTGCGGTAGTCATTGCTGGCATATTGGCTGCCCATCTTCACCGGGCGGCCTTTGCCCCACACCGCCGATGTCATGGAAGCGGACTTATCAGGAGCTGGGCGGGGAGTACGCCGGGGTTCAGAGATGGTTTGTCACCAGACTCTCTTCCACCGCCAAAATTCACACTCAGCACCAAGGCCACGGACTCATCAACATGGCGCGCGAGGCTTTAGCGCCGGCCTTTCCCCTTGATACCGAACAAGGTCTGCTTGCGTATTAAAATTGAACAGCCTGTGGGGAGACGGCTGTGCCCGCGCACCGCAATATTGGAGCCATCCCCGGATCGAGCGATTCTGACCATTGGTCAGATATTGGTCCAGTGCCGGTGCAAGCGATGTCGGCCACAGCGCAGATAGATAATGGTCATCAATGTAATAAGCGCAATTTTCCAAACCAACAGCCGCAGGAAAATCATCTGGCGCAATCACCGGCAGCACATCGCATGCTGCACTAAGGACATAGGCATAGCCGTTGCACTGTGCGTCAAACAGGGCTGCATTCAGACCGCCCAGCGGGCCAAGACCGGGAACGGGGCGATCACCAACTGAGCGCAGTCCGGGCCATTCGCGACCGCAAATGATCAATTCGGCGCAATGGGGGATCAACCCATCAGCCACATGGTCGATCAACGCCCGCTGATCCAGCAATGCACTGCCTTTGTCGCTGCCAAAGCGCCGTGCGCCTCCTCCGGCAATGATCGCGCCCAGAATCATTTCAGCCTAACCGCAATTTGCATAGCCACATTCCTGACAACTGCTGCACCCTTCCAGCTTGATCATGTCAAACCCGCCACATTGGGGACAAGCGGGCTGCAGATGTGGCCGTGCAGTGCCACGGTTGGACGCCGGTGTGTCCCCGTTACCACAAGCTGCCGCCGTGCCGATATGCAGTTCAATAATGTCACCGATCGCGGCGAGCAACGAGGGGACATATTTGCCTTTCAGAAATGTGCCACCGCGCGGATCAAACACGGCTTGCAATTCGTCCGATACGAAACTTAGATCGCCGCCTCGCCTGAAAACAGCGGAAATCATCCGGGTTAACCCCAATGTCCAGGCATAATGATCCATGTTCTTGGAGTTGATGAAAATCTCAAATGGGCGGCGAATGCCTCCGTCGATACTGTCATTTATCGTCACATACACCGCGTGTGGGCTGCCGGGCCATTTCAATTTATAGGTTGTTCCGTCAAGGCTCTCGGCTCTTGGTGTCAATGTCGGCAATTTGACCGCAACAGCGTCATGTTTTGGCGTGACCGATAAAACCGATCCGGTGACGGCATTGGGCCGATATGTTGTCAACCCTTTGCAGCCAAGATGATAGCCCTCAATATACACATCGGCAAAGTCCTCAAAGCTGATGTCTTCGGGGCAATTTACCGTTTTTGAAATGGAGCTATCGATATATGTTTGAGCAGCTGATTGCATGATAATATGGTCAGCCGGTTTCAGATTCTGTGCACAGACAAAGAGCTGCTGAGGGGGCTCCAAATCACCCTTTAGCTGTTTCCACACCCGCAATGCATAGTCCTCAACCTTCACCTCTAGGCTTGAACCATCATCCTGACGGACTTTGCGTGTATATTCATAGGCAAAGACCGGCTCCACGCCAGAGGAGATGTTACCGGCAAGCAGCGAAGTGGTGCCAGTGGGTGCGATTGACGTCAGACAGCCGTTTCTAAGCCCGTTCTCACTTATGAGTGCCCGTGTTTCCTCATCCAGTGCAAGCAGGCTTGGTTGTTCCAATATCGCGGGGTCATAGAGCGGGAAAACGCCTTTTTCTGCGGCGAGTTCGGCCGAAGCACGATAGGCCTCGCGCTTGATGATTTCCAACCAGCGTTGCATCAGCTCCACTGCGGGTTTTTCACCATATCTGGTCCCACAAAACAACAGCGCATCGGCCAATCCGGTAATGCCAAGTCCCAGTCGCCGTTTTGCCTTTGCCTCGGCTTCCTGACTTGCCAAGGGATAGCGCGAAATATCGATGACGTTATCGAGAAAACGGACGGCCGTGTGCGTCAGTTCGGCCAGTTGCGCTTCATCGATCATGGCATTTATTGCAAACGGATTGTCCACCAAACTGGCGAGATTGATGGAACCCAACAGACAAGCGCCATATGGTGGCAGCATCTGTTCTCCGCATGGGTTGCTTGCACTAAGTATTTCGCAATAGGCCAGATTATTCTGCTGGTTAACGCGATCAATGAAGATAACGCCTGGTTCAGCCGCATCATAAGTGGAGCGCATCAACCGCTCCCAGAGTGTTTTGGCGCTTATGGTTTTGATGATTGTGCCGTCAAAAATCAGTGGCCATTGGTCATCTGCGGCAAGCGCCTGCATGAAGCGCTCCGTCACCAATACCGACAGATTGAAATTGCGCATGCGGTTCGGGTCATGCTTGGCATCGATGAAGGCCTCGATATCAGGATGATCGATCCTCAGGCATCCCATCATGGCACCACGCCGTTGTCCGGCAGATTGCACTGTCCGGCACATCGCATCCCAGCAATCCATGAACGACAGTGGTCCTGATGCGTCGGAACCAACCCCGTGAACGCGGCTACCCTTGGGTCGGATTGTCGAAAAATCCATTCCGATGCCGCCACCTTGCTGCATCGTCAGTGCCGCTTCCGTGAGATGGATGAATATCCCGTCCAAACTATCGGGGATGGTTCCCATGACAAAACAATTGAACAAGGTGACATTGCGACCTGTGCCTGCACCTGCCAATATGCGCCCTGCGGGGATGAATTTGAAATCTGCCAAAGCATCGGAAAAGTGCTTGTTCCAATACGCCTGATGCTCGGGCTTTTCTGCTTGGCAAACTGCTGTCGCAACGCGTGAAATCGTCTCGGCATAGTCACTATCTCCTTGCCCAGAATCCGCACAATAGCGATATTTTGCCGCCCATATGTCCTGCGCCAACATGGTATCAAAATTCATTTTTCACGTCCGTCCTGTCAATTTATTGATGGCGATTTGGGATCCCGAGGCGGCCTGTTTGCAGCAAGCTCCCATTTTGACATTGATCTGAATCAAAGGGCTTTGTTGCGTAACTGCGTTGGGGGATTCCCTGTGTGAATCCGGCAGTGTACGTGGCGGTGATGCCACCCGTAGATTTGGGATTCGCTAATGAGGCTCGAAGGTGAATCAGTGCGGCTCATAGCCCACTCATAGCCAACCCCGCGAGGGTGCAAGGGGGCTATGAGTGGGCTGGAGGGGGATATGATTGTACTTTTTCCGTTCCCATGAGCGGCACCGTCACATTCTACTAAACGTGGCTGTAGGGAATAATCGGGTTATCAATTGAATTGATTGGGATCAAAGACAGTCCAGCGACGTGCGCGCAGTGGGCACTCATGATACACCCAGCATCTTTGCCAACCACATTGCGGTGCCTGCTCTTGGCCCCGCTCATGTTTTCAATTCCGGTCCACGCCCAGACCACAGCGTCTGCGCCTGCACCGTCTGCTGCACCGTCTGCGTCTGCACAGCCTGCTGCACCGGAGAGAGTCATCACGCCCTATGCCGATATCCGCTATCGGCTTGAACTGGTCGACCAGGATGGTTTTGGGCGCGATGCAACGGCATCCACGCTTCGGGTCAGGCTGGGTCTGCGTATGGCGCAATGGCATGGCTTCAGTGCTGTGATCGAAGCTGAGGGGATCACCCGGATCGGGCCGGCCGATTTTAACGATAGCGTCAATGGCCGGGTCGCTTTTCCGGTTGTTGCTGATCCCAGCGACCTGTTGCTGAATCAGGCCTATGTCCGGTTTCGTCCGATCACCCAACTTGATGTGACTGCGGGGCGACAGAGTATCAACCTCGACAACCAGCGCTGGATTGGGTCGGTCGGCTGGCGACAGAATGACCAAACATTCGACGCCGTGCGAGCTAGCGCGAGGCCAGCCCCCAGGGTCGCTGTCGAATATACCCATATCTGGCGCGTCAATCGCGTGTTCGGCCCGGACTCACCGCAGGGCATTTGGCGCAACAATGCCATCCATTTGGCGCGTGCCCAAGCAACTTTGCCCGAAATCGGGACGGTGGTCGGTTATGGCTATTGGCTCGACATACCCGCAGCACCTGCTCTGTCATCGCGGACCATTGGCATCCGTGTCTCAGGGGAACAGATATTGGGACAGGGGGTCAAGCTGACCTATGCCGCCGAATATGCGCATCAGCGCGACACTGCTCGTAATCCACGCAATTTCGGCCATGATTATTGGCAGCTGGAGCCGGGGTTGACGGTGGGCCGGGTGGCAGCCCGGTTGGGCATGGAACGGCTTGCCGGCGATGGCACCACGGCATTGCAAACCCCATTGGCGACGCTCCATGCTTTTAACGGTTGGGCAGACAAATTTCTGACTACTCCAGCAAATGGCCTGCGCGACCTTTATGCTGATGTGTCAGTGCGCTTGCCCACAATAGCCGGGGTAGAGGGGATGACCGCCCGGATTGCGTGGCATGATTTTAACGCGACACGCGGTTCAACCCATTACGGACAGGAATGGGATGTCCAAATTGCCGTCCCGATCATGCGCGGTGTGACCGCAAGTGCAAAGGCAGCGGTCTATGATGCACAGAGTTTTGCAACTGACACCACGAAATTCTGGCTTTCTGTGGAGGCCCGGTTTTGATGAACCGAGGATAGCCTTGGGTCCGAAAGTCATTCGCTTTTGAATGGATATGGTGATGGCTCCAGCAAATCTCCCGCGCTAATGGCTCAATTTGCTCCCGCTATTAATCAAAAAACGGGTCTGGTCGTGCAAAGCCCTCCATTGCTTTTCGGTCGGTGATGCTGATGGTCAGCCCGTCAACCCGGATACCATGCTGCGCCAAAGCGCCAAAGGCCCGGGACAGGTTTTCTGGCGTCATGCCGAGCAGCGATGCCAGCAGTCGTTTTTCTCCGCGAAGTTGGAAACAGTCGGCACCTCCCAATCGACGGCTTTGAAGCAAGAGATGATTGGCCAGGCGCTCTGTGGATTGCCGCAATTTCATGTCGGTAAGCGCGCGCACCATTTCGCGGTAATCCCAAGCCAGCTCATGCATGGTGGCCCTGTTCAACGCACCATCTTGCTCAATTGTGTCGCGCAGCAGTGGTGCTGGGACCAGCAATATTCGAGAGGTGCTCAATGTGCGGGCGGCCATCAAATAAGGCATGTCGGTTATCGCTGCGGCGAGAATGAAGCTGTGCCCGGGCGTGACAATGACCATTGATGTGTCGCGGTCGCCATTGCTCGTGAACAGCTCGACCAACCCATCCACCAGGATGTGCAGGAAATCAGCCCTCTGCCCTACTTCAAACAAGACAAGCTGGCGCGGGAACGCCTGTAGCAGCGATGCCGAAAATATGCTGTCGCGTAGCGTTTCGTCCATGTCCGAAAAAATCGGTAGCCGGGCTATTTCGGGACGTTCTTCGGGGCGCAAATCATACTCCGTATTTAGCGTCAGGCCAAGATAGCGGGAAATTGACACTTATCAATCCCATGACCTGAACTTATCACTTCAAAATAGGGTTTTCAGGCCTGACGCTCACGATTTGACCCAGATCAAATCATCTCATCCCAAACTGCGCATGAAGCAATCACAATTGTGTCAAACAGCGGGGGAATGATCATGTCAACTTTGGTCGGTGTGAGCAAGAGCGACCAGCAACGCGCACTGGGGCTCAGTACATTTGCTTTCACAATCTGCTTTGCGGTGTGGACAATCTTTTCGATCATCGGCATCCAGATTCAGGCCGAACTGGGGTTGAGCGACACACAGTTCGGATTGCTGGTTGGTACACCAATCCTGACCGGATCGCTGGTCCGCGTCTTTCTGGGCGTCTGGACTGACCAGCATGGCGGGCGACTGGTGTTCCCGCTGACGATGCTGGCGGCGGCAGTCTCGACCTTCCTCTTATCCTATGCTGACAGTTACATGCTGATGCTGTTGGCAGCCCTCGGGCTGGGGCTGGCGGGCGGCGGCTTTGCGGTTGGTATCGCCTATGTCTCCAAATGGTTTCCGCCGGAAAAACAAGGCACTGCACTTGGTATTTTCGGCATGGGCAATGTTGGCGCTGCGGTGACCAAATTCGTCGCTCCATTCATCATGGTGGCCTTTGGCTGGACGATGGTGGCCCAGATTTGGGCGGCAGCACTCGCGATCATGGCGGTGCTGTTCTGGATCATGAGCAAGGACGATCCCGATTTTGCCAGCCGCAAGCTGACAGGCGTAAAGGCCCGGTCATTCCGCGAACAGATTGAGCCGCTCAAAAACCAGCAGGTCTGGCGCTTTTCACTCTATTATTTCTTAGTCTTTGGCGCATTTGTCGCGCTCGCCCTGTGGCTGCCCAAATATCTGATGGGCGTTTATGGTGTGGACGTGAAAGTAGCCGGGATGCTGGCTGCCACTTTCTCGCTCTCGGCCAGCCTGTTCCGCGCTTATGGCGGTGTGCTGTCGGATAAATATGGTGCCCGCAAAATCATGTATGCGACCTTTGGCATGTCGTTGCCGTGCCTGTTCATGCTGTCCTATCCCGCCACCGATTATGTCATCCACGGGATCGTGGGCGACATCGCATTTACAACGTCGATGGGGCTGGTTCCGTTCGTCATCATAATCTTCGTGCTCGGCTTTTTCATGTCGCTGGGCAAAGCGGCGGTCTACAAGCATATTCCGGTCTATTATCCCGATCACGTCGGCGCAGTTGGCGGCATGGTTGGCATGGTCGGCGGCCTTGGTGGTTTCATCCTGCCGATCATTTTTGGTGTGGCCAGCGATCTGACCGGTATCTGGACAAGCTGCTTCATGGTATTGTTCGCGCTGGTTGCGATTGCACTTTGCTGGATGCACATTGCGGTGCGGCAGATGGAGCAAAAGGCGTCGGGGATTGACCCACGGTCGCTGCCACAATTCCCCGAAATGGCTGGAATCCATGACGGGGAAAAACATGGGACGGCTGCAACCAAAGTGCTCGCGGACTGGCGTCCGGAGGATGAGGCGTTCTGGGAAACGACAGGAGAAAAGATTGCACGGCGCAACCTCTACATCTCGATCCCAGCGCTCTTGCTCGCGTTCGCTATTTGGATGGTGTGGTCGGTCGTGGTCGCCAAACTGCCCCTGATCGGATTTAATTACACCACCGATCAACTGTTCTGGCTGGCTGCGCTTCCCGGCCTGTCTGGCGCGACATTGCGCATATTCTACAGCTTCATCGTGCCAATCTTTGGCGGACGGTTGTGGACGACGTTTAGCACATTTTCGCTGCTAATCCCGGCCTTTGCGATTGGCTATGCGGTGCAAGACCCGAACACGCCCTATGTCATCTTTCTGGTGCTGGCACTGCTGTGCGGCCTGGGCGGCGGCAATTTCGCCTCGTCGATGTCGAATATCAGTTTCTTCTTTCCCAAGGCGCGCAAGGGCAACGCGATGGCGCTCAATGCCGGGCTGGGCAATCTGGGCGTATCGGTAATGCAGTTCGTCGTTCCGATTGTCATTACCGTGAGCGTGTTTGGCGTACTGGGCGGCGATGCAACAGCCAGTAGCGATGGCGGCCAGCTGTGGCTCCAGAATGCGGGCTTCATCTGGGTACCGTTCATCATCATTTCGGGGATAGTTGCATGGTTCGGGATGAACGACATTGCCGATGCCAAGGCATCTTTCTCCGAGCAAGCAGTGATTTTCCAGCGCAAGCATAATTGGCTGATGTGCTGGCTCTACACCGGCACTTTCGGTTCATTTATCGGTTTTTCGGCTGGATTGCCATTGCTCGCCAAGAGCCAGTTCCCTGATGTCAACGTGCTCAAGTTCGTGTTCCTCGGGCCGCTGGTCGGCGCGCTTTCCCGTGCCGCAACTGGCTGGGTTTCGGACAGATGGGGCGGCGCCCGCGTCACCTTCTGGGTGTTCATCGCCATGATGGTCGGCGTTGTCGGGGTGCTTTATTTCTTGGGGCAAAAGGATCAGCCGAACGCCTTTTGGGGTTTCCTCACCATGTTCGTGCTGCTGTTCTTTGTAACGGGCGTAGGCAATGGCTCCACCTTTCAGATGATCCCGGTCATCATGCGCAGCGAAGTGCCGCGCCTGATGCCGCATCTGAACGTCGCCGAACGCACCCGTCAGGCGGAAAAGGAATCAGCAGCGATTATCGGCTTTACCTCAGCGATTGCGGCCTATGGTGCCTTTTTCATCCCAAAGAGCTTTGGCAGCGCGATTGCCGCCACCGGATCGCCAAACGCGGCTTTGTGGGGCTTCCTGATCTTTTATGCCAGCTGCGCGGCGCTCACTTGGTTAGTCTATACCCGCAAGGGCGGCCTGCTCTACGACATTGAACGCGGTCATGCGCCTGTTCCCCCTGCCACCCTGAAAGGACAAGCGGCATGAGTCACTTGCTCGACCGATTGACCTTCTTTGCGCAAAAGAAGGAGAGTTTTGCCGGTGGCTTCGGCGTTACCACGGCAGAGGATCGCAACTGGGAAGACGGCTATCGCAAACGCTGGCAGCATGACAAGATTGTGCGTTCAACCCACGGCGTCAATTGCACCGGCTCCTGCTCGTGGAAGATTTACGTCAAAGGCGGAATCATCACTTGGGAAACCCAGCAGACCGACTATCCACGCACCCGGCCTGATCTGCCTAACCATGAACCGCGTGGCTGCCCACGCGGCGCGAGTTACAGCTGGTATATCTATTCCGCCCAGCGGCTCAAATACCCTCTGATCCGGTCACGGTTGGTGCGGCTGTGGCGCGAGGCGAGGCTGACCATGGCCCCTGTTGCAGCATGGGCATCCATCGTTGAGGATCCAGTGCAGCGCAAAAGCTATACCGCCATTCGCGGCCACGGCGGCTTTGTTCGCGCGAAATGGGATGAAGTGACCGAGATTATCGCTGCGGCCAATGCTTATACCGCGAAAACATACGGCCCTGACCGGGTGATCGGTTTTTCACCGATTCCGGCGATGTCGATGGTCAGTTACGCGGCGGGATCGCGATATCTCTCTCTGCTCGGCGGCACCTGCATGTCCTTTTACGACTGGTATTGCGATCTACCGCCAGCCTCTCCGATGACATGGGGCGAACAGACCGACGTGCCCGAAAGCGCCGACTGGTATAATGCCGGTTTCCTGATGCTGTGGGGATCGAATGTCCCGCAAACGCGCACGCCCGACGCGCATTTCATGACCGAGGCCCGCTATCGCGGTGCAAAGATTGCGGTCGTGTCGCCCGACTATGCAGAGGCGACCAAGTTCGCCGACATCTGGCTCAACCCCAAAGCGGGCACCGATGCTGCGCTTGCCATGGCGCTCGGCCATGTCATCCTGCGCGAATATCATCTCGACCGGCAAGTGCCCTATTTCGAGGATTATTGCCGCCAATATTCCGATATGCCGATGCTCGTCCGGCTGGTTGAAAAGGCCGGAGCCTATGTGCCCGAACGGTTGCTGCGCGCATCCGATTTCAAGGGCAATCTTGGCGAAAAGAACAATCCCGAATGGAAGTGCGTCGCGATTGATGATTTGAGCGGAAAGCCGGTTGCGCCGCTGGGCTCGGCTGGTTTTCGCTGGGGCGAAACTGGCAAATGGAATCTGGAAGAAAAGGAAGGCCGGGGCAAGGAAACAAAACTGCGCATGACAGCGATCCTTGAACAGGATCAGGACGATGTCGTTGAAGTCTCCTTTCCCTATTTCGGCAACCGCGAGCATGACCATTTCAAGGGCACCGATCATCCCGGTGTCCTGAACCGTCGCGTTCCTGTGCGGCAGATTGCCCTCAAAGAAGGTAATACGATGGTTGCCACGGTGTTTGATCTGATGGCGGCCAATTATGGTCTTGATCGAGGACTGGGCGGAGAGCATGTCAGCCGCGATTACGCCGACAATGTGCCCTATACTCCCGCTTGGGCAGAAAAGATCACCGGTGTTCCTGCCGACAGCATCATCACGGTGGCGCGCGAATTTGCAACCACCGCCGAAAAAACCAATGGTAAATCAATGGTGATTTTGGGCGCTGGCCTCAACCATTGGTATCACATGGACATGAGCTATCGCGGCATCATCAACATGCTGGTGATGTGCGGATGTGTTGGCCAGTCTGGCGGCGGCTGGTCGCATTATGTCGGGCAGGAAAAGCTGCGCCCGCAAACCGGCTGGCAACCGCTGGCCTTTGCGCTCGATTGGAGTCGGCCGCCACGCCAGATGAACTCGACGAGTTTTTTCTACGCGCATAGCGATCAATGGCGTTACGAGACGCTCGACGTGAGCGAGATATTGTCGCCAACTGCGCCCGACGGCGATTGGAGCGGCGCGTTGATCGACTATAATGTTCGCGCTGAACGCATGGGTTGGCTGCCCAGCGCACCACAATTGAAGACCAATCCATTGGAGGTAGCAAAGGCGGTCAAGTCATCGGGCAGGGAGGCAAAGGATTATGTCGCCGACGCATTGCAGGATGGATCGCTTCAGCTTAGCTGCAACGACCCCGACGATCCCGCCAACTGGCCGCGCAACATGTTCGTCTGGCGCTCAAACCTGCTCGGTTCGTCCGGCAAGGGGCATGAGTATTTGCTCAAGCATTTGCTGGGCACCGCGCACGGTGTGCAGGGCAAGGATCTGAGCGAGATGGGGGCACAGAAGCCACAGGATGTTGTGTGGCATGAAGACGCGCCCAAGGGAAAACTTGACCTGCTCGTCACACTCGATTTCCGCATGTCAACCACCTGTGTCTACTCCGACATCGTGCTGCCGACAGCGAGCTGGTATGAAAAGAACGATCTCAACACATCGGACATGCACCCCTTTATCCACCCACTTACGGCCGCGATTGATCCGGTGTGGGAAAGCAAGTCCGACTGGCAAATCTATAAGGACATAGCCAAGAAATTCTCCGAAATTGCCCCCGAAGTGTTGGGCGTGGAGGAGGATGTTGTGCTTACCCCGATCCTCCACGATACGCCGGGCGAAATCGCGCAGCCGTTTGATGTCGAGGATTGGGGCAAGGGACAGGTTGAACCTATCCCAGGCAAGACAATGGCCAATGTGGCGGTTGTGACGCGCGATTATCCAGGGCTTTACAAACGCTTCACATCACTCGGGCCGTTGCTGGACAAGCTTGGCAATGGTGGCAAAGGGATCAGCTGGAACACCGGGCGTGAGGTGGAACTGCTGAAAGAGCTGAATGGCAGAGTGCTGGAAGACGGTGAAACCAAAGGCCTGGCCCGGATAGAAACTGATATTGACGCGACCGAAGTCATCCTGATGCTCGCGCCCGAAACCAATGGCGAGGTTGCGGTCAAGGCGTGGAAATCGCTGTCTAAATTCACCGGCCGCGAACACGCCCATCTCGCCCTCTCCAAGGAAGACGAGAAAATCCGCTTCCGCGATGTGGTGGCACAGCCGCGCAAGATCATCTCGTCCCCCATCTGGTCGGGGATCGAGAGCGAAAAGGTCTGCTATAGTGCGGGCTATACCAACGTCCATGAACTGATCCCGTGGCGAACGCTGACCGGACGCCAGCAGCTTTATCAGGACCATCTGTGGATGCGCGCTTTTGGCGAGGCGCTGTGCGTCTATCGCCCACCGATTGACACCAAGGCGGTCAAACCAATGCTCGACAGGGCGGCGGGTGAGAAGCATGTCATCCTCAACTTCATCACCCCGCACCAGAAATGGGGCATCCATTCAACCTTTACTGACAATTTGATGATGCTGACGCTATCACGCGGCGGACCGATTGTCTGGATGTCGGAAAGTGACGCGGCAACGGCGGGGCTGGTAGATAATGACTGGGTCGAGGCGTTCAATTCCAATGGCGCGCTCGTCGCCCGCGTCGTTGTGTCACAGCGGATGAAGGATGGCACACTCTTCATGTATCATGCACAGGAAAAGATCGTGAATGTGCCGGGCTCTCCGCTCACCGGCCAGCGCGGAGGCATCCATAACAGCGTCACCCGTGCGGTGCTCAAACCGACCCACATGATCGGCGGCTATGTCCAGCAAAGCTATGGCTTCAACTATTACGGCACGGTCGGCTCCAATCGCGACGAATATGTCATCGTCCGCAAACTCAGCAATGTGGACTGGTTGGAAGAGGCTTTGCCTTCGGGCCAAAACCCCGGGGAGGCCAAGCCATGAAAATCCGCGCTCAAATCGGCAAAGTGCTCAATCTTGACAAGTGCATCGGCTGCCACACCTGCTCAGTCACCTGCAAGAACGTCTGGACCAGCCGCGAAGGCATGGAATATGCGTGGTTCAACAATGTCGAGACCAAACCCGGCATTGGCTACCCCAAGGATTGGGAGAACCAAAACCGCTGGAACGGCGGTTGGGAGCGATTGCGCGGTGGCCGTATCCAGCCGCGCATGGGCGGCAAATGGCGCTTGCTCGCCAAGATTTTCGCCAATCCCGACCTGCCCGAAATCGACGATTACTACGAACCCTTCACCTTCGATTACGGGCATTTGCAATCGGCCAAGGAGTCCAAAGCATTTCCCACCGCACGGCCGCGCTCGCTGATTACCGGCGAGCGGATGGAAAAGATTGTCGGCGGGCCGAACTGGGAAGAAATCCTCGGTGGAGAATTCGCCAAACGCTCTGCGGATTACAATTTTGAAGGGGTCCAGAAAGAGATTTACGGCCAGTTCGAAAACACCTTCATGATGTATCTGCCGCGCCTGTGCGAACATTGCCTCAACCCGACTTGCGTTGCTGCCTGCCCGTCCGGTTCGATCTACAAGCGCGAGGAAGACGGTATCGTCCTGATTGATCAGGAAAAATGCCGGGGTTGGCGGATGTGCGTGTCGGGCTGTCCGTATAAGAAAATCTATTACAACTGGAAAAGCGGCAAGTCGGAAAAGTGCACCTTTTGCTACCCGCGTATCGAAGCCGGCCAACCGACGGTGTGCAGTGAAACCTGCGTCGGGCGGATCCGCTATCTGGGTGTCATGCTCTATGATGCCGACCGGATTGAAGCAGCGGCATCCGCAGAAAATGTCGAGGATTTGTATCAAGCCCAGCTTGACATCTTCCTTGACCCCAATGATCCAGAGGTGATCGCACAGGCGCGGCTGGACGGTGTTCCTGATAGCTGGCTGGAAGCGGCAAAACATTCTCCGGTGTGGAAAATGGCGATGGAATGGAAGGTCGCCTTTCCGCTCCACCCCGAATACCGGACGCTGCCGATGGTCTGGTATGTCCCACCCCTCTCCCCGATCAGCGCGGCGGCGAATGCAGGTGATATTGCGATTCTGGATGATATGCCCGATGTCCGCTCACTGCGCATCCCGCTCAAATACCTCGCCAACTTGCTGACAGCTGGCAAGGAGGAGCCGGTTGCCGCATGTCTTGAACGGATGCTGGCGATGCGCAGTTACATGCGCGCCAAGACGGTGGACGGGGTTATCAACGAGGGGATTGCTGAGCGCGTCGGCCTGACAGCAGCGCAGATCGAAGAAATGTATCACATCATGGCCATCGCCAATTACGAGGATCGTTTCGTTATCCCCTCCAGCCACCGCGAGGATGCCGAGGATATGTTTGAGGAGCGCGGCTCGTGCGGATTCTCGTTCGGCAATGGCTGTTCGGGCGGCAGTAACGAGATCAATTTGTTCGGGGCACCGGCGCGCAAGCGGCTGCAAACCCCATCGGAGGTATTCTGATGCAAACGACACTGCGCATAGTTTCCGCACTGTTGCGCTATCCCGATGAGGATGTGCAGGAGGCAGCGCCAGAACTTCGTGCAGCGCTCGTTGCTGACCGGGCGCTGACGCAAGCGCAAATTGCGACGCTTGATCCCTTGTTGGACATTCTGGCCAAAAACGATCTCCTCGATCTGCAGGAACGCTATGTCGCCCTGTTCGACCGGGGCCGGACGCATTCGCTGCATTTGTTTGAGCATGTCCACGGCGAAAGCCGCGACCGGGGTCAGGCGATGGTCGATCTGCGTGACCGCTATGAAGCGGCAGGGCTTGAAATCACAGCCAAGGAACTGCCTGATTATCTGCCGCTGTTCATCGAATATCTCTCGACCTTGCCAGAACCGCAGGCGCGAGAGGAGCTGGCTCAGCCCGGTGTGATCATTGCTGCACTTGCCCAGCGGATGGCACAAACAGATGCTGCTTACGCCGCGCCATTGCTCGCCTTGTGCGAACTCGCAGGGGTCGAGGCCGATGATTTGGCTGCCGCCGCAGATGTCATTGCCCCTGCCGAAGATCCCGATGATCTGGCGGCGCTGGATGCCGCTTGGGAGGCCGAACAGGTGACGTTCGGCGCACCTGCGGTGCCGACCGACACGCCAACCTGCCCTCAAGTCAGTGAAATGATAAAGCAGTTCGCCGTCCCCGGCATGGCAGCTGCCCAAATGCCCGCCTCACAAAGGAGCCTGTAGGATGGCCGCTTTCCTGAACCATTTCGCCTTTGGCATCTATCCCTATATTGCCCTTGCGGTGCTCGCTTTGGGATCGATCATCCGTTATGACCGGGAGCCCTATAGCTGGCGCTCAGGTTCCAGCCAGATGCTCCGCCGCAAGCAATTGATGGTCGGGTCGGTGCTGTTTCATTTGGGTGTGTTGGTGATCTTTTTTGGACATGTTGGCGGGCTGCTGACGCCGATCATAGTGTTTGATACGCTCGGTATCAGCCACGGCTCAAAGCAATTGCTGGCAATCATCGTGGGCGGTTTGGCCGGCATTCTGGCCATTGCCGGAGCAACATTGCTGTTGCACCGACGCTTGTTCGACCCGCGCATCCGCAAGACGTCGAGCTTTGGCGACATCATGATCCTCACGTTGCTCTGGCTGCAACTGGCGCTTGGCCTTGGCACGATCCCGCTCTCGATGCAGCATCTCGACGGCGGCGAAATGGTCAAGTTCATGACCTGGGCGCAAGGTGTTTTCACTTTCCAGGCCGATGTGTCGAGCCATGTTGCGGATGTCCATCCGCTGTTCAAAGCCCACCTGGTGCTCGGCATGACGATATTGTTGCTGTTCCCCTTCACCCGTCTGGTGCACATGCTGTCGGCCCCGGTGCGTTATATCTGGCGTTCGGGCTACCAGATCGTGCGCAGCAAGCGACTGGCGGCATGATATGACCGTGCAGACCCAAACCGTCATGGTCGGCGGGCGCGAAATTGATGCCGCCATGATCGCTGCTGAAATGCAGCACCACCCTGCACCCGATCCAGATACGGCTTGGTCAGCCGCTGCCGAGGCGCTTGTCATCCGCCAGTTGCTGCTCGATGAAGCCGACCGGCTGGAGATTGCAGCACCCGATATGGTCGACGGCAAAGGACAGCAGATCGCTCCAGATGATGCCCGGATTGAGGCACTAATTGAGCAAGAGGTGACGACCCCGCGAGCTGATGAAGAAACCTGCCGCCGCTATTACGCCCGCCACCAAGAGCGGTTTGTCTCTCCAACCTTGGTTGAAGCAAACCATATCTTGTTTGCCGCATCGCCCGATGATGGATTGGCTTATGGTCTGGCGACTGGTGATGCGCGAACAACTATAAACATGTTGAAAGCAAATCCGGATATTTTTGCCGAACTGGCAAAGGAAAAATCCGCCTGCCCTTCGGCGGATTCGGGCGGTAATCTGGGTCAGATTGGAAAAGGCCAGACGGTCGCGCCATTTGAATCGGCTCTGTTTTCCTTGCGCGAAGGGGAATTGTGCGACACTCCTGTGAAAACCCAATTTGGCGTTCATGTCATGCGCGCTGGTCGCCGTATCGAGGGCCAGCAGTTGCCGTTTGAGATGATCGCCCAGTCCATCGCCGATTATCTGGAAGAAGCAAGCTGGCGGCGTGCGGTTTCGCAATATGTCTCGATCCTTGCATCACAAAGCAAGCTGGAGGGTGTGACATTGACCGGAGCAAACGGTCCGCTGGCGGACCAAGTTCCGCAGTCGGGGCGTTCGTCCGGAAAACATGCCGCTGATGATTAGCTTTGACGAAGCCACTGCGGTCATTCGCGCCATCGCTTTGCCTTTGGATCCCGAAACCGTGCCCGTCGATTCAGCATTGTGGCGGATACTGGCAGAGCCGGTTGTCGCCAGAGTCACGTCGCCGTCAACCGATACATCGGCGATGGATGGTTACGCGGTGCGAAATTTGGATGTCCAAACGACACCAGTAAGTCTGCAGGTGATCGGCAAATCCTTTGCCGGCAGTGGATATGGCAGCGGCGTCGGACAGGGCCAGGCCGTGCGGATATTTACCGGAGCGCCAATACCAACGGGAGCTGACCGCGTCATCATGCAGGAACTTGTGACGCAGGTTGGGACGACCGCAACATTGAACCTGCCTCCAGGGTCGGGATGGCACATCCGCGACGCTGGGTCAGATTTTCGCAAGGGCGATCAATTGCTACCGGCAAACATCAGCCTCAACCCTCGTGCGTTGCTGGTCTGTGCGGCTGCAGATTATGCGCAGGTCCGGGTCTGGCGCAAACCAAAGCTGGTCATATTAAGCACCGGCGATGAACTGGTTCCGTCAGGGACAGCTACGCAATTTCCTGGCCATATCCCCGACAGTGTGTCGATTGGCGTTGCGGCACTGACCGAGCAATGGGGCGGACAAATGGTGTATCGTCAGTGCATCGCTGACGAATTGACGCTGTTGAAAGCCGCAGCAGCAGAGGCGCTGACCGCCGCAGACGTCATCATTGTCACTGGTGGAGCGTCGGTTGGTGAACGCGACTATGCCAAAACGATGTTTGAAGACACCGGCCTCAACCTATTGTTCAACAAAGTTGCGATCAAACCGGGCAAGCCAGTGTGGATGGGCACCGTCGGCAGCACGTTCATCATTGGCCTGCCGGGAAATCCCACATCGGCGATGGTTACTGCGCGATTGTTTTTGGCCCCACTGCTCGCCGCACTCACCGGTGCGGGGTATGCAACCGCACAGAGGTGGCGATCAATCGGGCTGGGCATGCCGCTTGGCAAAACGGGAGAGAGAGAGACATTTGTCCGCGCTAAAGAGGAGGGAGGGCTGGCCCACCCTTTTAACAATCAGGATTCAAGCGCGCAGAAAACGCTATTTCTCTCAAATCTGCTAATCCACTGCCCAGCAACACAGGGCCATAAAGCCACTGGCGATCTTGTTGAGGTTCTGGATTTCTAGAGCGATTTCAGGCGCTGTCAGCCTAATTGCAACTCGTCTCCAATTGACGCACCGATCCTCGAATTGAGCCTGGTTCGAGCAGCAAGCGACTGTCATTCGGCTAACGAGGTGGCGTTCGTGGTTAAAATGGTTGTGGAAGGCGGCGTGGGCGGAGCGTCATCTCGCCGCCGGTCCATTTGCTTTGACAAGACCCCAGTTACCGTTCTGCTGATATGATCCTATCAGCCAAGGGAGACGTCAGGCAGGGGCAAGCTCAATCGTCGAAAAAATAGCAGGGCTTGGTGTTAGCCGAGAAGTTAGCCCAGCGAGCGATCTGATCCTTCAATTTCATCTAAGTCATTGAAAAGGTGGTGAACGCAGTAGGGCTCGAACCTACGACCCGCTGATTAAGAGTCAGCTGCTCTACCAACTGAGCTATGCGTCCTTGTGGCCGCGATGGACCGCCTGTTGCCCCCCTCAACCTGTGGCCATGGCCAGTATCTCGGGGCCGAATTATTCCGGTTGGCAACAGGCGCTGGCCGCTAGCATGACTTGTTTCGCGATGCAATGGCGTGAGGGCAATATGCGCAAGCATATCGTCCTGGCAGGTCAGCCAAATGAGCTGCTGCCGCGCCGCTTGGTTTCCCGGTCAACCCCCATCATGATGCCGATGCACAGCATCACGGTCAGCATCGATGAACCGCCGTGTGACATGAATGGCAGGGGGATGCCGACCACCGGGGCGAGGCCCATCACCATCATCAGGTTGATCGCGATGTAAAAGAATATGGTCATCGTCAAGCCGCCCGCGACGAGGCGGCCAAAGCGGCTCGGGGTGCGTGCCGCAACCCGCCAGCCCCAACGCAGCAGCAGGGCAAAAGCAATCAACAGGGCCAGACCGCCGACCAGCCCCCATTCCTCTGCCATCGTAGCAAAAACAAAGTCGGTATGGCCCTCGGGCAGATAATCAAGGTGACTTTGGGTGCCGCCCAGGAAGCCTTTGCCAAAAATCCCACCCGAGCCAATCGCGATCTTTGACTGGCTGATGTGATAACCAGCACCCAAAGGATCGCTTTCAGGATCAAGGAAGATCAGGATTCGCCGCTGCTGATAGTCATGCAGGGTGCTGAACAGGATCGGCACTGCGGCTGCGAGGCTAAGTCCCGCCCCGACAAACCAGCGCGTTGGCAAGCCCGCGAGAAAGGCGACGGTGATGCCGCCAACGCTGATGGCAATCGCGGTCCCCAGGTCAGGTTGCAGCATCACCAAAGCCATCGGCACGGCAATCACCAACACGACTGGCCATAGTGCATCCCAGTTGCGGACATGGCCGGGTGGCAGGTTGCCATAAAAATGGGCAAGGGCGATGACGACTGCGGGCTTCATAAACTCAGACGGCTGGAGCTTCATGAACCCCAGATTGAGCCAGCGCTGGCTGCCGCCGCCCACCGCGCCAATCAATTCCACTCCGACTAGAGCAACCAGCACCGCAATGTAAAAGGGAAAGGCGAGGGTGCGCCACCAGATTTCCGGCACATAGGACAGTCCAAACGCCATGCAGAGGAAAATGCAAAAGCGGATGATATGCTGGGCTGCCCACGGGCTGGCGCTGCCTCCGGCTGCCGAATATAGCACCAGTGCCCCAAAGCCTGTTATGGCGCAAAGCAACAGCGCCACTTTCCACGGCAGGGCGTTTGCAATCGCTACCGGAATAATCGAGGGCCTCATCGCTCGCCCCCCTCGCCATTGGCGCTGCCACTGGCGCTTGCAGCAGCAGCGGCAGGATCGGCAGGCGGAGGCGGGATTCCAGCCACCCCGCCCGTCGTTGCCCGCAATGCAGCATAGCGCCGCTCAAGCCGATCGCGCATTGTGCCGCCCCAGCCTGCTTCCAAACTGGCCAGCGACGACAATGCCTGCTGCCGGTCATAAAGAAAGGTCAGGATATCCTTTGCCACCGGAGCAGCAGCGCGGCTGCCGCCCAAGCCATGTTCGATCACCACCGCTGCTGCATAGCGCGGCTCGTCAACCGGCGCGAAACCGACATACAGGCCATGGTCGCGGAAACGCCAAGCCCCGCTATTGCCATTGCCGTCGTTGAGGCTGCGCACTTGGGCGGTCCCGGTCTTTCCCGCCATCCGGACATTGGGGATGGTCAATTGGCTGCGTCTGGCGGTGCCATTGCCATTGACGACCAAGTCCATGCCATGACGCGGGACAGTGAACAGTTCGCGCGCAAAGGGGAGCAGCGGAGCTGGCTGATTGGTTTGCGACAGCAATAAACGCGGCTGGATGTCGCGGCCTGTCGCCAATCGCGCGGCCATCACCGCCAATTGCAAAGGGCTGACCGACACATAGCCCTGACCAATCGTGGCATTGAGCGAATCCGACTGGGTCCATTCCTGACCATAGCGCCGCTGTTTCCATACGCTGTCGGGGACAGTGCCATAGCGTTGCGATGTGCCGGGCAGGTCAAATTCCTGCCCCAGCCCCATCGCCTTGGCAATCGGGGCAATGGCATCAAAACCGACCCGGCGGCCCATGGAGTAGAAATAGGTGTTGCAGCTTCTTTCGATCGCATGGGTCATGTTGATCGAGCCATGCTGGCCAAGACAGCGGAACAGGCGATTGCCCAAGCGATAGCCACCTGAACAAAAGACGGTTTCTTCAGGGTCGACACCGGCGATCTGCAATGCCACCGCGACCATCGGTTTCAGAGTGGAGCCGGGCGGATAAAGCCCGCGCAGCGCCTTGTTCAGCAGCGGGATATGGTCATCCTGGTTGAGCATCTGCCATTCGAGCCGCCCGATGCCGTCGGTAAAGCTGTTGGGGTCAAATGCCGGCATCGAACATAGCGCCAATATCCCGCCGGTGACACAATCAAGGACGATGGCGGCACCTGATTCGACGCCAAGGCGGCGCGCAGCATAATCCTGTAAGTCGGCATCAATCGTCAGTTGAACGGGCTGGCCGGGCTGGTCCGTCTGGGTTTCAAGTTCGCGAACCAGCCGCCCGCGCGCAGTGACTTCTGAGCGGCGTGCTCCAGGACGACCGCGCAACTGTGCCTGAAACGCCTTTTCTATCCCGTCCTTGCCGACTTTGAATCCAGGGGTGAGCATCAAAGGATCGCGGGTTTGGGCATATTCCTCGGCACTGGCTGCGCTGACATAGCCGACCAGGTGGGCGACCGATGGGCCTGCGGGATAGTTGCGGATGAAGCCACGGGCCGGGACCACGCCAGGCAGTTCGGGCAAGTTGACGGATACTGCGGCAAAGCGGGCTTCATCGAGATCTGAGGCGACCTCGATGGGCTGCGCGCCGCCGCCTTGATTTAGCTCGCGGTTGATCCGGTCCACCGCATCAGCATCCAGCGCCAGCAATTGCGTCAATCGGCTCAACACCGGCCCGCGATTGACCAAGCGGTCAGGAATTATGTCAATCCGCAAGGCCACCCGATTATCCGCCAGCGCCTTGCCATAGCGATCGACAATCCAGCCCCGTCGTGGCGGAATCAGGGTCAGATTGACCCGGTTGCTTTCGGCCATCAGCTTGTATTTCTGACTGTCAAAAATCGAGATATAGGCCATGCGGGCTGCCAGCAAGCCGCCTATCGCCGCCTGGGTTGCGCCGATGATCATGGTGCGACGGTTAAACGTCAACCGTTGCATCCCCTGAGTCATCAGCGGTTGATTTGTTGGACGGGATTTGCGCCATTTCATGGTCGCAGACGCCACCTGTCAAGCCCCGCTGTTGCCCGCATCATCAAGGGCAGCAACATCATCGACCAAAGCGACTGGGGACCGACCAAAACCGCAACCTCTCCCAATGAACCGGCATTTGCCAGCAACGCAGCAATGACGAGATAGAGCAACAGCGCCACACAAGCGAGCAGCCAGTCGATCCAAAAATCCCGCCAGACAATGCGTTGATCGATGGCTTCCATTGCCAGCAAGGCTAGAGTCCAAAGCGCAATTGCACTGCCCACCGGCTGTCCGCTCGCCAAATCGTCAAGCAATCCCAGCGGCAGTCCGATCCACACCGGCCAGATGGTGTTGCGTAAAAGTCTCCACGAAATCAGCATCATAAAGCCGAGCGGCGGCCATAATGGCGCGCTGGCGGCATAGGGCAACATCGCAGACAGCGAGCCAAGGATGACCGAAGCTGCGGGCGCAATCCGCATCTTGAGCGGCAGCGCATTTGGAACTTCGTTGGCAGAAAACAGCCTTGCCACGATCAGCGCGCTGCGGCGGCCTGGGCCGCTGCTGTTGCAACTTCGGCTGACACAGGCGGTTCGGCCTGATCGGCGTTGGCGGCCGGTTCAACAATCAGAGCGCTGACTGATCCGGGATCGGCGAGTGGACGCGCCAGCCCGCCTTCGCTGGTCAGACGGACGATGATCGCCAATGGCGTGCGGGGATGGTAAAGGCCGCCGCTGCCCGAGCTGTGCAGGACATCGCCGACTTTCAGGGAGTTACTAGCTGCATTGAGCGGGCGTACGTCGAGCAATTCATCGCCGCGCCCATTGACCAGCAGCGCCAGCCCGTCCCTGGCCCGGCGCGCTGGCACAACGCTTTGCCGGTCGCTGATGAGCAACACCCGCGATACGGTCGGGCCAACTTCTAATGTCCGGCCGATCAAGCCATCGGCGGAACGGACCGGCTGGCCGCTGCGCACGCCGTCGCGATAGCCGACATCGATGATGGCATAGCGCCTGGTGCTGCTGGCGCTGGATGACAGCAATTGGGCTGTTGCAATCGGCCTGACATCGCTGCGGGTCAGGGCCAGCAGGCGTCGCAGTTCGCCGTTCTCAACCTGCAACCCGTGGGCGCGGATGATCTGCCGACGGGCATTGGTCAGATCCGCTCGGAGCTGGGTATTCTGGGAGCCTGCTCGCCAATAGGCCGCAACCGCATCAGGCACCCCGGACACTGCATTGCCCCCGGCATTGACCACCCGCCCGACCGGCGCGGTTACCTCTGCCAAGATCATCCTCAGGTTAGCAAAGGCGACCGGGTCGATCACCCACAACAGCGCTGCCATAAATCCGCCGACCACACCTGTTAGTGCGACAACATAGGCCGTAAAGGCTCCATATTGCGCGCGCCGCGCATAGCTTCGGCGGCTATCATTCGCCGACGCCATTGCTTACCCCACCTACTTATACAGAGATGAGGACGCTGCGATAAACGGGGTCCTCCATCGCCCGGCCCGTGCCAAGGGCCACACAGGTTAGGGGGTTTTCGGCGATCGATACCGGCAGGCCGGTTTCGTTGCGCAGTGCCGTATCCAGATCTTGGACCAATGCCCCGCCACCAGTCAGGACGATGCCCTGATCGACAATATCCGCAGCCAGTTCCGGCGGGATATTTTCCAGCACATTGCGCACCCCTGCAAAAATCGCGCTGATTGGTTCGCTCAACGCGTCAGCAATCTGCCCCTGGTTGATCTCGATTTCCTTGGGCACCCCATTGACCAGATCGCGCCCCCTGATGGGGACGATCTTACCCTTGCCATCTGCGGGACGGCAGGCGATGCCAAACTCCTTTTTGATACGCTCGGCGGTGGCTTCTCCGATAAGCAGATTGTGATGTCGGCGGACATAGGACACAATCGCTTCGTCCATCTTGTCGCCGCCGACCCGGACCGAACTGGTATAGGCCAATCCGCGCAGCGACAGCACCGCAACTTCGGTCGTGCCGCCGCCAATATCCACCACCATCGAACCCACAGGTTCGGTCACCGGCATACCGGCGCCAATTGCAGCGGCCATCGGCTCTTCGATCAGGAACACCTGACGCGCGCCCGCATTCAACGCAGCATCGCGGATTGCGCGACGTTCGACGCTGGTCGAACCCGACGGAACGCAGATGACGATTTCAGGATAGTTCCATGGCCTAGGATTGCCGCCCAAGACCTTTTTGATGAATTCCTTGATCATCTGTTCGGCAACATCGATGTCGGCAATAACCCCGTCGCGCAATGGACGGATCGCTTCGATATTGGCGGGGGTCTTACCCATCATCATTTTGGCATCATTGCCAACCGCCTTGGTCCTGCGGATGCCGTTGATGGTTTCGACTGCGACCACCGATGGTTCGTCGAGGACAATCCCTTTGCCCCGGACATAGACTAGCGTGTTGGCGGTGCCCAAGTCGATGGCCATATCGTTGGAGGAAAATTTAAACAGTTTAGCAAAGAACG
>JBCKXT010000024.1:0-25315 GCA_038921085.1 Sphingopyxis sp. | reverse complement strand
CATCAATGCCCGTTGCCGCAGTAATGAAGGGCGGCAGGCCAACCGTCAGCGTAGGATCAAGGATGACAATCGCGGGCATCATTTTGGGGTGGAAAATGATCTTTTTGATGTGGTTGTCCTCATCGACGATCACAGACGCGCGACCGACTTCGGAGCCAGTACCGGAAGTAGTTGGCACCGCGATGATCGGTGCGATGCCCGCCGGATCGGCGCGGGTAAACCAATCGCCGACATCCTCAAAATCCCACAACGGCCGGGTCTGGCCCGACATAAAGGCAATCGCCTTGGCCGCATCTAGGGCGCTACCGCCGCCCCAGGCGATGACCCCGTCATGTCCGCCTGCACGATAAGCGGCAACCCCAGCGTCAACATTGGCTCCCACAGGGTTGGACTTTACGTCGCTGAACAGACCCGCAGAGAGGCCTGCTGCGGCAAGGCTGGCGAGCGCATCGGCAATCATCGGCAATTTGGCAATGCCGGGATCGGTGACGAGTAACGGGCGCTTAAGGCCAAGTTCCTTGCATGCAGCAGGCAAATCGGCGATCCGGCCGTTGCCAAACCGGACGGCGGTCGGGTAATTCCAGCTGGTGTTGGGGAGCGACATTCTGGTTCAAACCTTGCGTAGATGGATGGATTTGGGCCGGGTCAGCCCCTCATAACCAAGTTGGCCAACCGAGGCACCGCGACCGGTATTCTTGACTCCCGTCCAGGCAAGCCCGGGATCGACATAGTCGCAGCGATTGGCAAAGACCGTGCCGGTTTCCAGTTCGGCACTGATAGCCTCGGCAGCGGCAATGTCCGCCGTCCAGATCGATGCGGTCAGGCCATAATCGCTATCGTTCATCAAAGCGACCGCCTCAGCATCATCCTTGACCTTCATAATCCCGACCAGCGGCCCGAAATTTTCTTCGCGCATTATCGCCATGCTGTGATCAACGTTCACTACCGCTTGCGGCATCAGATAGGGAGTGCCATCCTTGCTTGCGGCAAACAGCGCGGGATCAATCAACGCCTTGCCACCTTTGGCCAGAGCGTCAGCAGTTTGCACACGGACGACATCGGCAAAGCGGATCGCCGCCATCGGCCCCATCGTTGTCGCCTGATCGAGCGGGTTGCCGAGCAGATACTTGCTGGTCAGTGCGGCAAAGCCATCGACGAAGCGGTCGTATAGGCTCTCATGGACATAGATGCGCTCAACCCCGCAGCAGCTTTGGCCGCTGTTGAAATAGGCACCATCGACGATATTTTCAACTGCAAAATCAAGATCGGCGTCGGCACGGACATAGGCTGGATCCTTGCCACCCAGTTCGAGCGTGCATGAGGTAAATGTGCCCGCCGCCGCCCGCTCGATAGCGCGGCCACCCTCAACCGACCCGGTGAAAGTGATGTGATCGACTGATCCGGTAGAAAGGATATTTGCGGTATCGCCATGGCTCAGAGCAATGTGATGGAACAAACCAGGGGGCAAGCCTGCGGCATCAAGCGCCGCTTGAAAACGGTCTCCCACCAGCAATGTTTGCGCAGCATGTTTGAGCAACACCGCATTGCCCGCCATCAGCGCGGGGACAATGGTGTTAACGGCGGTGAGGAACGGGAAATTCCATGGCGCGACAACAAAAACCAGCCCAAGCGGGGCGCGAACGATATGGCGTGTCAGCCCTTCGCGGATGTCCGCTGGCATCATCGGCGCAAGCGCTGATGGCGCAAGGTCGATCAGGTAACGCACCCGTTCTTCAAACGATCGGAACTCGCCGCCATAACGGACAGGGCGTCCCATCTGCCACGCCATCTCAACCGCGACATCATCATTCTGGGCGCGCAGGATTTCAAGGAACCGATCGAGGATCGCCGCCCGCTCGGTGAGCGCCACCTGTGCCCAAGATTTTTGCGCGCAGCGTAACCGCGACAGTGTGGCGGCAATCTCTTCGGGCGTTGCCGTTTGGCGGCGCACCAGTTCGCGCCCGTCAATCGGGGAGATACAGACCAAGTCTGCCATAAAGTCTCGTCCTTGCTCAATATTGGGTAGATCAGATGATCTCGAAATAGCGCGCCAATTGCCAATCGGTTACCGCCTTGCGGGCCTCGCGGGCCTCCCATTCGCGGCTGGCTGCATAATGTTCGACAAAAGCATCGCCAAACAGCGCGCGTGCCGCTTTCGATCCACTTAGCCGTCCTGCCGCTTCCATCAATGTGCGTGGCAGCGCCAGCCGCTTTGGCGAGGATTTTTCATAAGCATTGCCGGTAATCGGGGCAGTTGGCTCGATCTTGTTTTCGATGCCCCACAGCCCCGAACCGATTGCGGCGGAGAGCGCGATATAGGGGTTGATGTCAGCCGCCGCGATGCGATACTCCACGCGCTGTGATTTTTCGGAACCCCCGATCACCCGCAAGGCGCAGGTGCGGTTCTCATACCCCCAGGTCGCGTCGGTTGGTGCCCAAAAGCCCGGAATCAGACGCGTATAGCTGTTGACCGTGCAGGCAACCATTGCGAGCAATTCGGGCAGTAGCGCCTGCTGGCCGCCGACAAACCAGCGCATTTCATCAGACATGTTGAGCGGCTTGTCCTTGTCGAAAAACGCGCCCTTGCCGGTCTTTTTATCAATCAAGGACATGTGCAAATGCCCCGATTGCCCCGGCCAATCCGGCGACCATTTCGCCATGAACGTCGCCATCAGCCCGCGCCGTTGGAAAAATATCTTGGCAAAGGTTTTGAACAATGCGGCTTTGTCGGCCGCAGCCATCGCGTCATCAACCTTGATCGCGACTTCAAGGACGCCGGGGCCAGTCTCGGTGTGCAGCCCTTCAATCTCCATGTCCATTTGCTCGCACAAGGTAAGCAAATCCTCATAGATTTCAGAATGAACCCCCGAACGCAGCATTGAATAACCAAAAAAACCTGGGGTCAGGCTGTTCAAATTCTTGTAATTCTTCTCACGCACCGAATGCGGTGTTTCTTCAAATACAAAGAACTCAAACTCGGCCGCTGCTTTGAGCGTATATCCCATATCGTCGGCGCGGGCGAGAACGCGGCGGAAAAGGCCGCGCGGGCAAATCGCCTCGGCTGCGCCGGTGAATTCGCCAATGATCAGCGGCATATTATTCTCGAACGGAATCTTCCGCAGCGTTTCCGGAATCAGTCGGACGCCCGCATCAGGATAGGCGGTGTGCCAACCGGTGAACGAGACATTGTCATAAAGCTGGTCGTTGCTGTCCCAGCCAAGCACGACATCGCAAAAGCTAAAGCCCTTATCGAGCGACGATGCGAGTTTTTCCGCGCCCATATATTTGCCGCGAAAAACTCCATCAATGTCGAAGACCCCGACTTTGGCGCAGGATGGCGTGCGGTTTTCGACAAGTGTTTTAATAGTTTGCGCATTGGGTGATGAAGACATTTTATGTCTTTCAAAAATCTAGGCTATGTGCCCAAAGAAAGGTGCCGGTCGCCCTAGAGACGGACGACCGGCTAGCGTCAATTTATGCCGCAACCTCGCCAATCGCCACTTCAGCGGCGGCAATTTCGGCTTGACGGCGGGTGATTTCATCCCCCGTTGGCGGGCCTTTGAAGCGGCGCATTTCCAGCCCGAACCACGCAATCGCGGTAATCACCGCAATCCAAGCCAGCACCTTAAGCGCAAGCTCGTTTGGCGGCTGCACACCGATGTAGAAAATGGTGAGTGAGATCGCGATGCACAGCACGGCAACTATCCGGAACGATGGCCCCATATCCCACGGTCCCATTACGGTCCACTTGTTGCCATAGGCGAAAAGCCCTGCGGCAATCGGCATGGCGTAAGACAGATAGAGCGCGATCGCCGTGACCGACACCACTGTCGAATAGGCTTCCGCATAAGCGACAAAGGCTACGGCAAGCGCTGAGCCTGTCCAGATTGCGGCAACCGGTGTCCGCCATTTCGGGCTGACCACCTTGAGCGTTGACGAAAACGGCAGGCCATTATCGCGGGCAAAGGCAAAGATCATCCGGCTGACCGAAGTCACCGTCGCCAGCCCACAAATGAACTGGGCGACAAAGATGATGCCATAAAGGCCCATCTTAAGGCCGTAAGGTATGGTTTGGTCCATGGTCCAGAAAAACACGTTCCAGCCCTGTTTGGCGGCTTCATCCATATTGGGGATCGCCAGCACGAACGCGCAGGAGAACAGCCATGCGAACAGCGCCGCCCAGAACACCGAATGGAGGATGCCCTTTGGCACACTGCGCGAGGCATTGATTGTTTCTTCGGAAGTGTGTGCCGAGGCATCATAGCCAGTCAGTGTGTAGATCGGCAGCAACAGCCCGAGCATGAAGATCATGCCCATTGACGATGTCAGCGGCCAAACCCCGCCTCCGGCATCGCCAGAGTAATTGGTGAACGTCCACAACCGGCTGAAGTCATAGCTTGGCGCAAAGGCCAGCAGCGCAAAGATCAGCAGCGTGGCACCAACCAGGATGAGATAGCCCGAAAAATCGGTCAACCGCGTCGTTGTCTTGATACCAAGATGGTTGATGAGCGCATGCAGTCCCGTCACCACCACCATGAATATCACCTTGTTGGTGAAGGTGTCTTGTATCCCCAATATGGGGCCAAACGCCCCAATGAAGAACAGGTAGGTGCCGACGTTGATTGCGGCCAAAACCGTAATCAGCCCGAGCAGGTTCATCCATGCTGTCAGCCAACCCCAGAAACGCCCGCCGAGTATCGAGCTCCAGTGATAAAGCCCGCCAGCGGTTGGGAAAGCCGATGAAATTTGCGCCATACCGAGCGCAAACAATAAAGCCGCTGCACCGCCGACCAGCCAGCCAATGCCAAGCGCTGCGCCGCCCGCACCGCTAGTCGCCTGCGCCAGCGAATTGATGCCGCCGGACAAGATGCAGATGATTGAAAAAGAAATCGCAAAATTGGAGAATTTCCCCATGTTGCGGGATAATTCCTGAGCATAGCCCATTTTGTGCAACGTGTTGACATCATCCGATGTCAGACTTGGATCATTTTGTGACATTTCATGTTTCCCCTTCCCGTTTATCTAATGCTTGCATAGTTTTTCTGCGGTCCTGATTGTCCTATATTCATGCCGGCAAATTTTGCCAATGCATTGCTTAACCAGCGCGAAAGGCGCTCGGCCTGATATTCTATGTCATGCGCATTCGCCAACAGATCATTGCGCACTTCGAGCATCACATTGAGCATCTGCCTTGGTGCGGCATGACGCGCAAGGGTGTAATAGATACCGTCCGAAGGCGCATAAGGCTGGTTAAGGCCAACAACATATTCGGCTTCACCGGCACATTCGGTCTGGAGCGCAAGCGCCAACCTCTCGTCCTCATCAAATAACAGACCAAGGTGCCAGGGACGGTTTTCGCCGTTCATCCGAGGGGTAAAGCTGTGCACCGACACCATCGCCGTAAATGGTTCAGTCGCTTCGCGTTCGGCCAACACTTGCTCAACCACCGCGTGATAAGGCGCATGATAGTTTTCCAACCGCAGCGCATGTTCATCGGCGCTCAGATTGGCATTAGCCGGAATTTCGACACCGTCGCTCACCATAGGAATAAGGTCATGCGCGGTAGGAGCGCGGTTGCAATCGATCACGAGGCGCGAATAGCGGGCAAGGACAGCAGTCGCATCAAGCCGCGCCGAAAGCGCGCGGGTCAGCGCCGCCGCACCAATGTCCCAGGCGATATGCTCATTGAGCCGGTCTTGGGATAGCCCCAAACCAGCGAGTGCTTCGGGAACGCGGTTGGACGCATGGTCACAGATCAGCAGCAGGCCCGACGAAGCGTCCATAGCGATAACTTCAGCGACATCGCTGTCACCAGTCATCGTCACAGCCGATGGGCAGCTCACCTCAGATTTCCCCTGTAACATTCATTACAAAACCCTGCCCTGACCCTTGATTCGTTATCTTGAGTATATTGCTGTGCCTGTCAATCGTTGCTAATCAAAAACTGTGATGAACGACATGCAAATACATTCGGGCCAGGCCTCGGTTGCCGAGCGGGTGCGCGATACGCTGGCCCATGCCAGCCCGACCGAACGCCGTGTTGCGCACGCCCTGCTCGCGGATTACCCAGTGCTGGCGCTTGGGACATTGGCCGATTGGGCGAACCGGGCGGCCGTCAGTGCGCCCACTGTTTTGCGTTTCCTGGTCAAGTTTGGCTTTTCCAACTTCCCCGATTTGCAAGCGCAGTTGCGCAATGAACTGTCGGATCGTTTGCGCTCGCCGCTCGATAAACTGCCATCACAGGCGATAGGTTTGAATGGTTCGATCGGCTCGGCATTTGCCGAAGTAATTATCGAAAATGTCCGTGAGACGTTCGCGCATCTGTCGCCAAGCGAGATCAAGTCGGTCACCACGCTGTTGGCCGATCAGCGCCGCAAGATCGCACTGGTCGGCGGTCGTTTTACTGATCCGCTGGCGCGCTACGCGGCCGCACACCTGACGATTTTGCGCGGAGGTATTTTCCATCTGATTGGTCAGCCCGATAATTGGCGCGACAAGCTGCTGGAGCTTGGCAAGGGCGATGTGCTGATCGTTTTTGACATTCGCCGTTATGCCCCAGATTTACAGCATTTCGCCGAACAGGCCGCTGCGCGTCGCATCACAATCGTGCTGGTGACGGATCAATGGCTTTCACCCGTCGCCAAAGTCGCCACCCATGTCCTGCCCGCACGCATCGCCGTGCCATCACGCTGGGATTCGAATACGGCGCTAATGGCAATAGTCGAAATGCTGCTCGATGGGGTCACCAATATGCTGGGCCAATCCGCCGAACGCCGTATCAAGGAACTGGAATCGCTGCGGTCAACTTAGCGGTTCGCCGCGTGATGCGACGATGTCAGATTTGGTTCAAACATGGCCACGTTCATCACGGTCGAAAATTAAGCCATCCCCCTGCAAATCCTGTATATTTGAGGCGCGGGCACGGTCGGAACGTAACCCAGCCTGGTAGCGCACCACACTGGGGGTGGGGGGGGTCGCGGGTTCGAATCCTGTCGTCCCGACCAGTTTTTTCAATGCCTTGTCTCTCTAATGGTCTCTACTTTAGAAATGATATGGCCTGTGTGACATCACCATGACATCACCGCCCGGAAATTGAGGACCGATGCGTTGTCCCTAGTGGAGTGATTTCGACATTCGCATCCCTCTGGGGCCTATGCCGTGCGGCCTAAAGTGACAAAAGTTGCGCTAGTTAATACATTCACTGTCTCCTTTGTCACTTTTGGCGGGTTCCTGTTCGCTTCCCCTAGCGTGAACGCTAGCGCGTGTTTATCCCTCTCCCCCCTTCGACTGCCCGCAGAGCCTGCCCCGAGCGAAGGCCGGGGGCGGGCGCTCAGGACAGGCTTGAGGGAGAGGGTTGCGCAGACTTGGCAGCGTGCTTGCCTAGTCGAAGCTGGGTGAGGGGTGGGGCGGCAAACGGGGCGAGCGTGTCCATCATGCTCTATTGAACCATAGCAGAGCCATAGTAGGAAAGAGAATATTGCGTGCGGGATTGTGTGGGGGGGGGGAGCCTCAATCAAGTGCAATTATGCCCAAAATATTCCGGAATAAATGCATTTTAAGTGCATTTTTAGCGGAATAACACTCGATTTAATCGTCATTGCGAGGACCCCGGCGGAGTCGAAGACGGGCGTAGCCCAACGCTGGGGGACGAAGCAATCCAAACGGCGCGGGCCAAAGCGTTCAGGCCAAACGCTCTGATCTGTCTGGATTGCCCCGCACCCGAAGGCGCATGGTGTCGGCAGTTTCAAAATTCGAAGTGAATGGTAATCTTTGGCGGGGGAGGCAGTTCGGCTACCATAGGCGCGATGAATGCGTGAACCCTATGATCCTCGGGGTGATCCATCTGAATCAACCAAAGGTCCATCGTTCCGACAAAGCGCACCAGATGGTGATCAAGCAGTGTCTCAATCCTCAATATCCACTCCGCAACGCTCCGCTCAAAATTAAGAATGCGTTCGACGTCTTTAAATGGGTTCCAAGTATGAATTCCATTGCTCGCAGTATCGTATAGGAACTCGAACTCCTCCTTTGTGAGGAAGCCTTCTTGCACAGGCTCAAAGTGAGGGTGGATTCCGGGGTGTGAACTGACGCTTCGCCTGACCGGACTAGGAAAGAATTCAGGATGAATCTTTTCGAGACGTTCGATTAAGCGTTTGGCGTGCCAAATCGTGCCAACATCGTTGTAAATATCCTCATAAGTCTCGCGATGAGCGACCAGAGAGCTAAAAGCTATTTGCTCAAGCAAGCGCCGCAATAGGAGGCATACAACCTCCCCATCATGCCCTTCGCTGCCGAGCGGGGAGTGCCCTTGTGTAATTGATTTAATCATCTGGAGACGCTGCTTAACGTCCTCCATGCATGAACAGTAAGTGGATACGGCTTCGCCCATCCCGACGCAGTATACCAACTTCGTCGAATGGTAAAAGACTGCGGCTGACAGATGAACTCCGGCAAATCATTTCAGTGTTGCGCCGCTGGCGCCATAGCAAAAAATATGCTTTCCTACAACAATCCATATAGGTTAGTTAATATCCATATGACAAGCCATATACGCACTTACATCGTGCGACTGGCCAATGGAGAGAAGCCATGAGCATACTCGAAGGATTGATCGGCCCAATCGCCAGTCTGCTCGACAAAATCATCCCCGACCCCGAGGCACGCGACCGTGCAAAGCTGGAACTGCTCCGGCTGGAAGGCGCACAGGGAATGGCGACAATCAACGCGCAAATGGCAGCGATCATCGCCGAGGCCAACAGCACCGACCCATGGACCAGCCGGGCCCGGCCCAGTTTTCTGTATGTCATGTATGCGCTGTTGCTGTGGGCGATCCCGATGGGCTTGATCGCCGCCGCTCGTCCTGAAATGGCGACTGCCATCGCGGCGGGGATGAACGCCTATCTCTCCGGCATTCCCGAATCGCTCTATGCCCTGTTTGGCACCGGCTATCTGGGCTATACTGCGGCGCGGACTTGGGAGCGTTCACGGGCGCAGTAGCCGGGATCCCGTTCGCATCGGCCAGAACCGGCTCTAGATCATGATGATATTAAGTTGCATCGTCATTGCGAGGACCCCGGACCTAATCCGGGGGAAGTGGCAATCCAGCGGCTCGGCTAGATTGCTTCGCTCCGCTCGCAATGACGAGGATGGTTCAACCTGAAGTCATCCCGCAATCGCAGATCGCACGGCATCAATGGCCGATTTGGCTTCCGCACCATCAGGGCCGCCGCCCTGCGCCAATTCGGGCCGCCCGCCGCCGCCCTGACCGCCAAGTGCGGCGACCCCTGCACGAACCAGGTCAACGGCGCTGATCCGCGCGGTCAAATCTTCGCTCACCGCGACAAGGATAGAAGCCTTTCCGTCAATGACGGTGATATAGGCGACGACCCCTGAACCAAGTTTGGCGCGGGCATCATTGGCCATATTGCGCAGTTCCTTTGGATCAAGCCCATCGAAACATTGCGCGAGAAACCGAATGCCGCCGACATCCTGTGCCTCTGCCGCCCCACCACCGGTGCCGCCACCGCCAAGCGCCAGCGCTCTTTTCGCCTCGGCCAGCTCCTTTTCAAGACGACGCAGATTGTCGGACATTGCGGCCACGCGAGCGGGCACATCCTCCGGTGCGGTGCGCAGCGATGCGGCTACGTTCTTGAGCAAATCTTCACGACCCGACAGCCACAGCCTCGCCGCCTCGCCCGTCAGCGCCTCAATCCGGCGGATGCCACTCGCCACCGCACCCTCGGAGATGATTTTGAACAGGGCAATATCGCCAAGCGCATGGACATGGGTGCCGCCGCACAGCTCGACAGAATAGGCCGGACCCGCCGCTTTGGCACCCATCGTCAACACCCGCACTTCATCGCCATATTTCTCACCAAACAGCGCCAGCGCGCCCGCCGCGACCGCATCATCCGGGGTCATCAGGCGGGTCGAGACGGATTGATTGCTGCGAATCTCTGCATTCACCTCTGCCTCAATCGCCGCGATATCATCAAGCGAAAGCCCCGCGTTATGCGAAAAGTCAAAGCGCAGCCGGTCGTCGGCAACCAAGCTGCCCTTTTGCGTGACATGCGCGCCGAGCCGGTTGCGCAGCGCCGCGTGCAGCAAGTGGGTCGCCGAATGGTTGGCGCGGATGCGGTCCCGCCGCGCGCTATCGACGGTCAGTTTGATGGCATCGCCAATCGCAACCTTGCCGCCCGTGACCCGCGCTTGGTGCGCGTGCAGCCTGCCCAGCGGTTTTGCGCTATCCTCGACAACTGCGGCAAAACCTTCGCCGCCCGACATCGCACCGGTATCTCCCATTTGCCCGCCGCTCTCACCATAGAAAGGCGTTTGGTTGGTGACGATCATCACGCAATCACCGACACCGGCTGCGGCGACCTCTGCCCCATCACGGACAATCGCGACGACTTCGCCTTCGCCTTCAACTGTGGTGTAGCCGGTGAACTCGGTCGCGCCAGCGCGTTCTGCAATGTCAAACCACACTTCGTCCGAGGCGCGTTCGCCCGAACCCTTCCACGCCGCGCGGGCCATCGCTTTTTGCTTGGCCATGGCGGCGTCAAACCCGGTGCGATCCACCGCAATACCTTGCGCCCGCAGCGCATCTTCGGTCAGATCATAGGGAAAGCCATAGGTGTCATACAGTTTGAATGCGACATCGCCGGGCAGCGTGGCACCTGCGCCCATCCCTGTCGTCGCCTCATCAAGCAGCCGCAGCCCCTTTTCCAGGGTCTGGCGAAAGCGGGTTTCTTCGCGTTCGAGGGTTTCCACCAGCAACGGTTGGGCCCGCACCAGTTCAGGATAGGCACCACCCATTTCTGCGACCAAGGCTGGCACCAGTCGGTGCATCAGCGGTTCTTTTGCCCCCAGTAAATGGGCATGGCGCATCGCCCGTCGCATGATCCGGCGCAGCACATAACCCCGTCCTTCATTGGCCGGCAAAACCCCATCAGCCACCAAAAAGCCGCTGGTCCGCAGATGGTCAGCAATGATCCGGTGCGACGCGGCGGTTGCGCCGGTGGTCGCGGTCTTGCTGAACGCACCACTGGCGGCGATCAACGCCTTGAACGTATCGGTATCATAATTGTCATGCACCCCCTGCATCACCGCCGCGATCCGCTCCAACCCCATGCCGGTATCAATGCTCGGCCGTGGCAGCGGGGTGCGGCTGCCATCAGCGGCCTGATCGAACTGCATAAACACCAGATTCCAGATTTCGACAAATCGGTCGCCATCTTCATCCGGCGAACCCGGCGGGCCACCAGCGATGTGCGCGCCATGGTCGTAAAATATCTCGCTGCACGGTCCGCACGGCCCGGTGTCACCCATCGACCAAAAATTATCACTGGTCGCGATGCGGATGATGCGATGCTCTGGCAATCCGGCAATCTTGCGCCACAGATCGAATGCTTCTTCGTCGCTGTGATAGACGGTGACGGTCAGCCGGTCCGCGTCCAGTCCCCACGTCTGGGTCAGCAGTGTCCAAGCATGGAGGATCGCGGCCTCCTTGAAATAATCACCGAACGAGAAATTGCCGAGCATTTCAAAGAATGTGTGATGGCGCGCGGTATAGCCAACATTGTCGAGGTCGTTGTGCTTGCCGCCTGCACGGACGCATTTTTGCGACGATGCCGCCGTCACATAGGGCCGCGTTTCGAGGCCGGTGAAGACATTTTTAAACGGCACCATCCCGGCGTTGACGAACATTAACGTCGGGTCGTTGTGCGGCACCAATGGTGCGGAGGCGACGATGGCGTGGCCCTGGCTGGCAAAATAGTCCAGGAACGAGCGGCGAATATCGTTGGTCGAAGTCATATCAGCGACTTAGGCGAGGCGAGCAGTGCGGACAAGCGGGCAAAATCGCGAGAGCGGTATCACTTGCTCAATCGCCGCCGTTTGATGTCATGTGCTCAATCAATAGGCGTAATATGTTCCGCCCTTTGCCCGCGCAACTTGCCAAGCCGGGCGGGCATGACATTTGGCGACAAAGGCGGCGAGTTTGGGCCGGGTTGCGGTGCGACCCTGCATCACAGCAATTTCAGCAGGAAAACTGAGCATGATGTCCGCCGCGCTCAACTGTGTGCCAATGAAGTGGCCGTGGTCATTGATGATGCTTTCCAGATAGTCGAAATGCGAATCAAGCTGCTGGTTGATCCGTGGTTGCAGCGGTGCCGCTGCATCACCCAGCCTAGCGGTATAGAGTTGCAACAGGATCGGGGTCATCGCCGACCCTTCGGCAAAATGCATCAATTCCAAATGGCGGATGTGGTCGTCGCTGTCCAAGGCGGGGACCAGCGCGCCTCCGCCGTGACGCTCACACAGATATTCGATAATCGCCCCCGATTCGATAATGACCCTGCCATCATCCTCCAGCATAGGCGATTTGCCGAGCGGGTGGACCGCGAGCAGTTCGGGCGGGGCTAAATTGGTCACGGCATCACGCTGATAATGGCGGACTTCATAGTCCAGCCCCAATTCCTCCAGGCACCACAGGATGCGTTGCGACCGGCTGTTGTTGAGGTGATGAACGATGAGGGTCATAGGGGTGTTCCTGCCGCTAGAGTTGCGCGGTCCAGATCCAGGCCGCCGCATCAAAGGATACCGTGCCGCTAGTGCGATGTTTGCGCAACAGTTGCGTTAGCGACACGAGGAAATCCTCGCGTGCCGCGCCTTCTAGGGTGTGAAGAATGCGCGACGCCGGACCGATTTTCTGAAAAAAAGTAAGCGCGTCGGCCACCGGGTCGGTGCCGGCACCAGCAATGTAGCGATAGTCAACCGGCTCAGGGGTAGCATGCCGCCACCCCGCCCGTGCAAGGATGTCGGCCACATAATCTGCATCGGCAAAGGCAAATGGGCCTGGCGCACGGGGGTCAGTAAGCGGTTGCTCTGGCAGTAATTTGGCGATTTCACCGGCCCAGGGATTGTGCTCCACACCACGAAAACAGGTGAAGGCGAGCGTCGCGCCGGGTGCGGCAATATCTGCGAAATGCGAAAAAGCGGCCACTGGATCATCAAAAAACATGACCCCATGGCGCGAAACCAGCAGATCGGGGCGAAACCCCGCATCCGTCCAGCGGGTCGCATCGGCTTGGGCAAAGCGCACTTGCGGCATGGCATCAGCATCAACATGCGCCATCGCGGTTGCAATCAACGATGGAGAAAGGTCAATGCCGACGCAATGCGTGCGCGGTAATCGCTCGGCAACCGCCCTGGTCGTCGCCCCCGCCCCGCAGCCTATGTCAAGAACTCTGGTGGCGTCGGGCGCAATTTCGACGATCCGATCGAGAAATATCGCTTCTAATCCGGCAAAACTGCGATCGGTGCGCGCCGATTCCAGTGCCCAACTGTCGCCAACCCTGCCCTGCCAATCAAATGTGTCTATCATGGTCGGCTGCCCCGTTAATAGCTGCGCGAGCCGCAATCTCGCGCACCAACTTGGCGGCGAGGATTGCGGTTACGCCGCCTATATCACGCGCCGGATGACATTCGACTATATCTGCGCCAACAATAGGCGCACTTTGCAGTGCGATAACCGCAAGCAATTCGCGTACTGTCAAACCGCCGGGTTCAGGGTGGGCAACGCCGGGTGCCTCCGACGGGTCAATGCCATCAAGGTCGACACTGATATAGAGCGGGCCTTGCAAAACTGGCACCATGGCCGGGTCGAACCCTTCCATCGCCACAATCTCCACGCCAAAGCGTTGCGCCTGGTCGCGGCAATGGGGCGTGCATGTGCGGATGCCGACCTGCACCAGTCGCTTGGCCAGACCTGATTCCATGATCCGTGCAAAGGGCGAAGCGTGCGACCGCGGGTTGCCGCCAAAATTATCATATAAGTCGGGGTGTGCATCAAAATGGAGGATCGAAACCGGGCCATGATGCGCCGCCACTGCTGTGACCAGCGGCCATGTCACACTATGATCACCGCCCACTGCCAGAGGAACGCCGCCACCATCAACGATGCCAGCAACGTGGCGGGCAATCGCGGCGGCGTCGCGCGCCGCGTCATCCGCGTTGAGGGCATCGCACAGCGCGACGTCGCCATCGTCAACCAAAGCAATGTCGCGGCCAATTTCCAATCCCGATTGCGACGACAGATTGCCACGGTCGCTCCACAGCGCGGCACGTATCGCCGCCGGACCAGCTGCGGCACCGCGTTCGAATGAACTGTTACAGTCGGTCGGTAGGCCAAACAGGTGGATGGCCGGGCCGCGTGATGTCTGGTTCGGGGGCAGTGCCATCACTCCACGCTAACAGTTCGCAGGCGACGTTGCCACCAGCAGCCGTTGACTTCTCCGCTATCTGAAAGCAGCAGATTACTCCGCGCCGTCTGCGCTGTCATCCCCCGCGTCATCCCCAGCGCCCGCATCCGGGCCCGCCATCATCACTTCGGCGATTTTCTCTGTCTTGCCGCGAATGGCGCTTTCCAGCCGCGCCGCGACATCAGGATTATCCTTGAGATACTGTTTGGAATTTTCCCGGCCCTGACCCATCCGGATCGAGTCATAGGAGAACCAGGAGCCCGACTTTTCGATAAGTCCGGCCTTGACGCCGAGATCCAGTATCTCCCCATTTTTCGACACGCCCTCGCCATACATGATGTCGAATTCGGCCTGTTTGAATGGTGGGGCCACCTTGTTCTTAACGACTTTGACGCGGGTTGCGTTGCCGACAATTTCATCGCCATCCTTGATCTGGCCAATGCGGCGGATGTCGAGGCGAACGCTGGCGTAAAACTTCAACGCATTGCCGCCAGTCGTGGTTTCCGGATTGCCGTACATCACGCCGATTTTCATCCGTAGCTGGTTGATGAAGATGACCATGCAGCGCGAGCGGCTGATCGAACCGGTCAGCTTGCGCAGCGATTGCGACATCAACCGCGCCTGCAAACCGACGTGACTGTCGCCCATTTCCCCCTCAATTTCGGCGCGCGGCACCAGCGCCGCAACCGAATCGATCACCAATATGTCAACCGCATTGGAGCGCACCAGCGTATCGACAATTTCAAGAGCCTGTTCGCCAGTGTCCGGCTGAGAAACAATCAATTCGTCAATGTTGACGCCCAATTTGCGCGCATAAATAGGGTCCAGCGCATGTTCGGCATCAATGAACGCAGCGGTTCCGCCCGCCTTTTGGGCCTCGGCAATGACATGCAGCGCCAATGTCGTCTTGCCCGAGCTTTCCGGACCATAGATTTCGATCACCCGGCCACGCGGCAGACCGCCCACACCCAAAGCAATATCCAGCCCCAGCGAGCCGCTAGAAATCGTTTCTATCTGCATCACTTCCTTGGAGCCGAGCCGCATCGCCGCCCCCTTGCCAAAGGCGCGATCAATCTGTGCCAATGCCGCATCAAGTGCGCGTTGCCGCTCTGTATTATTCGCCATAATATTGCCTTCGACCACCTTGAGCTGCGCTGCCATGTTATTACCCTTCACCGTCTAGTGCTAATGCCGCGTCACCGCAAATGCTGTTGCGGCGAGCCGTCAATGGCGATGATGTATCGCATTTGTTCTACTAGAACAAGTAGGGAACCAGATATTTTTTTCGGCAGTTAGCGACACGTTGCCCGCCCGTCAAAATCCAACTTGGTTGACACTAAAACAGGGGGTAAACTACGGCCGCCTGCGGGTTACAGAGCTGTGGTGTAAACTTAATACAGTTGGCCATGGTGCAACCATCTGGCCGATATATGTTGACGCGTCTGGCCGCCCCACTGGCAGTCTGTATAAATACCCAGCCGACCCATGATAGGCCATGGGCCCGATGTAGGACAGCAGGAAAGGCCGGTATTATGTAGCAATTGCACCAACGGTGCGGCGGCATGATTAGCGCGGTGGCGGCGCAATCATCGCTTTGTCGCGGCGAATCTTCGCAGGAGTATTGATTCGTGAGATTACGCTCAGCACGCGCCGCCACCACCAGACGGATCGAACAAGCTAGAACCCCGGTTCGATCACAACGCGATACCGATTCCGAACCCTGATTGCCTGCTTGCCTGCTTGATATCTACCGCACCGCCCAATTCAGTAATGATTGCATTGACCTCTTTGCGCTCGACATCCGGCATTGAGCACCCAACGATGACGGACTTAATCGAGCGCAACGGAAGTTTGAGCATATGCTCATCCATCATCAAAGTTTCGTCGCCAAATGCAGCGTTCCGCTCCTGAGCTATCAGGCGGTATTCGTCTTCATAGGCCCACTCCGAGGATTTGCTTATGAGCGGCATCAAGCTTTGCTCAAGCCCGTCATCGGAAAGATCGAGATACGGATATTCGTCGCAATACTGAACTTTCAATGCCGCACATACGACCTCGTTGTTTGTGCCGAATTCGACGCATATGCCTTTGTGCTTTGCTGCGTAGTGCGACCACATGAGACCTGAGTCTGGCTTCGTTGTTAAACAGGAAACGCCATATTGCCGATCGATGTCTTGACCGATGTCGGCGGACACCTTCTGGACCATCTCTCTAACGCGTTCCGGCTCACGCCGCAGTTCCTCTACCATTCGTCGATGTTCAGCATCTGTCTTGGGCCAGTGCTTTCGGTCGGCTTGCACGAACCACTGAATATGCTTTTCGAGAATTTCCGGGTCGGACATGTCATCGTTGAAGCAAGGACGGCAATCCCAGGGATCGTTGAAGCGATCGGGGGACGTGCAATAGAGTTTATTTTTTTGAGCAATTCTTTCAGACGCTCAGCAACAAATGGCTGATAGCGGTACAGCCGCTTCACCCTCATTGATCTTGCTGTCTCGACTTTCACAGTTGGTTGCATTCCTGATTCGCCTTCACGCCGCCACCTTCGCCAGCAGTGCCATGGCGGTGGCGGCATCTGCGTCCACCATGCCCAGCAGGGTGCGGGCCGGAGCATCGGGCATCCTGCGGCCTTGTTCCCAATCGCGCAGCGTGGAGGCGCTGATATGGAGCCTGGCCGCAAATGCAGTCTGGCTCAATTTGGTCTTGGCGCGGATGGCTTTCACATCCGGGCCAGCGACTACACGGCCACGGCTCTTGTCGCCCTCGGCATAGGCAATGGCGTCGGTCAGCCCAGCGGCGATTTTCTCGAATGCGGTCATGTTCAGCCCTTTCATCAATTCGTATATCAATCTCGGTGCGTGAGGCTTGCGCGTAGTGTCGCAGTCAGACGGCGCAGCGCGTTGCACTCAGCCTTGCTCAAATTGCCCTTCTCGTTCTTGCCGAACACGGTGAGCAGGAAGGCCGGAATATCGTCACCGCCGAACCACCACACGACGCGATACCCGCCTGACTTGCCCACCCCCGGCTTGGCGATCCGCGCCTTGCGGACGCCACCCGTCCCGACCATCAGATCGCCGCCTTTGGGATTGCTGGCGACATAATCGACGGTTGCGGTCACCTCATTATCGCCCATCTTGGCGCTTTTGACGGCGGCCTCGAAGGACAGGGTTTGGATAACGGTATGCACAAAACGTGCTATACGGCATTGCCGTGGTCTATGCAAGAGGTGCTATACCGCAATGCCGTAGTCTTCTGCGAGCAGGAAAGGCCGGAGAGAATGGTGCGCCCGGAGCGATTCGAACGCCCGGCCCTCAGATTCGTAGTCTGATGCTCTATCCAGCTGAGCTACGGGCGCATATTTTAGCGATTTGCAGCGCAATATACTATATCACGGCTCTAAAATCACCAGACCAGTGACTGGAGCCCGGGCCAATTTGTCGCTGCTTCAAGACAACAGCAAACCGGCCCGAACGCCAGAACGGCGCTATTAGGCGTAGAGTGCCGTCGGCGCAACCCCAATATGCTCAGTTTTACTTCCCCGCTGGAGCTACGCGGAGGCAGGCAGTCGAAAGGCACAAACGCATAGGCGTTGGTGGTCAGCGTGTCGGGGCGCTGCCTAAAGTGACAAAGGTTGCGCTAGTTCGTTGGTTGGTTGTCACCTTTGTCGTTTTAAGGTGCAGGGATGGTTGAGCGCCAGTGGCGCGTGATGCGGAGATAGACAACGTCAAAGAGCAAGCGGTAGAGTTGATCGGGACAACCCCGGCCAACCGCCATGCTGACGCGAAAAATCCAACATTGCAAGGCTCTCCCGAGCGAAGTCGAAGGGCCTGTCCAGAGCCTGTCGAAGGGGGCGGTGCAGCCAAGGCCGCCGCCCGGCTCTATTGTCTGCGCAGCGCCGCCTGTGCCGCCGCCAGCCGCGCGATGGGCACCCGATATGGGCTGGCGCTGACGTAATCGAGGCCGACGCGCTCGCAAAAGCCGATGCTGGCCGGATCGCCGCCATGTTCGCCGCAAATCCCCAGCTTGAGTGCGGGTCGCGTCGCCCTGCCCCGTTCAACTGCCAGTTCGATCAACTGACCGACGCCTGCAATATCGAGACTGACGAACGGATCGACCGCAAATATGCCCTTTTCAACATAGCTGGTCAGGAACCGCGCAGCGTCGTCGCGGCTGATGCCGATGGTGGTCTGGGTCAGGTCGTTGGTGCCAAAGCTGAAAAACTCTGCTGATACGGCGATCTCTCCCGCCACCAAAGCAGCGCGTGGCAATTCGATCATCGTGCCCACCAGATAGTCGAGGGTGCGGCCTTTTTCGGCAAACACCGCGCTGGCCATGTCATCGACCACAGCCTTCATCAGATCAAGCTCGCGCTTGGTTGCAACCAATGGGATCATGACTTCGGGTATCGGTGCCACTCCACCCTCTGCCGCGACATCACAGGCGGCCTCAAATATCGCCCGCGCCTGCATCGCGTATATTTCCGGATAAGTGACCCCCAACCGGCAGCCACGATGGCCCAGCATCGGGTTGAACTCATGCAATTCAGATGCGCGACGACGCAGCACCTCGACCGGCACACCCGCCGCTGCCGCAACTTCGGCAAAATCCTCCTCGCGGTGCGGCAGAAATTCGTGCAGTGGCGGGTCGAGCAAGCGGATCGTCACCGGCAGCCCCGCCATGATCCTGAAAATCTCGGCAAAGTCGCTGCGCTGTTCGGGTAGCAATTTGTCGAGCGCCAATTGCCGCCCTGCCTTGTCCTCAGCCAATATCATCTGGCGAACGGCGGTAATCCGACTGCCTTCAAAGAACATATGTTCGGTGCGGCACAGGCCGATGCCCTCAGCTCCAAATTGGCGGGCAACACGGCAATCCTGCGGGGTTTCCGCATTGGCTCGCACCCGCATCCGCCGGACGCTATCCGCCCAGACCATCAACGTGCCAAAGTCACCGACCAGTTCAGGTTCTACGGTGGCGACCGCCCCCGCCATCACTTCGCCGCTGGTCCCATCGATGGTGATGACATCGCCTTCGTGCAGTTCGCGGCCAGCGACCCGCATGATCCGCGCCGCATTGTCGATCACCAACGCCCCCGCACCCGACACGCACGGCCGCCCCATCCCGCGCGCCACCACCGCCGCATGTGAGGTCATGCCGCCGCGAGCGGTCAATATGCCGCGCGCCGCATGCATCCCGTGGATGTCCTCTGGCGAAGTTTCGGTGCGCACCAGGATCACGCTGTGGCCTTCGGCGGCGCGTTTTTCTGCGGTGTCGGCATCAAACACGATCATCCCGGACGCAGCCCCCGGCGAAGCTGGCAGCCCCTTTGTCACCACATCGCGATGCGCCGCAGGATCGAGGGTCGGGTGGAGCAACTGGTCGAGCGCGGACGGGTCAATCCGCGCCACCGCTTCGTCACGGCTGATTAGCCCCTCACCCGCCATGTCCACCGCAATCTTGAGCGCAGCCTTGGCGGTGCGCTTGCCGCTGCGGGTTTGCAGCATCCACAGCTTGCCGCGCTCGACGGTGAACTCAATGTCCTGCATGTCGCGATAGTGGCGTTCCAACTGGTCAAATACTGCGGCCAATTCAGCGTATGATTGCGGCATTGCCTCTTCCATGCTGAGCGGCTTGGCGTTGGCTTCCTCTCGAGCCGCCTTGGTCAGATATTGCGGGGTGCGGATGCCGGAGACGACATCCTCGCCCTGCGCATTGATCAGCCATTCGCCGTAATAGGCGCGCTCCCCCGTCGCGGGATTGCGGGTGAACGCCACGCCGGTGGCCGATGTCTCGCCCATATTGCCAAACACCATCGCCTGAACATTGACAGCGGTCCCCCATTCGGCCGGTATCGCGTTGAGCCGACGATAGGTTTTGGCGCGCTCGCTATGCCAACTGTCAAACACCGCGCCGATAGCGCCCCACAATTGTTCGTGCACATCCTGCGGAAATGGCCGCCCCAGTGCATCCGCGACGATCGTCATATAGTCGCCAACCAGCGCCTGCCAATCCTCTGCCAGCATTTCGGTGTCGAGGTAATATCCGCGATCTTCCTTTGCGACTTCGAGGGCTTCTTCGAATAAATGATGATCGAGTGAGAGGACTACATCGGCATACATTTGGACAAAGCGGCGATAGCTGTCCCAGGCAAAACGAGCGTCGCCAGACCCCGCCGCGAGACCCGCTACGGTCGCATCATTCAGGCCCAGATTGAGCACCGTATCCATCATCCCCGGCATCGACGCACGCGCACCTGAGCGGACGGAGACGAGCAGCGGGTTCGCCGGATCGCCAAAGCACTTGCCGGTAACTTGCTCGATATGGGCAACACCGGTGGCGACTTGTGCGGCAAGGTCGGCGGGGTATGTGCGTCCGTTGGCGTAAAAGATATTACAGACCTCGGTGGTAAGGGTGAGGCCCGGCGGCACTGGCAGGCCAATCGACGCCATTTCGGCGAGGTTCGCACCCTTGCCGCCGAGCAATTCCTTGGAACGCTCTGCGGTGGTGGCACCGCCGCCGAACAGATGGACGAACTGGGTCATTCTCACCCCTCGATCTTCGAAAAATCGGCAACGCGGTGGACCGCATCACGAAAGCGCGTAAGCAATCCCAGCCGGAACGCACGAATGGCGGGGTCCGGATCATTGACCATCACCCCGTCGAAAAACGCATCGATGGGTGCGCGCAAGGATGCGAGCGCGGCCATCGCACTGGTGAAATCTTCGGCCTCAATCGCGGTGGCAGCCGTCGGCTCCGCAGCATCAAGCGCGGCGAGGAGAGCGGCGTCGGCATCGGGCGCAACACTGTCCCCCTCCCGCATGCGGGAGGGGCTAGGGGTGGGTGGGTTCGAAGGCGGCGCTTTGGCTGGCCCACCCCCGGCCCCTCCCGCATGCGGGAGGGGAGAAGTAGCGCCCGCCTGCTTCAATATATTCGCGGCGCGCTTGTATCCGGCGAGCAGATTGGTGCCGTCCGCCGTCACGACAAAGGCTTGCAACGCCTTCACTCGCGCCAGCAGCCGGACCAGATCATCCTCCCCGCCGAGTGCAAACACCGCATCGATCAGGTCGTGCCGAACGCCTGCTTGGCGTTGCTGCACTTTGAGGCGGTCGATCAGAAAGTCCACAACTTGGGACGAAATGGCGTCGATCCTCCTCCGATCTTCCTGCTCAGAGTCAGACCGAGATTCGCCGTCGTCGAAGCCATGTCCATAGATGCGTACAAATGCGACGAAAGAATCGCTATCCGGCCCAAAAATTGGTGCGTTTGCAATAACACGCCTCAGGACCGGTAACTGTGAACAATGGAGATTGCATTCCACAATCAGCGATATGACGCCGAGCGCCGCACGACGCAGCGCAAATGGATCGCGAGACCCGGTCGGGCGCTCATCTATGGCAAAAAAACCAGCCAGCGTATCCAGCTTATCCGCCAGACTAACCGCCACCGTCACTGGCGCGGTTGGCACATCATCGCCCTGCCCCACCGGTTTGTAATGGTCGCGGATCGCATCGGCGACCGCGTCGGGCAGCCCCTGTGCGCGGGCATAATAGCCGCCCATGATCCCTTGCAATTCGGGGAACTCACCGACCATCCCGCTTACCAAATCGGCCTTGCACAGGCGGGCGGCGGTTTCGGCCATGTCGGCGAGTGACACCCCACCCTCACCGCTGCGACTAGGCGTCTGCGCCGCAAAGTCTCGCTCCTCTCCCGCCGGCGGGAGAGGATAAATAGCCTTGCCAGCGTGCTGGCTAGGCGAAGTTGGTGAGGGCGGGCCACCGACAATCCCCTCCTCGACCAACCAGCGCGCCAGTTTCGCCACCCGATCAACCTTGTCGGCGAGCGTGCCCAATTTCTCATGGAAGATGATGTTCGACAGTTTCTTGGCTTGCTCCGCCAGTGGGATTTTGAGGTCCGCTTCCCAAAAGAACTTCGCATCCGAAAGCCTCGCCGCCAGCACCTTTTCATTACCCGCGATGATCGCCGCGCCACCGTCGCTCGCCACGATATTGGCTGTGCAGACAAAGGCTGGTGCCAAGTCCCCCTCCCGCTTGCGGGAGGGGTTAGGGGTGGGCAAGGCAAGGTCGCAGTCGAGTGCCCCACCCCCAGCCCCTCCCGCAAGCGGGAGGGGAGTGCGGCAGATAAAATATTTCTGGTTGACCCGTGCGGTCAGCTGGATGACTTCGGGGGGCAGCGCGAGGAAAGCCGGGTCGAACCGCCCCAGCATCGCCACCGGCCATTCGGTCAGGCCAACGTTTTCATCGATCAGCCCCTCGTCGGCAATCAGCAACAGCCCGGCATCAACAGCGGCCTTTCCCGCTCCGGCACGGATGATCGTGCGGCGTTCTTCCTGATCGACGATGACATGGGCGGCGCGCAGTTTGACCGCATAGTCGCCCGCATTGCCGATGGTGACAAGGCCGGAGTGGTGAAAGCGATGGCCGATTGTCGCCGCGCCGCTGACGATCCCGTCAACTTCGCAAGCAACAACATCATCGCCCAGCAAAGCAACGATGCCCTGCAATGGCCGGACCCAACGTAAACTCTCGGTCGATGCAGACGCCCCGCCCCAGCGCATCGATTTTGGCCAGGGGAAAGCGCGGATGATCGCGGGGATAGCCTCTGCCAGAACATCCGCCGTCGCCCGGCCGGGCTTCTCGATCACCGCGAACAGTATCTTCGCGCCCTTCGCGTCAACGCGTGAGACCAAATCTTCTTTTTTCAATCCTGTCGAGCGGAGGAACCCTTGCAAAGCAGCATCGGGCGCATCTGCACGCGGGCCTTTGCGTTCCTCGCTCACAGCCTGCGTTTCCAGTGGCAGGCCATAAGCAATCAACGCCAACCGGCGCGGCGTCGCATAAGTTGCAATATTGTCGGCCTTCAACCCGGCCTTGTCGAGTTCAGCCACGAACAGCCGCACGAGATTTTGCCGCGCATCATCCTGCATCCGCGCCGGGATTTCTTCGCTGCGCAGTTCGAGGAGGAAATCGGTCATGCCACAACAACCTTATCGTCATTGCGACCCCGGCGCATGCCGGGGGAAGCAATCCAGTGTTCGGACCTGACCCCTAGCTGGATTGCCGCGTCCCCCGGATCACGTCCGGGGTCCTCGCAATGACGGATTGGGAGATGTCGCATCACGCCGCCCACCCGTTCTTTTCCATCCATGCCGCGCAAGCGCCCTTGGTCAGATCACGCACCTGGCCCATGTAACTGGCGCGTTCCTGCACGCTGATGACTCCGCGTGCCTGGAGCATGTTGAAGATGTGGCTCGCCTTGATCGCCTGTTCATAGGCGGGGATCGGCAGCGCCATGGCAAGGCAGTTTTCGCACTCGCCGGTCGCTTTTTTGAACGCATCGAACAGCATGTCGGTGTCCGCCGCCTCAAAGTGATAGGCGCTCATCTGGCGTTCATTGTCTATGAATATATCGCCATAGGTGACGGCTGGGCGATCGCCGGTCGCATTGTTATAGGCGAGTTCGAAAATGCTGTCCTTGTTTTGGACATACATCGCCAGCCGCTCCAGCCCATAGGTCAGCTCGCCCGACACAGGTTTGCAATCGAAACCGCCCATCTGCTGAAAATAGGTGAACTGCGTCACCTCCATCCCATCGCACCACACTTCCCAGCCAAGGCCCCACGCGCCCAGCGTCGGGCTTTCCCAGTCATCTTCGACAAAGCGGATGTCGTGGAGCAATGGATCGATGCCGATGGCGGCGAGACTGCCCAGATACAGCGCCTGTAGGTCGGGCGGGCTGGGTTTCATGATCACCTGATATTGATAATATGCGCCGAGCCGGTTGGGATTCTCTCCATAGCGGCCATCGGTCGGGCGGCGGCAGGGCTGAACAAACGCCGCATTCCACGGCTCTGGCCCCAGCGCCCGCAGGGTGGTTGCGGGGTGAAAAGTGCCCGCGCCCATCTCCATGTCATAGGATTGCAGGATGACGCAGCCCTGCCCCCCCCAATAATCATGGAGCGTCAAAATCAGGTCCTGGAAACTGAGCGGCGGTGTGGCCACGCATCTCGTCCTTCGCACCGGCAGAATATAGTGACTGGCCTTTGGCGAATGCGGACCGAGGGGTCAAGTTCGCGGGCCGATTCCGTGCAATATCAGCATGTCATGACATTTTGTCAGCTTGTCTTGACAATGACAATAACTCACGACATAAAGTCAGGATAACCTTACACTGCTCCATCGACCATATTGGGTTTCCATGGCCTTTGCGTCGCGCTCTCCTCTGCCGCAGATTTCCAGTTTATTCTGGGGTCTCCGCAATGCGACAGAGCCACTGGGCCGGGGCCAATGTGCTCCGGTCCTTTTTTCGCCAGCCCGCCAGGCATGAAAAACCAGCTCAAGGTGCTGCGCGCGATGCGCAACTGGAGCCAGGCAGATCTGGCCATCCATCTCGACGTGTCGCGCCAGGCGGTGAACGCGATTGAAACCGGCAAGCACGACCCGTCGTTGCCACTGGCGTTCCGTATTTCACGCCTGTTCGGCATGCCGATCGATCAGATTTTTAATGATGAGGCCAACCGCCATGACAACTGAAGAAGAGCTGCAATCCCCCGTTCTCGGCGTGATAAAGATAATCGCCGCCAGCATCGGGATAATGTTCACGGCAGGGATCACCGTCGGCTTTCTGAAGGCCCATGCCGAACATGGCGGCGGCCCCTTGTCCATCTCTGCGTTGGCGGTGCTGGCCGGCCTTGCCATCCTGTTCCTCGCCCTCACCTATTGGATAATAAAGGCAGTGCGACGCCTCATAAAGGTAGATGGGCCAGTTTCACAACGTCAACTAAAAGCCAAACAGATGTTATGGTTCAGCGCCGCTGCAGGAGTCGTGATCGCCGTGCTGCTGGTGGCACCGGGCATCAGCGGCAACGATGACGGCAATGTATTAAACGCTGCCATGCCAGTCTGGTTGGTCATCATATTGCTATTGTTTTGGGTCGTCATTATGCCGCTCATCAGCTGGAAATGGCACCGTTCCATCGATGAACATGAGCGCGAATCCTATCGCGATGGCGCATTTTGGGCGGGCTTTTTCCTAATAAC
>JBCKXT010000023.1:0-26012 GCA_038921085.1 Sphingopyxis sp. | reverse complement strand
GTGGCCTGTGATGCCAATGCGACGGCGCTCGACGCCTTTGCTGCTGCTGCGCCCGACCGTGTCAAACCAGCGGATTAAATCATGCCACGGACCCTGAACCTTGCCGCCTTTGTGCCATACCAGCTATCGATCGCATCCAATGCGGTGTCGGACCGGATTGCCCACCAGTATCAGGCGCGCTTTGGGCTGAAGATTCCAGAATGGCGGCTGATGGCGGTGCTGGGGCAGGGTGCGCCAATGTCGCAGCGTGATTTGGTCGCAGCGACCCGTATGGACAAGGTGACGGTGAGCCGTGCTGCGGCGGCATTGGCCGGACGGGATTTGATTTCGCGCGCAGCCAGTGCGCGTGATGGGCGCTCGCACATGCTGGCGCTGACTGATGACGGCTTGGCGCTCTATGACGAAATTTCGCCCGCAGCCCTGATTATGGAACAGGCGATGCTGGCGTGTCTGTCGCTCGATGAGCGGGTGGCGCTGTCGTCGATGTTGATACGATTGCGCGATGCGGCTGACATCTTGGTGTGATGGCGGCACTTGTGCTGGGAGTAGATTGGGCATAAATAGTTTCAATTGAAACGATATTGAACGAGGATTCGTTGACCATGGCCGACCTATACGACAATCCGCTCGGCCTCGATGGCTTTGAATTTGTCGAGTTTTGCGCGCCCGAAAAGGGTGTGTTGGAACCCGTGTTTGCGAGGATGGGCTTTGCTAAAATCGCCCGCCACCGCTCCAAAGATGTCGAGCTGTGGCGCCAGGGCGGGATCAACCTCATTGCCAATTATGAGCCGCACAGTCCTGCGGCTTATTTCGCGGCGGAGCATGGCCCGTCGGCGTGCGGGATGGGTTTTCGCGTCCGCAATGCGCGCCAAGCCTATGCCGAGGCGATTGCGCGCGGGGCCGAGCCGGTCGAGGCGCAACCCGGAGCGATGGAGCTGCGGATTCCCGCCATTCGTGGCATCGGCGGGTCGATCATCTATTTGATCGACCGTTATCAGGATGGCGATCATCCCGACGCACTGACGATTTACGACATCGACTTTGACTATCTGGAGGGTGTCGATCGCCACCCGGTCGGTGCCGGTTTCACGATAATCGATCACCTGACCCACAATGTTTATGGTGGCCGGATGGCGCATTGGGCGGCGTTTTATGAGCGCATCTTCAATTTCCGCGAGATTCGTTATTTCGACATCAAGGGCGAATATACCGGGCTGACCAGCAAAGCGATGACCGCGCCCGATGGCAAAATCCGCATCCCGCTCAACGAAGAAGGCGCGGCGGGCGGGGGCCAAATTGAGGAATATCTGCGCGCCTATAATGGTGAGGGGATTCAGCATATCGCCTTTATCTGCGATGATTTGATAAGCTGTCTTGACCACGTCAAGGCAACGGGCACACCGCTGATGTCGCCGCCGCCGTCGGCCTATTATGACATGCTGGAGGAACGCCTGCCCGGCCATGGCGAACCCGTTGAAGAACTGCAAAAACGCGGTATCCTTCTCGATGGAACGACCAAGGATGGCGACCCGCGACTGCTACTCCAGATATTCTCCGAGACCCAGATCGGCCCGGTGTTTTTCGAGTTCATTCAGCGCAAAAAGGACGAAGGATTTGGCGAGGGCAATTTCACCGCGCTGTTCAAATCGATCGAACGCGATCAGTTGAACCGTGGCGTGCTGGTGGCGGAGCCGGTGGGATGAAATTGACGCGATGGGCGACTGTGGCTGGACTGATACTTTTGCCGGGATGCACGGCACAGAACTCTGACACGAGGCGCGTTGCTGCATCGGATAGTGCGCGACCCGATCTTTACCAGTGCGAGGGTTGCGAAGGGGCGCTCGAAGCCAATCCGGCAAGCCTAACCGCATCGGCACAGTTGGCATTACCCGACGAGCCGGGAGAGCGCATGCAGATTCAAGGAGTCGTCTTTGCGACTGACGGGCAAACCCCTGCGCCGAATGTGATCGTCTATGCTTATCAAACGAACGCTCAGGGCCTTTATGCCAACGGGACGCCCGAAACCGAGGCTTCTCGGCGTCATGGACGGTTGAGAGGCTGGGTGCGTACCGGCCAAGACGGACGATACAGCTTTGACACAATAAAGCCGGCTCCTTATTCCAATGAGCAAATTCCAGCGCATGTCCATTTCACCGTTCTTGAACCGGGCCGACGTTCATATTGGATTGATGATATCGTGTTCTCGGGAGAATTCGGCGTCAGCGACGCCTATCGCCGATCGATGACCAACAAGGGTGGTGACGGGGTCGTGACACTGACGCGCGCTGCGGACGGCACTTGGCTGGCGCGGCGCGATATTTTTCTAGAGCGGCACCCAGCTTAAGGAAGGCTATTTTATGACGCGCCAGCACCCCTTTGCCCTGAACCGAATCCACCACGTCGCCTATCGTTGCCGCGATGCCAAGGAGACGGTGGAATGGTATGACCGCGTCCTTGGCATGGCCTATACCACCGCCTTTGCCGAGGATCATGTGCCATCAACCGGGGAATATGATCCCTATATGCACGTCTTCCTCGATTGCGGCGGCGGCAATGTGCTGGCCTTTTTTGAACTGCCTAACCAGCCTGCGATGGGGCGTGACCTCAACACCCCCGAATGGGTCCAGCATATCGCCTTTGAAATTGGCTCAATGGACACATTGCTCGCGGCCAAGGCGCATATCGAGGCACAGGGGATCGACGTGCTCGGCCCGACCTATCATGGTATTTTCCGCTCGATCTATTTCTTTGATCCCAACGGCCACCGGCTCGAACTAGCCTGCAACATCGGCACTGCCGATCAATATGCAGAGCTGGCGCGGGTTGCTCCATTGATGCTAGAGGAATGGAACCAGACCAAAAAGGCTCCACACCACGCCGAATGGTTGCATGTTGAGGCGAGCGAATGATCTCATAAATGATATTCTTAAGGGGGGGGGGGCGACAATGCGATGAAATTGGCTTCACTTAAATCAGGCCGCGATGGCCGCTTGGTCGTCGTTTCGGACGATTTGGCTTGGTGTGCGGATGCCGCCCATATCGCTGCGACCATGCAGGCCGGACTGGACGATTGGGACCATGCCGAACCGGCGCTGCGGGCACTGGCGACCGACCTCAATCACGGCGTGATCCCGCGCGAGCGTTTTCATGAGCGCGAAGCGGCTGCCCCGCTGCCACGCGCCTATCAATGGGCCGACGGCAGCGCCTATGTCAATCATGTGGCCTTGGTCCGGCAGGCACGCGGCGTAGAAATGCCCGACAGTTTCTGGCACGACCCGCTGATCTATCAGGGCGGCAGCGACGGGTTTCTGGGGCCTCGCGATCCCATCACCCTCGCTGATCCGGCCTGGGGATGCGATATGGAGGCCGAGGTGGTGGTGGTGACCGGCGACGTGCCGATGGGGATTGATGCGGCGGCGGCACGCGGTCACATCCGCCTCGTTGGCCTCACCAATGATGTGTCGTTGCGCAACCTGATCCCGGCCGAACTGGCCAAGGGGTTTGGCTTTTTCCAGTCCAAACCAGCCAGCGCTATGTCGCCGGTGTTTGTCACCCCTGATGCGCTGGGTGCGCGCTGGGACGGCGGCAAATTGCATGGTGTGCTGTGTGTCGATTTGAACGGCCAGCCACTTGGCCGCGCTGATGCCGGGGTCGATATGACCTTTGATTTTGGCCAGTTGATTGCCCATGCTGCAAAGACGCGAGCGCTAGGCGCTGGCACCATCATCGGTTCTGGCACCGTATCCAATCGCGGCAGCGATGGCGGTCCGGGCAAGCCAATCGCCGATGGTGGTCTGGGCTATAGCTGTCTGGCGGAAGTGCGGACGATTGAAACGATCCAGTTGGGTGCGCCGGTCACATCATTCATGCAACCCGGCGATACCGTCCGCATCTGGATGGAGGATGACCGCCACCACCCCATCTTTGGGGTCATCGAACAGGTGGTTGTCGCTGCTCTCGCCCGCTAGCGCTTGCGCTAGGGGAAGGGCAGCAAATGGCCCTGCGCGGCGTTCTCGTCTCGCTTCCCCTAAGGTAAACCTTAGCGCGTTCTCGTCTCGCTTCCCCTAAGGTAAACCTTAGCGCGTTCTCGTCTCGCTTCCCCTAAGGTAAACCTTAGCGCGTTTTATTTGACCAGCGCGTCCTTGATGTCACAGGCCGCAGGGCCAAGAATGACGATGAACAGCACCGGCAGAATGAACAGGATCAGCGGCACGGTCATGATCGCGGGCAGACGCGCTGCCTTTTCTTCGGCACGCATCATCCGCTCGTTGCGGAACTCCGCGGACAAAACCCGCAATGCCGATGCCAGCGGCGTTCCATATTTCTCGGTCTGGATGAGGGTGGTGACGACGCCGCGAACCGCCTCCAAATTGACCCGGTAGGTCAGGTTTTCCAGTGCAAAACGCCGCTCGGTCAAAAAGCTGAGCTCGATCGACGTCAGCGCGAATTCTTCGCCCAGATCGGGATAGGCTTTGCCAAGCTCGCGGGCGACGCGGACAAAGGCGGCATCGACGGTCAGCCCCGCTTCGGCGCAAATCACCAACAGGTCGAGCGCATCGGGCAATCCCTTGCGGATCGCGTTGGTGCGCTTTGACCTCTTGTTGTTCACGAACAGGTCGGGGGCCTTATAGGCAAGGATCAACGGGACAGCGAAACCGCCAAATTTCTTGAGTGGTGTCCAGTCGGGCATAATATCGATGCCATAAATCATAAATGCCGCCAGCCCGCCAACCACAATCGGCAGCACCATGCGGGCAAAAATGATCGTGATCGCGACATCTTTTGAACGGATACCGGCCTGGGCCAGCCGTTGTTGGACGTCTTTGACCTGGCTGTCCTGCAACACTTTGAGCGATGACAGCCAGCCCCGCATGTGGTTGGCTGAGACATTATTTTGGACCAGCTTGGAGCGGCGCTTTACCGTCGAGGCGGTAATCCCGGCTTTGAGCTGTTCGCGGCGCTCGTTGAGTGATTTGACCCGCCGCAACATCGGATCGCGTGCGGTCGCGACATTATAGATGGCGATCATCAGTGCAGCGACCCCTATGGCCGCCAGCATTGTGGCCACATATACAACGTCGATACCCATCACCATATAGGTTTGAATCGGTGCTGTTGCGCTTGATTGAATGAGGTTCATCATCAACTTAAATCTCGAAATTGACCATTTTGGCCATGATGCCAACACCAATGCCCATCCAGCAAAGCCCGCCAAGGCCAGTGATCATCACGCGCGGGTCATAGAGTTCGCCCGACCAGGGGAAAAATGCCGCCAGATAATCTGGGTTCATCATATAGACCATGATAAAGACCATGAATGGTAGTGCGCCAACGATCCAGGCCGATGCCTTGGCTTCCGATGACATCGCTTTGATCTTCAGCTTCATCATCGCGCGCTTGCGCAACACTTCGGACAGATTGGCCAGTGTTTCAGCCAAGTTGCCGCCGGTTTCGCGCTGGATCGCCAGTGTAATGCAAAAGAATTGGAACTCAGGTGTGCCGAGCGTGTCAGCGCTTTCCTGAAGCGCGGCATCCATCGTCTTGCCGATGCGGATACGTTCGATCACCTGTTTGAACTCCACGCTTACCGGCCCAGGTATTTCGGTGCTGACCGCATGCAATGTTTCAGAAACCGGCAAGCCCGAACGCAGACCACGAACCAGCAGGTCGATGGCATCGGGAAAGCGGCTGGTAAATGCGTTCAAACGCTTGGTGATCAGCCTTCCGACCAGCATGTGCGGGATGCCTAAGCCAGCCAATATGGCGACCAACAAGGCGAGCAGGAACGGCGCGCCTAGGAGAAGGAGGAGCGCAGCAAGAGTTACTGATATGCCGATGCAGACCATCATATAGCGCGACAAGGTCCATTTCTTGCCGGTCCGCTTTAACCGCAAAGCCAGTTGCTCGGGATTGGGCAACAGTTTGACCAGACCCATTTCCTGCGAAGGCAGGCGCTGGGCGATCGTCTTGCGCATTTGCGCAGCAAGCGCAGTTTCGTTGGACGGAATCAAGCGATCGCGGACGACTGTCAAACGACGCTTTAATGCCTTTTCCTGATTTGCCCCGGCAAAAGCAAAGGCCAAAAGCAGAAGCACCACAAAAAAAGCACCGGCGGTCAAGAGGAAATTGCTGTCCATTGGCTTTAACTGCGTCCAATCATGTGCGTAATCGCGGCGTCGTCATGGTGAGCATTTGGCCAGAGGCGGCGCTGCTCATTACTTGTTCTTCTTGGCGAGCATTTTGCCCATACCGCTCAATTTGCCGAGCAGTGACCCGGATTTTCCATCGGGCTTTTTGTGCGAAGCTGGGCCGGTTACGCTTGCTTGTGCGTCATCGTCATCGCTGGCGGACATAACCATAGAGAGTAACCGCGAAAGCGACTTGGCCAACTTGGATCCCCGCGCCGTTTCCGCCAGGCATTTACCGAGCTTTGCAGCCTTTGTTGCCATCTTAAGGTCGACCGGGATAATGATGTCGATTGGGCGTTCGATCGAGTTTTCAAAATCGCGGCGGGATAGTTCGCCGCCAGAATTATGCACCTTGTTAGCGATGACGATGACCCGTGCCCCCGGGCAGGTCGACTTGAAACCGGAGAGCAGGCGAATCGCGTCGCGCGCCGAAGCCAGCGTCAGTTCGGTAACCAGCACCACTGTTTGCACGTCATTGAGCAAGTGCGGGTAAGTGATCATCATGTTGCGCGGCAAATCGATTACGGTCGATTCAAACGCTGTGGTCATTTCTTCGCGCAAGTGAAAGAATGTGCCGCCATCACTCAGCAACGGCTGGTTGATCGGTGCTTCGGCTGACAAGATGGCGAGTTGGTCATTGGCGCGCACCATGGCGCGTTCAATGAACAGGCCATCGATGCGTGACGGGTTGTCGATAGCGTCGATCAAGCCGCGGCCCGGCTCCAAATCTAGGGTCAGCGCCCCGGTGCCGAAATGGATATCTAGGTCGAGCAAGGCAGTGTTGCGCTTGCCCTCGGCACCCAGCAGCCATGCCAGGGAAGTGGCAATCGTCGATGCGCCGACACCACCGCGAGTTCCGACCACGACTGTGAGAGTGTGCTTCACCTTGTCCTGCGGGTCGGACAGGCGAGGCGCACTGAGCATCGCTTGCGCGTTCATCAGCACATCGCGAATCTGTTCCGGGAACACGGGTTTCAGGAGATAGTCATGGATGCCGCTGGCGACTAGGTCGCGGAACAGGCGGACGTCATTGATCTGGCCAATCGCAATCACCACGGTGCCGGGTTCACAGACCTCCGCAAGACCGCTGATGTCGTTGATCGGGTCGCTTGATTCCGACAGGTCAACCAGCAATATGGTAGGACTGGCGGTGATCGACAGCGACTGGACGGCGTTGCGTAATCCGCCGCGATGCAGCTTTTCAATCTGCCATCCCATGTCGTTGACAACCGGCTTGATGACCTCGATTGTGTCATCATCGCACAGATAGGCGGCAAAGGCTTCGCGGGTTTGCTGGCCAGCGCGGAAGGGGGCGTTCATTGGCCGCCTCCCGATGATCCGCTGGTGCTGTTACTGTTCAGGCCGCCAGCCCCGGTCGGGGTTGCAGCACGATAGGTGCCGATGGCGCGCGATGCGGTCAATGGATCATTGCCTGTGCTGCTTTGGCCATGAACCAGATCATTGGCGTCAGCGACCATCGCCGCCATATTGGCGTTAGTTGCGCAGCCATAATTGGATGTGGTTGCGTTCTGGAAATCGGTGCTGCTGCGCGTGCCCCAGTCCGGACAGCCCGGCACTCTGGCCGATGCCCGGGTGATTACCACACGAATGCTCCCGGAACGGATCGCCCCGCCTGTGAGCGGCGCATGGTTGGCAAGCAACAAGCCCTTGCGCGCAAGCAGCATGGCCACCGTGTCGCGGGCTGCGCGGCTGGTATTTGATGCTGCACTGTCATCAATCGCTATCTGGTCACCGTAACCGATCTGCATGGCGTCGAGCCAGTCAGACACCCGGCGCGTCTCAGTCGGTGACAAAATGCCCGACGAAGCATCAGCGTCCAGCACATAATTGTTGACCGACACAATCGGTTGGTGAACCGATTCAAGGCTGCGGTTGGCCGGTCCGCTGTTGATACAGCCGGCCAGGGCAAGCCCTGTGGTCATGGCTGTGGCTAAAATGGCGATACGCATGGCTCGATTTCCTCTACGCCGTGACATTATTGGTTGGTGCTAAAGCCGGGCGCTGCGCTCGGCTGTGTATTGCGGTTGCGGTTGCGACTTTGCTGGGTTGGGGCGGTCACACTCGCCACAGGCAGGCCAGCAACCCCCGGTGCTGTTGGCGGATTGCCGGGCGCGGGTGCAAGCTGTGGCATTGGCCGTGCCGTATCCGACTGGCCATCAGCGACCCCGTTGAGCAACAAGCGTTGCGCCGCAGTCGCGTTGCGGAAGCCATCGGTCGGTAGCACAATCTCGTTCGCCGATACCGGACGGACCAGATACGGGGTGACGACAATCACCAGTTCGGTATCGCCGCGCCGGAAACTGTCGGACCGGAACAATGATCCCAGGATAGGAAGATCGCCAAGACCCGGCGTCGATTCGATCGCACCGAGCGAACGATTGCTCATCAAGCCGGCGATCATGAAGCTTTCGCCCGAACCCAGTTCAACGGTTGTTTCGGCGCGACGCACGCTAAGCGCGGGCACTTGGATTCCGTTCAGGGTAATGGCCCCTTCGGTCGATAATTCGGAGACTTCGGGTCGGACACGGATCGAAATCCGACCGTTCGACAATACCGTGGGGGTATAGGCGAGGCTGACACCAAAACGGCGATACTGGATGGTGATCGACCCGCTGCGCGGATCGGGCACCGGGATCGGATATTCCCCGCCAGCCAGGAAATCTGCCGTTTCGCCCGACACTGTGGTCAAATTGGGCTGAGCCAAGGTGACCACCAGCCCTGACCGCTCGGCCAGATCGAGCGCCGCCAGAATATTCATCCCGAACAATCTGCCACTGCCAAACAGCGACGTCGCACCTGCCAGTGGTAGCAGGGTATTGACCAGCGGCGGATTGTTCGACGGCAAGCCAGTTACCGGGTCATAAGTGCGAGGCACCGCAGGACCAATGGTCCCGATGTCGCGGCGAGGAAATGCGTTGAAACGGAAACCGGAACTTTCGTCGTGGGTGAGTAGATTGCCGCTGATGTCGCGAACCAGTGATCGGCTGACCTCGGCGATCCGGACCTGCAAGTTGACTTGCAGCGGGGTTGCGGTTTGTAGCCGCGAAATGACGCGAGTGCCCTCGCCAGTAAAGGCGCTGACCAAGCGTTCAGCTTCGGCGGCGTCTTCGGGGGATCGCACCGTCCCGGTCAGCAGCACCAGACCATTCATCGTCGTCACAGTGATTTGCGCATCGGGCATCGCCAGCAGTAGCATCTGGTCGATCGTTTCAATGTTATTGCCGACCCTAGCGACAATCGAATAGACCACCCGGCCAGCGGCATCGGTGGCATAGACGCTGGTTTCTCCAGGTGTCTTTCCAAACACATAGAGCTGGGTGGACGAGCGAACCTGAACATCTGCCACCGCATTGTTGGCGACGAACACATCGACCATCGGCGCGGGCAGGTTAATCAGGCGACCGCGACCAACCGACAGCAACAAAGCGTCACGTTCGACCTGTTCGCCAGGCGCCGCATGCAGCATCGAGGGCAGAGCGGTTGCTGTGACAAGAGACAGGCCCAACGCCATGGCACTGACCCGCAGGCTGCGATGAATGGAAAAACGCTTTGACATGGACATTACCTTCCCACCGGGACGATGGTGACCTGATCGCCACGCACGACGCGGACGCTTGGGCCAGCGACAACTGGGGCTGCAGGGACGCTTGGTTGCGCAGCGCCGCCATCTGCGCTGCGAGCGCGTGGTAGCGTGCGGCGCTGATAGCGTGACACATCGCCGCCGGTGACACCGGTCGTACCGCGATCACTTGGCCGGGATGAAGATCGACCGAGCAGGCGGGCTTCAGCGGCGGCATCTCCGTCACGCGGGACAGTGACCGCGCCCGATGCAATCAATTCTTCGAGTTCGGATGTACTTTCCGCTAACGAGCGCAGGGCCAGTGACAACTGGCCAACCGAGCGTGCCACCGAAATCTTTTCGGCTATGCGCGGGGTGACTTCGATGGTCACTGTCGAATAGATGGCAGGGGTTGAATTGCCATTTTCATCGGTCGGAGCGGTGCGCTGATCGACCGCCAATACCCGCAGGTTGCGGACAATCGTTTCCGTCGTGCGCAACGCCTGATCTTCATCGCCTTCGATGGTCTGGGTCAACATCAAGTCCACCCGGTCGCCTGGAAAGACAAATCCAGCCACACCCTGTTCTGCCGACATCGGAACTGTGATGGCGCGCATGCCAGGGCCGAGTGCTGCGGCAAGGAAGCCCCGATCACCGGGGTTGACCAGCGATCCCTTGGTCACCGGAGCGCCGGAGGTCAGGGCGATGCGGACAACCGAACCAACCAGCGCGGCCATGTTGGCCTGTCCTTCAAGATAATATTGATCCGGCTTTATCAATCCTTCGGGCCAGGGCTGAAAGCGCAAAGCATCTGCGGTCAAAATCGTGCCAACGGGAAGGGAGCGCACCGCCACCATCACCTTTGTCCCGGATACTTCTGGTGCCGCAGCTGCGCGCGCTTGTGGTGCGGCTGATCCGCGCATCATCTGGTTGACGCCAAAGGCGGCACCCAGTGCTACAATCAATGCTCCGACGATCAATAAGATCTTTTTAACGTCCATGACGGCTTTGCCTCCTCGTCCGGTCAGTCCGGGCGATATTCAAGTTCAGTTGCTGGGGATAGTCGGCAAATGGTTAATATACTGTTGGTGCGCGGCCCAAAATCCGGCTGCCGCGATGGCGACGCCATAGGGAAGCTCGGGATTTTGAGCAGTTTTGCTGAGACGTCTACGGATTAACATAAAGGCGGCGATGACTCCGCCGACCAGCGCCATCACCATCAGCAAAGGCAAAATCAGGTTGGGGCGAACCCACAGCGCCAGCGCGCCGATCATCTTGACGTCACCGCCACCAATCGCGCCCAGCGCGAAAAGGGCGATGAAGGCTGCAAACACTGCCGTCGCTACGCCCACTTGCCAGACGATGTCGGGATAAAGCGCCAGCCCCTGTGCCCACCAGATCAGCGGGGCAGTCAAGGCAATGATGACATTGAGCCAGTTGGGAATGATCCGGCTCTTGAGGTCAAATCCGGCTGCCATCAGCAACAATATGGCCAGCAGCGCATAGGGATAGAGCATCGGATTTCCCCAGTTCATTACCTAGTGGTCCGGTTCTGACATTTACCTCTCTTGTCGGACATGTCCGGTGCAAATGTCAGAATCAAAAGAACCACTAGAAATATAGTGTTGCTAGTGGAGTTTTAATTTCAACATTCGCGAAGCCGGGTTTGCCGCATGCGGGATGCGAATGTTGAAATCACTCCACTAGGGGTAGACGAAATGCCTTTCCAAACCGTAACCAGCGGCAATGACCATAGAATCAGAGCAAGAATCGGCACAGGCGCTCAGCCATCCAGATCACCACAATACCCGCCGCCTCATCCCGCTCGACGCCCAGCTAGTCCAGCGCCCCGCTCAGGATGGCTGGCCATTGCGCAGCATCATCTGGCCGGCACCAACCACGACAGCGCGCGGGTCATTGCTGTTCATCGGCGGGCGCGGCGATCATTTTGAGAAATATCTTGAAAGTTTTGCTGGCTGGCGGGCGGCGAGCTGGCAGGTTGAGAGTTTTGACTGGCGGGGCCAGGGCGGGTCCGGCCGGCTGGGCCGGGACCGCCACGTCGGCCATGTGGAATCATTTGCCCTGTGGGTTGATGACCTGGCCGATTATGTCGCGGATTGGGTGTCGCGCACGTCTGCGCCTCATGTCATCATCGGCCACAGCATGGGCGGGCATTTGATCCTGCGGGCTTTGGCCGAAGCTCGTATTGCGCCCGATGCTGTGGTGCTGGTTGCGCCCATGCTGGGTTTTACCGCCCCTTATCCTGATAGCGTCGGGCATTGGGTTGCCAGACTGATGATGCGACTTGGCGCGCCTGATCGTGCAGCATGGAAAATCAGCGAAAAGCCGGGCAGCCCCATTCTTCTGCGCCAGATGTTGCTGACCCATGATGATGGCCGGTATGCCGATGAGACGTGGTGGCGCACGCAACATCCGGCGCTGGAGATGGGACCAGGTAGCTGGCAATGGGTGGAACAAGCCTATGCATCGTTCATCGGCTTGGCCCAGCCAGGGGTAATCGAAGCCATAGCGACACCGGTGCTGGTGTTGGCGGCATCGGTGGACATGCTGGTGTCGGCCAAAGCGACACAGCGGATGGTGGCGCGTCTGGCCCATGCCACAGTCCATGTCTATGGCCGCGAAGCCGCCCACGAGCTGTTGCGAGAGGTGGATGCAGTTCGCAACGATGCGCTGGCGCGGATTGACGCATTTCTGGATCGAGTGGCACCTAGACCATGAAGCGTTACGATGTTGCGATCATCGGTGCCGGTATCGCCGGGGCAGGACTGGCTGCCGAAGTCGCGCTCCATGCCAGCGTCCTCATCCTTGAGGGAGAAGATCAGCCCGGCTATCATGCGACCGGGCGTTCGGCGGCATTCTGGAGCGAGAGCTATGGCGGTCCTGCGATCCAGCCGTTGACCAGCGCGTCGGGCGATGTGCTGCGTGCGCACGGATTTTTGCAAGCATTGGGCGGATTGCAGATTGGCCGCGCCGAGGATCAGGGTTTGATGGAGGCGTTTATGGTGCGCTTTGCCGACAGTGGCATCGCGCTCGAGCAGGTCGATCCGCACGACCACATCCCCGGACTGCGCCCCGAATGGGTGCTGGGCTTGGCCGAACCCAGCTCTGCCTATATTGATGTCGGCGGCCTGCATGCAATGTGCTTGGGGACAGCAAAGCGCGCTGGTGCCGATCTGGTCACACGGGCCAGAGTGACATCTGCGGTGCATGATGGCGCTGGTTGGACACTCGAAACCACGGCGGGCAGCTATCGTGCGAGAATCCTCGTCAATGCGGCTGGAGCATGGGCTGATCAGGCCGCCGAAATTGCCGGGGTGCGGCCCGTCGGGATCACCGCTTATCGTCGCACAGTTGTCCAGTTGCGGATCGACCCCGCCGTGCCGGACGACCTGCCGCATGTCTCCGATTTTGCCAGCAGTTTTTACTTCAAGCCAGAGGCTGGCGGCAAAATCTGGCTTAGCCCGCATGATGAAACGCTCGATAACGCGCATGATGTGGCAGCAGAGGAACTCGACGTGGCGATCGCCATTGACCGGCTGGAGCAGGTGGTCGATTGGCAGGTGCAACGGGTGGAACGCGCATGGGCGGGGTTGCGTAGCTTTGCCGCGGACCGGCTGCCGGTCTATGGTTTTGATGTGGCTAATCCAGCCTATTTCTGGTGCGTCGGGCAGGGCGGATTTGGTATCCAGACCGCGCCGGCCGCGTCAGCACTGGCAGCAGCCGTCCTGTTGGGTCAGGCACCACCTGCCTTTGTAGCACACATCAACCCGGTGCTTTATTCGCCGGAGCGATTTCTGGGCTGACCCTAAAGCCTTTCCTGTTGTGATTGTTACGTCATTGCGACCCCGGCGCATGCCGGAGATGGTTCAACCTAATGTCATCATGTTCTAGCCTGTCCACGCAATCAGCCCTGTGATGCGCTAAGCGCTGCATCCGAAGCCAGTTTGTCGACGCGGTCATTATCGGCGTCTCCGCTATGTCCCTTGACCCAGCGCCATTCGATCCGGTGGCGCTGGGCTGCGGCCTCCAGCCGCTGCCACAGGTCGGCATTGGCCACCGGCTTTTTTGACGCCGTTCGCCAGCCATTGCGTTTCCAGCCGTGGATCCATTTGGTGATGCCATCGCACAGATAGACGCTGTCGGTCGTCAGGCGGATGGTGCATGGCCGGGTCAGTGTTTCCAGCGCCATAATCGCCGCCATCATCTCCATCCGGTTGTTGGTGGTTGCAGGCTCGCTACCAGACAGCTCGCGCTCCACCTTGCCACAGCGCAACAGCGCGGCCCATCCACCCGGCCCAGGATTACCCTTGCAGGCACCATCGGTGGCTATCTCAACCAATAACGGATCGGCAGCTTTGCTCACAGAGCGAACAGCGCCTGTGCATCAGCCGCCTGATACTGTTGCAAGCGGCGCAAATAGGGCAGCGGATCCTTGCGGGTGACTAGCGCATCGGGCGGTGTTTCGATCCAGTCCAGCGAGCGCGTCAGCAAAAAGCGCAGCGCCGATCCCCGTGCGAGGGTCGGCATGGCGGCACATTCTTTGGCGCTCATTGGGCGGATGCTCTGATACCCATTGGCCATCGCAGCGGCCAAGCTAGGCAAGTGGGTTGAGCCATCGCTGCTAAAACACCAGGCACCATGGGTGACGGCATAGTCATAGGCGGTGATGTCGCGGCACGAGAAGTAAAAGTCGATGATCCCCGAAACCTCGTCGCCGGTCATCAGGACATTGTCGGGAAACAGGTCGGCGTGAATGATGCTGTGGGGCAAGTCGCGGGGCCAGCGGGCGTGCAGATAGTCCCATTCGCTTGATACAATCGCTGACAGTCCGGGAAAAATATCATCGATCCGCTCGCCAATCTGGTCGATTAAGCTGCGCCAACCGTCCAGACTCAGCACATTGTCTGGCCCGCCGGAAAATGTCGCAGTGCTGATGTGCATCCGGGCCAGAGCCGCGCCCGTCGCATAGGCTTGCCTGCTGGTGGGCCGACTGACCGAGACGCCCGGCAGAAACTCGATCAAACAAGTGGCGCGTCCAGCTAGTTGCTGAACATGGTTGCCCTCCAAATCGGGCAAAATGCGCGGCACCGGATTACCGTCGGCTGCCAGATGGTTGATCAGGGCGATGAAGAATGGCAGGTCAGCGGTATCGACTCGCTTTTCATAGAGGGTCAGGATATAGCGCCCGCCGCGCGCATCGACCAGATAATTGCTGTTCTCTACCCCTTCGGCGATGCCCTTGACGCTGAGCAGCGGGCCAACCCCATAGCGTTCCAGCAATTCAGAAATATCCTCGGCAGCGACGTGGGTAAAAACTGCCATCAGCCGGGTGTATCCGGTTCCAGCCCGCGCGGCAGTTTGAAGATCACGTTTTCAGTCGCCGTGCGGACTTCGCTTTCGGTAACACAGAATCGTGTCGCCAACAGATCGACGACTTCGCGAACCAGCAGTTCGGGCGCAGATGCACCGGCAGTCAGTCCTACGGTTGTCACACCATCGAACCAAGCAAAGTCAATTTCACTTGCGCGCTGAATCAGCTGCGTCCGCGTCCCCAACCGCTCCGCGACTTCGACAAGGCGCAGGGCATTGGAACTGTTGGGTGCGCCGATCACCAGCATCAATTGGCATTGACTAGCCATCACCTTTACTGCGTCCTGGCGGTTGGAGGTGGCGTAACAAATATCTTCGCCCTTTGGGGCCAATATCCCGGGAAAACGTTGTTGCAATGCGCCGACAATGGCTGCGGTATCGTCCACCGACAATGTCGTCTGGGTCAGAAAGGCGAGCATGTCGGGGTCAGCCGGGTCAAGCCTTGCAACATCGTCCAACGTTTCCACCAGAGTCATTGCGCCGTCGGGCAATTGGCCAAATGTGCCGATCACCTCTGGGTGCCCGGCATGACCGATAAAGATGATATGGCGACCGACCTCATGATTACGCTCTGCCTGCCGGTGAACTTTGCTGACCAGCGGACAGGTTGCATCGAGATAGAACATGCCGCGTGCTTCGGCCTTTGCCGGAACAGCCTTTGGCACGCCATGGGCGCTGAAAACCACCGGAACGCCGTCGGGCACATCATCAAGCGTTTCTACAAACACCGCGCCCAGAGCGCGCAGGCTATCGACAACAAAGCGATTGTGGACAATTTCGTGGTGGACATAGACCGGTGCGCCATAGCGCTCGATTGTCAGTTCAACGATGCGAATCGCACGATCCACACCGGCGCAAAATCCACGCGGTGCAGCGACCAGCAATTGCAGCGCAGGCCGGTCCGTCGCTGAAGGGGTTGCAGGGCTTTGCCCAGCCAATGTCAAAGGTGCGTTCATGGTTCCTGTCCCTATTCCCCCCCGCGACGCACAGCAAGCAGGATAACTTGCTTTTGTCGTAGTTGCGGGGCAGGGATGCCAAGGACAACAAGCCCCGCCGGGCGGAGCGCCGGGCTGCCTTTTGATTTTTTTGCTTTGAGGAAGCCCGCACCAATGATCGCAAAATCCCCCCGCAAAGCCCGTTATGTCGCTGGCATTGTCCTTGCCGTAGCGCTGACGCTTGGCGGTTGCGCCCGTAATAATGAAATCGATATCAGTTCGGGGGTCGGCATCACCGCCACCCGCACCCTTTGTCTTGCGGTCGGAGTCCCGACCCACACCGGTGACGTGACCCTGTTTGACCCTGCCGCGAGCCGCGAGGCGGGTGCAATCGACGTGGTGGCAACCATCACCAACGTCCAGACCACATGCAATGATGCGCTGGCGCGGGTCTATGTCGGCGCAACATTCGATGTTCTGGCGACCCGCCGCGATGCTGGTCCGGCCAGAGAGCTGCAACTGCCCTATTTTTCGACCATCGTGCAGGGTGGTTCGGCGGTGGTCGCAAAGGACAATAATATGGTGACGCTGCGCTTTGCCCAGGGCGCGACACGGGCACAAGCATCTGGCTCCGCCGGGGCCTATGTCGATCGCACGGCACTGGAACTGCCCGCCGACATTCGCACCCGGATTACGGCGCGACGACGGGCGGGGGATCAGGACGCCGCAGTTGACCCGCTGTCCGAACCCGATATTCGTGCGGCTGTGATCCGGGCGACTTATGAGCTGCTAATCGGATTTCAGCTCACTCAGGACCAGTTGCAATATAATGTGACGCGCTGATTTAGAGCCGCCCTGAACCCCAACCGTCGCCCTTCCCCTAGCGCGCCTTAGCGGGTGTTTTTCTGTGCTTTACCTGGCGCGAGCTGCGTCGGCCTGCCGACGGGAAAAGCCAGAAAGGGAGCGCCAGCGGGTTCCATCTGACTTGAAATCGCGATATGGATTTCGACATGACCATTTATGCCAGCATGTCAGCCCATTTGAATAGCGCGCTGGATGTGCTGGAAGCGCGGGGCGTTTTGCCGGTTGGACTGTCACGCGCAGCGATAACCCTGGAACCCCCGCGTGACCCCGCCCACGGCGACATGGCGACCAATGCCGCAATGGTGCTGGCCAAACCGGCCGGGAACAATCCGCGGGCGCTGGCTGAGGCGCTGGCGGGCGAACTTGCACAACTGGATTTGGTCAGTGCGGTTGACGTTGCTGGTCCCGGATTTATCAATGTGCGCCTGACCGACGATAGCTGGCGTTCGGAAATCACCCTAATCGCGGCACTTGGTGACGATTATGGCCGTTCGACCCTGGGCGGAAACAGCGTCGTCAATGTTGAATATGTCTCGGCCAACCCAACCGGGCCGATGCACATGGGCCATTGTCGCGGCGCGGTCGTCGGCGATGCGCTGGCCAGTTTGCTCGAATATACCGGGCACAAGGTGGTGCGCGAATATTATGTCAACGATGCTGGCGGTCAGGTTGATGTGCTCGCCCGCTCTGCGCATTTGCGCTATCGCGAGGCGCTGGGCGAAAACATCGGCGATATTCCTGAGGGTCTTTATCCCGGCGATTATCTGGTGCCAGTCGGACAGGCGCTGGCGGCGGAGTTTGGTGATGCCTATGTGGCGGCACCCGAAAGCGAATGGTTGACGCTGTTCAGGACCAGGGCGGTCGCGCAGATGATGGACTTGATCCGGGCCGATCTGGCACTGCTGGGTATCCACCATGACCTGTTTACGTCCGAGGCTGAGTTGCAAGCCGCCGGCAAGCCGGACCAGGCGGAAGCCTGGCTGCGGGAGCATGATCTGGTCTATGATGGGGTGCTCGAAGCGCCTAAGGGTGAAGCCCCGGAAGATTGGGAGCCGGTCGTCCTGCCGCTGTTCCGGGCCACTCGTTATGGCGACGATCAGGACCGGCCGATCAAAAAATCTGACGGTAGCTGGACCTATTTTGGTGCTGATCTGGCCTATCACCATGAAAAGGCCAAACGGTCGGATGCGCTGATCGACATCTGGGGTGCTGACCATGTCGGGACGGTCAAGCGTATCCAAGCTGCGGTTACCGCCCTGACCGGCGGCAAGACCCGGCTCGATGTCAAGATTGTGCAGATGGTCCGCCTGATGCGCGACGGCGAACCGGTCAAAATGTCCAAACGGTCGGGTAATTTCGTCACCCTAGCCGAGGTTATCGAGGAGGTCGGCAAGGATGCCGTCCGTTTTACGATGCTGACCCGCAAGGCCGATGCGCAGATGGATTTCGACTTTGCCAAGGTGGTGGAAGCGTCAAAAGACAACCCGGTTTTCTATGTCAATTACGCCCATGCGCGGATTGCATCACTGGGTCGTCGGGCGCTGGCGATGGGCATTGCGCCAGAAACGAACGCTGCCGCGATTGATCTGTCCCGTTTGGATACACAAGATTTGGCCCTGGTGCGGCTGGCCGCGACCTTTCCCCGGCTGGTTGAAAGCGCCACACAGGCCCGCGAACCGCATAGAATAGCTTTTTACCTCAACGACCTGGCTGGCCAATTCCATAGCTGGTGGAATCTGGGTAATGATGATCCATTGCGCCGCGCCATTTTGGCGGAAAATTTGTTAACCACGCAAGCAAGGCTTTTCTTAACCAGAGCAATAGGGCAGATATTGCGCAATGGACTGGCCCTGTTGGGGGTTGAACCGGTTGAGGAGATGCGGTGATGGGCAATCAGGGCGAAATTGGTCTTTCGATCGAGGAAGAAGAACGACTGCCATGGCTGGAGCCGATTGAAGATGTGGAGCCGACGGGCGTTTCGATAGGGCGCTTGCTGGGACTGGTATTGGCCGGCCTGCTGGTGATCGGTGTCGTCGTCGGCGGCCTGTGGTGGTGGCAGAATAATGGTGGTCGCCCGCGTGGCGAGTTGATCGCTGCGCCAGAGGGGGATTACAAGATCGAGCCAAAGGGTGAGCCGGGCCGGTTTGATGGCAATGGCAATGTCGCGGTCGCCGCTACCGAAGGGGTCACCCCGGTTGGCCAGGTGGACCCCAACCGGCTGCCCGAACGGCCGGTGCCGCCGCCCGTCGCGGCTGGTGCCAATCGCGCATCGCCAGCAGCCGCTGCACGGGCAACGACAGCGCGGGCAAATGCGGATGGACCACCGGCAACTGCCACCGCTACTGCTGCTGCGGCCACTGGTGGCGGAACGATCCAGTTGGGCGCATTTGCCAGCGAAGCAACCGCAGCCCGGGCGTGGGACAGCCTAAAGTCGCGGTTTAGCTGGCTGGGGCCGGTGAACCGCACGATTGCAGCGGCCGAGGTCAACGGTCGGGCAGTCTATCGGTTGCGCGCAGCGGCTGGGTCAGCCAGCGCGGCCCGCGACCTGTGTGCCCGGCTGCGCGTGGCAGGAGAAAATTGCATCGTCTTGCCATGATGACAGCGATGACCCCGGCCATATTGGGTTTGGTCGGGCCGGAACTGAGCGCCGATGAAACCGCATTGTTCCGCGCCGCCAATCCGGCGGGGTTCATTTTGTTTGCGCGCAATATCGTGGACCCTGGGCAATTGCGCCGCCTGACCGATGCGCTACGTGCGTTGCATGGCCGCGATGACCTCGCCATCCTGATCGACCAAGAGGGCGGGCGGGTTGCGCGGTTAAAGCCGCCACATTGGCCGGTGTTTCCAGCCGCGATATGCTTTGATCGCCTCTATGAACTGGCCCCGGTAAGCGCGCTGGCAGCAGTGGAGGCCAATGCACTGGCGATAGCGCTTTACCTGTCCGAACTTGGGATTACGGTGAATTGCCTGCCGCTGCTCGACGTGCGGCAAGCCAATTCCCATCCGGTCGTTGCCGATCGATGCTTTGGCGCAGAGCCGCTGCGGGTCGCAGCGCTGGGTCGTGCCGCTTTGCAGGGGCTGGCATCGGGCGGGGTGGTCGGGGTCGTCAAGCATATGCCGGGACAGGGGCGGGCGACCAGCGACAGCCATGTCGTTTTGCCACGAGTGGATGCCAGTGCGCAGGAGCTGGAGCATGACCTCAGCCCGTTTCGCGCATTGTCTGATGCGTGCATGGGAATGACCGCGCATGTGGTCTATACGGCATGGGATGCTGATCATTGCGCGACGCAATCGCCAATCGTGATTGACCAGATCATCCGCACTGCGATAGGTTTTGACGGGCTGTTGATGACCGACGGGCTGGAGATGGAGGCACTGAGCGGCAGCATGGCTGACCGGGCCGAACGGGCATTGGCGGCGGGGGTAGACATAGCGCTGCATTGCTCCGGCGATTTTACCGATATGGCCGACATGGTGGATCGCCTAGGCGGGGCTATGCAGGTCAAATCACGCGACCGGCTTGACCGGGCGATGCAGAGCAGGGCAGGAGTGCCAAGCGGGCTGCTGGCGTCAGATGCCATCGCTCGCCGCGATGCATATTTGGCGCTGGCAGAATAGGTGGACGTTGGAATCTTGGCTGCAATTTGAGGGTGATCTAAGCTCGCTTGCGACAACCCCACAAGGGGGCGAGCGGTTGCAACTGGAGCTGGACGGGTGGGAAGGTCCGCTCGACCTGTTGCTGGCGCTGGCGCGGACCCAGAAAGTCGATCTGAAAGCCATTTCGATCTTGCAACTGGTTGAGCAGTATCTCGATTTCATCGCACAGGCCCGCGAGTTGAGTATTGAGCTGGCGGCGGACTATCTGGTGATGGCCGCCTGGCTGGCGCTATTGAAATCATCGCTGCTGCTGCCACGCGACCTTGAGGCCGATCCCGGCTCTGAGGAACTGGCGATGCGCTTGCACCTTAGGTTGCAGCGGCTGGCGGCGATGCGCGATGCGGGGGCGCGGCTGGTAGGGCGCGACCGGCTGGGCCGTGATGTGTTCACACGCGGCGCACCAGAGGGATTGCGGGTGATTAAACGGCGGCTGTGGGACGCTAGTATGTTCGGCCTGATCCAGAGCTATGGGCGGATGCAGGCCCGCACCAGTCCGGCGGTCCATGTCATCGAGCGCTGCCCGGTGATGACTTTGGATGCCGCGATAACCCGCTTGCAGCAGATGATCGGCAGCGTGGTCGAATGGCGCGATCTGGTGACATTCCTGCCGCCGGAGTATTCGGGCGATATGCGCCGATCGGCGCTGGCCTCTAGCTTTGTTGCGGTCCTCGAACTTGCCCGGATCGGGAAAATAAGTTTCAAGCAAGACGCGGTGTTTGCGCCACTCTATGTTAAAGGCGTGGCATGACGATGGAACCCATTGCTGATTGTGGTATATCCGATTTTGAACGCGGAGTTGAGGCAAGTTTATTTGCCAGTACAGAACCGCTGACTATTGCGGACATTGCCGCCTATGTCGGCGACGGCGATATTTGCGCGGTGTTGATGGCGATACAGGCGCGGCATGCAGATACCGGCATCGAGCTGGTCGAGCGCGGCGGGCAGTGGCATTTTCAGACGCCGGGCGACCTTGCCCATCTGCTCCGGCGTGAACGCGAAGAGCCGCGCCGATTGTCACGCGCCGCCATCGAAGTTCTGGCGATTATCGCTTATCAGGAGCCGGTCAGCCGCGCCGAGATTGAGGCGATAAGGGGGGTCCAGACCGCCAAGGGGACGCTCGATGTGCTGATGGAGGCAGGCTGGATACGCCCTGCCGGTCGCCGCGAGGCTCCCGGTCGCCCGCTGATTTACAAGACGACATCGGGATTCCTGACCCATTTCGGCCTGGCTAGCCGCAAAGACCTGCCGGGAGTTGAGGATTTGCGCGCCGCAGGGCTGCTCGAACCGGTTGATGTCGCTTTTGACGCCTTAGATCTGGAACCTGCCGGTGAGAGTGATTAAATAGAGATTATAGCTAGAGCCTTTTTCAGTGAGATGGAAACATCGAACGGCTCGAAAAAGGCGGTAAACAAGGAAACTGGACCCGCATTTTGAATCCATCAAAATGGAGCAGGGTCTATGAGCAGCGACGGTGCTGCAAAGGAGAATATCATGGGTGGTTTTAGTCTTTGGCATTGGCTGGTCGTTGGCATCATTGTCTTGCTGTTGTTCGGGCGCGGTCGCTTTTCGGAATTGATGGGCGACGTCGCCAAGGGGCTAAAGAGCTTCAAAAAAGGCTTGGCCGAAGAGGATGAGGCAGCGTCTACGCCGCCAACCCCGCCGACCCCGCCGACCCGTATCGAAGGCCGCGCCGCCGGTGATGCGCCGGGGGTGAGCGTTGAAACCCAAGACGGTGAGCAAATCCGCTGATAATGCCTATCGCCCGCAGGCTGCCCGATGTTTGATGTCGCCCCGATGGAGTTGATGCTGGTCGCGGTTGTGGCGTTGCTGGTGATTGGCCCCAAGGATCTGCCCAAGGCATTGCGCTTTGTCGGCACGTGGGTCGGCAAGGCTCGCGGCATGGCGCGGCATTTTCGCAGCGGGCTTGATACCATGATGCGCGAAGCCGAAATGGACGATCTGGAAAAGAAATGGCGGGCGCATAATGATTCGGTGATGCAGGCCTATCCCGACATTGCCTCGCCCCTACCGGCTGACTTTCTTTCGCCCGACAATCTGGCGGGTCAGGTGCCCAGTGCGACAGGCAGTGCGACAGGCCCGGAACAGATGACACCAGCGGCGATAATCGGCCCGCCCGCCCCACCTTCAGCAGTCCAGACGCCGCAGGACGGACCAGCGAGCGGCGGCGATAAAGCATGAGCAGCGATGACCCGGCGGGCGATCCAGCCATCGTTGATGCCCCCGACCCCGTAGCCCAAGCACCCGCAGCCCAAACACCCTTAGGCGGTGCCGAAGATGCGGCGATAGAGGCATCGCGTGCGCCGCTGCTCGACCATTTGATCGAGCTGCGTCGGCGACTGCTGTGGTCGTTGCTGGCGCTGGCGGCTGGTTTTTCGGTTTGCTTTTACTTTGCCGACGAGATTTTCGGCTTTCTGGTCCAGCCGTTGCTTGCGGCCGGACAGGAACGGGTCATCTACACCCAATTGTTCGAAGCGTTTTTCGTGCAATTGAAGGTTGGCCTGTTCGGTGCCTTTATGATCGCTTTTCCGGTGCTATCGACCCAGTTGTGGCGGTTCGTCGCACCCGGCCTCTATGGCCGCGAGAAACGCGCGTTTTTGCCGTTTCTGCTGGCAACTCCGGTGTTGTTCGGGGCCGGAGCATCGCTCGCCTATTATTTCGCGATTCCGATTGCGCTCAACTTTCTGTTGGGATTTCAGGGTGATGTCGGCGGGGTGGCGCGCGAAGCATTGCCAGCGGTCGGCAATTACCTCGATTTTGTCATGCAATTCATTATCGCCTTTGGCGTGGCGTTTCAGATGCCGATCCTGCTGATGCTGCTCGAACGCACCGGGATTGTTTCGCTGGAGCAATTACGCAGTGCGCGGCGCTACATGATTGTGGCGGCGTTCCTGATCGCGGCTATTTTCACCCCGCCCGATGTGGTCAGCCAGTTGCTGCTCGCGGTGCCTTTGTGCCTGCTTTATGAAGCAGCACTGATCACAATCTGGATCACCCGGCGGCGGCGAAAGGGGATTGCGGAGCCAAAATCGGAACCAGAGCCAGAGCCGGAGCCGGAGCCAGAACCGCAATAGCTTTCGCTCCCTAAAAACTGAAGCGCGCTGTCACCCGGATGTCGCGACCAGACAGCGGCACAAAATCCTTGGTAAAGCTGGCGTGGCGGCGACCGAGCACATCGAACAAATTATTGCCCGACAGGATCAGGGTGACACCACCATCGCGGCCCAAGGGTTTCCATTGCGCGGTCAGGTTGACCATGGTGAAACCGGCGGTTGGGGTTTCAAACGCCGCGAGCCGATTTTGCCTGTCGATCCATTCGACCTCCCCGCTCAGCGTCAGTGTGTCGCTTGACAGGTCCAGCCCGCCACGCACCCGCATGGGCGGGATGCGCGGAACATTGCCGCCGCCATTGGCCCCGACTAGGCCGATGCGGGCACGGACCAGATCGGCGGTGAGATTGGCCGACAGGCTATAGTCGCCGAATTGGGCAAGGGTCGCATCGCCTGTAAGCTCGAGGCCATAATAGCGTGCATCCGACTGTCGATACTGGAACAGCGGCAGGTCGTCTTCGATTAGGCCGGTATCGGCAGCATGGATGAAATTGTCGAACCAACTGGCAAAGGCGGTGACAGTGAGATTGGCTGGACCCTTACGCAGTTTCACAAATGCTTCTGCGCTCCACGCTCGCTCAATTGCGAAACCGGGATTGCCGCGCTCAAAGCTGGCGGTGGCGATATGGGGGCCGTCGGACAGCAATTCTTCGGCAGACGGCGCGCGTGAAGTGCGGGCAAAATTGACCCCGACCTTGCTGTTGTTGCCAAACTCATAGCTCGCTCCGACCGCGCCGGATAGCGCGTTAAAGCCGCGAGAAAAGCCAATGCTGTTGGCACTGACGGTGGACCGTTCATAGCGGCCGGACACTTCAAAACTCAGCGCACCGGTCTGGATTTCCTGTAAGGTGAACAGCGCAAATTGTTCGCTGTCATTCTGTGGGATAAATGCTTCGGCACCAATCGCGTTAAAGTCGCGATAGAAATACTGCACCCCGCTGGCACCACTCCAACCACTGCGATCTGACTGCACCAGTTCGGCGCGGCTTTCCAGACCCTGATTAAGGAAGACGGTGCCGATTTCATCGCCTTCAAACTCGGTGTGCTGATAATCGGAAAAGCCGGCGCGAATGCGTAAACGATCGAACAGTCCGTCGCCCAATTGTACCTCGCCGCGCAGGTCGGCACGCCATTGCTCCAGCCCGATGGTGACCGGCACTGCGCCCAAAGAGGGACGTTCAGGGACGCCATAGTCGGTGTCGAAATAGCCGATGGATATGCCCAGCGAACTGCCACCCGTGATCAGCGCGAGGCCGCTGCCGAACGATATGGTGCGCGACGCGGTGTTGGGCACCAGGTCGTTCTGGTTGGTAAAGGCGGTGAGCTGATTTGCGTTGGCAATCCGTCCGGCGCTGCGTTCGATTGCGGCTTCGGCCAGGACATCGGCGCGCAATGACGGGGCGAGTTGCAGCCCGCCGATGCGCACATCATTGGTTTTCAGGTAATTGCCATCGACGTGGAACACTAGTTGCGAGGTCAGCGGCAGATCGACCGACGCTCCGGCATTGCGCTGGTCCGCCGCGCTGCCATAGCTGGCAAGCGCATCGAGGTGGAACGGCGATTCCGGAACTGCGCGCGGAATGCGGCGGTCAAAGACGTTAACCGCACCGCCAATCGCGCTGGACCCGAACAACAGACTGGCTGGCCCACGGATGATTTCAATCCGCTCGGCGGTCAGCGGATCAATCGCCACCGCATGGTCGGCGGAAGTGTTCGATGCGTCGAGCGACCCCAGCCCATCGGTCAGCACCCGCACCCGCTCGCCTTGAAAGCCGCGCAGCACCGGGCGCGACGCGCCGGGCGAAAAGCTGGTCGCGGAAACCCCCGCCTGGCGGGCCAATGTGTCACCGATTTGGCCACGCAGGTCGCGCGCCAGATCGTCACCCTCTAGTACCCCGATACTGCCGAACAGGTCAAGGCTGCGGACAAACGGTGCGGTCACCACCAGATCGGCGTCCGGCCCGTGAAAATCATCGCCGTCGCTGGCTGTGGGGGCTGGCAAGGCGGGCAGTGCAGGGCGCGGCTGGGCGGTTTGGGCGAGCGCCGGAGCGGAAAGGGGCATGGCAATGATTGAGCAGGTGATTAGCAAAGAAGGGCGCATTGAGAGACTCCGGGGGGGGTGGCAAGCATGGGGCACCGCGCTCTGTAATGATATATAGTTACCATTGCAAGCTGGAGTCTAGGCCGACCTTAAACTGGGAACCGCGAATCAGTGGAGGGGGTTCTTCCCTTCCCTTCTCCCCTTGAGGGAGAAGGATATGGAGCCTGG
>JBCKXT010000022.1:0-28051 GCA_038921085.1 Sphingopyxis sp. | reverse complement strand
GCCCTGCCAAACCGCATTGGTGACCGGGGCGAGCTCCTCACGCGTGAGTGCGATAAACGGTTCGGCTGCAAGATCGGCGAGGCTGAGACTGTCGCTCATCGAGAGCGGGTGGTTCGGAGCCATCCAGACGCGCATATCGGACCTGAGCAAGACTTCATGATCGAGTGCTTCGGGTCGGGTCAGTCCGGGCACGATCAGGATCGCGAGATCAAGTTCGCCGTTGACCAACATATGTTCGACATCCTCGCTTCGTTCCTCGACAATAACTACTTCGACTGCGGGAAAGGCTTGGCGATATCGGGCCAACAGATTGGTCAGGAAATAGCCGGTCACAATTGGGGTCGCGCCGATCAACAAGCTGCCATCCAGCGTTGCCTCGCTATGGCCGATGCCGCTCCGGATATTGTTAAGCGCATCGACGATCTTGTGGGCGTGCCGCAGAAATTGCTGCCCCTCGGACGTCAGAGTTACGCCCTTTGCATGGCGCGAAAACAGCACGTACCCGATCTCGGCCTCGATGAACCGGACAGCGTCGGTCACGGCCGATTGCGAAATGCTCACGCTCGCGGCACCGCCCGAAATTGAACGTGCTTCCGCCACTGCAATGAAATAGCGCATCTGGCGAAAGGTGATATTCATTCAGCTATCGGTTCCTCTGATGGCTTGGCTATCGCATAACAGACTAGTGGTCCGATTCTAACATTTGCATTCCCTATCGGCTAGGTCACGGGCAAATGTCAGAATCATAAGGACCACTAGCAACCTTATGAATCTAGTGGAGCTTTTGAATTTGACATTTGCGAGCGGAGTTTCGGCAAGCGGGACTCAAATGTCAAATTCGCTCCACTGGCGTTGGCCAGCAGGGCACGCATTGTATCGGTTAACGTTATTTGCACTTTTTATTGCAGCCGTTCTGGTCCAACATGTCGCCAGACGTCGCCACTTCGAAAAATGGGGGAAATCATGGATCGCACAATCAAACTCTCCGAATTCAAAGCCAATCGCCGCTCGATCCTAGCCGGGCTGGGGACAGCGGCCCTAGGGATCAGCCTAGGCGGGCTGGCTGGATGCAGCCCTGCTGAAACCACTGCTGCCAAGGGCGCGACGATTGCGCCGACGGGTGAAGAAACCAAGCTCAATTTCTACAATTGGGACACATATATCGGCGAAACCACGCTCGCTGATTTCAATGCGGCGAGCGATATCGACGTCAACATGTCGCTGTTTGCGAACAATGACGAGTTGTTCGCCAAGCTGCGCGCGGGCAATCCCGGCTTTGACGTTATCGTGCCATCCAACGATTTCGTCGAGCGCATGGTGCAAGCGGACATGATCGTGCCGCTGGATCATAGTTTGATTCCCAATATGAGGAACATCGAACCGGCTTTTATCAATGTTGCCTATGATCCTGGTCGCCTATATTCGATGCCTTATACTTGGCTGGCGCTCGGCATTGGCTATCGCAAATCGAAAGTGAGTAGCATTCCAGACAGCTGGAAGACCATTTTCGATTCGGACGAGTATAAGGGGCGGATCGGCCTACTCTCCGAAGCGGGCGACCTGTTCCGGCTTTATGGTAAATATTTGGGTAAATCAGTCAACGCGCTGACCAGGAGCGATGTCGCGACGATCGAAGCGATGATGATCAGGCAAAAGCCGTTCGTCAGAGTCTACCACGAAGACAATGGCCAGGACCTTTTGGTGAGGGGCGATGTCGATCTGGTGCTCGAGTATAATGGCGATATTGCCCAAAAGATGGTTGATGACGACGATATCGGTTTCGTCATTCCCAAGGAAGGCAGCCAGCTCAACTCGGACTCGCTGTGCATACCCAAGGGTGCGCCGCATCCAAAGAATGCCCATGCCTTTATCAATTACCTGCTCGACGGCGAAGTCGGCAAAAAGATTACCGAGACCATCTTGTACCCGACGCCAAATGCAGCGGCAAAGGCACTGATGCCGGACAGTTACAAGACCAATCCGGTCGTGTTCCCGCCCCAGGCACTGCTCGACAAATGCGAATATGCCAAATTTCGCCCCGACATGCAGCCGCTTTACGAAGAAGCTTTCACGCGCGTCCGGGCGGCATAACGCACAGTGCAGGACTGGAAACGCCAGCCCAGATTCTTTGCAGCGATCGCGTCGGCGCCGATCGTCTGGCTGCTCCTGTTCTTTTTCGTGCCGCTCTCGATCATCTGGGCCTATAGTTTCGGCCACAATACCGGGCTGACGACGATCGAGATCAGCGGCACCTTTGCCAATTATGCCCGTGCGCTCGATCCGCTCTATCTGGAAATTTTCCTCAAATCTGTCGCGGTTGCGGCGCTCACCACCCTGATCTGCCTGATTGTCGGCTTTCCGGTTGCATTGGCAATTTCGTTTGCGAGCGCAAAGTGGAAACCATGGCTGCTGCTGCTTATCATGCTGCCGTTCTTTACGAATTTGCTGATTCGCACCTATGCGCTGCTGTCGCTGCTCGGCACGCGCGGTTTCGCCAATCAGGGGATCGAATGGCTGATGGTCAGCCTCGGCATGACCACAACAGTCGATTTTCAGCCGCTACCACTGCTCTACAACAATTTCGCGGTGATCCTCGGCTTGGTCTATATCCATCTGCCTTTCATGGTGCTTCCGCTTTACGCCGCGCTCGACCGACTCGACAAATCGTTGATCGAAGCAAGCCTTGATCTCGGCGCAGGGCACTGGACAACGATCACGCGGATTGTCGCCCCGCTCGCCGCACCTGGAATCATCTCTGGCCTTATCATCACCTTTGTGCCTGCGCTCGGAGCCTATCTGACGCCAGACCTGATGGGCGGAACCGATAGCCAGATGATCGCCAACGTCATCGAGCGCCAGTTCAAGCGCGCCAATGACTGGCCGTTTGGTGCCGCGCTCTCGTTCATGCTGATGTATGCGACCTTCATCCTGATCGCGCTGCAGGCGCTGCGCAACAGAAAGATCGAGGCGCGGACATGAGCTGGCTTCGCCGCAAACCACTCGCGCCACTCGACTATACCAGCCGATTGTGGATGCGCAGCTGGGTCGGGCTGGTCGTGTTCTTTTTGTATGCGCCGCTGCTCGTGCTGATCATATTCAGCTTTAACGACTCCAAGGCGAACATCGTCTGGAAAGGCTTTACCTTCAAATATTACGCTAAGGTCTTTCAAAATGAATCGTTGATGATTGCACTCGGCAATTCGCTGACGATCGCTTTTCTGGCCACGGTCTTCAGCCTGTTACTCGGCGGACTCGCCGCGATCCTGCTCTGGCGCTTTCGCTTCCCCTTTAAGGCCGGGGTAGAAGGCGCAATGGCGCTTCCCATCGTGGTTCCAGAAATCTGCATGGGCGTGGCCATGCTAGTTTTTTTTGCAGCTATCGGCTGGCCGCACGACCTGCCCTGGCCGTTTAGCCTTGGCGCAATCACCATCGCGCACATCACTTTTTGTTTCCCCTTCGTCGCCCTCGTCGTTCGGGCACGCCTCATCAGCTTCAACCGCGAACAGGAGGAAGCGGCGAAAGACCTTGGCGCGAGTGAATGGCAATCGTTCCGCGACGTGCTGCTCCCGCACATGAAGCCAGCCCTGATCGCTGGCGGGCTCCTGTCATTCACGCTCAGCCTCGACGATTTCGTCATCACCTTTTTCACCAGCGGCCCCAATACGATCACCTTTCCAGTGAAAGTATATTCAATGCTCCGCTTTTCGGTCACACCAGAAGTTAACGCGGTGTCGGCGCTACTCATCCTGCTGACCGTAGTCCTCACCATCATCGCACTGAAAATTCAGGATATTTCGGGCAAAGCCGGAGCGCATTGATGTCAGACCCAATCATTCAAATCCGCAACGTCACTAAACGCTTTGGCAATATGGTCGCGGTCGACAATGTCTCGCTGGATATTCAGGCGGGCGAATTTCTCGTCCTGCTTGGCCCTTCTGGCTGTGGCAAAACGACGCTGCTGCGGATGATCGCGGGCTTTGAGCTGCCGACCGAAGGACAAATACTGATCGATGGACAGGATATGTCGAATGTCCCGCCAAACAAGCGCCCGGTCAACATGGTGTTCCAATCCTATGCCGTGTTCCCGCACATGTCGGTCACCGACAATGTCGGCTATGGCCTCAAGATTGCGGGCCTGGCCAAAAGCGAAATTCGCACACGGGTCGAGGAATCGCTCGCGCTTGTCCGCCTCGAAGGATTAGGCGAACGTATGCCCGATCAGCTTTCCGGCGGGCAGCGACAGCGCGTCGCCTTGGCGCGTTCGCTGGTCATGCAGCCAAAGGTGTTGCTCCTCGACGAGCCGCTATCGGCACTCGACGCAAAGCTGCGCGCGCAGATGCAGTTCGAGCTGGCCGAGATTCAGGAAAAGGTCGGCATCACCTTTGTGACCGTGACCCACGATCAGGACGAAGCGCTATCGCTGGCTGACCGCATCGCCGTCATCAACAAAGGGCAAATCGCCCAAATCGCCGCGCCCGCCGACCTTTACGAACATCCAGCCAATCGCTTTGTCGCTGATTTCATTGGCTCAGTGAATATCTTTGAAGGCAGACTGGTTATCGACGAGCCACAACACGCGGTCGTCGATTGCCCCGAAATCGGGAAAATCTATCTGAACCACGGCGTGACCGGGGCGCATGACGCCAATGTCTGGGCGGCTCTGCGCCCTGAAAAGATGATAATCGTGAAACATGGCAATGCGCCCGCGCGCGATGGCCCTCCGGACAGCAACATCGCCCATGGCCATATCAATGGCAATGCGCCCGCGCGCGATGGCCCTCCGGACAGCAACATCGCCCATGGCCATATCAAGGGACTATCATATCTGGGCGACATTACGATTTACGAAGTCAAACTGGAAACCGGCCGTATGATCCGCGTCTCACGCCCGAACCTGTCGCGCTATGACCAGGAGGATTTCACCTGGAACGACAAAGTCTCGCTGCACTGGCACCCGTCAAGCCCAGTGGTTCTGCTTGCTTAGAGCCTTTTCAAGCCGGATGGAAACATCCGGCGGCTAGGAAAAGGCGGCAGGACACTCACTAGCCTTTTCAAGCCGGATGGTTCACTCTCGCTTCCCCTAGCCCAAGGGCTAGCGCGTGTTTTCTCGCTTCCCCTAGCCCAAGGGCTAGCGCGTGTTTTCTCGCTTCCCCTAGCGCCTCCGGCGGTAATGCCTCAAATTATTCTTACTGACGGGCACGTATCACCTGTGCGGTTTCAAAATTGGCCCCTAGCCCGGTTGGTGGTTGATCGGTCAAAAATACCTCGGCAGCCGCAGCGTAAGCCTCCGGCTCTTCCAGCATCGGCATGTGCGCCGATTGCTGCATCCAGCCGATGCCCACCGCCCCTGGAATATCGCGGACCAAACGACGCGCGATCGCGGGACCAAAATTCTCGTCTTTCGCACCCCATAACAGCAGCACCGGGCGAGTAAATCTGCGCATCCCTGGAATGGCGGTCATGGTGATATTGTTATGGACAGGATCAAGCTGCCAAGCGAAAAAACGCCGCAACCGTTGCCAGCGCTCGGGGGTGCTCGCATGTTGCATGGTGAACGCGGCATAGGTTTGCTGCGACACCTTGTCGGGTTCGTGGAACGCGACGCCAAATGCCTGCCTTTGCAACCAATCCATGCGGAAAGCATAGTAAAGCAGCGGCCCGGTCACCGGATTGACGATACCTCTAAGATAAGGGAGTTCGGGTTTGGAAGGCCATTGGTCATACGCCTCGACATTGGTGAGAATGACGCGATTCAACCGCTCGGGAGCCGAATTCATCATCAGCTGAACCGTCGCGCCGCCATGGTCATGGCCGATAAAATCGGCGCTCGGAATATTGAGGGCGTCCATCAACCCGGTCACCATCCTGACGTCCTCGGGCAGCCGGTAATCCTGATCGAGCGTGACCGGCGTGTCGCCTAACCCGATTAAATCAGGCGCAATTACGCGGTGGGTTCTTGCGAGAATGGGGATGATCTCGCGCCATTCATGGGCGCTGAACGGGCAACCGTGGAGCAGGATCAAAGGCGGGCCTTGACCCACATCGATATAGGCGACCCTGACGCCGCCCACTTCGATGTATTTCTTTTGGTGAGCAAAGCCGTCGTTGACGACCGTGTCCGCAGCCCATCGCCCTTCGCGAGACAGGAATGTGCCTGACCCCCACGCCATGCCAAGCCACGCTAAGCCGGTTATCGCGGTAAATCCGGCCAAACCTTTTGCCGCTTTTACAACCTTGCTGTTCATCGCCATCTCCGCTATTACTTTGTGTATGTGCACATATATGCATATAATAAGCTATGGCGTCAAACGGGAATTTCGACTGAGGTCAAAAACAGATAATCCGTACGGAGAAACCCATGAGTGAACGTGAACAAGCAGCAGCACAATGCGCTGCGATTTTGGATGAAAAATTCTTCAAGGCTTTATCCGAACCTGCCCGGCTCGCCGTCTTCCGCGAAGTCGTCCTGATTGGCCCCGCCGATATTGGCCAGATTGCCGAACGGTTGCCGCAAGATCGCTCGGTGATCTCGCGCCATTTGCAGGTGCTGGCCGATGCGGGGATTGTGGTAGCCGACAAGCAAGGGCGCCATGTCCACTATCAGGTCGATGGCCCTGAAATGATCCGGCGACTCGAAGAAATCCTCGGCGTTGTGCGCTTGCTGCAACCAATTTGCTGTCCAGCCGGGGAGGCGGTTCAAAGGCCCCGGCCGAGGCGCTGACCAAGGCGCTGACCGATGAGGGCCAGCCGGTCCGGCAATGTGCCGTTCGCAAAGGTGACTTCCGCCTGCCATGAACTGCTGGCATCGCGCGACTGGAGCAAAGCCCTGACTGTCGCATTGTCAGCCGAGGAGAATGTTTTTGCAACCATAAGGGTCAGAGCGATAGCCAATGCCGACCTGAGCTTTGTGGTGTACACCAGCGGGCGCAGAACCGAAGAGCTTTTGCTGCGCCGCTGCACGGATTTTGGGATGACTGGTCGTGAGGTGGATATTGTGCGGTTGCTTTGCACCGGCCTGTCCAATGCCGAAATCGCTGACTTCCTGTTCATAAGCCCGCGTACGGTCGAAAATCACCTGCGCTCTGTTTACGCAAAAGCTGCCGTCAACCGACGCACACAATTACTCTACCGGTTGATGGCATAAGGTTCTTGTCTCACAAGTTCGCAGGTGACAAAAGAGGATAGCAATGGGGAACGGGAAAAGATGAAAACGAACCGAATGGAAACCATTGCCTATTGGACCGCGACGCTGGTCATGTTCGCGATCATGGCGCTGGCGATCATTGGCTATCATGTGCAGCATGATAAATTTGCGGCCTCTTTTGAGCGCTTAGGCTATCCCGTTTACATCCTCTATCCGCTGGCTTGGTTAAAGCTCGGCGCGCTCCTCGCGATCCTTTCAAACCGGTACCGCAACCTCAAGGATATCGCCTATGGTGCCTATTTCATCAATATGCTGATGGCGACTGTCGCGCATGTCCGCGCCGGCGATGTGCCGGTGCATGCCTATGTTGGTCTCCTCGCGGTCATGCTGTCTTACCTGCTAAGTAACCGCGTGCGCGGTGAACCAACGCGCGATGCTTTCATTTTGGGCGGGCGGTAATCATCGGGCGGTCTGGTGCCACGGCCCAACATAATGCTGCGCGGTGCCGGGCCGGTTGCAGATCGAGTTGTTGCTAGACCAGCAAGACCTAACAATCTGCGCATAGTGCGCAGCGACCAAGGAGAACCCTTCTGATGTTGAAAACCCTTTCCTTCGCGCTCACAGCCATCGCCCTCCCCCAGATCGCCTCCGCCACGCCTCCCCCGGCGGCACCCGCGTCGCAAACAACCGCGACCGCACCGGCGTCCGACCAGTCAGAGGTCGTCAATGTGCTGCAGGGCTATAAGGCGGCGATTGAAGCACTCGACGGGGCCGCAGCGGACAGCTTTTTCTGGCCGGAAGCCCTTGTTTATGAGAATGGCGGGGTCGAGGGAAGCTTTTCCAACTATCTAGCGCATCATCTGGGGCCAGAACTTCACGAGTTTACGGCCTTCACCTTCGAGGGCCATGCCGCAGAGGCCGTGGTGGTCGGCGACGTCGCCTACGCCACTGAGACCTACCGCTACCGGATCACCTTCAAGGACGCCGCGAGCGCCCCCATCGAACGCCGGGGCGTCGCGACGAGCGTTCTGGAGCGTCGCGACGGCGCTTGGCGCATTATCCGCTATCACAGCTCGTCGCGCGCGCCGAGGCCTGCCGCCTAGTGGAGTGATGGTTGATTCCGTTTACGCGGCCAGAATGATGGCGTTCGCAACATATGGTGGCTTGGCCGACTAACAGGCGAGGTGCTAAGTTTTTGGGGCCAAACGCACGCCAAAGATCATCAGCGCTCCGGTCACCAATGCCGCCGCGCCGAATATCTGCGCCATATTATAATCACCATAAGCATCGTATAACCAGCCGACCGAGATTACCCCGGTGGCGTTGCCGATCCAGCCAAGTCCCAGTAACGCACCGTAAACCGTGCCGTAATTGGCGATACCAAAGCGGCGTGCGGTGAAATAGGCAAAGATATCGAGCTCCGCGCCTTGTTGAAATCCGATCAGGAATGCGGCGAACATTGCGGCTGCCGCCGACCCGCTCGTCGCCCACAGGATTATGAAACCGGTCGCTGGAACAAGGTTGAGGAGGACAGCGATCAGGCGCGGTTCAAACCGGTCAAGGCACCAGCCGCCGATCAGGCGACCGCCCAGCTGACCAAAGGCAAAAAACGAAAGCGCCAAGGCCGCGATCTGGGTGCTCAGCCCCTCATCCTGGATCATCGGCGACATCTGTCCGATAAAACCGACCCCGGCAATATTCATCAAGATGAACGATGCCGCCATCAGCCAGAAATGCCCCGAGCGCAAAAAGGCCCAATCGGATGTGGTGGCGGTGCTTGTGGGTGCGCCATTTGCTGCCGGTGGTTCGTTCTCGACCAGAAAATAGATCGCTGGCAAGCCGACAAAGGCGGCAAGCCCGGCCAGTGCAACAAAGCCAGCACGCCATCCATGGGTAGCGATAATAGTCTCCAAAATGGGCGGCACGATCATCGTCGCAATCGCGACCCCGCTGGCCGCCAGTCCCAAAGCCATGCCGCGGTTGGTGTCAAACCAGGCGTTGACCGGCCGGGTCGTGGTCAGTGCTGTTGTCCCAACCCCGAGCAGGCTGATAAAGAAAATAGCCACGCCGATTTGAAAGAGGCTGTCCGCCAGCAGTGCAGCGGCGAGCATCAGCCCTATCGATATCAGCATCGACGCCATGAACACAGCGCGAAACCCGATTTTGTCCGCAGCACGGCCGATGAACGGCGAACCGAGGGCTCCGGCAATAACCAGGGCCTGAATGGTCCCCATGTCACCGCGCGTGCCGCCAAATTCGGCAATCAAGGGCAGGATGAAAATGCTGAATGTGAAGAACAGCAAAATTATCCCTGTTCCCGTACCGAGCGCACAACCCAGCACAATGCGCCAACCACGTTGCCATTCGCCACTGGAGGGCTGGATGTTATCTGGCTGGATCGGCATATCAAACGCTACTCGCTGTTCAGTTAATAGGATCAGCGTGTGCGTTTGTCCGGCGCTTTACCAGCGTCCAGATCAGCAGCAGGAACGTGCTGACCCCGATCACGGTCCAAATCGCGGGCCAAGGATCAGCGACAGTGCTGACCGAGCCTGCATAAGCGACGATGACCGCAAACGGGACAACGCCCACAGTATAGCCCATCAGGAAACGGGTGAAACGCATCCGCGCTACCCCGGCCAGACAACAGCTAAGCTCGGGCAGAATCGGCAGCGCCTGACAGACGAACAACACCAACAGGTCGCTCCGCGCAAAGCTCGCTTCAATCGCGGCAAGACGGGCTTCATCGCGGTAGAGCCGGGTCAGCACCGCTCGTCCATAGCCCCGGCCCAGACCATAGCCGCTCAGCCCCATCAGCATCAGCCCGCCCACACTCGCGGCGGCGCCCAGCGCGGGTCCGAGAAAATAACCGGCGAGCAGGATGGTCGCCATCGTCGGGATGGCAATCAGAATGTCGATCCACAGCAGCAGCATGACCAGAGCGACAAAATAAAGCGGGTTGATCTCATGCGCGCCGGCCAGGAACGCGCGCACATCGGCCTCATCAAGCAGGCCGGTCATGCGCATAATGACGAAGGTTGAGGCAAAGGCCAGCGCCAAAACCAGCGCCAGTTTGAGCAGATCCTTCATTTCATGAGCCTCGCATTTTTTTGGCGAACAGCGAAGGGGCGAACCGCAACAGTGCCGGGATTATCCGCGCCTTGCCGATGAAGACTTCGGGCTGTTTGCGAATGATGCCGGCAATGATCTGGCTGGCCGCCTCTGCCGCAGACATCTTGCCGCTACCGCGCCCCTCGGTCATCGGCGTATCGACCAGCGGCAGGATGATTTCGATCACGGAAATCCCGAGCGGCCCGAGGCTGTAGCGCAGGCTTTGCGAGAAACTGTGCAGACCTGCCTTGGTCGCGCAGTAAAGCGCGGTTGCCTGTTTTGGAAAATAAGCCAGCCCCGATGAAATGTTGATGATCGCGCAGTCCCCGCCATTTTTACCCGCATTATTTTTGCGTAAGGTCGGCAGCATAATATGCGCGATCAGCGCCGGGGCGAGCAGATTGATATTCACCTCCTGTTCCATTTTTGCGACGTCCAATAGCGGGTCGGTGAGCGGCACCGGATATTGCAAGGCGGCGTTGTTGATGACCCATGCGATATCGGGGTGCGCGACGGCAATCTGGGCGAATTGGCGCTTCACTGCTTCTGGATCAGCCAAGTCGCAATTATAGGCGATGAGCTGCCCGGGTTTGGCAGTTTCGATCTGGAAATCCTGCGCCCGCCGCGACACATGGATCACCTTGTGCCCCGCTGCCAGCAGCTGGCGGGCAAGGTCAGCACCGATGCCCGATGTTGCGCCGGTTAGCAGGATCGTCTTGGGGACTGACATTGATGTATCCTTGGCTTTGTTCTTGAATCGCACCACTGATGGCGTAGGACGCTATGGCACATGCAGCGGAAACGGGAATGAACCAAGATTTATCCGATAGTGGTTTTAGTGTTGCCAAGATAATTGACCAGCTTCGCGAAGCCGCGCAGGCACAAGGGCGCTGGAAAATCATTGCTGTCGCAAAGGGGGAGGCCTTGCTCGAACAAGGCGATCAGTGCAGCGATATTTTTGTGCTTGAGGCCGGTCTTGTGAAACTCAGCTATTTGACTGAAGCGGGCAATGAATGGATCAAAAGCATTATTGTCGATCAGGGCATTTTTGGCGGACACGCACCGAGCAACAGCGATGAGCCAAACCGCTTTTCCGCGCACTGCCTCGAAAATTGTGTGCTCGTGCGGCTGCCCTCACCATGGGTGCGCGCCGCAATTGAGGGCGATGCCGGGCTCGCCGCCGCCTATCTGGGGTTCAGCGAGTGGGTGGGCGCCCGCAAGGCGCGCCGCGAGGAGCTGCTGCTTTGCCAGTCTCCCGAACAACGATACCGGACGCTGCTGGCAGAAGAACCGGCCTTGGTTGAGCGTCTGCCGCAAGGCGATATTGCCCGCTATTTGCGGGTCACACCGATTGCCTTTAGCCGGATCAAAAAACGGGTGTTGTAGTCGGTGACAGCCGGGAGTGTTATGCCGGGATTATTGCACATATTGCCGTTCACCGCACTCTAACCCCGCCCTGTCATTGGCTGGCCAACTTGCGAAATTTTGCCAATCCCTTTTGCTGCAAATATGCAAAGGTTGCGACGAGGATGGTGGAAATCAAGACCAGCAAGGTGCCGGTCATGTCCATCTCGCGCCATCTGAAAACGAAGAATGTTGTCGCAATTAATACGTAGCTCCAGTCCAATATGATGATCGTCCTGACCAGCCAGACCATGGGCCGTGCGGCAGCGAACAATAATATCGGCACATAAAGCAGCAGCATGATGCCTATCCCGATCACCCATAACCGGTCAGGTAACGCTGTATGGGCGGCAATGGTGCTTGGCGCAATGACGCAAGCAAACCCGCAAAGCGCTGTAAAGACAGCATTATAGCGTAAGCTTTGAGAAAGATTCATCTGACCGATTCCCTTTAAAAACATATAGTCCTTGATCTTTCTATAGCGGATGAGCGACAAGCGCAATATGCCTAATCGGACTTACAATCAGAACTGTGGTCTGGCGCGTGCGTCCGATCTGCTCGGCGAACGCTGGACATTGCTTATCGTCCGGGATCTTCTTGTCAGCCCACGCCGCTTTTCAGAGCTGGAGCGCCGAATGAAAGGCATGGGCACCAATCTCCTGTCAAAGCGCCTCAAGCAACTGGGGGAAGCCGGATTGATTGCAGCCGTCGCCACCACGGAAACCGTGCCAGGACATTATTGCCTGACCGCCATGGGGCACGCGCTCGAACCCGCTATCCTCAATCTTGTGCAATGGAGCGTCAAATATACGGCTCCAAATGCGCTGACAGAAGGGCTGCATTTTCCTGATTGGGATCTGCTCGTTTTGAAAGCGTTGTTCAGGCCCAATCCTGCCATCGAGCAATCCATCATCGTCCAATTTTGTGACGGCGACTGGAAAGCCTGGGCCCGCGTTGACGGGGTCGGGTTGATGACTGGCCTGGGTGTCGCCGACGCGCCAGTCGATATTGTGTTCAAATGCAACATTTCCGCATTGCGCCTGCCGGAGCCAAGAATTTTGGAATTACCGGCCTCCCAACGTCAAGTCGCCAGGATATTCCTGTCGGCGTTTGCTTTTCCACAATAGGTCATAGCCCGGCGTTTCACCGGTCGGTTGCACCGCGCTCAGGCCAAACCCGTTCACTGGCTCTGTTCAATGGTAAAAGGTCCGGGTACAGTAGTTCCATCACGGGTTGGAAAAATAGTGGGGGTGCCGGGTATTTTTTCATGGTCATCGTTCGCCCCACCACCGCGTTCTTACCCGGCGCTCAAGCGGACGGCTGCGCCGCCGCTTGGCTTTGCGTTAGACCTCTAATGAGCAACCTGCGCATTCGCCATTACTTTGTAAGTTGCGGATTGCTGCTCTTCCCGGCAATAGTCTGGAACGTTACTCTTGCTAAATACCTGCCACCGGCGTTCGCTCCTTCCGAGTTTTGGCGCGATATCCCTCACGAATTGGCGTTTGCTGAGAACGCTCTACGCATCTTGGTGTTTGCGCTCCCGTTCTTCATGCCATTGCAGCTCTCCACCAAGCAACAGCGAACTGGTCTGATTGTATTTATCGCTGGAACGTTGCTGTACTTCGCAAGCTGGTTACCGCTCATTGCAGAACCTCAATCTCACTGGGCCTCAAGTGCTCTGGGATTTTTGTCCCCCGCCTTTACGCCAGTCCTGTGGCTCACCGGCCTCGCATTGATTGGCCGCCGACTCTTCTGGGTCAGCGCCTACCGCCCGTGGATGTACGCTGCACTCTCTATGCTGTTTCTAACAACACACGTTGCTCATGCCACAATTATTTACGCTCGCAACTACTGAGCAACTGAATATGTAAGTAGAAATAATGACTATTAATATCCCGCCATTCTTACATGACGTACTTGGTGAAACTCAAACCGTAGGTGAAGTTCTAGCAATTGCGGTTTTTGGATTCGGGCTCGCCACCTTGTTGTTTTTTGCATTCCCGGAGATGACTCAGGGTCTACCACTGTGGAGAAGTGCTATCGCTTACCTGCTCGCCGTAGACATATTTGCAGGATGTGTTGCAAATTTCACGTATTCTACTAGTAATCACTACGCCGCTAGCAATAAGAAGCGACTGGTATTTATTGCATTTCATGTACACATATTGATCGTGGCTTGGTTGTTTGGTGTTGATTTTACGCCAGCCATCATTATTTGGGGATATACGATTACTGGTGCGATTGTGGTGAACGCGCTCAATGGAAATCAACTACAATTGTTTGTAGCTGGGGTGCTACTAGCTGCGGGAATCTCCATGACTGTCCTGTGGATGGAAACTCCGAAGTATTTCTTAGTCATATCATTGTTGTTTATGATGAAAGTCATGTTTAGTTTTGCTGTTAATCATTACGGCAAGGCCAGCCGACACACCACGCGATGACATGTGGATTTGCTGTTCCCCTGTGCTCCGGCTCCCGGCGGGTCGCTGACCCGGAGCGTTGACCGGGGAAAAGCGCGTGGTGGGAATGCTTGCCGCATCGTGGCGCATCGCGCTAAGGCTGCCCCCTCAATGTAAGGGAGCGCGCAACCCAATGAGCCAGCCAGTTTATCCGGTGCCAGCCGAACTCGCCGCCAGAACCAATGTCACCCGCGCCGACTATCACCGGCTTTATGCCGAGGCGCGTGACGATGAAACCGGGTTCTGGCAGCGCGAACTGCACCGGCTCGATTGGGCTAAGGTGCCGACCCTGATCAACCAGTCGAGTTTTGATGCCGGTGCGTTCCAGATCAAATGGTTTGCCGATGGTCAGCTCAATCTGACGGTCAACTGCATCGATCGCCATTTGGCGACCCGCGCCGACCAGACCGCGATTGTGTTTGAAGGCGACGAGCCGGGCGAAGGACGCCGGATCAGCTATCGCGAACTGCATGAGGAAGTGTGCCGTTTTGCCAATGTGCTAAAGGCGCAAGGCGTCACCAAGGGCGACCGCGTCACCATCTATCTGCCGATGATCCCCGAAGCGGCGTTCGCTATGCTTGCCTGTGCGCGGATTGGCGCGATCCATTCGGTGGTTTTTGGCGGGTTCTCGCCCGACAGTCTAGCCGGACGGATACTAGATTGTGCATCGACCATCGTTGTCACCGCTGACGAGGGGCGGCGCGGCGGCAAATCCATCCCGCTCAAGGCCAATGTCGATGCGGCACTGGAGCAATGCCCCGGCGTTGCCAAAGTCATTGTCGTTGCCCGCACTGGGGCAGACGTGCCGATGATCGCGGGCCGCGATATCGCCTATGCCGATGCCCGAGCTGCGGCATCGCCCGACTGTGCCCCAGAGGTGATGAACGCAGAAGATCCGCTGTTCATCCTCTACACCTCAGGCTCGACCGGCAAGCCAAAGGGGGTGCTGCACACCACCGGCGGATATTTGCTGTGGGTGACGATGACCTTTGACATGATTTTTGATTGCCGCGACGATGACCTGTTCTGGTGCACCGCCGATGTCGGCTGGATCACCGGGCACAGCTATGTCCTCTATGGCCCGCTCGCCAACGGCGCGACCACGGTGATGTTTGATGGCGTCCCCAACTATCCCGACCATGGCCGGTTCTGGGAGACGTGCAACCGGCTGGGCGTGACGATTTTCTATACCGCACCAACCGCCCTGCGCGCACTGATGCGCGAAGGTGACAGCTTTGTCACCGCACACGACCGCAGCAAAATCCGCCTACTCGGCACCGTTGGCGAACCGATCAATCCAGAGGCATGGGAATGGTATCACCGCGTCGTCGGCGAACGGCGCTGTCCGATTGTCGATACCTGGTGGCAGACCGAAACCGGCGGGGCGATGATCTCCCCGCTGCCCGGTGCAACCGACCTCAAACCCGGATCGGCGACGTTGCCGCTGCCCGGCGTATTCCCCCAGCTGGTCGATGGCGACGGGCGGGTGCTCGATGGCGCGGCATCGGGCAATCTGTGCCTGACCCGCAGCTGGCCGGGGCAAATGCGCGGCGTCTGGGGCGACCCTGACCGTTTCTTTCAAACCTATTTCACCACCTACCCCGGCAAATATTTTACCGGCGATGGCTGCCGCCGCGACGACGATGGCTATTACTGGATCACCGGCCGGGTCGATGATGTCATCAACGTCTCGGGCCACCGCATGGGCACCGCAGAGGTCGAAAGCGCGCTCGTCGCCCACCCCAAAGTCGCCGAAGCGGCGGTCGTCGGGATGCCGCACCCAATCAAGGGTCAGGGCATCTATGCCTTTGTCACCCTCAATGCCAACGAACCGGAAAGTGATGAGCTGCGCAACGAACTGCGGCTGTGGGTGCGCAAGCAAATTGGCCCGATTGCAACGCCCGATGCCCTGCAATTTGCCCCGGCCCTGCCCAAAACCCGATCGGGCAAGATTATGCGGCGGATTTTACGCAAAATCGCTGAAAATGACCTTGGCAATCTGGGCGATATATCGACTTTGGCGGACCCCGGCGTCGTCGAGAGCCTAGTCGCTAATAGGGTGCCGGGTTAGGGTTTGATTGGATCGTCATTGCGAGGAGGCCCGAAGCTGTTTCGGGGCGACGCGGCAATCCAGTTCTGCGCTCGTTTTCACTGGATTGCTTCCCCCGGATCAGGCCCGGGGTCGCAATGACGAAAGCGGCGTGGCCTAATGGCACCCCGCCCTAGGTCGCTGGCGACTCAGCCACCTCCAACTTATCCTGCGTCCTAGTGTCGAAATCGCTGGCGTCGTGGCGTTCGTGCAACTGGCTGGCGGGGTTGCCGGACGTGCGGTTGACTATCCGCCCGCGTTTGACTGCGGGGCGTGCGGCAATAGCTTCTACCCAGCGCTGGACATGGGTGTATTCCTGAACTTGCAGGAACTCAGCCGCGTCATAGGCCAGCCCCTTGATCAGCGCGCCATACCATGGCCACACCGCAATGTCGGCGATGCTATAGTCTGCCCCGTTCAGATATTCATGGTCAGCCAGCCGCCGGTCGAGCACGTCAAGCTGGCGCTTTACCTCCATAGCAAAGCGGTCGATGGCATACTCGATTTTGAACGGCGCATAGGCATAAAAATGGCCAAAGCCGCCGCCCAGATAGGGCGCGCTGCCCATCTGCCAGAACAGCCACGACAAGGTTTCAGTGCGTGGCGCATGGTCGGTCGGCAGAAACTCGCCGAATTTCTCAGCAAGATAGAGCAGGATCGCGCCGGATTCAAAAATCCGCTGCGGTGGCGATACACTATGGTCGACCATCACCGGGATTTTGCTGTTGGGGTTGATCGCGACATAGCCGCTACTGAACTGGTCACCCTCGCCGATGTTGATCAACCACGCATCATATTCCGCGCCAGCATGGCCCAACGCCAACAGTTCCTCCAGCATCACCGTCACTTTGACCCCATTGGGCGTGCCCAGCGAATAAAGCTGCAACGGGTGTTTGCCGACCGGCAAATCCTTGTCATGGGTAGCACCAGCAATGGGTCGGTTGATCGCGGCAAAGCGACCACCGCTTTCCTTGTCCCAAGTCCACACGGCGGGCGGGACATAGTCAGCAGGTTGGTTGGCGGGGTCGTCGGTCATTAGTGGCTGTCCATTCTTGTTCAAAGTTTTCACAGGTATAACGCTACATTTGGCTTTGCGTAGCCCCCAATGATGCCCCAAAGCAGGGCGCGAGCGCGCGCCATCTCATCCAAATAAAAATTGCAAAACTTTCGCCCTCCAATGCCGCTACGGCATGGCTGGTGCGACAATATTGCCCGGACTTTGCGGCCGCGACCTGTCCGACGCTTAGGTTGACATGGACGAATTTCCAGCGATTATTCGCGCAATTGACCGCGTTCCAAGGAAACACACGATGAGTATTTCAATCGATATCCAGAATGATGTGGCGCTGATTCGGATGGACGACGGCAAGGCCAACGTGATCAATTTCGAGCTGATGGCGGCACTCAATGATGCGCTCGACGAGGCGCAATCGGGTGCAAAGGCCGTGGTTCTAGCGGGCCGTCACGACCGCTTTTCTGGCGGATTTGACCTTAGAGCCTTTGCAACTCTGGATGGCGGAGAAATTGTCCGCATGCTGGATAGCGGAGCACAATTGCTGTTGCGTCTATATGGTGGGCCGATGCCGGTAGTTGCGGCATGCACGGGTCATGCGATTGCGATGGGTGCCTTTTTGCTCCTCGCTTGCGACACAAGGATTGGCACGCAGGGGGACTATAAAATCGGGGCGAATGAAACCACCAACGGGATGCAATTGCCAATTTTTGCACTGGAGATGATGCGCGCCCGGATAGGCCTGCAGTATCAGACCCAGGCCGCAATCCAGGCGCATATTTATGATCCCGCTGGCGCGGTTCAAGTCGGCTATCTCGACAGCTTGACTGTTGCGGAAGAGGTAGTGGAACAGGCCCTGTCAGTGGCGGCACAATTCGCGACATATCCTGCGCATGCCTATAGCTATAACAAGGCGGCCCTGCGCAAACCGACGCTAGAAGCAATCAGGTCGAGCATCGGACGGCATCACGGGCAATAGGCTTTGCGGTACTGCAATGAGTCCCTCAGCCAGCCGCCAATGCCGCCAGAAATTCGCGGATGCGCGCTGCATTCATGCCCAGATCGCTGACCCCGATGCGGCTGACCGATCGCATGTCGACCACGCTGCCGGTGCCATCAGGCGCGGTGGCGACCCGAATGACCACATCATCCTTGAACCGGATGTAGGAGACGCTGACTGTCGCTTCGACCCGACCTTGCGCCGTATCGGCATAGGCAACATCCCAGCCTCTGGCCTTGGCAAGGCGCTCGGCGTCGGCCACCACCTGTGCCACCGGACGAGCGATGGTGATGCTATCAATGTCGCCATAGGCCGCAGCATGCTGGGCCCGCCAGTTTTCGATTGTTTCAACCCCCGCCAGATTGTCGCTTCGCAAGGACAGTGCGCCGAATGCAGGGGGATCAGCCAGATCAGTGCTGATGTCATGCAAGGGCGGGACCGAGCGGGCAACGGCAGCGCGCGATGCCATATAGCCGACATAGCCAGCGCTGATGACCAGACCAACCAACGCCAAACGCAGCGCGCTGGCCCGGAACCGGATCGCCATTATCACTGCGATTAGAGCAATCACCGCGCCCAATGCTGCGACCAGTCCGCCGCCGAGCATGGCATAAAGTCCGTTAATCTTTGGCACCAAGTCATAGCGCGCCAAAGTCAGGCCGGTGAACGCGATTAGCAGTGCTGCAACTGCTACCCATAGCGACCAGCGCGCCAAGCGGTTCGTCCATTTTGTCTCAGCCATCACCCAAACTCCCCTATGTTCCTGTTGCGCTGATGGGAGCAGCATATCCACCAAAGGTCAATCCAAACCGACCCAGCGAGTAACAATTGGTGCATGTGGTGCGAATTACGCATGGAGTGCTGGGCTGCTGCGATGACCTGTAAGCACTTGCCAATTGCGCCGCGCGAAATGCACGGCCAAAAGAGCAGCATGATGATTTGCCGTCGGTATTGTGCCAACGCTATTGTTACCGCTCAATTCGAGCAGGAGTAGTTTTTTGAAAAAGCCCGCCATATTGGTTGTCGTTGCCATCGCGATTTTCGCATTTTTCTATTTCGACCTGGGCAGCCTGCTGTCGCTGGAGAATCTCAAGGCGCAACAATCCACAATTGATGCGCGCTATCACGCATCGCCGGTGCTGGTGATTGGCGGCTTTTTCCTCATCTATGTAGCAGTCACCGCCACCTCGATCCCAGGTGCGGCGATCATGACGCTGGCGGCGGGGGCGATTTTTGGCGTCGTCACCGGAACCTTGATTGTCTCATTCGCATCGACGATCGGTGCGACGCTGGCGTTTCTGGGGTCGCGGCATTTGTTCCACGATTGGGTGCAGGCGCGTTTTGGCGACCGGTTGCGCGCCCTAAACGCAGGGATAGAGCGCGACGGAGCCTTTTACCTGTTTTCTCTACGGCTGGTCCCGGTCTTTCCATTCTTTCTGGTCAACCTGTTGATGGGGCTAACCCCCATTCGCACCTTAACCTATTTCTGGGTCAGCCAGGTGGGGATGCTGCTGGGCACGATTGTTTATGTCAACGCGGGCACGCAAATCGCGCAAATCGACAAGCTGTCCGATATTGCTTCACCCAGCCTGCTGCTCTCCTTTGCCGCACTGGGCGCGATGCCGTGGCTGGGCAAATGGATCATGGCGGCGATCAAGCGGCGGCGGGTTTATGCCCGCTGGACCAAGCCCAAATCCTTTGACCGCAATCTGGTGGTCATCGGGGCCGGTGCCGCTGGCCTCGTCTCGGCCTATATCGCCGCGACAGTCAAGGCCAAGGTGACGCTGGTCGAGGCGAACAAAATGGGCGGCGATTGCCTGAATTATGGCTGTGTCCCATCCAAAGCGTTGATTAAAAGTGCGCGGGTGGCCCAGCAAATGCGCCATGCCGATGCCTATGGCCTGAACGCGTTCACCCCGCAATTCAGCTTCAAGGCAGTGATGCAGCGCATCCACGACATCATCGCAGCGATTGAGCCGCATGACAGCGTCGAGCGCTATACCAAGCTCGGCGTCGATGTGGTCAAGGGCTATGCGACCATCATCGATCCATGGACGCTCGAGATAAAGCGCGACGACGGCGCGACCCACCGCCTGACCACCCGCTCGATCATCATCGCAGCAGGAGCCGAACCGATTGTCCCTGACCTGCCCGGACTCGATCTGACCGGATATGTCACCAGCGACACGTTGTGGGATGTATTTGCGGCGATGGACGAGATCCCCGGCCGGATTGTGGTTTTGGGCGGCGGCCCGATTGGCTGTGAACTGTCACAAGCCTTTGCGCGGCTGGGGGCCAATGTATCCCAAGTAGAAATGGGACCGCGTCTGCTCCCTCGCGAAGATGTCGATGTCGCCGAACTGGCTCTGGCGGCACAAACAGCGTCGGGTGTCACCGTGCTGACCGGTCATCAGGCGGCGCGTTGTGAAATCAGCGATGGAGAAAAGCGGATCATCCTGCTGGCACAGGGCAATCAAGTCGCGGTGCCATTTGACGCTTTGATTATCGCGGTCGGGCGCAAGGCGCGGCTGACCGGATATGGGCTGGAGGCACTGGGCATCGAAACCACAAACACTGTCGTCACCGACGACCGGCTTGCCACCATCTATCCCAACATCTTTGCCGCTGGCGATGTCGCTGGCCCCTATCAATTCACCCACGTCGCATCGCATCAGGCATGGTATGCCAGCGTCAACGCCCTGTTCGGACATCTCAAATCATACAAGGTGGACTATCGCGTCATTCCCTGGACTACCTTCATCGACCCCGAAGTCGCCCGGGTCGGGATCAACCAACAGGAAGCCGCGGCACAGAGTATAGCCCATGAAGTCACCACCTATCATTTGCACGAACTCGACCGAGCCATCACCGAAGGCGCGACTGACGGCTTTGTCAAAGTGCTGACGGTGCCGGGCAAGGACAAGATTTTGGGCGTGACGATTGTTGGCGATCATGCCGGGGAAATGCTGGCCGAATTTGTGTTGGCGATGAAGCATGGGCTCGGCCTGAACAAGATATTGGCCACCATCCACACCTATCCAACCATGGCCGAGGCCAATAAATATGTCGCAGGCGAGTGGAAACGCAATCACGCGCCGCAAGCTGTGTTGCGCTGGCTCGAACGCTATCACCGCTGGCGACGGGGTTAGGTGAGAGAGGATTGACCCCACACCCCAACCCCGTCATCCAGCTTCGCTCATGGCGTCTTGTGCGGCGTTGCAGCTGGCATTTGGTTCATGGGCATATTGTTCATCGGCATATTGTTCATCGGCATATTGTTCATCGGCATATTGTTCATCGGCATATTGCGCATTTGCATATTGTGCATCGGGGTGGCCGTGGTGAAAGCACCCTGCTGCCAATAGCTAAAGCTGTAGAACAGGATGCAACCAAGCCCCAATATTCCAACAACCAGCAAAAGCCAGGCGGCGTTGCGGATATGAGCGGAATTCGTCTTGGCCGCGAAATGCAGCCCGACAAAACCGCCAGCTAAAACAGCAGCCCCCAAAAAGGCTGCGATATGGAGTAAAAACATCATAACTTCCTCCTGTTTCTGATCTGCGTAAACAAAGCCAACATAGGCGGGATGAAACTATAGCCTAATCATAATCTTGCATTGATCTGCATCAACGATCTAGAGCGGGATGACCGATTTGGCATACGAAAGCCGCATGTTTGACGTAAAAATTGCTGCCATTGATCGACCCACCGCACGGCGCAATCGGGCGTCGCCTCGAACGCTATCGCAACTGGCGACGTGGCTAAGGAGAAACAGCGGGAGCACGGCGCTCTACCTTCTCCCCCTGTGGGAGAAGGATATGGAGCCTTACCGCTTTTAGCGGTTAGGCGAAGTTGGATGAGGGGTTAATAAGGGCGACGGAGGTGAGGAGAAACGGGACATGGCAGTGCTGATGCAAGGACAGGGGTTGATCGGCATTACGCTGATCCTGCTTGGCGCGTGGGCGATGTCGGAGGATCGCGACAATCGCCCGACATGGCGGTGGATAGCAGGCGCGCTCGCTCTTCAATTCGCCATCGCTCTCATCGTCGTCCACGTGCCCTTTGTTTGGGATTTGGTTGGTCTGGCCAACAGCGGCATAGCGGCAATTGAGCGTGCGGCATTAGTCGGGTCGAGCTATATGTTCGGCTATACCGGTGGGGCACCCATCCCATTTGAACTGAAAGCGGGAGAATCACCGCCCGTCGTTATCGCGTGGCAGATTTTGCCGCTCATCATCGTCTTTTCGGCGCTATCCGCGCTGCTGTGGCATTGGGGCGTTTTACGCGCGATGGTGCGCGGCCTGTCCTGGGGGCTGCGCAAGACACTGGGGGTCAGTGGCATTGTCGGGCTAGGAGCCGGAACAACGATGTTCCTGGGTGTTGTCGAATCGCCACTGGTCATGCGCGCATGGTTTGGCCGGATGAGCCGGGCAGACCTGTTTGCGATCATGGTCCTCATCATGGCGACAATTTCGGGTGCGATATTGGTGCTCTATGCCACCACCCTGTCGCGCACCGTGCCCAATGCGGTCGGTCATATGATCGTCGCATCGCTGATCTCGCTACCCGCCGCGATCCTGATTGCACGGCTGATGGTCCCGCCAACGGGCGAGGCGGTGGACGAGGGGGAGGTTACGACCGACCTCGCCTACGAAAGCAGCATCGACGCCATCATCCGCGGCACGATGGATGGGGTCCAGTTGATGCTCGCGGTGATTGGCATCATCATCGTCGTGTTCGCGCTGGTCAATCTAGTGGACCAAGTGCTGACGCTGTTACCGCTCGTCGATGGTGCCCCGCTGACCCTGCGACGCGGCTTTGGCTGGCTGTTCGCTCCGCTCATGTGGAGCATTGGCGTGCCATGGGATCAAGCCCCGGCGGCCGGGGCGTTGATGGGGACCAAGGCGATCCTCAACGAATATGTCGCCTATCTTGATCTCGCCGCCCTGCCCGCCGGAACCCTCGACCCGCGCAGCCAGTTGATCGTGACCTATGCGCTGTGCGGCGTCGCCAATCTGGCCAGTGTCGGTTTGATAGTGTCGACCATCGGCTCGCTCGCGCCAGAACGGCGCAAGGAGGTGGCGGGGCTCGGCATCAAAAGCTGGCTGGCAGGCAATATCACATCGGCGATGACCGGCGCGGTTATCGGCGTTGTGACGTTGGCGGGATGAGCGGGATGCATCATGTTTGACGCCAAAATCCGCTCGCTGATCGACCCGCCGCTCAATGCGGCCGGGCGTCGCCTAGCCCGCTTTGGCATCACTGCCAATATGCTGACGAGCGCCGGATTGCTGTTCGGGCTGAGCGCGGCGCTGGCGATTAGTCAGGGCGAGTATTTGATCGGCCTCGCTCTGGTTCTCCTCAACCGGTTGTGCGATGGCCTCGACGGCGCGCTCGCTCGGGCAACCCGCCCTAGCGACTTTGGCGGCTATTTCGACATTTTGGCGGATTTTACCTTTTATGTCGCGGTGCCGCTGGGCTTTGGCTTTGCCAATCCGGCCAACCTGACCTTTGCCATGCTCCTCATCGCTAGTTTCACCCTGACCGGCATCAGTTTTCTCGCCTATGCTGTCATGGCCGCCAAATCAGGCCGCGAAACCAGTGCGCACGGGACCAAGAGCTTTTTCTACAGCTCCGGGATTGCCGAAGGCAGCGAAACCATCATCACCTTTATCGCGATGTGCCTGTTCCCGAAATATTTCGGGGCTATCGCGCTGCTCTATGCGCTGCTGTGCCTGATAACCGTGATCCAGCGCAGCATCGCCGCCCGAAGGGATTTTGATTAGAGCCTTTTCAAGCCAGATCGTAACATCCGGCGGCTTGGAAAAGGCGGAAAGCGGGCCGCGCCGGTCTACCGGCGGGAAAGGCCACAAAAAAAATCACTAGACCCGCATTTTGCTTCAACCAAAGGTGAGCATGGTCTATACTGCAGTGCAGCACGCCTTATACCAAGGTGCCAAGATACTGACGCATCACACCTTGGAAATGCTCAATCGCCGCACAGGCTTAACCAAGGTCCAATGAGTCAAGCTCATTGAGCCTTGGTATAAGGACGCAACACCTATGACTGTCGACCCCCCTGCTACTACCATCGAAGGCCGCGTCGAGCAGCTTTTGACATTGCTCGATGTCCGCAAAACCCACGATCTGACCTATGTGGGATCACGCCAGCCAGGCGGAAGGGGCCGGGTTTTCGGCGGACAGGTCATCGCCCAGGGCCTGATGGCGGCGATGCGTGACGTCGAGCCTGACCGCATCCTCCATTCGCTGCATTGCTATTTCATGCGCGCCGGCGATGAAGCTCAGGAAATTGTCTATCAAGTGCGGTGTGACTTTGACGGCGGCAGTTTTTCAACCCGGCGGATCATCGCGCTGCAATCCGGGCGTCCGATCCTGACGATGACCGCGTCGTTCCATCGGCTGGAGGGCGGATTCGCGCACCAAGACAGCATGCCCGATGTCCCCCAGCCCGAAGATTTGCTGACCGAGGCGGAGCGGCTCGCCCAAGAAACCGACTCGCGTTCCGCCGCATTGATGTCCCGCTTTCACTTGGTGCGGCCGATTGAAATGCGCCCGGTGGAACTACGCTCGATGGCCAACCCGCAGCCGCATCCCCCGCACAGCCACTGCTGGCTGCGGCTGGGTGCCAAGATTGGGGATGACCTCAATTTGCATCGCGCCATCCTCGGCTATGCGTCGGACATGATGCTGCTTAGCACCTCGACACTGCCGCATGCGATCAATTGGACCATCCCGGGCTTCATGACCGCCAGCCTTGACCATGCGCTGTGGTTGCACGATGATTTCCGCATCGACGACTGGCTGCTCTATGCGACCGACAGCCCATGGGCGGGGCGGGGGAGAGGATTCAATCGCGGCAGTTTCTTTACCCGCGACGGTCGGTTAGTGGCGAGCGTCGCGCAGGAAGGGCTGATCCGATACCGCCCGCCGCAGCCGCCCGCAGACGGATCATCCACCTGAGATAATCGTCCCGCCATCCACGAAAATGGTCTGGCCGTTGACATAGGCACCCGCCCGCGACCCCAGAAACACGGCTGCCCCCGCCAAATCCTCTGGCAATCCCATCCGGCGCATCGGGTGACTGCTATTGAAATGCTCCTCCGCCGCCGGATTTTCCCACAGCACCTTGGCAAAATCGGTTTTGATAAGGCCAGGCGCAATACAGTTGGTGCGGATGTTGTGGCGGCCATATTCGACCGCATAGTTGCGCGCGAGCTGCATGTCGGCGGCCTTGGAGACACAATAAGCACCGATCACCTCGGACCCCTTTACCCCGCCGATCGAGCTGATGATGATGATCGCGCCGTCCTGTTTTGCGATCATGTCGGGTAGGCATAGCTGCGCCAGCCAGTGATTCGACAAGATATTATTGTCGAGAATCTTGCGAAATTGTTCATCGCTGATCCCGCCAGCCGGGCCATAATAGGGATTGGACGCGGCATTGGCGACGAGGATGTCGATGGAGCCAAAGGCTTCACGCGCTTTGGTCACCATTTCCTCCAGCGCCGCTTTGGACGATATGCTGGCGGGAATGGCGACTGCCCGTCCGCCGCCGCGCGCATTGATTTCGGCTGCGACCGCATCACAAGCTTCGGCGGTGCGGGAGGATATGACGACATTGGCACCGTGGAGGGCGTATTGTTCGGCAATCGCCCTGCCAATCCCGCGCGATGAGCCGGTGATGATCGCGGTCTTGCCGCTCAGATCGAACAATGACATGCAGATATTGCCCTTAAAGACTTGGGTTCAATAGATATTTGCTGCCCGTCGCCTTGGCCTGATAAGCTGCGGCCAGGGCTGGATCGATCATATCGCTGAGCGAAATCTCGGCAGTATAGCTGCTGGCAAATATATCGCCGCGATGGGCGATGACCCGCTCGCGCATGGCGATCATTTCTTCCAAGCCGACCTTCATCAGATAGGGGGTCAACAAAAAGCCGCAAATGCCCCATTGCAGGCCGAAACTGCGTGAAAACACGGTCGGTGACATATCCAGCCCACCATAGATATAGACTTGCTTGTGGACATTGGTGCCATAGACCGAGAATGCCGCGCCCTTTTTGACCTGAGCTGCCTCCATCGCGGTCAGTATCTGCCCCGCGAGTTTACCCCCGCCAATCGCATCAAAGGCCAGCGTTGCCCCGGTTTCGACCAGCGCATCGACCAGCTTGCTAAAGAAATCCGGGCTGGAGCTGTCGACCACATGGGTTGCACCCAGACCCTTGAGCAGGTCGGCCTGCGCCTGCGAGCGCACGATGTTGACCAGTGGCACCGCTTCGGCAAGGCAATATCGCACCAGCATCTGGCCGAGGTTGGAAGCCGCAGCGGTGTGGACCAGCGCGCTATGGCCTTCGCGCCGCATCGTCCCGACCATCGCCATTGCGGTCAGCGGATTGACGGTCAGCGACGCGCCTTCGCGGGCGCTGGAACCTTCGGGCAGGACTAGCGCCTCGGCAATGCGGACGGTGCGATAGTTGCGATACATCGCACCGCCAAAGGTGGCGACAACCCGGCCGATCAGCGCCTGTGCCGCTGGAGATGCGCCGGCGGCGATGACCGTGCCCGCGCCTTCGTTGCCGACCGGCATTGGCTGGCCGACACGGGCTGCAACAGCGCGCTGGAACGGGGCAGGAATGTCGATCACCATCGACGGGTTGGCAGCACCCCCATCCACCCGCGCACTGGCCACATCAGCCGGGCCGAACAACAGGCCAAGGTCGGACGGATTGATCGGCGTCGCCTCAACCCGCAGCAGCAGCTCATCCTCGGCCAAGGGTGCCAGTTGTTGCGGCATCAGCGATACTGTCAGCGTGCCATCGGCGTTGGCAGTCGAAAAAAGGGCGCGGCCATCGGTCGGGAGTGTGCTTTGGAGTGCGGGCATGATGCTATCCTGTGCTTGGGGTGTTGAGGATTGGGTCGAACCTTAGGTCACCTAAAGCAGAGGGCAAGGGCTTTTTGGAAAATGACTCCACTAGCTCGGCCCCAAAGGCGCTTGACCATCATCCCCGCACAGTCCACCGATTGACGCAATTTAGTGCTGCTCATCGGAACCAATATCATGACCGATCAATTCGCCCTCACCGAAGATCAGATCGCCATTCAGGACATGGCGCGCAAATTCACCGCTGCCGCCATCACCCCATTTGCGGCGGAATGGGATGAAAAGCGCATATTCCCGCGTGAGACGATCAAGGCTGCGGCGGAGCTGGGCTTTGCCGCGATTTATGTGTCGGAGGAAGCGGGCGGGATCGGGCTTGGGCGGCTGGAAGCGGCGTTGATTATGGAAGCGATGGCCTATGGCTGCCCCGCAACCTCCGCGTTCATTTCGATCCACAATATGGCGAGCTGGATGATCGACTGTTTTGGCGGTGATGACCTCAAATCACGCTACCTCCCTGCCCTCGTCGCGATGGACAAAATCGCCAGTTATTGCCTGACCGAACCCGACAGCGGCTCTGATGCTGCGGCGCTCAAAACCAGCGCGCGGCTAGAGGGCAATGATTATATCGTCAACGGCACCAAGCAGTTCATTTCCGGCGCAGGCGTCAGCGATGTCTATGTGACGATGGTCCGCACCGGTGTTGATGGCCCCAAAGGCATCAGTTGTCTGGTGATTGAAAAGGACATGGAGGGCCTTTCCTTTGGCGCGCCCGAACGCAAACTTGGCTGGAATGCATCCCCGACCGCGCAGGTGATTTTCGACAATGTGCGGGTGCCGGTTGCCAATCGCGTCGGGGCCGAGGGCGATGGCTTTCGCTTTGCCATGGCCGGGCTCGACGGCGGTCGGATCAACATCGGCGCCTGTTCGCTG
>JBCKXT010000021.1:0-29639 GCA_038921085.1 Sphingopyxis sp. | reverse complement strand
AAGGCTGGCCGGAAACCCACCAGCGTCTCGAACGCCGCCCGCCCGCCGCCGATCAGGTGATAGCCAGGATCGCCTTGGCGGGGATCCGCCTGCGAATCGTGCGCTGCGGCTCGCGCGGCGCGGATAGCTTGACGTGCGACCTCGAGCTCAGTGTGGCTCGATCCGCAGGCCAGTTCTTCGATGGCGTCGCGGTACAGGTTGCGCGTGGGGAAGTCCATGTCGGCAAAGCCGCTGTCGCCCGCCAGCGCTTCGTCCACCAGGCTGCAGCGCTCGACCAGTTCCGACCAGTCGAGGTCGGAAATCAGCCGCATGCTGGTGACTATATTCTTCACCGTCACGCTGGCGTTGACTTGGCGCTGCTGCTCGTCGTGAACCGCCACATCCACGCTAGCGCCCTGCTGCGCCAACCGCGCGTCCAGCCAGATGAGAGCGGCGGCGGCCGTTCCGTCCTGATCGCGCAGGCGCATGATCAATTGCACAACGAATGCTTCACGCAGTGGCCCGCGCTCAACGGCGGCAAGCACCTCTTGCACGGGCTCCGCGGGTTCGTCGGCGACGCCAAGCAGGCGGTCGGCGCATTGGTCGGCCGCCAAGCGCGACAGGCGGCTGCCGACGACCCGCTCGGAAATCCGCCGCAGGTTCTCCACCAAGACGACGCGGAGCGTGATGGAGATGGCCCACAGCTCGCCGATCGTCAGGGGCTGGACTTGCTGGTAGGCGTGCAAGAACCGGCACAACATATCCTTGTCGAAACGACTGTCGGTGTGAGCGACAAAGGCCCAGGCGACGCCCAGGACCCGCGGGTAACGCGCAAAGGGTCCTTCAGAGAGTTTAGGGAGCTCCCTATAATAATCGACCGGGAGATCCAGCCGGATCTCTCGAATCTGCTTCTCCACCAGATGGAAGTTGTCGACCAGCCACTCGGCGGCCGGCGTGATGGCGTCGCCCTTTGCCACCGTGTCCGCGATATCGTGATAGGCCGCCAGCAACGCGGATTCATTATCCGCCAGCCGCCTGGAAAGCGGCTGCCCACGGGCGAAGCCCGGAATTACGAGCTGAGCTAGGGCAAGGCTTCGCCCGTGCTCTTCCAGCCTTTCAATGCTGAACAGCTCCTCGCGGATGGGCTCATCGCTCGTCCACGGCGATTGCGTCTCACCAAACATACGGCGGAGAATTGACGTCAAACCCGCCTCCCAGGGGCAAGGTCAAAAATATCGCTTATGATTTCGCGGATTTTCTCCTCGCTCAGCGTATCGCCGCCGATCTTGCGCATGGCCCGGAACTGTTCCGTACTATAGCCACCGCCGCCGCGCAACAGGAAGGCCATGTTTTCGGGATGGCTGTCGATGCCGACCTTGCGGACCTTAAACATGCGCCTCTCCCTGCAATGCCTGGCCAGTGCCGCGACCCGGCCTGCGGAACATAAGGCGCAGCTGCTTTTCCGTTTCGATGATCGCAAAGAATGCCGCACCGATTGCAACCACAAGCACGCCGTCAGCAAACGGAACCGCCCTTGTACCAAAGATGCCCTGCATTGGCACAAGGTAAGTGAAGGCAAACTGGGCGAGGGTGACGATCACGACGCAGGCCCAGACAACCGGTGTGCCCCGCACCGCCTTCCAGCTGAGCGAAGTGCCATAGATGTTGCGGATGAAGAAGAGGTGGAAGATTTCCAGCACCACCAGCATGTTGACGGCAAGGGTGCGGGCCAGCTCGGTGGAGTAGCCCCGGCCGATGGCATAATCGAAGATACCGAATACCGCCGCCATGAACAGCGAGGAGACAAGGACGATATGCCAGATCAGCTCCGCCCCAAGCAAAGGCTCATTACGAGGGCGCGGCGGGCGTTTCATCGTGTTTTCTTCGGTGGGCTCAAAGGCCAGCGCGATGCCCAGTGTCACTGCCGTTACCAGGTTGACCCACAGAATCTGCACGGCGGTTACCGGCAGGGTTATGCCAAGAAAGAGCGCGCCGATCAGCGTCATGGCTTCCCCGCCATTGGTCGGCAGCTCGAAGCTGATCACCTTCTTGATATTGTCATAGACGGTCCGGCCCTCGCGGACCGCAGCGACGATCGAAGCGAAGTTGTCGTCCGCCAGGACCAGATCGGCGGCTTCCTTGGCTGCCTCGCTGCCCTTCAGCCCCATCGCGATCCCGGCATCGGCCCGCTTGAGCGCCGGGGCGTCGTTCACCCCATCACCCGTCATGGCAACTGTCAGCCCATGTGACTGGAGCGCGGTGACCAGGCGCAGCTTGTGTTCGGGGTTGGTGCGGGCAAAGATGTCGGTCTCGACCACGCAAGCCGCCAGTTCGGCGTCGCTCATTCCTTCCAGATCCGCGCCGGTCAAGACGCGCTCCGCGTTGCGCAGCCCGACCTGCCGTCCGATCGCCGCCGCCGTGCCGGCATGATCACCGGTTATCATCTTCACGCGAATGCCGGCGGCATGGCACTGCGCCACGGCGGCCACTGTCTCACTGCGCGGCGGATCGATCAGCCCGACAAGGCCGATCAGCGTCATCTGCCCTTCCAGATCAGCGAAATCGAGAACGACATGATCTGAAGGAACCCGGCGCACCGCCAAGGCCAGAACCCTCTGCCCCCGGGCGGCGATAGTGTCGATGCGGCCGTTCCAGAACCCATGATCGACCGGCTGCTGCTGCTCGCCCTCGCCATACTGGTTCGCGCACATCTCCAGGATGCGCTCAGGCGCGCCCTTGGCATGGATCCAGGCGTTGCCCTCATGGTCGTGATGGAGCACGGCCATGAAACGGTAGCTGGCATCGAATGGAATGCTGTCGGTGCGATTCCATCCATGGCACGCATCGCCGCCATCGCCGGTGATCTTGCCGGCAAGCGCCTTGAGCGCGCCTTCCATCGGATCGCCATCGACCAGCCAGGTGTCGCCATCGCGGCGCAGCGCGGCATCGTTGCACAGAAAAGCCGCGCGGGCGAATTCGGTCAGGATCGGATGCCCTGCCCGGTCAACGCCAGCGCCGCCTGTGCGAATAGCGCCCTCCGGTGCATAGCCCACGCCTTCGATGGCATAGCCATGTTCGGACCCGGTTAGCGATGCAACCATCATCTCGTTGCGGGTCAGCGTTCCGGTCTTGTCGGTGCAGATGACCGAAACCGACCCCAGCGTCTCGATCGCCGGCAAGCGCCGCACGATGGCGTTGCGGCGCGCCATTGCCCGCACTCCCACCGCCAGGGTGATGGTCAACACCGCAGGCAAGCCTTCGGGGATGGCGGCCACAGCCAGCCCGACCACGGTCATGAAGAGTTCGGCGAATGGCAAGCGGCCAACATAATAGCCCCAGACAAGCAAGCTTCCGGCGACCAACAGGATGAAGACCGTCAGCCAGCGGGCAAAGCTTTCCATCTGGCGGACGAGCGGCGTCGTCAGTGTCTCAATCCCGGCAAGCATGCCGCTGATCCGGCCGATCTCAGTTGCTGCGCCCGTCGCCACGACAACACCGCGCCCGGCTCCGCCCGCCACCAGCGTGCCGCTGAAGGCCATGCAGGACCGGTCTCCGACCGGGACATCCATCGCCACGGGATCGACACCCTTTTCCACCGGTACGGATTCGCCGGTCAGGATCGCTTCCTCGATCCGCAGGCCCTTGACCTCGATCAGCCGCACATCAGCCGGAACCTTCTCGCCTGCTTCCAGCAGCACGATATCTCCGGGAACCACCCCGGCGCTGTCGATGGTCTGGCGTGTTCCGTCCCGCAGGACTGCCGTGCGCGGGCTCAGCATCCGGCGAATGGCCTCCATCGCCTGTTCGGCCCGTCCCTCCTGGATGAATCCGATGATGGCATTGGCCAAAACGACAGCTAGGATCACGCCGGTGTCAATGTAGTGGCCCAACACCGCAGTGACGGTCGCGGACGCCAGCAGGACATAGATCAGCACATTATGGAAATGGGCAAGAAAGCGCACCACCGGCCCGCGGCGCTTCGCTTCCGGCAGACTGTTTGGTCCATGCAGAGCAAGCCGGGCCGTTGCCTCCGCGAGCGAAAGCCCTGCGGGACGACTGTCAATTGCAACGAGGGTCGCCTCGACAGTGACGGAGTGCGGACAGGGGCTGGTATCGCTGATGTTCACCATGGTCCCTTTCATGGCTGCGCCATCACGCCCGGTGCGCCAACTTTTCCACCGACACTTCATGCAGCGCTTCACCGCTTGCGGCAAAGGCAGCGATATTGGCGATGGTAGTCTCGGCGATGCTGGTCAGCGCCTCGAACGTAAAGAAGGCCTGATGGCCTGTGATGAGCACGTTGGGAAAGGTTAGGAGGCGTGCAAAGACGTCGTCCTGCAACACCTGGTTGGAAAGATCCTCGAAGAAGAGATCGGCCTCCTCCTCGTAAACATCGAGGGCAAGGCTGCCGATGACGCCTTCCTTCAGCCCGCGAATGACGGCGCGCGTGTCGATCACCGCGCCGCGGCTGGTGTTGACCAACATCATGCCGGGCTTGAGCCGGGTCAGCGCATCCAGCCCGATCATGTGCCGGGTATCAGGGGTAAGCGGGCAGTGGAGCGTGAGGATATCCGAACGGGCCAAAATTTCCTCGTGGGATACATATGTGAGCCCCAACGCTTCGCAGGCGGGTTTCGGCACGGGATCATGGCCCAGCAGCCTGCAACCGAACCCGGCGAGAATACGCGCCAATACCTCGCCGATCTTGCCCGTGCCGACAATGCCCACAGTCTTGCCGTAGAGATCGAAACCCATCAGCCCGTCCAGCAGGAAATTGCCCTCCCTGACCCGGTTGTAGGCGCGGTGGATCTTGCGATTGAGCGTCAGGATCAGGGCTATCGTGTGTTCGGCGACCGCATGGGGCGAATAGGCAGGCACCCGCGCGACCCTGATACCGAGCCGGTGCGCTGCCTCCAGATCGACATTGTTGAAGCCCGCACTACGCAGCACCACGAGGCGGATGCCGCAAGCCGACAGTTCCTCGAGCACCGCAGCGCCCAGATCATCGTTGACGAAAGCGCAGACTGCTTGCGTTCCCCGGGCGAGCACGGCACTCTCGGCAGATAACCGCGCGTCGAGAAACAGCAGTTCGTGCCCCCTCCCGGCGTTGGCGCGGGCGAGGAACTCCCGATCATGCGGTTTGGTGCTGAAGACGGAGACTCTCATGCTGGCGACCTTTTCCTGTGCCGATGCGGAAATCGGCTTAGGTGCGATTGATGAGGCGCTCCCGGTCGTCTCGCCCTATAAGCCGCACGGAGCAGCATTCATCTATCAGCAATGCGACAGCATTGACATAGATCAAGGCGGGCGAGTTGATCCTCTGGAAGAGGACAACAAATCATGACTGACGGGAACAGACGATGACGGATCCGGCAATTCTGTGGTTCGAGGACCTAGCGATAGGCGACGTTCCCTTGGTGGGCGGCAAGAACGCCTCGCTTGGCGAAATGACGCGTGAACTTGGCGCGGCGGGCGTGCGTATCCCGATGGGTTTTGCGACAACCGCGCAAGCTTGGCGCGAGTTCGTCTCGGCAAACGGGATCGAACCGGCCATGCGCGAGCATATCCGCTGCTTCCACGCCGGCGAAACCAGTCTGCAGGATGTCGGCCACGCCATTCGGCAACTGATCCTGGCCAGCCGGTTGCCGGACGATTTTGCTCGCCAGATCGCCGATGCCTATCAGGCAATGGCCCGGCGTGTCGCCTCGCCGGAACCCCAAGTCGCCGTGCGCAGCAGCGCCACGGCTGAAGACCTCCCCGACGCCAGCTTCGCCGGCCAGCACGAGACATACCTCAACATTCGCGGGAAGAACGCCCTGCTCGATGCGGTGCTGCGCTGCTTTGCGTCGCTCTTCACCGATCGGGCCATCAGCTATCGCGAGGCCAAGGGCTTCGATCATTTCGCCGTCGCGCTCTCGGTCGGCGTCCAGCAGATGGTCCGGTCGGACATTGCCGGGTCGGGCGTGATGTTCACCATCGACACCGAAAGCGGTTTTCCGAAGGTTGTGAATATCAGCGCAACCTGGGGACTGGGGGAAACCATCGTCCAGGGAGCAGTCAACCCCGATACCTACATGGTGTTCAAGCCGCTGCTGGACCAGCCCGGAACCTTTCCGATCATCGAGAAGTCGTGCGGCGAGAAGGCGATCAAGCTGATCTATGCCGAGGAAGGCAGCGGGCAGACACGGCTTCAGGCCACTAGCCAGGCTGAACGCGTGGCCTTTGTCCTCGACGAGGACGAGATCATGGAGCTGGGCCGCTGGGCTGCGGCTGTCGAGCAGCACTATGGTCGGCCAATGGATCTGGAATGGGCCAAGGATGGCGGAAACGGCCAGCTCTATCTGGTCCAGGCCAGGCCGGAAACCGTGCAGTCGGGCCTCAGTCAAACCTCCTTCCGGCGCTACAGCATGAAAACCACGGCAACTCCCGTGCTCACCGGGGCTGCGATCGGCAGCGCCATTGCGGCGGGAAAAGCCTGCGTCATCCGGGATACGGCCGATATCGCACGGTTCCCGGACGGCGCCATTCTCGTCACGGGAAATACCGATCCCGACTGGGTGCCGCTGATGAAACGCGCGGCAGGCATTGTCACCGACCGCGGCGGAAGCACCAGCCATGCCGCAATCGTCAGCCGCGAACTGGGCGTGCCGGCGGTTGTCGGGACAGGCAATGCGACATCGGCCTTGCATGACGGACAGGACATCACCCTGTCCTGCGCGGGCGGCGACAAGGGGCTGGTCTATGACGGCATCCTCGAGTTCATGAGCGAGGACATAGACCTTGCCGCAATTCCCGATACAACGACAACCCTGATGGTGAACATGGCCGAACCCCTGGCGGCATTCCAGTGGTGGCGGCTTCCGGCAAAGGGCGTCGGCCTTGCCCGGATGGAATTCATCATCAACAATCTCATCAAGATCCATCCCATGGCGTTGCTGCACCCCGAAAAGGTCAGCGATGCCGACAATCGCCGTATTCGCGAACTGGCGCGCGGTTACGAGACGCCGGCCGAATATTTCGTCGACCGGCTCTCACGCGGGATCGCCCGTTTGGCTGCCACTTTTTTCCCGCATCCGGCAATCGTCCGCCTCAGCGATTTCAAGACCAACGAATATGCCCATCTGATCGGCGGATCGGCATTCGAGCCGGTGGAGGAGAACCCGATGCTGGGGTTCCGGGGAGCCTCCCGCTATTACGATGATCGCTACCGCGCAGGCTTTGCGCTCGAATGCCAGGCGCTGGTCCGGGTGCGCGATCGACTGGGCTTTGCCAATGTCATCATCATGGTGCCGTTCTGCCGGACCCCAGCTGAAGCCGATCGCGTGCTGGAAGTCATGGCGGAAAACGGTTTGCGGCGGGGCGAGAGCGACCTCAAGATCTACATGATGTGCGAAATCCCCTCGAACGTGATCCTGGCAGAACAATTCGCCACCCGGTTTGACGGCTTTTCGATCGGGTCCAACGATCTCACCCAGCTCCTGCTGGGGGTGGACCGGGATTCCGAACTCCTCGCGTCCCTGTTCGACGAACGCGACGAAGCCGTGCGGATTACGATCAGCCAAGCGATAGACAAGGCGCATGCCGCCGGAATCCCGATTGGCATCTGCGGACAGGCCCCCAGCAACTATCCCGATTTTGCCGCCTTTCTGGTCGAACGGGGCATCGATTCCATATCGCTCAATCCGGACAGTTTCGTGGCCACGGCAACCGTCATTGCCGAGGCCGAGGCCGAGAAATGCCTCGCCACAAACTGACAGCACCAGGTGATCACACATCATGACAAGCATTGCCACGCTAACGCTCAACCCCACGATCGACGTCTCCTATGACGTCGATCGTATGTTTCACACCCGCAAGATGCGCACGCGCAACGAGCATTACAGCCCCGGCGGCGGCGGCATCAATGTCGCTCGGGTTTTTGTCCGCCTGGGCGGCAACGCACGGTGCCATTATCTTTCGGGCGGAGCAACCGGAGCTGCGCTGGACGGGCTGTTGGACCTGCACCAGATTGTCCGCACGCGCACAGCCATCAAGGGGCATACCCGGATCAGCACCGCCGCATACGAATTGGAAAGCGGCAAGGAATACCGCTTCGTTCCGCCCGGCCCGGTCGTGGCACCGGAGGAATGGCAGGAATGCCTTGACCGGCTGGCCGAAACCGAATGCGAATATCTGGTGGCCAGTGGCTCGCTGCCCCCCGGCGTTCCCGAGGATTACTATGCCCGGGTTGCGGAACTGGCGGCAAGCCGCGGCATCCGCATGGTGCTCGATAGTTCGGGAGCAGGTTTGCGCGATGGATTGGCAGGTGGTCGCGTATTCCTCGTGAAGCCAAGCCTGGGTGAGTTGCGGCAACTGGTCGGCGAGGAAATCGACGGGACAGATGCTGTCGCCGCCGCAGCCATGAATATCGTGCGCAAGGGGCAGGCACAACTTGTCGCGGTGACCATGGGCCATCAAGGCGCCGTCCTCGCCCGGCAGGCAGGAGCGCTGTTTCTTCCGGCGCTGGCCATCGAAGCCAAAAGCGCTGTCGGTGCAGGCGACAGTTTTCTCGCGGCCATGGTGTTTGCACTGGCGAGCGGCAAGGACGAGGTCGATGCATTCCGTTTTGGCATTGCTGCTGGCGCAGCCGCAGTCCTGACCCCGGGAACCGATCTGGCCCGGCCCGACGATATTAGCCGCCTTTATCCCCTCGTTGCCAAGGGGTGAGACGAACCGGAAATCCCCATCAGCCTGTCAGACTGACGGGCAACAAGTGATCCTCGGACCGCTGCCGTGGCTTGAGACACAGCCGCGTCACGGATGAATGGCGACCTTCAGGAATCCGTCGCGCTGATGCAAAAACAGGTCATAGGCACTTTCAATATCGTCGAGCTTGAACATGTGGATCACAAGCGCACCCGTATCGACCCGGCCAGCTGCGACCACTTCCATCAGCCGCCGCATGCGTTCCGCAGCCGAAGCGCATCATGAAGAAAAAGAACAAGGCCAAGACTAATAGATATCCTACCGTTCCCATGTTTCCCTCCTATATCTTAGTGACTTAATGGTGCCCCTTGTCTTGACTGGAATCGCCAAACTTCGGGATAAAGCCCGGCACCTTGCCCATGTATCGGCGATACTCGTCGCCGAATTCGCGCAATACGGCCTGCTCCTCGTGCCGCGCCAGACGAACATACATCACGACCAGCACCGGGAACATGGCAAGCGTGAGCAAAGTCGGCCATTGCAATAAGAATCCGAACATCACTGCGATGAAGCCGACATATTGCGGATGGCGCATTCGCGCATATATCCCGGTGGTCACTAGCCTGTGCTGCTGTCGGGCCGCATGCAAGGCTTGCCAGCCGGCAGAAATGAGCCAGAATCCGCCGCCGATGAAAATGAAGCTGGCAATGTGGAAAGGCCCGAAATGGGGATTTACCTTCCATCCGAACATCGTCTCAAGGAGGTGTCCGGCGTCGTGCGAGAACCAGTCGATGCCGGGAAAACGCGTTTGGAACCAGCCCGAGAGCAAGTAGATTGTCAGCGGGAAGCCATACATCTCAGCAAACAGCGCCACAAGGAATGCGCTGAACGCGCTGAAACTGCGCCAGTCCCGCTTGGTCTCGGGTTTGAAGAAGCTGAAGGCAAAGAATATGAAGATCGCCGCATTGACGATCGCAAGGCCCCAGAGCCCGTAGGCAGGTGCGTCGATATGGTTCATTTCTGATCTCCCCCGCCATGGCCGTGGCTTCCGTGCATGAAGAAATGCATGATCGGGCAGAGCAGGAGGAGCAGGAAAGGGAAAAAGCCCCAGAAATGAGCCCGGTGTTCGGTGACGAGATAAAAGCCGCCGACCAGCATGAAGCCGATCAGGACGATGTTGGATCGCCAAAGCGGCACACCGCCCCCGCCTCCAGAATGATCATGCATGGTTACTGCCTCCCTTCATCAATGACAGTGCAGATGGACCGACGTCAGCCAGCTGCTGGTTTATCGCCTCGGTCAAGCAATTCACAAATTCCGGGGACACAATACTCAAATTCCGGCCAGTGAGGCGATAGCGCAGCTGCGCCGGGGTGAAATCAACGGTGCGGCGGTCCTGATTCCCTGACCCACTGCCGTGCCGCAGACAACAATTGGACAACCTCCGCATCCTCGGTCTGGGTGAAATCACCGTAATGCGCGCCGACTGCATGGAATGGTTCGGGCGATGACAGGCACACTACCTCGTCGCACAGGGTGCGAAGCTCGGGCAACACATCGCGCGGGGCGACCGGCACTGCCAGAATGACCCGCGCCGCGCCGACCTTGGCGAGCGCCTTCAGTGCGGCCTTGACCGTGCCACCAGTGGCAATCCCGTCATCGACGACAATCACCGGCCTGCCTACCAGCGAAAGCGGCGGGCCAGTGCGGTAGGCGGCACGGCGCCGTTCGATCTCCTCCAGCTGGCGCGCCACCTCCCGTTCGATATAGGCCCGGTCTGCGCCCACCATCCGCGCTGCCGCCTCGTCAATCACCAACTGCGGCGAAGCGCCATCAACCAAGGCGCCGATACCATATTCCTCGTGACCAGGTGCGCCAATCTTGCGCACCAGCAGAATGTCGAGCGGCGCGGCTAGTTCGCGCGCGACTTCATAGCCAACCGGAACGCCGCCGCGCGGCAGAGCCAAGACCACTGGCCCTGCAAGGTTCAAGGCCTTGACCGCCCTGGCCAGCAGTCGCCCGGCCTGGCTGCGGTTTGCAAAGCGGTCGGGCAGAACCGTCATGACTTGCCTCCCACGTGCCGGACGAACCAGTCCCTCGCCAGGGTCACGACATGGTCCAGTGTTCCGGGCTCTTCAAAGAGATGCCCTGCGCCGGGAACGATCACCATCTCCCGCTTGCAACGCATGGCATTCAGCGCCTCGCTGTTGAGTTCGATGACCACGCCATCGAGTTCTCCGACAATCAGCAGGGTTGGCGCGGCCACCTCTGCCAACGCCGCCTCGCCCGCCAGATCGGGCCGCCCGCCGCGCGACACCACGGCCGCGATCCGCGGGTCGCCCGCGGCTGCCCGCAAGGCCGCGCCGCCGCCTGTGCTAGCGCCGAAATAGCAGGGAGGCAGGTCTGCCGTTTCCGGATGGCTGGCCGCCCAGTCCGTCGCGCGCCGCAGCCGCGAGGCGAGCAGCGCGATGTCAAAGACGTTGCGCCTGTCGGCCTCCTCTCCGGGCGACAGGAGATCGAGCAGCAATGTCGCCAGGCCCGCCTCGCGCAGTCGCTGCGCGACATGGTTGTTTCGCGGGCTGAGCCGCCCGCTACCGCTGCCATGGGCGAAAATAACGATCCCTTTCGGCTTCGCGGGAATGCCCAGAAGGGCAGCTAGCGGCGGCGCCCCGCCAATCTCCAATTCGCGAACGGCGCCTGCCGATGGCCCCGCGCTCATAGCCCGAACGGCCAGGTTCCCGGCGCGCCTTCCGGACGTTCCGGACCAAGCGGGGTGACTGCGCGGCTTTCCTCGAACCACACCCATGCATCGAACTGATCGGCAAGGACGGCTTCGAAATAGTGGCTCGCCAGCTCGGTCTGGGGCCGATAGACGACGCCGATAGCCCGTTCGAGCAAGGTCTGCGACAAGGCCTTGGCTAGTTCGCGCCGCTTGCTGCCGCGCCAGTCGGTCAGGCTGCGCGCGATGCCAGTCCGGCGGAACGCGGCTTCCCAGCTGTCCTCGCGGGCGGGGAGAACCTGCATGACCTGCATGAGCCCGCCCCAGTCCGATGCGGCGGCGACAGTCCCCCGGTCCGTTCCGAAACCGATCGACACCGCCTGGTCGCCATAGGCGGCACGGACCAGTTCGCCGATATTGAACTCGCCGTTCCAGCCCATCGCCGTGGCCGAGGCATTGCCGACATGCGAATTATGCGCCCAGATGACCGCACGCGCATCGGCTTGATGCGCCATCAGCGCTTGCAGCGTCTCGAACATGTGCCGGTCGCGCAGGTTCCAGCTCGCCGCAGCTCCCCGGTACATGGCCCGATAATAGCGTTCGGCGGCGCGGACGATCCGGGCGTTCTGCTCGGCATCGAAATAGGCCTCGCCGTCATCCGCCATCAGCTCCATTCGACGCAGGAGCAGTTCGCCCAGCTGCGTGACCACAGCCTCTTCACAACCGGCAAACAGACCATGTTCGACGGCGCGGCCGTAATGTTGGGGCTCGTCCTGCCAGGGGATCAAGCAGCCATAGCGATGCCGTGCCGCCTCGGCGGCGGGCGGATCGTGCCGGTCGAGATAGGCGATGACGGCATGGATCGATTCGCCTAGGCTGTAGACATCAAGCCCCCGCATGCTGGCCCGCTGCGCTTCAGGCAGTGCGGCGTTGTGGCCGCGCAACCAGTCGGCAAAGGCCAACACCTCCTGATTGCGCCACATCCAGGTCGGAAAGCGCACGAATGTATCGCCGCGGCGCGGGCGCGGCGAATTATGGCGCACATAATCGTCGATCCGGGCGACATCCGGCCAGTCTCCCTCAATCGCAACGATGGAAAAGCCATGACGCTCGACCAACCGGCGGGTGATCGCGGCCCGAGCGGCATAGAACTCATGGGTGCCGTGAGTCGCTTCGCCGAGAAGGACGACACGCGCATCCCCGAAACGGTCGAACGCCGCCGCGAATTCTGGCGCATCGGGGCTCGGCAAAGCTTCTGCCGAAGCGCGAAGTTGCGCGACAAGTTCGGCGCTTGGAAGCGGAAGGCGCTTTTCGACCGTCACGGCCGACTCTCCCTTTTCAGAACATAAATAAAGCCATGCGTATATATCACAGTTTGGCCGTCACGGCTGCACATTAGACTGACAGTACCGGCCTGACCAGTCGCACCCGTCGTCCGATCTCGTCGATCCAAGCACGCCCGGCGTCGATCTGACCGGCGAACAGCACAAATCCGTGAATTGTGCCCTCTGGCGCGAAGGAAGTACGCTCATCATTACAGCTCCAACTTCGCTCGCTTGAGCAAGGCCGAGTTGACGATGACGGAGAGCGAGCTCAGCGCCATCGCCGCCGCTGCGATGATGGGATTGAGGAAGCCAAAGGCAGCAATCGGTATGCCAATGCTGTTGTAGATAAATGCCCAGAACAGGTTCTGCTTGATCTTGCGCAGCGTGGCCCGTGAGAGGCGGATGGCGAATACCACGTCGCGCACATCGTTGCGCATCAGGATGATGCCGCCGGTTTCCTTGGCGACGTCCGACCCCGAACATATGCGCCCAATGCTCCCGCAACAGATAAAACAGTCCAATGATCGCTGCCGACACTGCGGCCATAACCCAGGCACGATTTGGGTTTCTCATCAAATCCTCATCCTTTGAAGGCGTAGCGCATTTCCGATTACGCTGACTGATGAAAGCGCCATTGCTGCCGCTGCAAAGATCGGCGACAGCAGCAATCCGAACAGCGGGTATAGCACACCTGCCGCAAGCGGAATCCCTGCCGCATTGTAGATAAAGGCAAAGAACAGATTCTGGCGGATATTGCGCATCGTGGCGCGGCTCAGTCGTTGTGCCTGTGCTATGCCGGTCAGATCCCCTAGCAACAGCGTGATCCCAGCACTTTCCATCGCAACGTCGGTGCCGGTTCCCATGGCGATTCCAACATCGGCGGCGGCAAGTGCCGGCGCATCATTGACCCCGTCACCGGCCATCGCCACAATCCGCCCTTCATCCTTCAGGCGTTTGACAATCGCGCTCTTCTGATCGGGCAGGACGTCAGCCTCGACATCGGTGATGCCGAGACGACGGGCTACCGCCTCGGCCGTAACCCGGTTGTCGCCCGTAAGCATGATGACCCTGATCCCTGCTATCGCAAGCGCTTTAAGGGCGTCAGGGGTGGATGCTTTGATGGCGTCAGCAATACCAATCACGCCTGCCGCCTTGCCATCGATAGCAACAAAAATCGCGGTCACGCCATCGGCCCGCAATGCCTCTGCCTGCGCGGTCAGGCTGGACGTGGCAGTGCCCGTTTCTTGCATGAAGCGAGCATTTCCGGCGGCAATGCGACGCCCATCAACATTGCCGGTCACGCCTTTGCCAACCGGCTGATCGACGTCGACTGGCTCGCTCAGAGTCAGCCCGCGCCCGATTGCTGCTGCAACCACAGCGTCGGCCAGCGGGTGCTCGCTCGCACGTTCAAGGCTTGCTGCAAGGCGCAACACCTCGCCTTCTTCAAACCCTTCGGCAGCTAGGATCGCGACCACCGAGGGCTTGCCTTCGGTCAGCGTTCCGGTCTTGTCGACGACCAGGGTATCGATTTTTTCCAGCCGTTCCAGTGCCTCGGCATTCTTGATCAATATCCCGTGCTGCGCCCCGCGCCCAACACCGATCATGATCGACATCGGTGTTGCCAGCCCGAGCGCGCAGGGGCAGGCGATAATCAGCACGGCAACCGCTGTGATCAGGCCGTAAACCATCGCAGGGGGCGGCCCCCAGATCAGCCAGCCGACAAAGGTGAACATTGCGACCGCAATGACGACGGGGACAAAATAACCAGCAACCTGGTCTGCCAGCCGCTGGATCGGCGCACGGCTGCGCTGTGCATCGGCGACCATCTGCACGATCCGCGAGAGCATGGTGTCGCGCCCGACCTGTTGCGCCCGCATCAGCAATCCACCCGTCTGGTTGATCGTGCCGCCGATCAGCCGGGCACCGGTCTCCTTGGTAACCGGCATCGATTCCCCGGTGACCATCGATTCATCGACTGAACCGCGCCCCGACAAAACGACACCGTCAACCGGCACCTTTTCGCCGGGGCGGATGCGCAAGGTATCACCCGTCAGGACCGCATCGAGCGCCACCTCTTCGTCGCTGCCATCGGGGCGGACCCGCCGCGCCAGCTTGGGCGCGAGATCGAGCAGCGCACGGATGGCCCCGCTGGTGGTCGCCCGCGCACGCAGTTCGAGCACCTGCCCGAGCAGGACAAGGACGGTGATTACGGCAGCAGCCTCGAAATAGGCGGCGACCGCGCCTTCGGTGGTGCGAATGTCGCTGGGGAAGGCCGTCGGCGCGAGGGTCGCGACCACGCTATACAGCCACGCTACTCCGATCCCCATAGCGATAAGCGTAAACATGTTGAGACTGCGGTTGATGACCGAGGCCCAACCGCGCACAAAGAACGGCCAGCCAGCCCACAGGATAACCGGAGTCGCCAGCACCAATTGCAGCCAGTTCGAGTTTTGCTGACCAAGCCATTGGTGCAGCCCGGTCACGTGACCACCCATTTCGAGCGCAACCACCGGCAGTGTAAGCACAAGCCCGATCCACATCCGCCGGGTCATGTCCGCGAGTTCGGGGTTTGCCGCATCCGATGCGGTTGGGGTCAGTGGCTCAAGCGCCATCCCGCAGATCGGGCAGGCCCCCGGACCGTCGCGACGGATTTCCGGATGCATCGGGCACGTCCAGATGGCTCCTTCGGGCGCGAAACCTTCGGGCTGGGGTACGGAGGCGGTGGCAAGATAGCGGGCCGGTTCGGCGACAAATTTGGCACGACAGCCAGCGCTACAGAAAAAATAGGAATGTCCGCCGCGTGAGGAAGTGAGCGCCGTCGCCTTGGCGACCATCATGCCGCAGATCGGGTCGCGAGCGCGCTCTCCCGCCGTTACTGCAGCGTCGCTGCCATGGTGCGGGTGGGAACTATGATCGTCCATCACGTCGACTGCTCCTTGACCTTGCCCTCGTTTAACGTCTCCCTTGGCTCGCTGATTATGCTGCCAAGCTGATTTGGCTGGCAAGCCATTTCATCCCAGCGAAAGTGTTACTGCATCCCGGGCTGCCGCGCCTTGATCGAGATCAATTATGCTGTCAAAGCAAATGGACCGGCGGGGAGATGGGCGGTATGTTGGCGAGATGAGCCGTCGATCGAAACCGAAATCCGACCCTTTCCGCTATTTCAATTCGTCGCCTTGGCCGAGTGGCAGACGCTTGCTGCCTGAACTAGGCTCAATTCGGGGATTGGCGCGTCAATTTGGAGACGAGTTGCAATTAGGCTGACAGCGCCGGCTCGGTAGCAAGGGATGAGGAGCCGATCTGCCGCCGGCGCCAGATCGAGTATGCGGCTGGCAGCACCAGCAGTGTCAGCACCATGCAAGACCAGAGCCCGCCGACGACGGGCGCGGCGGTGCGGGCCGCGACGTCGGCACCGACACCCGACCCCCAGAGGAGCGGCATCAGCCCGAGTACCGTCGTCGCCACCGTCATGATTAGCGGTCGGACGCGCATCGCAGCCCCTTCGATGACAGCCGCGTCGACGTCCTCGGGCGCGCGGATGCGTCCCTCCCTCTTATGCCGTTCGAACGCCTCGTCGAGGTAGACAATCATGACGATTCCGGTCTGGGCTGCGACGCCTGCCACTGCAATAATACCGACCCAGACCGCAGCTGACATGTTGTAGTCCATCGCGGCCAAGAGCCAGATGCTGCCCGCGATCGCGAAAGGAAGACTTGCGAGAACCAGCAGGGTCTGCATCCAACCGCGTGTGGCAAGATAGAGCAAGCCTATGATCAGCAGCAGGGTGAGTGGAAGCACGTAACTGAGGCGCTCCTCCATCTCAGCCAGGAATTCGTACTGTCCTGTCCATTCAAGGTGGTAACCCGACGGCAACGTCAGGCGCGCTTCCACAAGATCCTTGGCATCATCGACCCAACCGCCGAGATCGCGCGCGGTCGGATCGATGTCAGCATAGACGTAGCCGACAAGCGCGCCATTCTCGGTCTTGATCATTGGAGGTCCAGTCGTGATGCGGACCTCGGCTATCTGCCCGAGCGGTACCGCGGCACCCGGTGGACGCCAGCGTTCGGTGAAGTCGGGCGATGCCCCAGAAGGCGATGAGCCCATGCGCCCTGGCGTCATTGCGCTGCCACTGCCGTTGTCCGGTTGTGTCGCTCCCCCGCCCATGCCGCCGGCCATTCCATCCCCGGCGGCTGCTGCAGGTGCACTGACCATTGGCGCGACGGGTGCACTTGTGCCCACTCCGCTGTTGCCGCCACCATAGGTTACCGATGGCCCTGTGGACTGGAACGGGATGAGGATATCGCGAATGGCTTCGGGATCCTCGCGGAAATCAGCAGCGTAGCGCAGGTTGACCGAGAAGCGAGCGCGGCCGTCAATCACAGTCGATACATTGGCCCCGCCGATCGCCGCTTCGACCGTATCCAGCACGTCGCGAACCGTGAGACCATATCGGGCAATCAAGTCGCGGTTGGGTACGATGTCGATATATTCGCGGCCGGTTTGGCGCTCAGCAAACGTGCTGCGCGTACCTGGCACTTCCCGCAGCATGCCCTCCAGCGCGACGCTGATCCGCTCTATTTCTTCGAGATTGCCGCCGAAGACCTTGATTCCGACTGGCGTACGAACACCGGTCGAAAGCATGTCGATGCGGGTGCGAATTGGTGGTGCAATAGCTATCTGATAGCCGGGCATGCGCAGTGCTGCGTCCATGTCCTGTGATAGTTCGGCCAAGGTGCGCCGCAGCCGCTCGGGCCAGATCAGCCCTAACAGCGGCTTCATCGCCTCGGGGGCGCTGGCGCTGTACCAGCGTTGCGCCGGGCGCAGCGGCCACTCATCGTGCGGGCGGAGGATCACCACGGACTCGTTCATGTCGAGCTGTGCCGGGTCGGTGGCCGTTTCCGCGCGGCCAGTCTTGCCGTGCACAGATGCGACTTCGGGGAAGCTCATGATGACCTGGTCCTGGGCTTCAAGCGCACGGCGCGCGTCCTCAATCGCGATGCCGGGGAACGTTGTTGGCATGACGAGCAGCGAGCCTTCATCCAGCGGCGGCATGAACTCTGAGCCCAGGCGTTGGAAAACAGGCACTGTAGCGATCATCAGCAGGGCGGCGGCGGCGACTACGGCCAGCCTGTGGCGCACGGCGAACCGGACGATCGGCAAATATACGCGAGTGAGTGCTCGTCCGACTGGGTTTTTGGCCTGGCCACGGAAGCGGCCGCGTAGAAGCAGCACCATCAGGGCCGGTGCGAGAGTGATCGATAGAATTGCCGCCGCGAACATGGCAAACGTCTTCGTGTAGGCAAGCGGCGCGAAAAGATCGCCAGCTTGTCCCGCTAGCGTGAAGATGGGCAGGAAGCTGACCGTCACCAGTAGCAGGGAGAAGAAGATCGGCCGCCCGACTTCCTTGCACGCATCGACGATAATCCGCTTGCGGTCGCTACCGGGCGGAGCGGCAGCCAAGCGGGTATTCGCATTCTCCACGAGTACGATCGTTGCGTCGGCAAGCTCGCCGATAGCGATCGCGATGCCGCCCAATGACATGATGTTGGTGGTGAGACCGAGGTAGCGGATTCCGATAAACGACATCAGCACCGACACCGGCAGGACGATCATAACAACCAGCGCGGAACGGGCGTGAAACAGGAACACCATGCAGATGATGGCGACAATCACCGCTTGGCCTAACAGGGTGCTTTTCAGCGTTTCGACCGAGCCGAGGATGAGATCAGAGCGGTCATAAGTCGGAACGAGCCGTATGCCCGGGGGGAGTGACAGCTCGGAGGTGGCTGCCTTCACCGCATTGATGACCTGAAGTGCGTTTGAACCGATCCGTGCCACGACGATGCCGCCCACGGCCTCTCCTCGCCCGTTCCAGTCGGCAGCGCCGCGCCTGATCTCGGGACCGAAACGCACCGTGGCCACATCGCTGAGCCGGATGGGAGTGCCTCCAGGCCCGACCGTGACGACGCTTTTCTCAAGGTCGCCGAGGTCGCGCACATACCCGCGCCCACGAATCACATATTCCCGACCCGCCAGCTCCAGAACGCGCGCACCCACCTCTGAGTTGGCATCGCGCACAGCTCTGGAAAGGTCCGCCATGGTGAGGCCGAAGGCAACCAGTCGCGCAGGGTCGGCTACGATCTGATACTGCCGCTCGAACCCCCCAATGGACGCGACCTCGGCAACGCCGGGTACTGCCTGGAGCGCAGGACGCACGATGAAATCCTGCAGCGCGCGAAGCTCGGCTAGGTCGAGCCGACCGCTGCGGTCTTCCAGTACATATTGGTATACCCAACCGATTCCACTCGCATCTGGTCCAAAAGTCGGAGTGACTCCTGCAGGGAGCTGCTGCTGAACACGACCGAGCTGCTCCAGGACGCGCGTTCTGGCCAAGTAAGTGTCAGTGCCGTCCTCTAAGATGATGTAGGTGAAGCTCATTCCGAACATCGAATAGCCACGCACGGTTCGCACGCCTGGTGTGCTTTGCATCGCTCTGACCAGCGGATAAGTGATCTGGTCTTCCACCAGATCGGGGCTTCGACCCATCCATTCGGTGTAAAGGATGACTTGCGGATCCGAGAGGTCAGGTAATGCATCGAGCGGAGTCTTCCGGGTCGAATCCACCGCCCAGAGAACGAGCACAAGCACAATACCGAAAACCAGCCAGCGGTAGCGCGCGGACTGTTCGATTATGCGTTCGATCACGGCTGGGGCGTCCCACCGTGGCTGTGGGCTCCAGCGCCGCCGGTCGCGCGCAGGCGGCTCTCGGAATCGAGCAGGAAGGTGCCGGAGGCAACGACCTGTTCGCCTTCCATGAGGCCTTCCAAGATTACCACGCGATCACCCAAGCGGGAACCAACCACTACCGGGCGCGGTTCAAACATGTTGCCTCTAGCGACGAACACGTGCTGGCGCCGCCCGGTGTCGATCACGGCATCGCGGGAAACGATGATGCCGCGTCCGCCCGACATCTCAAACTTTGCGTTGCCGTAGAGGCCGGGGATCAATCGCGCGCCGCGGTTAGGGACCGAAAACCTGACCCGAAGGGTGCGCGTGCGTTCGGAAAGGGTCGGATAAACGAAATTCACTCGGGCGGGGATTGATGCCAGACCAACAGACGGGAAGTCCAGCTGCGCTGGGGTTCCGTTGTGGATGGCGCGAATATCGGCTTCCGGGATTTCCGCCAAGACCCAGACGGTAGACATATCGGCAAGCGTCAAGAGCTCGGTGGCGGGATCAACTGCAGTGCCGACGCTAACGCCGAGGTTGACGACGACGCCGCTGGTCGGCGCTGTCACGGTCACAAGGCGGATGGGGCGACCCGAGCGCTCTATGCCTCTGATTTCGCCCTCGGTCATACCGAACACGCGCAGACGCATGCGTCCGCTCTCCACCACTGACGTGGCGAAGCCTGAGGCCGCGAACCTACGGGCGGCGAGATATTCCGCCTGCGAAGAGACCAACTCTTGGGAAAATATCCGCGCCACCGGCTGCCCGGCGCGCACATACTCACCCGTCGTGTTGACATATAGTTGCTCGATCCAGCCAGAGACGCGAGTGTGCACGTGTGAGAGACGCGACTCGTCCAGCGCCACCGTCGCCACAGCGGTTACGGTGTAGGTGATATCCTCGCTCTTGGCAGGCACCAAGCGGATGCCAAGGCGAGCTATATTGGCGGGGCTTACCTCGACAGCTACTCGGTCCCTACGGACGGATACGGCCCTTGTCGGCCCGGCTGCTATGGTAGCCACACTGTGCGGGCGCTCATCGAACGGCCAGCCACCGCGCGCGCTCTGCACGAGCCCTGCTATGACGAATAGCCCCGCTGTCGCGGCCGCAGCCAAAGCTGGTGTGCGCCAGCCATCCCAGCGGATCCTCACAGCGTGATCATTTCGAATGAGCCGATCGCCCGCCCCAACCGTGCCCAATCGAGACCAGTCTGCATATCGGCTTCGATCAGTTCGGTTTCCACTGACCACAGGGCCTGCAGTGCTTCGAGGACCGCGACGAGTGGCTGCCGTCCCGCCGCATAAGCCGCAAGTGATGGCCCGATCGCGAAGCGCGCGCGAGGCACAATCTCCTCACGCAGCGACCGTTGAAGCGCGCTGGCCGCCTCAAGCTCATTCAGCGCCTGCGCTGCTTCCCCTTCGGCCATGCGCGTCATTGCCTGAAGATCCGCATCCGACATCTGGCGCATCTCCTCCGCCTCCCGCACGCCGGCGTGCAACCTAGACCGCCAGATCGGCACGCTGACCCCAACCATCGCCATGGCGCCGTAGCCTTCCGACATGGTGTAAGAGGGGCCAGCGCGAACCGTTGCCATCGGCGTATACATATTTCGCATCACGCGGACGTCGGCATCGGCGCGCGCGATATTCGCACGACCTGCGTCCAGCCTCGGGAGTGCTGACAGCCGTGCCTGAACTGCAGCCCAAGTCGGGATTGGTTGGGCAAGCACGGGTGGCCGCAGCGCCGGAACAGGGTTATCGACCTCTCGACCGATGCTTGCGTTCAACATCGCTTCGGCGGCCGCAATTCGGGGCAGGGAAGCACGGAGCTGCCCCTCCAACCGAGCGACTTCGACCTCGGCGCGAAGCACGTCTGATTGTTGCCCGGCTCCCCCTGCATAGCGCGCATTGGCCGCAGCGACGACGGCGCGCGAGATCTCGAGTCGCTCGCGCAGCAGATCGGATGAACGCCGCCGCTCCTGCAGCATCAGGAAGGCTGAAGCTGCCTCCAGCGCTATGCCAAGTTCCTGATCCTCTGCTTCGGCCCGCATCCGCGTCACTTCCGCCAGCGCTGACTGCCTACGGTTCCGTCGCACCGAACTGAGCGGGAAGCGCTGCTCGACAGCCAGACTCCAGTCCATTCCGCTCATCCCGAATGGCTTGTGGTCGATCGAGGCGGAGACCATCGGGTCTTCGAGCGCCGAGACGATTACGGGCCGTTGCTCGCTGGCGCGGATGCGGGCCTGCGCGGCCGCCAGCTCCTGGCGCTGGCTGGTGGCAAGACGGATCACCTCACCGAGCCCGAGTGAAGCGCTCTCCCCCGACTGCGCCCATGTCGGCTGCGCCAAAACGAGTGTCAGGGCCACAGCCAACCGCATGGCCGGTCGCAAGCTGCGGCTGGGCGAACGTAACCGGCAAACAGAGATGAACGAACCTCCCTCCCGCAAAAAAGTTAAAGGAAGTATCCTGACGAACATTTGCGACCTTTTCATGCACCCTTGCCTATCCGCTTAAAGCCCACTGGCACTATTGACCCTGCCCTCGTCTAGCGTCTCCCTTGACGTGCTGACTATGATGTCAAGCTGATTTGGCTGGCAAGCCATTTCTTCTCGAACGCCATCGGGCTGGTATAGCCCAGCGTCGAATGCAGCCTTCGATCAGCATGGCGAAAAGCGCATCCGAACGGGCATCGCTTTTGATACCCTCAATCGCGTTATTGGCGCGGACCTCAATATCGGTCCCGCGCCAGATTTCGACATCGGCGGGCGTCCGGCGTGTGTGATTCATCGCCCGCAATCAAATCCACATCATCTAGCCGCACGGATCGCCGCTCAGCCATTGATCGCCACCACATTGCCGCGAACCTTCGCGGTCACAATGCGCTCGACCTCGGCTGCCCAAGCCTTCAGCGCGTGCCGCTTTTCTTCCAGGAACTCGTGCCGCTGATAGACGCCGACAAGCCCGCCGCGCGTGCCCGCAACGTGATTAAGCACCGCTTCCGTTACCTCCAGCCGGACGCCCAGCCGTTGCAGGCCGGTCGCCAGCGTCCGGCGTAGATCGTGAAGGGTGAAACGCTCGATCGGCCCTATATCCTTCTCGATCGCCCCCAGTATTCGCTCCAGCGCCTTGCTAAAGCCCGATGCGCCGTTCTCCAGGTTGGAGCGGGACGGGAACAGCTTGGCGCTGCCCTCGATCTCCGGGACGCCCTCGACCAGCGCCACGGCGGCGGCGGACAGGGGGACAAGGTGCGCCTTGCCGTTCTTCGCCCGCGCGCCGGAGATCGTCCACAGCTTCGCTTTCAGGTCGAACTCGGCACGATCGGCGCTGAACACTTCGTCGCGGCGTTGCCCGGTCAGTATCAGCAGCTTGACCGAAGGCCCCCACGGGACCCCCTCCCCCTCCAGCACCGTCCACAGCGCCTTTAGCTCGGCATTGGTAAGCACCCGTTCCCGCGCCTTCGGCCGATCCGGCTTGCCGGCATCGCGGCACGGATTGATCTCCAGCCGGTGCAGGCGCGGCATTGCCCACGAATAGAAGGCGCTAAGCTGGGCGGCGACGGCGCGCGCCATAACCGGGGTTGGCTTCCCGCCGCCCGTCGCCACGCCGTCGATCAGCCGCGTCATGTCCGCCCGGTTGATGCTATCCGCCAGCCGGCCGCCGATCTCCGGCAACACATACTTGCCGAATATCCGCTCGATCTCGGCAATCGAACGCTTGCCCGCCTTCGCCTTTTTATAATCGTCAAACTGCGCCCGCACGGTGCCGGAACCAGCGCCCGCTTTCTTGCGCGTCTCGGTTCGTGGATCGCCGCCGCCCTCGATATCGTTAAGCAGGGTCCGCGCCTTCTTGCGCGCGTCGGCCAGAGTGAAGCGCTGATCGTGGAAGCGGCCCACTGTGACGTTGGCCACCCGCCCGCCAATGCGCTTGCGGATGATAAAGGTCTTTGCGCCTGACGTGCCCACGCGGATGCGAAGGCCGGAAACCACCTTGTCGGCATATTCCGCCTGCCCCTTTTCCGGTGACTTCAATCCTTTGATCTTCGCGCCCGTTAGCCCTACCGCGCTCGCCATCGGGGCCTCCTGAAATCTGCATCAGCGGGTCCCGGTATGTTACCTAAGGTAACAGATTAGGGAACATACCCCCGGAAACCACCGGACGATGTAGGACACATAAACGGCGCATTTGCAAGGGATTTCGGATATGTTAGGACAGTGGCGGACGTGCTCAAAAATAACTCTTAATCAGCGGGTCGTAGGTTCGAGCCCGTGTGCGTCCACCATATTTTATAGTGCAGCCGGGATCAACGGCTAGCGATGATTACATCGAGCAAACGGCGCCCCGTGGCACCGTTCAGAGATCAAAAATCTGCCAAAGTAGTGCTAAACCGATTGCGCCAATCCTTCGCAGATATCGCGGATCGTTTGTTCGTATCCAGCCAGGGACGTCCGTCGCGGCTTGCCAAAGCCTCGCAGCAGGGAAGCCCCTTCGATAAGGGCTACAATGGCGCCCGCATGCCTCTGCGCGCGACGCTTGGGCATATCGGGAGATACTCCGCGAATTGCATCAGTAACTTGCTCCAAATAGGCAGTGTAATAAGCGTTCATGATCGCAGCTACGCTCCGGTCACGCCCGGCAAGCGCCCATAGCTCCCAAAAGATCGCGCAACTCGCCTGATCTTCCTGATCCTTCAGCAGATAGTCGATGGTCATCATGAAGCGGGATTTGGGACTGCCCTTGTGTGTGCGCGCAACTTCTTCCAGTGCAATGGTGTAATTGTCGAAGGTCCGTTTCAGCAGGGCGTTGAGCAGATCCTCCTTTATCTTGAAATAATATTGGAGGTTACTCAGCCTCACGTCTGCTTTTTCGGCAATGCGTCGCATCGTGAAGCTGGCATATCCGTCTTCGATAAGCACAAGAGTGGCGGCGTTGAGGATTTCCTCGACGCGCTGCCGTCCCTTTTCATGGACAGCCGTACCGGGGCGGCTTGGTCTGCCTGTTGTATCGTTCGCCAATTTTCTACCTCAATAACGCCAACCCAAGGTGATGCCATATTGCCGCGGAGCTGCCAACTGCCCGGTCTTTAGATCAAAGAAATTGGCAATCGCGTCAATCCCGTGGCCGAGATAATGTTTGTTGGTAAGGTTCCTGCCATACACCGAGAGCGTCCAGTGCCCTCCGCCCAAAGCCAGCGTAGCGGACGCGTTGAGTAACCCGAATCTTCCCGTCTGGAGATCAGGATCGTTGAACGGCGTGAAAAACAGGTTGCTGCTATAAACATATTCGCCGCGCAGTCGAAGCTGCGTATCACCGGCGATGCTGCCCGCCCATTCGAGCGATGCCGTCACTGTGTCACGCGGCGCGCGCGGCAGGGTGTTACCGGCAAGATCCACCGCGTTGAACAGGAAACGCCGGTAACGTGACAGCAGATGCGCATAGTTCAGTTCCACCGTAACGCCGTGCACCGGTGTTGCTGTCAGTTCGATCTCTAAGCCCTTGACGCTGGCCTTGGCAGCATTGGTGATCTGGATCACCGGCAACGCGCCGCCGGTATCAATTGGCGCGAAAACCTGTAGATCTGAGTAGTCATAATAAAAGGCCGCGCTATTGACACGCAGGCGGCGGTCAAACGCTGTTACCTTGAGCCCGACTTCATAGGCAGTGATATTTTCTGGCGAAAAGGCGGTTGCAGCCGCGATCGCGTTGGCCGGAAAATTGTTGAATCCCCCGCTCTTGAAACCGCGCGTAACACTGGCATAGCCAAGCACATCTTCGGTTGCCTGATATTCGACGACCAGCCTTGGCGAGAAATTGTCGAACGAGATCGCGGTGTCGGTAAGCGGCACGAAATCAATCAGCGGCGAACCGTCCTGCGGCCGGTAAGTTCGCTGCACCGCCAGTTGCTTGCGCTCATGGGTATAGCGGGCGCCGACTGTCAGTTGCAGCCTGTCGGTAACACGCAAGCTGAACTCGCCAAACGCAGCGATGCTCGATGTCTGCGTACTCGCACTGGTAATTTCGTCGTCCAGACCGAAAAAGGGCAGGATGAACTGGTCTAAACTGCGCCCACGGTCGCGCAGGTAAAAGGCACCGGCGATCCATGAAAAGGAGCTTTCTCCCTCTTCGGAAACAAGCCGCAGCTCCTGCGTAAACTGCTTCGCCCTTTGCCTTGTGTCGAGCTGAACTACGGGAAAGGGGGTACTGTCATAATCTTCGGTGTAATGGATATCGGTATCGCGATAAGCCGAAATCACGCTTAACACCGCTGGCCCGGTGTCCCAGTTGATCGCAACCGACGCGCCGGCAATATCGCGTCGGATGAACGCGCCCGGCAGGTCATACGAACCGACAAAGGGATCCGGGCTTTCCTGGTACAGACCGAACAAGGTGCCGCCGACGACTTCCTTGAATGTGCTGGTCGGGCGGTCGCGCGAATAATCTAGGCTCAGCGTCGCATCGACGCCACTAGCTGGCTCAATCCTCAGCTGGCCGCGCAGGCTCGCGCTGTCCTCGTCATTGAGCCTCACACCGGTTGCGGTGTCGCGCGTCCAGCCATCACGCCCCCTGTAGCTACCAGAAAGCTTGGCATAGACGTTGTCACCAAGTGCGCCGCTAACCAATCCGCGCAGCGTTCGCTGGTCGAAACTGCCGTAGCCGACCTCGACTGCGGCGTTAAAATTGGGGCCCGGCTGTGCCGTCACGATCTTGATTGCGCCGCCATTGGTATTGCGCCCGTAAAGTGTACCCTGTGGCCCGCGCAACACCTCGACCCGATCAAGATCGAACAGGTCAAACAGTGCCGACGAAGCCCGTCCGACATAAACGCCGTCGAGATAGACGCCGACAGCACCTTCCGAGGTGATGCCATCGTCGTTCGATCCGACGCCACGAATGAAGAGCTGGGGTGAGAGGGTGGAGTAACTCGAAAGATAGAGACCGGGCACATTGGCAGACAGGCCAGTCAGATCGCTGACCCCGGCGGCGGCAAGGTCGTCGCCCGAAACACTGCTGATTGCAAGCGGCACGCGCTGAATGTTTTCGCTGCGATATTGGGCGGTAACAACGATCTCATCAATGCCCTCCGAATGACTCTCCGCTCCCGCTGTTTGCGCTGTCCCGGCTGGAACATCCGTAGCATCTTGAGCATAGACGCGACCGCCTGCAAGCAGTGCTACCGTCGTCATACTAACCAAAAGGCTGCCGCGTATCCGCCTTATATTTGAAACATTCTTCATAATCTCGCCCCATTTGACACTTAATTTTGCGGTTGACTATTTTATGTCATATGACCAATATAATGTCAAATCGATCTCGTGCGCCGTGGCGTTTAGTCACGAGTTAAATGGGAATTTACGGGAATGTCAAAAATATAAATGGTCTATTGACCAAAATTAGGTGGGCGTAGTGCGGGCTGCCCGCCGCGCCTGTTGTCCTAAAGTGACAAAAGTTGCGCTAGTTCAATGGTCGCTTGTCTCCTTTGTCACTTTAAGCGCTTTCTTCGCTCCCTCTAGCGCAGCTTTCTATTCCCCCCTCCCGCGTGCGGGAGGGGTTGGGGGTGGGGGATCAACAGCGTCAAAGAGCGGGCGGTAAGTTGGTCGGGACAACCCCGGACAATCGCCATGCTGACGCGAAAAATCCTACATTGCAAGCCTCTCCTGAGCGAAGTCGAAGGGCCTGTGTTGAGCCTGTCCAAAGGGGGCGGTGCGCGACAAAAAGGGGAATGTTACAACTGTCACCGTAATTCACCGTAATTCAACAGGGAAATGTTGCAACTGTCACCGTAATTCCAGTGCTAGAAACTCGTCGTTAAGGTCGTGCGGCTAAGGTGGCCATTCATTGTAGGAATTCTGATGATGTCCTTTACCGAGGCAGAAAAGCGAAAATGGCATGCCGATAGGCGGGCTGGAATATCGTCCGACGAAGCCGATCAAGAAATGTCATCTGCAACTTGCGGTCATTGTGGCAACCCGTTCAGCGTCGGCAATGGCGTAGTCACTTCCGATTTTTCGCTCTGCGATGTTTGCAACGGGGACTGATCCTAATTAGCCGACCACTGATAGGGGTCGCCTGCGGCTGAACCGTGGCACGCGCACCCCGCGTTTAGCACCCATATGCAGGGATTACGGTGACAGCAGGGATTACGGTGGGGGTAACGGGGTTACGGTGACCGGATTACGGGGATTACAGTGACAGTTGCAACATTCGATTACGGTGACGCTTGCAACATTCCCTATTTAAGCTCTCCCTATTTACCATGCGCTGGCTTTCGTCCTCATTTTGCAGGAGCAATCGCATGCCCTGTCTTGGCTTCCATTTCGGCGATCCACTGCGCTGAACCAACAGGGAAATGTTGCAACTGTCACCGTAATTACACCGTAATTATAGGGATTAACGGGAATATCAGGCATTTTACATGGTCTATTGACCAAAATTAGGTGGGCGTAGTGCGGGCTGCAATCCTATCCCGTCGTGGCATCCTCGGCGTTAGCGCGGACAGCTCAGGTTCTGCACAGCTCCGGTTCTGCAAGGTCCAGCGCCTTGCGGATGGTTGCGACGATGGTATCAATCTGCGCGTGGGTGATGATGAGTGGCGGACAGGTCACGATGGTGTCGCGAATACCGCGCACCATCAGGCCGTTTTCGATGCACAAGTCGCGCACCATCGGTCCAGCCGTGCCTTCCTTGCCGCCAAAGCGCGCATGAGTTGTTTTGTCTGAGGTAATTTCAATGGCACCAAGCAAACCTACCGAGCGCGTCTCGCCGACCAGCGGATGATCGCCTAGCGTCGCAAGCGCCGTAGCAAGATATGGCCCTGTATCATCCCGTGTGCGTTCGACTAGACCTTCGCGTTCGATGATCTCGATATTGCGCAGCGCGACTGCACAGGAAACTGGATGCCCCGAATAGGTGAAGCCATGGGCAAAATCGCCACCGGTCTTCAACACGTCGACGATCTGGGCCGAAACTGCACAAGCCGAGATGGGCAGATAGGCCGATGACAACCCCTTTGCCATCGCGATCATGTCGGGCTTCACGCCCATCGTTTCATGGCCCCACATATTGCCGGTGCGCCCGAACCCGCAAATGACTTCGTCGCAGACCAGCAAGATTCCGTATTTGCGGCAGATGCGCTCGACCTCGGGCCAATAGTTCGGCGGCGGGATGATGACACCTCCTGCTCCCTGGACCGGCTCACCGATAAACGCCGCGACATTTTCAGGTCCAACAGCGAGGATACGTTCCTCGATAGCGGCGGCACAAGCGATGCCGAACGCGTCCTGCGCCATGCCTTTGCCTTCATTATACCAATAGGGCTGGCGGACATGCTCGATGCCCGGAATCGGCAAGTCGCCCTGTGCGTGCATCGCTTTCATGCCACCAAGGCTGACGCCCGCGACGGTCGAGCCGTGGTAGGCATTGTCACGGCTGATGAATATCTTGCGGGTCTTTTCGCCCTTCAACTGCCAATAGTGCCGCACCATGCGGAGCACGGTGTCGTTCGCTTCGGAGCCCGAGGAGTTAAAGAACACATAGGGGAGCCGGTTCTGCGTCAACCCCGCAATCTTTGCGGCGAGCAGCACGACCGGCGGGTTCGCGGTCTTAAAAAACGTGTTGTAAAACGGCAGCTCGCGCATCTGTTCGGCCGCAACATCGGCGAGTTCGTCGCGGCCATAGCCGACATTGACGCACCACAAACCCGCCATCCCATCGAGTATGCGGTTGCCATCGCCGTCGTAGATGTAGCAGCCTTTGGCATGGGTAATGATCCGCGCGCCGCCGAGCTCCTCCATGAGCTTGTAATCCTGCTGCGCGGGCAGGTGGTGCGCAACGTCCAAGCGACGAAGTTCAGGGATATCGTAATTGCGGGACATCAGTTTTCTCCAGGAATAGGGGTTCACCAGCTGAATAGATCAGCGCAAAACCCTGCTCAGGGAGAAAAACCAAGCCGTGCTAGATAGCGGTTAAATCGGGTGACGCGACTGTTCATAGCGGCTCACCTCTTAACGCTTTTCCAAGGAGGCGGAAATAGGTGTTGCTGTCCGCATTCGAATCAGCGTCCCATTCGGGGTGCCATTGCACCGCCAACACCGGCGCGCCCGATCGCATCGTGGAGAAAGCTTCCACCAATCCATCGGGAGCGGTCGCCTCAGTCGTAACCCCGGGGGCGAGTTGCCCGACGCCTTGATAATGGACCGAGTTCAC
>JBCKXT010000020.1:0-30922 GCA_038921085.1 Sphingopyxis sp. | reverse complement strand
GGATGTCCGTGCTGCGGGCCACGCCATCGCCGGATTTTCAGAGGCCATGGCTGCATCAGAACGCGGCCTCAAACGCTTTTTATATGCCACCCTCTATCACCACCCCAGCCAGATTGCGGCGGCAGATGCAGCAAGGGAAGTGGTGACGGGCTTGTTTGCAGCCTATCAGAGCGATCCAGCGGCAATGGGCGATGATTGGCAGGGCCGGATGCCCGATGACGCGATTGGCCGGGCTCGCCATATTGGCGACTTTATCGCCGGGATGACCGACCGCTTTGCGGTCAATCGCTTTGCCGATCTGTTCGGGCGCAGCGCGGTGCCCGCTGCATTGGCGCAGACATAATCGCGATTGACTTATCGTCATCGCCCGGTCCAAAGTCGGTCCTATCGCTGACCGCACGGGAGAGCGCGGTGTGGATTCGCATTCATGCCGCCGCCGAAGGAGCAACCGCCCCGGAATCTCTCAGGCCAATGGACCGTGCGGGCATATGCGATACTCTGGAAAGCGTGCTGGCCGCTGGTCGGCACCACCGAAGGTGTAAGTCAGGCCATGGTGTAGCCAACCCGCCTGACGAAAGCTCTCAGGTTCCGCGACAGAGGGGGCAGGATGATTTCGGCCCACGAACTGTTGGGTGCCTGATCATGCTGTTTACCGATTGTTTGCGGAGCGAGGCGATGAGCGACGATTTTGAAACCGACAGCGATGACGAGGGCACAGAACCCGAAACCATGACGCTGCCGCTCGATGGCTGGCACCGCGCACGCGGCGCACGGATGGTCGAATTTGCCGGCTATCACATGCCGATCCAGTATGAAGGGATCATGGCCGAACATCTGTGGACCCGCAGCCACGCCGGGCTGTTCGATGTCAGCCATATGGGGCAGTTGCAACTGATCGGTGCCAATGGCGTGGCGGACGCGGCAGAGGCATTGGAAGCACTGGTGCCCGGTGACATCAGCGCGCTCAAACCCGGACGGATGCGCTATTCGCTGTTGCTGGCGGAGGATGGCGGCATATTGGATGATCTGATGATTACCAATGCCGCCAGAAACCTGTATCTGGTGGTCAATGGCGCGGTCAAATGGGACGATATTGCCTATCTGCGCGAACAATTGCCTGACGATATCACCATCAATCATGGCGATGATCTCGCGCTGCTGGCGTTGCAGGGGCCACAGGCGGTCGCTGCCCTCAGCCGGATTGGCCTCAGTACACTCCAGCCCGATTGGCCCGCTGTCGCTGATCTGGTCTTCATGCAGGCGTCGCCCTATGACTGGCATGGCGTGGCGCTGGGGATCAGCCGTTCTGGCTATACTGGTGAGGACGGGTTCGAGATTTCCGTCCCCGCTGAACATGCTGTTGCTTTGGCCGATGCTCTGTGCGCCCAGCCCGAAGTCAAACCCGTCGGATTGGGGGCGCGCGACAGTTTGCGGCTCGAAGCGGGCCTGCCGCTCTATGGCCATGACCTTGATCCGGCGGTTAATCCGGTCGAAGCGGGCCTCGCCTTTGCGATTTCCAAGCGCCGCCGCGAGGAAGGCGGCTTTCATGGTGCGGAGCAGATATTGGCGCAATTGGCAGATGGCCCGCCGCGCCGCCGGGTCGGGCTGACCATTGCTGGCCGCCAGCCAGTGCGCGAAGGCGCAGCGCTACTTGCTGGCGACAAAGTGATAGGCATAGTCACCTCTGGCGGCTTCTCCCCTTCGCTAGAGGTGCCGATTGCGATGGGCTATGTCGCGGCGGAACATGCCGCGCTCGGCACCGCGCTTGTCGCTGAGGTGCGCGGTAAACGCATCGCGATCACCGTTGCCGCCATGCCATTTGTCCCGCACCGCTATGTCCGAAAGATAGGATGACCATGCCCCGCTATTTTACCCAGGACCATGAATGGATCGACGTCGTCGGTGCCAGTGCAACCGTCGGGATTACCGATTATGCTCAGGGCCAGTTGGGCGATGTGGTGTTTGTCGAACTGCCACCGGCTGGGCGCACCCTAGCCAAGGGTGATGATGCCGCCGTCGTCGAATCGGTCAAGGCCGCGTCGGATATTTATGCGCCGGTGTCGGGCGAAGTGACCCAAGGCAACGCTGCACTCGAAGCCGATCCCGCGCTGGTCAACAGCGCTGCCGAGGGTGACGGCTGGTTTTTTCGGATAACATTGGCCGACACCAGCGAACTAGACGGGTTGATGGATGCGGCGGCCTATGCTGCCTTTGTCGATACGCTGTGATCTGGCATGGCATTGGCCCGCGCTGCCACTCTAGTGACTGACCATTCGCTACCGCTATGCCGCTTGATGGTTGCAACACCGATGTATGCGGGCGCGCAGGGTGGCTATGTGCGCTCTGCGATTGCGCTGGCGCTGGCTGCACAGGCGCACGGAATGGTGATCGATTTTGCGTTTATCTTGCATCAACCGTCGATCACCCGCGCTCGTAACATGCTGGCGCACCTGTTCCTGCGCAGCGACTTTACCCACATGCTGTTCCTCGACGATGATGTATCGGTGTCTCCGGCCCATGTTCTCTCGATGCTTGCTGCGATGGCTGGCGATGAGCGGCTGGCGATATTGGGCGGTCCAGTGCCGCGCCGACGGATCAACTGGACCACTGTCGCGCCGCAGCAGCATCTGGGCTTGCTGATCCGAATCCATCAGCGTTGGCAAATTATACCGGTGACTTTGCCTTTGCGATGGCGCAGCCAGCCGCCAGCTTTGCGTTGGACCAACCGGTGGAACTGTTGCGGCTTGGTACCGGATTGATGTTGATAAGGCGCGACGTGATTGAACGGCTGACTACATTGGCCGGCGATGATTATTATGTCACCGATGCCGATGAACGCGCTGGCTCTGGCGTTGGCGACCGCGTCCACCGCTTGTTCGAGGGTCAGATTGAGCCTGAAACAGGGTGTTTGCTTTCAGAAGATTTTGCCTTTTGCCAGCGCGCGCGCAACGCAGGATTCTCGATCTGGCTCGCCCCGTGGGTGGCCACTACCCACACTGGCCCGGTGACCTTTGGCGCCACATTATCCGACCTAGCCGCGCTGAGTAACGCGGTTCCAGCCACGACCCAGGAGTCATAACAATATGCGTTATCTGCCGCTCAGCCCGCAGGACCGAAGCGCGATGCTGGCCGCGATTGGTGCGCGCTCAATTGACGATCTGTTTGTCGATGTCCCCGCCGCTGCGCGACTGCCCGGACCGATAGCGGGCCTGCCGCCCCACGCCAGCGAGCTGGCGGTCGAGCGACATATGGCGGCACTGGCATCGCGCAACACCCCCGCCGGGTCGGTCCCGTTTTTCCTCGGAGCCGGGGCCTATCGCCACCACATCCCCGCCAGCGTCGATCACCTCATCCAGCGCGGTGAGTTTCTGACGGCCTATACGCCGTATCAGCCGGAGATAGCGCAGGGCACTCTGCAAATACTGTTCGAGTTTCAAACCCAGGTCGCACGCCTGTTTGGCTGTGATGTCGCTAATGCTTCGATGTATGATGGATCGACCGCATGCTGGGAGGCGATCGGGATGGCACGGCGCGTCACCCGCCGGACCAAGGCGGTGCTGGCTGGCGGGCTGCATCCGCATTATGCCTCGGTGGCGCGGACGATGGCAAAATATACCGGCGATACGCTGGTGAAAGTCGCGCCAAATATCGCCGAACCGGCGGGCGATGCCCTGATTGCGGCGATTGATGGTGAAACCAGCTGTGTCGTCGTGCAATATCCCGATGTGTTCGGATCGATCACCGACTTACGCCCGATTGCAGCGGCGGCGCATAGCCATGGCGCGTTACTGGTCGCGGTCGTCACCGAGCCTGTTGCGCTGGGCATGATCGAAGCGCCGGGCGCTATGGGGGCTGACATTGTTGTCGGCGAAGGGCAATCGCTTGGCGTCGGGCTGCAATTTGGTGGCCCCTATGTTGGCCTGTTCGCGGCCAAGCAGAAATATCTGCGGCAGATGCCGGGGCGGCTGTGCGGACAGAGCGTCGACGCCCATGGGCGGCGCGCCTATGTGCTGACGCTGTCAACCCGCGAACAGCATATCCGGCGCGAAAAAGCGACGTCGAATATCTGCACCAACAGCGGGCTGTGCGCGCTGGCATTCAGCATCCACATGACCTTGCTGGGTGAAGCGGGGCTGCGCGAATTGGCCCAGCGCAACCATGCGCTGGCCAGAGAGGTCGCGGCACGGCTGTTCGCCATCCCCGGCGTGGAGGTCCAGACGCAGGCGTTTTTCAACGAGTTTACGGTGATGCTGCCACTGCCATCGCGTGATGTCGTGCGCGAATTGGCGCGGCGCGGGGTGTTGGCGGGGGTATCGCTGGGGCGGCTATTTCCTGGTCAGTCCGAGTTGGAGCGCGGGCTGGTGGTTGCGGTCACTGAAACCGTGACGAGCGAGGATATGGACGCCCTGTGCAGCGCGCTTAAACAGGTGCTGGCGGAGGAGTGCGGGGCATGAGCACGATCAATCAAAGCGGCTGGCGTCCGCAATTGACTGCGGCGGGTGATGACGACGATGTTCCGCCAACTTGGACCGGCAACCGCGCACTGATGCTCGAAGAAGCGTTGATCTTTGAAATCGGCTCGATTGATCGCAGCGGCATCGATTTCGACCCGATGCCAGTGTTGGCGGCAACGCCATGGGATGCCGGTTGGGCCAGCTATTGCGAGCGCATGGATGCAGCGGTTGATCCGCTGTTGCGCCGCGACGCAATTGGCCTACCTGGCCTATCCGAGCCAGAGACGGTGCGCCATTACACCCGCCTGTCGCGCCAGAATTATGCCATCGATCTGGGCCTATTCCCGCTCGGCTCATGCACCATGAAGCATAATCCGCGTCTGAATGAAAAGGTGGCGCGGATGCCGGGGTTCGCCGACATCCACCCGCTTGCACCGCAGGAAAGCGTGCAGGGGGCCTTGCAGGTGATCGACGAATTGGCCGGTTGGCTGCTCAAACTGACCGGGATGCATAGCGTCGCGATGACGCCAAAGGCCGGGGCGCATGGCGAATTATGCGGGATATTGGCAATCAAGGCAGCGCTGGCGGCACGCGGCGATCCGCGCTCGGTGATTTTGGTTCCCGAAAGCGCGCATGGCACCAACCCGGCGTCGGCGGCTTTTGCCGGTTTCAGCGTTGAAGACATTCCGGCAACGCCAGAAGGTCGCGTTGATCTGGCCGCGCTCAAGGCACGATTGGGCCGCGATGTCGCGGCGGTGATGATTACCAACCCCAACACCTGCGGCCTGTTTGAACGCTACATGCTGGCTATATCGGATGCGGTTCATGCGGCCGGTGGCTATGTCTATTGCGACGGTGCCAATTTCAACGCCATCGTTGGCCGGGTCCGTCCTGGCGATCTGGGGATTGATGCGATGCACATCAATCTCCACAAGACATTCTCCACCCCACACGGCGGCGGCGGGCCGGGGTCGGGGCCGGTGGTGCTGTCAGCGGCATTGGCACCCTTTGCGCCGCTTCCCTTTGTGGAAAAACACGGCGACCAGTATGTCCTGATTGAGGAAGATACAGCCGGGGACCACCACGCACAGTCCTTTGGCCGGATGACCGCATTTCATGGCCAGATGGGGATGTTCACCCGCGCGCTAGCCTATATCATGAGCCACGGTGCAGATGGCCTGCGCCAGGTGGCCGAGGATGCGGTGCTGAGCGCCAATTATATTCTGCGCAGCCTAGAGGATGTGCTCGACGCGCCATTCGCGCACTCAGGGCCGTGTATGCACGAAGCCTTGTTCTCGGACAGTAATTTGGCTGAAGGCTTTTCTACGCTCGACATCGCCAAAGGGCTGATCGACGAAGGCTATCATCCGATGACGGTGTATTTTCCGCTGGTGGTCCATGGTGCGATGCTGGTTGAACCGACAGAGACCGAGAGCAAGGCGGCGCTCGACCAGTTTATCGGCGCGCTGCGATCCGTTGCACTACGGGCAAAGGCGGGGGATGCCTCGCTCAAGTCGGCACCGCATTTTGCGCCGCGCTCGCGGGTTGACGAGACACTGGCAGCGCGCCAGCCGGTGCTGGTGTGGCGGGATCCCGATGTTGCGGCAGTAGCAGAGTGACGAGCAGCACCCCATTTGTTTTTGACGATGTTGGCGAGGCCAAGCGTTATGCCCCCGCGACCGAGCGCAACCGCGATGCGATATTGGGCGTTCTGCGCGATGAATTACCCCTCTGTGGAACCCTGCTCGAAATCGCGAGCGGTACTGGCGAGCATTTGGTCCATTTTGCGGCCGCATTTCCCGGTCTGACGTGGCAGCCGAGCGACTATGACGATGCCGGCCTAGTTTCGATTGCGGCGTGGAGCGCAGAGACGGAATGCACCAATATCCTGCCGCCGCTGAAGATTGATGCCGCCGCCGCGATCTGGCCGGTCGCACATGCCGACGCGATCCTGTGCTGCAACATGGTCCATATCGCGCCATGGGCGGTGGCAATCGGACTGTTTGAGGGGGCGGGGCGGATATTGCCAGCGGACGCGCCCTTGATTCTCTATGGTCCATTTATCGAAGTTGATGTCGAAACCGCACCCAGCAACATCGCCTTTGACGAGAGCCTAAAGGCGCGCAATGCCGAGTGGGGAGTGCGTAGCACCGACGCCCTTGACGAGTTGGCGCGCACCAATGGCCTTGGCCGTGCTCGACGTGTCGCCATGCCTGCCAATAATTTGGTGCTAGTGTGGCGACGTATCTAGAGCGATTACAAGTCAGGTGTCACTCACCCGCTGTTCCCCAGCCCTTCGACTGCCTTGCAGGCGCTCAGGATAAACTGCATCGTCGATGCAGGCCGGGGTCCAGTCTTCTCTCAGTATTCTGGCTTTGCCCTGCATTTTGATTCAACCAAAATGCAACAGGGTCCAAGTTAGTTTCAAGCTGCTGGTGCAGTTGGCCTCATTGCAGCGGTTTGACGAACAGCAATGTCATACGGTCGCTCTCGCCGATGGCAAGATAGCGGTCGCGATCCGGGTCTTCGGCGGCGCCTCGTGAGACGGGTGGCAATGTCCAGACCCCGCGTGGATGGGCGTGGGTATCACGCGGATTGGCGTTGACTTCGCTTTCGCCAGCCAGCCGGAAGCCTGCAGCCTCGGCAAAGGCGACGACCGAACTGCGCTTCATATAGCCCGAGGTTTCTTCAAGCGCTGAATCCATCGCTTCTGGCAGGCGATGGTCAACGATCCCCAACCGCCCACCGGGGCGGAGCATCGCGAACATCTGGCGAAATGCTGCTGCGGTTTGGTCAAGCCCGGCAAAACGCAGATTGTGGACGTTGCGAAATGTCAGAACAACATCGGCGCTGCCGTCGGGCACGCCGGGATTGACGCTGTCGGCGGCACGCGGGAACTCGGCAAGGCGGACCGCGCCATAGCGCGCTGCATCACCCGTCTGGCGGGTGCGCACACCGCCCAAGCCGCGCTCCCACGAGCTTGCGGCATAGAGTGTGCCGCCGTGGTCGAGCACCAGTGGCGCGAGGATTTCGGTATACCAGCCACCTCCGGGGAACAGTTCAACCACGGTTTCACCAGGGCGCACCTGAAAGAATGTCAGGGTCTCCACCGGGTGCCGCCACATGTCGCGGGCGCGGTTAGCTTCGGTCCGCGTTGTGGCTGCTACTGCGGAACTGATCGCCATATGCGCCATATGCGCCTGATGATTAGCATGGTCTGCATGGCCAGCGTGCCCACTATCCTGTGCGAGCGCTCCATGAACCAGCATTGGTGCAGTCAGTGCCGCCAGTGCACCCGCAACAATGGTTGCAGTTTTGCGGTTAATTGCCATAATCATTTTCCTATTGTTCCGGGGGAAGCATTGCAGTTTCCGTCGGGCGACTTCATATCGGAGAGTGAGACAAGTGCAAGCAGGATTGGTATTTGCAGGCGTGGGGGCGGGTGCGCTGGTCCTGACGGTGACTTCAGTGTTTGCGGATCGTCGCCGGTTGCGGCGAAGCAATATGGATGATGTCGGTTTCATGCCATGGACGTTGATGACCGTGATCGGCACGATTGCGACCTTATTCGCCTTTGCTCTGGCTGTGCGGTTCGCATGACCACCGCCATCCTCTCGCGGCGTACGGTGTTGCTGGGAGTAGGGGCGATGGCTGGGCTGGCCGGGCTGTCAGCTTGTGCCCGCTTGCCGCGCCCGCCTGCCATCATCATGCCGATAGACCCGGCGGCGACAGCAACCCCTGATCTGGTTGTTCTGGCCCAATTTGATCCCCGGCTGCGGTTTGACATCCGCTATGCGACGGCGAACAACTTCCTTGGGCGGGTGCTTTATCCGGTGGCGCGGGCGATGGCCCAGCGGCCGGTAGCGGAAGCATTGCGGCGAGTGCAAACTCGGGCTGAGGCCGAAGGGTTCGGACTGTTGATCCACGATGCCTATCGCCCGTGGCGGATTACCCTAGCGATGTGGGAGGGCACTAGCGGAGAGGCGCGTGGCTATGTCGCCGATCCGGCGCAGGGATCAAAACATAATCGTGGCTGTGCGATTGACCTCACACTGGTGCGCCTGTCGGATGGGCAAGTGCTGCCAATGCCATCAGCCTATGACGACCTTACATTCCGGGCGCGCCGCGAGTTCATGGATGCTTCGGGCGAGGCTATCGCCAACCGCGCCATGCTAGAGCGGTTGATGAGCACCGAGGGCTTCATCCCGCTACCCAGCGAATGGTGGCATTTTGATTGGCACGAATGGCGCAATTATCCGATCATGGACGTGCCGCTGGTGTAGCGCGCAAAATTACAGACACGCCTCAAGAAACGGCTGGTCAAAGCCATATTGCCGCGCTTTTTCAAGCGTATAGGGGCGCAGGCCAAGCGCCCGATATTCGCCGATAATCTTGCCGTCCTTGTCCTCGTCGAGATATTCGAATTTGAACAATTCCTGGGTGACGATGACATCGCCTTCCATGCCGATGACTTCGGTGATCGAGGTCACCCGGCGCGAGCCATCGCGCAGCCGTTTGATCTGAACGATCATATCGACCGAATCGGCGATCTGGCGAGAGATGGCTTCCTTGGGGATTTTGATGTCACCCATCATGATCATATTTTCCATCCGGCCAAGGCACTCGCGCGGGCTGTTGGCATGGAGCGTGCACATCGAGCCATCGTGGCCGGTGTTCATTGCCGCGAGCAAATCGAAACATTCCTGTCCGCGAATTTCCCCCAGGATGATCCGGTCAGGGCGCATCCGCAGAGCATTCTTGACCAAGTCGCCGATGGTGATCGCGCCGTTTCCTTCCAAGTTCGGCGGGCGGGTTTCGAGCGGCAGCCAGTGCGGTTGTTGCAGGCGAAGTTCGGCGGCGTCTTCGATAGTCAGCACCCGTTCGCCTGGATCAATCATCTTTGACAGGGCGTTGAGCATCGTCGTCTTGCCTGACCCGGTGCCGCCGGAAATGACAATGTTCATCCGGCACGCGCCGGCAATTTTGAGCACCGTGCACATCTTGTTCGACATCGCGTTCCAATCGCGCAACATGTCTAGTGTGATCGGTTTGGCCGAAAACTTACGAATCGAAATGGCGGTCCCGCGCAGCGACAGTGGCGGCACTATGACGTTGACGCGGCTGCCGTCCTTCAAACGGGCATCGGCCATCGGGGTAGTCTGGTCAACCCGGCGACCAACCTGGTTGACGATCCGCTGGGCGATCTGGAATAGATGTTCCTCGTCGCGGAATTGCACCCCGGATAGCTGTAGCTTGCCGTCTTTTTCGATGTAGGTCTGATCCGGGCCGTTGATCATGATGTCGGTGATTTTCGGATCACTGAGCAATTCTTCGAGCGGGCCGAAACCAAGCAATTCATCGACCAGCACTTTTTCCAGCGCAAATTGTTCGCGCCGGTTGAGGGTTATCTTGAGTTCAGCAAGCACTTCCAGAATGATCGGCCGGAACTCTTCGGTCAGCTCGTCCTTGGACAGGGTGGCCGCCGCTTCAGGGTCGACACGTTCGAGCAGGCGCGGCAGCACCTGTTCCTTGATCTTGTGGACCGATTGCTCAAACCCGCCGACACCGGCCAGATTGCTGTGGTCCGACGTCATGCGGGAGTTGAGCCGGGACATTGCATCGTCGGTTGGGCTGAGCGGGCTGTGCGGCCCAGCTTCGCCTGCGCCCGGCAGGGCCTGTGGATCTATTGGCGGAAATTGCGAACCAGTGTTGTCGTCAAGTGCGGGCGCACTGCCGAGACCGTGCATTGGCCGGGCGACGCCAAAGGCGGCTCGGGCATTTTGCTGACCGGGGCGGCGTCCAAAAGCACTCATTGGGTCAAAACTCCTGCAAACAGCGCCAGCTCCTGCAAAAATGCAGCGCATGCAACGCGATTTCACCAACAAATAGGGTGAAAACTTTGACAAGGTTTTAATGCCGGGGCACTGAACCCAGATATTTCTTGCTTTGGGCATTCATTTGGTCGTCGCCGACAGATTTTATCAAATAAAACAAGGGGAACGGCGTGACTGGGCTGACGCACCACCGACACGGACTTTTATGGGCCATGGCCGGGTTTGTCCTGCTGACCTGTGGTGATGCGGTGATTAAATCGGTTGGTGGCAGTTGGCCAGCACCTGCACTGGCTGCTTTGCGGTTTACCATAGCGCTGCCGATACTATCGGTCATGCTGGCCTGGAATCAAGGGAAAACGGGCTTTATCGTGGTGCATCCGATGCTCCATTTCTGGCGCGGTTTTGCGATTGCCGCGTCATCGCTATGCTTTTTTCTCAGCCTGTTTCTGATGCCGCTGGCCGAGGCGACCGCGATTGTGTTCGTCAGCCCGGTGTTTACCGCCGTATTGTCCGCACTGTTCCTCAAGGAGCCGATGCACCCGCGTGGCTGGCTGGCGATTGTGGTGGGATTGGCGGGGGTTGCTTGTGTGCTACGGCCCAATGTCTTGAGCCTGGGATTGACCGCATTCCTGCCGCTGGTGGCGGCGATGTTTTTTTCGATGTTGATGCTGCTCAATCGCCGGGTGGCGGGCAGCGCTAGTCCATTGGCGATGCAATGGGCGCTGGCGGCGGTTGCCGCGCCATTGCTGATTGTGGCCGCCACCGCTGCACATTTTTCGGGACTGCCACAATTTGCGGTGACGATGCCTGATGCCAACGTGGTTGTGCGGGCCGCGATTGTTGCGGTCACCGCTTCGATCAGCCACTGGCTGCTGTATATGGGGACGCTGCGGGCCAGTGCCGCCAGCATTGCGCCCGCAATCTATGCCCAATTGCCCGCCGCGCTAATCATTGACGCGCTGATCTTTGGGCATTTTCCGGACATATTGGCGATAGCGGGCGCGCTGCTGATTATCACTGCGGGCCTGATTTTGTGGAAGGGGCAAGGGCAAAAGGGCAGCAGGCTGGCGGCGGATTGATCCCTCAATGCCTGTAGTCGCAAGCCGTCTCTAAACCGCTTTAGGCCATAAACTTGACCATCGGTCTAACTCTCAAGAAAGGGGCCGACCGCCAGTCGGCGGGCTTTTTGTGCCGGGATGCCAGCCATCGCCCTGAACTCCCGCGCCATATGGGGTTGGTCGGAATATCCAGCCGAAGCTGCGTGGCCAGCTAGGGTATCCTGATCTTGTTGAATGTTGACCAACGTCTTTTGAAAGCGAAGCATCCGGAAATAGCGACGCGGCGGAATGCCAACATATTTTTCAAACCAGCGTTGGAGCCAGCGACTGCTCTTTCCCGTTCGAAGTGCCAAATCAGACATGGAAGTTGAAACAATAATATCTGCGGGTGCCAACCCAAGGTCGAGATGTTGTGTTTGCTGGTCAATTGCCGCTAGCGTTTCGTCACAGGTTGCAAACGGGATGTCGGCAATCCACGAATCCAAAAAATTGTGGGCCGCGGGAGTGTAGAGTGCATTCCAAGTCCACGGCCAAATCCGAATGGCATGAAAAACGGCATCGTCCGTCATTCGTAGCTGCGCCGGACGTTCAATCAAGCCGCCGACAAAAAAATCTGGCTGCGCAGTCTTCCAGATCGAGCGGCCTCTACTCCGCCAGATCAGTTCAATGCAACCGTCAGGCGTCGCGTCCCGATCAATCCAGACATTGCCATTGCCATGGCAAGTGAGCCGCCAGCAAACTTTAACCCAGTTTCCAAGGCGATCCGAAGGGATGGTTTCGATATAGCCCATTGCAACAACATTACATAATGTCGCGTTTGTTCAAGCCGTTTGCGTTGGATCCTAATAATGCAAGCAGATCACTAGAGCCTGTCCGATTTTGATGCCAATCAAAATCTGGCTCTAGGGTATTGTTTTACCGCGATTTCCCAGGCGTCAGGTGATTCCATCTGACTTGAAATCGCTCTAACGGAGAACGGCAATGAAATATGCAAGAATGGCATTAGCACTTCTTTTTTCGTCAGGACTGATCGGTGCCACACCAGTTGCGAGCTTGTATACCGAGCCGGTTTGGATGACTGGCCATTGGCAGCATTCCAACGGCGTTCAATGGGCAGAAGAACATTGGACAGGGATGCGAGGCGGGATGATGATGGGATCAGGCCGCAGCGGCAATGGTGATACGATAGAATCGTGGGAATCAACCAGGATCGAACGTGGATCGGACGGCGTTTTGACTTATTGGGGGTCTCCGATGGGCGCGAATCCAGTGCCGTTCCGAATGGCGTCATCCACGCCAAGCGAAATCGTGTTTGCCAATCCCGCACATGATTACCCGCAGCGGATCCGATATTGGCGAGCAGGTCAAACGCTGCACACGGAGATTTCGCTGGCTGACGGCAGCAACGCAATTGGCATGACGTATCGCCGGTTTCGGAATCACCGGCCGTGATCCACAGATAGGCTAGTGGTCCTTTTGATTCTGACATTCGCACCTGACATGTCCGACAGGGTATGCAAATGTTAGAATCGGACCACTAGATTCCTAGTTTTCCCCGTTTACGCAAGCCGTCAAATGATTCCATTTGACTGGAAACCGATCTAGGAAAAAATTAGCCTGCACTCTCGGCCAATATCGTCAATCCCTTGTCATTGACCTCGGCAAAACCGCCGGTGATGGTCAATGTTTCCGGCGCTGCCCCGGCAGTCACATAGATGGCCAGCGCGGCATCGCTGCGGATCGTCGACATGACCGGCATATGCCCCTCGAGCACACCAAAGTCGCCCTCGGTTCCTGGGACAACGACCATATACACATCCTCGGAACGGATCAGCGCGGTCGGGGTGACGAGTTCAAAGTGCAGCATGGCCTTTTAGTCCTTTATTCCTCTCACTTGAGGGGAGATGCTTAAGCCTCTTCGGCCATCTTTTTGGCTTTGGCGATGACGTCGTCGATGCCGCCAACCATATAGAAAGCGGACTCGGGGAGGTGATCATACTCGCCTTCGACCACCGCCTTAAAGCTCTTCACCGTGTCTTCGATCGCCACGAACTTGCCGGGGATATTGGTGAAAACCTCGGCGACGTGGAACGGTTGGGATAGGAAGCGCTGGATCTTGCGGGCGCGGCTAACGGTCAGCTTGTCCTCTTCGGACAGCTCATCCATGCCCAGAATGGCGATGATGTCCTGCAAAGACTTGTATTTTTGCAGCGTTTCCTGAACCCGCCTAGCGGTGTCATAATGTTCTTGGCCAACAACTGATGGGGTCAAAATCCGCGAGGTGGAATCGAGCGGGTCGACCGCCGGATAGATGCCCAGCTCAGAAATCGCCCGGTTGAGCACGGTGGTCGCATCCAAATGGGCAAATGACGTCGCAGGCGCAGGGTCGGTCAGGTCATCTGCGGGCACGTAAATCGCCTGCACCGAGGTAATCGAACCCTTGTGGGTCGAGGTGATGCGTTCCTGGAGCACGCCCATGTCGGTCGCGAGGGTAGGCTGATAGCCCACCGCCGAGGGAATCCGCCCGAGCAGCGCGGACACTTCCGAGCCAGCCTGGGTAAAGCGGAAGATGTTGTCGATAAAAAACAGCACGTCCTGGCCCTCAACGTCGCGGAAATATTCGGCAATCGTCAGGGCCGACAGGGCGACCCGCGCGCGCGCGCCGGGCGGCTCGTTCATCTGGCCAAACACCAGCGCCACCTTGGAGCCTTCGGGTGTCGGGTTGCCGTCCTTGTCCTTGGCGATAACCCCTGCATCGAGGAATTCGTGATAGAGATCATTGCCTTCACGGGTGCGTTCACCGACGCCCGCAAACACCGAAGTGCCGCCGTGTCCCTTGGCGATGTTGTTGATAAGCTCCTGAATCAGCACGGTCTTGCCGACGCCCGCACCGCCGAACAGGCCGATCTTGCCGCCCTTGACATAAGGCGCGAGCAGATCGACAACCTTGATCCCGGTGACCAGAATCTCGGTCTCGGTCGACTGGTCAACGAACAATGGCGCATCGGCATGGATGGGTGACGAAAGCGTGGTGTTAACCGGACCCTGTTCATCAATCGGCTCACCGATCACATTGAGGATGCGGCCCAGCGTCATTGGGCCAACCGGCACCCGGATCTGACTGCCGGTGTCGCGGACAGCCTGACCACGGGTCAGACCCTCGGTCGCGTCCATGGCGATGGTGCGGACGGTGGATTCGCCCAGATGCTGCGCGACTTCGAGGACGAGGCGGTTGCCGTTATTATCGGTTTCCAGCGCGGAAAGGATCGCAGGCAGGGTGCCGGTAAAGCTGACGTCAACGACCGCGCCGATGACCTGGCTGATCCGCCCGGTGGCACCAGCCATATTGGCCTTGGTCGCGCCAGACTTAGCCTTTGGCGCAGCAGTTTTTGCAGATGCGGTTTTCTTTGGGGCGGTTGCCATGTTCTTGTCGTCCTTGTCTTCTTCAATTGTCATGCCGGCGAAGGCCGGTATCCAGTTACGCCGTCAGTCTGGGCCCCGGCCTGCATCGAAGATGCAGTTTATCCTGAGCGGCTGCAAGCCAGCCGAAGGGCCGGGGTGACGGTGAGGGGTGGTTCACTTAAGCGCCTCCGCCCCGGAAATAATCTCAATCAACTCGGTCGTGATCGCGGCCTGGCGGCTGCGGTTATATTGGATGGTCAGCCGGTTGATCATGTCACCCGCATTGCGCGTGGCATTGTCCATTGCGGTCATTTTGCTGCCCTGTTCGGATGCGGCGTTCTCACGTTGGGCCCGGAGCATTTGCACCGCGACGTTGCGCGGTAACAGGTCGGCGAGGATTTCCTCCTCGTCAGGCTCATACTCAACCGCTGCGCTCGCACCGACCATAGCCGCACCAGACGATAGCGCGACCGGCATCAGCTGGATGTCGGTGGGTTCTTGGGTCAGCACGCTGACGAACTTTGAAAACAGCAGGTGAGCGACATCAAACTCGCCTGCCTCAAACCGCGTAGTCAGGTCGGCGGCATAGACTTGCACATCGGCAAAGCTCAGCTTGCCGAGATCGCCGGGTTCGACCTTGTTGATGATGTCGGCGCGATAGCTGCGGGCGAGTTGGTCATTGCCCTTGCGGCCGATGGTGTAGAATTTGACCGACTTGCCCTGCGCCTTCAATTCCTCTGCGGTTTTGCGGGCGAGGCGGACGATATTGGTGTTGAACGCGCCTGCCAGTCCCTTGTCCGAGGTGCAGACCACGAGCAGGTGGACTTGATCCTTGCCGCTGCCGCTCAGCAGCTTCGGCCCTGCCGCGCTCTTGTCGACCTTGGAGGCGATGCTCGACACCATAGCTTCAAGCCGCTCGGCATAGGGTCTCGCTGCCACGGCTGCGTCCTGCGCACGGCGCAGTTTGGCCGCTGCGACCATTTTCATCGCCTTGGTGATCTTTTGCGTCGATTTCACCGAACCGATGCGAAGTTTAAGAGCCTTAAGGCTTGCCATCTTTTTCCTCTTAATGTGCTCCTACGAAGGCAGGAGCCTAGGGTCGTTACGCGCATTGTTACCCTAGACTCCGGCTTTCGCCGGAGCACAGTCAATTTTAATTAAGCAAACGTCTTGCCGAAAGCATCGAGCGCTGCGACCAGCGCCTTTTTGGTATCGTCGCCCAGATCCTTGGTGTCACGGATCGTCTTGAGCACATCAGCATGGTTGGCGCGCAGATCGATTAGCATCGCTTCTTCATAGCGGGTCACGTCGGATACGGGGATCTTGTCGAGATAGCCATTGGTGCCCGCGAAAATCGAGCAGGTCTGCTCTTCAAACGGCATCGGCGCATATTGCTTTTGCTTGAGCAATTCGGTCAGCCGCGCACCGCGATTGAGCAATTTCTGGGTCGAGATGTCAAGGTCCGAGCCGAACTGCGCGAATGCCGCCATTTCGCGATATTGCGCCAGCTCGAGCTTGATCGAGCCAGACACTTTCTTCATCGCCTTGGTCTGGGCGGCGGAACCGACGCGGCTGACAGACAGGCCGACATTGATCGCGGGACGGATGCCCTGAAAGAACAAGTCGGTTTCAAGGAAAATCTGCCCATCGGTGATCGAGATGACGTTGGTCGGGATATAGGCCGACACGTCGCCCGCTTGGGTTTCGATGATCGGAAGGGCAGTCAGCGAACCACCCCCGTTTACGTCGCTCATTTTCGCTGCGCGTTCGAGCAAGCGTGAGTGAAGATAGAATACGTCGCCGGGATAGGCTTCACGGCCCGGCGGGCGACGCAGCAACAGCGACATCTGGCGGTAAGCCACGGCATGCTTTGACAAATCGTCAAAGACGATCAGCGCATGCATTCCGTTATCCCGGAAATATTCGCCCATGGTGACCCCGGTATAGGGCGCAAGATATTGCAATGGAGCCGGCTCGGACGCGGTCGCCGCGACGACGATGGTATATTCCATCGCGCCATTTTCTTCGAGCGTGCGGACGATCTGGGCAACGGTTGAACGCTTTTGACCGATGGCAACATAAATGCAGTAAAGTTTTTTCGACTCATCCTTGCCTGCATTGATCGCCTTTTGGTTGATGAATGTGTCAATGGCGACAGCGGTCTTGCCGGTCTGGCGGTCACCGATGATCAGTTCGCGCTGGCCGCGACCAATCGGAACGAGCGCATCGAGAGCCTTGAGGCCAGTTTGCACTGGTTCGTGGACCCCCTGACGCGGAATGATGCCAGGTGCTTTGACTTCAACCCGGCTGCGCTGGGTGGTTTTGAGCGGCCCCTTGCCGTCAATCGGATTGCCCAGACCATCGACGACCCGGCCAAGCAATTCCTTGCCGATCGGCACATCGACAATCTTGCCGGTGCGCTTGACGACATCGCCTTCCTTGATTTCGGCATCCGAGCCAAAAATCACGACCCCGACATTGTCCGCCTCAAGGTTGAGCGCCATGCCCTGAACACCATTGGAAAACTCTACCATTTCGCCAGCCTGGACATTGTCGAGGCCATGGATGCGGGCGATGCCGTCGCCGACCGAAAGCACTTGGCCAACTTCGGAGACTTGCGCGTCGGTGCCAAATCCGGCGATCTGGTCCTTGATGACCCGGGAAATCTCTGCGGCGTTGATATCCATGTTTAGCCTTTCATCGCTGTCGCGAGCGTGTTCAATCTAGTGCGGATCGACCCGTCGATCATTTGCGAGCCGATCTTGACGACCAGTCCGCCGAGAATATCGGGGTCAACATTCAAATCCACCGCGACATCGCGGCCCAGCTTGGTTTTCAAACTTGCCGTAAGAGCGGTGACTTGCGCGCCGGTTAAGCTATGCGCACTCGTCACTTCGGCGGTGGTTTCGCCGCGCTGGGCAGCAGCCATTGCAGCAAAGACGCGCACGATATTGCCCGCTTCACCAAGTCGCCGGTTCTTGGCCAGCACACCAAGGAACTTTGTGGTCAGAGCATCGAGTTTCAGCTCGGCGGCGGTGGCGGCAATCGCACGGCCTGCATCGCTGCGGCTGATAACTGGGCTGGAGACCAGTGCGCGCAGTGCATCAGACGCATCCAGCGCCGCACCGAAACGGGCGACGCCAAGCTCGACAATCGTCAGCACCCGATGGTCTAGGGCAAGGTCAAACAAGGCGCGGGCATATCGCCCCGCCAGACTTGCCTGCATGCCGCCGCTATGCTCCACGCGCCGTAAATCCTCTATATAAAATGTCCGGTGGGGACACGAATCGCACAATCAAGAGCCAGCAAAAAATGCCGTCCGGTGCGGGTTTCGGGGCGCGACTAGCATCGCCTTTGCTGCAATGCAAGATGAGGATTGGGCTTTGCAAAACGCATTGTCATTGCGAGGCGTAATGCGACGTGGCAATCCAGCGAGTGGCGAAACTGGATTGCTTTGCCCGGATCAAGTCCGGGGTGGCAATGACGAAGGAGACGTGTGTGGGCCAGATGATCAAAATGACCATGTCCGACGGTGCTGACATCGCCGTCTATCATGCACCGGCTGTGGGTGAGCGACGTGGCGGCTTGGTTCTGATCCAGGAGATTTTCGGCGTCACCGGACATATCCGCGAGTTGTGCGACGAATATGCGGCGGACGGTTATGAAGTGCTGGCCCCCAGCCTGTATGACCGCGAACACCCTGATTTTCAGGCGGGTTATACTGGCCCTGACTTTAACCGCGCCGTCGAACTGGCGCGCGACCTCCACCCGTTCCCTCAGAGTCTGGCCGATGCACAGACATGTATCGATGCGCTCAAAGGCGTCGATGGCTCGGGCGGCCCAGTATTCATCACCGGTTATTGCTATGGCGGGTCGGTGGCATGGGCGATGGCCGGGCGGGATTCGGGCCTTGCCGCCGCAAGCTGTTATTACGGCAGCCTGGTCCCGACGATGTTCAAGGACCAAGCGCCCAAATGCCCGACGATCGCGCATTTCGGACGCTATGATACGGGGATTCCGATGGAGGGGGTGGAGGCACTGATCGCCAAGGGCCACCAGCTGGCGCAAGTATATGTCTACGACGCCAACCACGGGTTCAACTCAGACCGGCGCAAAGACTATCACGAGCAAAGCGCCGAACTGGCCCGCGAGCGGACTTTGGCGCTGTTCAGGGCATGCGGGGGGTGAGGGGATTGCGCTTGAATAATTATCAAAAAGTAATTATACTATGATCGTAAACGGCATCAAATTTGATTGGGACGAAGATAAAAATCACGCCAATTTTAAAAAGCATGGAATCACGTTTGAGGACGCAACGGAAATCTTTCTCGATCCCTATTATGTTTCGGTTCAAGACAGGATCGAAAATGGCGAAGAGCGATGGCAGACCTTTGGAATAGTTGATGGCTCGGTGTTAATTATGATGGCCCATACTTAGCATGATATTTTTGGCGTCGAGACCATAAGGATTATTTCGGCGCGACCGGCTAAAAAAAAGAAAGGCGATTTTATGAAAACGAAAATGGTTAGTTATACGTTTGATACTTTGCCTCCTCGCACGGAGGCTGATCACGCACGTATTAGAGCAATGTCCAATATCCCCGACAGCGAAATTGACCTGACCGACCCCGACGCCCCCGAACTCTCCGACGAACATTGGGCAACCGCCCCGCGAGGTAAGTTCTGGCGACCGATTAAAGCCCAAGTCACCGCCAAGCTCGACCGCGACGTGATTGCTTGGTTGAAATCGGACGGGCGTGGGTATCAAACCCGAATGAACGCCATCCTGAGGCGAGAGATGTTGAGGGCGATTGGTGAGGGCAAGAAGGTAGCGTGATGAGTCTGCAATCGGACTGCCGCCCAAGCGCCCCCGCGCTCGAAACCCCACGGCTGATCCTGCAACCGCTGGGGATTGGAGATGCAAAAGCCATCCAGCGCGAATTCCCTCATTGGGAAATCGTCCGGCTGATGGCGAGCGTCATTCCATGGCCCTATCCGGAAGATGGCGCGGCAAGCTATATTCGCGAGATCGTGCTGCCCGCCGCTGCGCGCGGCGAGGCGTGGCATTGGAGCTTGCGCCGTAAATCCGCACCGGAAGAACTGATTGGGGTTATCAGCCTGATGGATGGCGAAGATATAAATAGGGGCTTTTGGCTGGCGCGAGGTTGGCAGCGTAAGGGCTTGATGACCGAGGCATGTAATTGCGTGACCGATTATTGGTTCAACGTCCTGGGTAAGCCTATCCTGCGCTCGCCCAAGGCCATTGAGAACTTAGCGTCACGGCGCATTTCGCAAAGCAGCGGTATGCGCATCTCGAAGACCTTGGACATGCCGTTCGTCTGCGGTATTCGCCCCACCGAAATCTGGGAAATTACCCAAAAGGAATGGCGCGCTCGGCAGAAACTCTAAATCAAAGGTCGTCAATGTTGACCGGTATCCCAATTTCGCCAGCCCTTGCCGGTGCGCCTGCTGTTCCCCGGCGAAAGCCGGGGTCCAGAATGCGAGGGCAGGGCTGGACCCCGGCTTCCGCCGGGGAGCGATTCGACAAAATGGCTGCCGTCCCTATCCCCAACACTGCCAGCTGGCCGAACCCGAACTCGCCGCGCGGGGTCGAGGGGTTTATACTCAAAGCTTGAGCTTTGGCGGCGGCAGCGCCATTCGAGGCGGATTTCGATGTCTTTACAGACTCGTTGCTGGTTGCACAATTTTGCTTGGCCAACGATTCTCCTGACGATGCTATTATGTGTGATGAGATCATTATCCATTTCAGATGGACGCAGTTTCGGATGTATCTGTGCATTTTATACATCGTCGAGTGCGTCGTGAAACCGCACGACGAGTATGAATCTTATAACCGCCTCGATGCGCCAGTCCCATATTTACATCTTTATGCGGGTAATAGGGTCAGGTTTCAGGACCACATCTCGAATTTTTCCATAGGCTGATCCGCGTTTCCACGCTCGTCACCCTGAACTTGGTTCAGGGTCCATGGTCAAATCACGCCGCATACGCTGGGCCATCGACATAGTACCGGCCATGGATGCTGAAATAAATTCAGCATGACGGGTAAATACAACTATTGCTTCCTGCCAACGGGAACTCATCGTGCCAACATGACATTCACCCACTCCCCACCGGCTCTATCTCGTTGATTTTGTGATCGACGCTGCCGCTGGCTCGGTCGCCCGGCAATCGCGGATAATTTCCTCATTGGGTTGGGCGGGGAGCAGGGTGGCAATCGCAGTCTCGCGCCGGTTTAGTGTTGCCAACATCGCAGGGTCTGCGGTGCACCCTTGAAAATCAACGCTGGCCCGCTGCCGCCGCACCGCTTCCATCGTTTCGAGCGGCAACAAATAGCGCCGGGTGGTTGATTGGCCGGTTGCCGGGTCATAGCTGATCCGGGTCACGGTCGCATCTTGATTGGGCACCAATGTCCGCGACCAGATGCCGCCCGCTCCCGCGACATATTGGGTGCGCCCATTGACGCAGCCATCGGGCGTGATGGTGAGCGCGCTGTCGTCGGCAGCCGAGACGGTGATCCGCCCGCGCGAGCGATCCGCGATACAGGTCAATGCGCCATAGCGTCCGGCAGGAGCGGTGCCCGCGACTGCCACTTGCGAACCGGATGGCGCAGGGTCTGATCGTGACAGGTGGACGTCGGCAGGGTTAGGCCGCAACAGGAACAGGATGATTGCGCCTGTGGCCAGCATCGCGCTGATGATAATTGCGGTCCGGCGCTCACGCGGTTTGTTTTGCGACTGGTATAGCAAGGACGCAGCGCCCGCCAAAACGGCGATGCCGAACAGCCCAAATGCGATGGCCATGAAGTTTTCGCTGCGGCTTTGTGCCGATGCGCGTAATTGTTGCAGGGCCTCGGCATCGCGTGCAGCCAGTGCGCTGCGTTGGCCAGAGCTAGCTTCCGCAGCCAGCCGCTGTTCCTCTGCTGACAGTGCCTGGTCGCGCACCTGCGCGTCCTCTGCGCTAAGACAGGGGGTGGCGACGCTGTTAAAACTCTGCCCTGCTTCGCGCAAAAATCTGGCTAGCTCGCCGGTATTGATCGCAAAGGAAAAGGGCGAATCGCCATCATCGGCGCGGCTGATCGCACTATTGACCCCCAGCACTCTGCCGCACCGGTCGACCAGCGGTCCGCCCGAGTTGCCGCGCGCGATATTGGCGTCATGGACCAGCATATTGACCCCCTGAATCGTATCGAAAGAGGCGACGATGCCGTCGGTTGCCACCGGCGAACTGGGGCGGATGAATTCATTCATATTCTGTGCAGTCGCCAGGTCGACGTTGCCGGGGTAGCCTAGGGCGTAAACGGTTTCGCGCTGTGCCACTTGTCCGGTGTAGATGCTGACCGGTGGCACTCGGCCCGAGACGATCTCGACAATCGCGAGGTCACGGCGGCGATCAATCCGGATCAGGCGGCCAGGGTAGCTGCGTGATCCTTCGCTTGGAACAATGCCAATAACGACATTGTCGGGATATTCCGCCGCGTCCGAAACGACATGGGCGTTGGTGACGATCCGATTGGGGGAAATGGCAAAGCCGCTGCCATGGCCAAAGCCAACCACTTCGCCGTCGACCATGGCGACAGTAACAACGCGCACAACGCTGCGTTCGGTTGCTTCGATGTCGTCGACGCGGGTCGGCGGGGCAGGCGGTGCGAGTGGCCTTGCGGACGCAGCGGCGGTCGGGCGCACGCTTGGCTTGGCGCTGCTGGTCGATGTCGATCCTGCCAATACAGCCACCGCCAACAATCCGGCCATGCTCATCGCATGCAGGTCTTTCACAGCAAGATTCCAAACAGAGGTCATACGCCCTACCTAACAATCGTCGCTTTGAAAGCAAGCGGCGGGATGTGCCTGAAACCGCCTTGGGCTATTCAGGTCTCCTAACAACTCAGGAGTTTCAGCATGACATATCGGATTGAAGGATTGAAGCGTGAAGATTTCGCAGCATTGTTTGCAATGGATGATGCACAACTTGCCAAGCACAATGCGGTGCGTGTGACCGCCGCCGCCGATATGGGTTTTCCCTGTCGCATCAGCTTGGTCGATGCCAAAAAAGGCGAAAGCCTGATTCTCATCAACCACACCAGCCATGATGTCGCCACGCCTTATCGTTCCTCCTATGCTATTTACGTGCGCGAGACAGCCGATGAGGTAGAGCCTTTGGTCGATGCAACTCCGCCAGTGTTTGAAGGCCGCCCGATGGCCTTTCGCGGCTTTGATGCACACGGCATGTTGAAGGGCGCGACGCTCGCGCTTCCCGGTCAAGCCGACGCAAAAATCCGCGAGTTGTTTGCAGCCCAAGAGATCGCCTATATTCACGCACATAATGCTGCGCATGGCTGTTTTTCGGCGAGGATCGATCGAGGGTGAAATGATGACGACCACACCGCACCATGCCACCGCCCCGATTGATCGCGACTGGGCCTTTGCGGCTTTTGACCGGCGCGACCGGTCGCTGGACGGGCAGTTTGTCGGGGCGGTAAAAACCACGGGTATTTATTGCAAGCCAAGCTGTCCGGCCCGGCGGCCATTGCGAGAAAATGTCGAATACTTTCATACGCCTGCGCAGGCGCGTGCCGCTGGCTACCGGGCATGTTTGCGTTGCACGCCGGACGAGGTTGGACGCGACAGGGAAGCTGTGGACAAGGCACTGGTGCTGATCAAGGCGGCAGAACAACCGATTGCGCTCGAAGGGCTGGCCAATGCGGTTGGTTACGCCCAGCACCATTTTCACCGCTTGTTCAAACGCGACACCGGGCTGACCCCGGCCCAATATGCTCGTGGGCTGCGGGCGGGGCGGGCTGAAAAAGCTCTGGCAGGCAATGGCCGGGTGACTGACGCCATCTACGATGCGGGCTATTCGGGGCCGAGCCGTTTCTATGCTGAAGCTGGCAAACGGCTGGGGATGACGCCAAGTGCGTGGAAAAATGGCGGCGCAGGCGTCACAATCCGCTGGACAGTGGTTTCAACATCGCTCGGTGACATGCTCGTCGCCGCTACCGACAAGGGCATTTGCCGCCTGTCGTTCGATGAAGATGGCGACGAAGTGCGCCGTCGCTTTCCCAAAGCGGACATCGAACCTGCGGACGCGACACTCAATGCTTTGGTAGCGGGCGTAGTCGATGCGGTCGAACATCCCGGCCGCATGCCCAACCTGCCGCTCGACGTCGCCGGCACCGCGTTTCAACAGGCGGTGTGGCACGAACTGACCCGGATTCCCGCTGGTGAAACCCGCACCTATGCCCAGATTGCCGCAGCAGTGGGAAAGCCAAAGGCGGTGCGTGCTGCGGGATCAGCCAATGGTGCCAACAATGTCGCGGTCCTGATCCCGTGCCACCGGGTTATCCGCACCGATGGATCGCTGGGCGGCTATGCCTATGGTCTGGATCGCAAGCAAAAATTACTTGAACGCGAAGGATTGAATGAATGACCAAACTTGCACAGTTTGCCGCATTGCACGTGCCTGGCGATCCACTGATCCTGTATAATATCTGGGATCCGGGCAGTGCAAAGGCCGTGGCAGCGGCTGGAGCGGCTGCCATCGCGACCGGCAGTTGGGGCGTTGCCTGTGCCGCTGGGTATGCGGATGGAGAAACCCTGCCACTCGACTTTGCGATTGATAATCTGCGCCGCATTTTGCAGGTCACTGACTTGCCGGTCACCATCGATATGGAGGCGGGCTATGGTGCTTCGCGGGATGAAGTGGCCCAGTCCATTCAGATCGCCGCAGACGCTGGTGCAGTCGGCATCAATATTGAGGATAAAGACCCGGCAACCCGGATGATGTTTGACGCGGATGCAGCGGCAGCCCGGATAACGGCGGCAGCGACTAGCGGGTTGTTCATCAATGCGCGCTGCGACCTGTTCATCGTAACCCCGCCCGACGGCCATGATGCGGCGCTGCTCGACGCTGTGATTGCTCGGGCCCATGCCTATGCCGATGCCGGAGCCAACGGCCTGTTCGTGCCGTTCATCAAGGATGCGGGGTTGATCGAAACACTGTGTCAGCAATCACCCTTGCCGGTGAATATATTGATGGGCGACGGGGTGCCAGACATCGCCGCGCTGCGCGCACTCGGCGTTGCCCGGATCAGCTATGGCCATGGTCCATGGGCACGGGCGATGACGCAGCTGGAGGCTGATGCGCGCGCGGTTTATGGTGGGTGAGGGACGCGCTAGCGTTTACGCTAGAGCCTTTTCAAGCCGGATGGAAACATCCGGCGGCCAGGAAAAGGCGGAAAACAAACAAACTAGACCCGCATTTTGATTCAATCGGAATGAATCAGGGTCTAGGGGAAGCAAACAAGGGGTAGCCTAGGCCGCGCTAACTGCCCTCTACCGCCACGCCGCCGCCTTAAAGTGACAAAAGTTACGCTAGTTCGTTGGTCGCTTGTCACCTTTGTCGCGTTAGGCGGATTGCGACGGTCGAGCGCCAGCGGGCGTAAATGGATGGATCAACAACGTCAAAGAGCGGGCGACAAAGCAAGCGTCATACTATGCGGGGGCAGCCCCGGCGCTCCGCCATGCTGACGCGAAAATTCCTACATTGCAAGCCTGTCGAAGGGGGTGAGATGCGGGAGCCGTGCGAGCCGTGCGAGCCGTGGACGCCTGCGCCGGGAGACGCCAGACAAGAAGCACCGGCACCTGCGCCGGGGGACGCCAGACAAGAAGCACCGGCACCCGCGCCGGGGGACGCCAGACAAGAAGCACCGGCACCTGCGCCGGGGGACGCCAGACAAGACGCCACTATCAGATTATCAGCATAGTAGCTGTAGCTGGAGGCGGATGCGCGCGCGGTTTATGGTGGGTGAGGGAGGGCGCTCCCGCGTCAGCTCCCTTCGACCGTTACCTCTGGTTCGGGGACGAATATCGGCGGTCCACCCTCGGCACCATCGTCGATCCATTGCAATAATTGCAGCGCATAACCTTGTTGCTGCGATTGGTGCGGCGCATAGGCGAGCGGGGCGAGCAGGATGCGGGCCGCCGGTAGATTGCGGCGTTGCAGCAATTCCTGCGCCAGCATCATCCGCAAACCCGGTTCCTGTGGCACCAGCCGCGAAGCCTTAAACAGCCCGTCGAGTGCAACCGCCGGGGCCTCTTCGCCCGCCAGACGAAAGCTGTTGAAATAGGCGATCAGCGGCATCTGGTCCTCTGGGTTGGCACGATTGGCGCGAATGATAAAGCTGCGCGCACGCCGCACAAATGCGGCATCCATTGCATCTCCGCTGTCGTCGCGCCCTTCGAGCATGACCTGCCCTTTGAGCGTCAGCGCCCGGACATTGGCGGGTTCGAGCGCGAGCACCCGGTCCGCCGCCGCCTCGGCCTCGACATAGTGACCCGCATAATAATGGAGCCGTGCCAGCAGCATCGCCACCGCCGGATCATCGGGATAGCGCGCCGCGATGGCCGCAACGCGCGTTATGACCGGCAGATGGTCCTCGGCTGACATTGGCCGTGCAGCCTGAAGCTCGTCGTCAATGATTGCCGCTTCGCCGGGGCGCATGATCCGCACTATGGGCGCTGTCATGACTTCGGGGGGAAGGGGGACCGGCTGGTATAAGAAACTGTTACGTCTGAGGTAGCGACGCAAATCCGTATTAACTTGTTCGATTCCACCGGTGAAAACCGAATAGGCTTCCTCTTGCGACCGGCCTTGGTTGATCGCCTGAATGAACTGGCGAAGCTGGCCACGGCGATCAGCGGCAAAGATGAAATAATGTGCTGTCAGCCAATATTGGCCATAACTCGCGATGCCCGCACGTTGATCAGTGGCGCTGCGCGGCGCGAACATCCGTGACGCCGGCACCCATCGTTCACCACCATATAATTCATAGGCGCGGTGGATCGCAGTTTTGCCATAGCTGATTATGCCTTCGCGCTCAAACGAAGCAGTAGAAAGGACTTCAGCGAACCCTTCGACATACCATGCCGGATAGGCTGAGCGCATATATTGCAACATGAAATGGTGGGCATATTCATGGAACAGGATTGTCGTTGAAAACGCTCCTTCGCTTCGTGGGACTATAGCAATCGCGCCCTCGGTGGACGGACGATAGAACCCGGCGATATCGCTGTTACCCCTGACCCCCATCGCGGCGTGCACGTCTGATATATCGTCAACCAGATAGATGCGTACCTTTGCGCCATTGTCGACCTGGGTCACGCCAGTAACCAACGTCATCAACCAATGCACCGCCTCCAGTCGCTGGCTCATGCGGACCAGCTGTGCCTCTGACCCGCCCGACACCACGACAAAATGTTCGCTCGTCGCCTCGCGCCATTCGGCATTGGCGGCGCTGATCGGCGCGAGAATTGCCAACAGGGTCAGTAGCAGACGAAGGAATTTCAGCACACGCCCTCCTTGATTCGGTCAACACAGGGTATCAAACAACGATGCTATTGATAGAGTGTAAAATCGCCCAATCAAACAAAGCTATACGGATCGATGTCGACGCTGACCCGCACCCGCGCGGGCCAGTTGCACCCCGCTAGCCACGTTCGCATCACTTTTTGCAAGGGAAAGGCGCGGGTCGCATGGACCAGCAGCCGGTGGCGGTGACGCCCGCGCAACATCGCCAGCGGGGCTGGGGCCGGACCCCACACCTCCATACCGGTTTCATCGGGAGCAGCGGCGGCAATCGCCCGCGCAGCGGTTGCTGCCGCAGCCGGATCCTCGCTGCTGACGATGATCGCGGCCAACCGTCCGAACGGTGGCATCCGCGCCGCTCTGCGCGCATCGGTTTCGGCCGCGTAAAAGCCTTCGGCGTCGCCCGCGATTAAGGCCGCCATCACCGGCGCATCGGGCTGGCGGGTTTGGATCAACACTTCCCCCGCTTTGCTGCCGCGTCCGGCTCGCCCCGATACTTGTGCGATTTGCTGAAAACAGCGTTCGCTGGCGCGCAAGTCTCCGCCCGACAGGCCGATGTCGGCATCGATTACCCCGACCAGGGTCAGATTGGGGAAATGATAGCCTTTGGTGACGAGCTGGGTACCGACGACAATGTCGATCAGCCCTTGTTCCATCGCCTCGACAAACTCCGCTGCGCGCGCCGGGCTCCATAGCGTATCGGATGTGACGATGGCGACGCGGGCATTGGGCCAGCGCAGCCGCACTTCGTCGGCGACGCGCTCGACGCCCGGACCGCAAGCGACCAGGCTGTCCTCGCTGTGGCATTCAGGGCAGACCTTGGGCACCGGCATGACATGGCCGCAATGGTGGCAGGCCAAACGCCGGTTGATCCGGTGCTCGACCATCCAGGCCGTGCAATTGGGGCATTGGATGCGGTGGCCACAGCTCCTGCACAGGGTCAGCGGGGCATAGCCACGCCGGTTGAGGAACAACAGGCTTTGCTCACCAGCATCCAGCCGGGCCGAGATAGCCGCGACCAACGGCGGGGCCAGCCAATCGCCGCGATCGGGCGGCGACGAGCGCAGGTCGATGGCACGGATGGTCGGCAAGGTTGCGCCGCCAAAGCGCGATGGCAGGGTAATCTGGCGGTATCGCCCGGTTTCGACCTGAACCCGGCTTTCGATCCCCGGCGTGGCGCTCGCCAAGATGACGGGCACGTCGGCAAATTTGGCGCGCATCACCGCGACATCGCGGGCATGATAATGGACGCCGTCCTCTTGCTTAAAGCTGGTTTCATGCGCTTCATCGACGACAATCAGGCCCAGATTGGGATAGGGCAGGAATAGCGCCGAGCGGGCACCGATGGTCACCGCCGCACTGCCATCGGCGATAGCGCGCCAGTTGGTCCGGCGCTGCGATTGTTGCAGGCCCGAATGCCATGCCACCGGCGCCGTGCCAAAGCGCGCCTCAAACCGGCGCAACATCGGCTGGGTCAGGGCGATTTCGGGGAGCAGGATCAGCACCTGTTTGCCGTGGCGCAGCGCCTCGGCCACCGCTTCGAAATAGACTTCGGTCTTGCCCGAACCGGTGACGCCATCGAGCAGATAGGGTTGAAAACCGCATCCGACCGCTTTGCGCAAAATGGCGGCGGCGCTCGCCTGTTGCTCGCTCAGAACCGGCGGCGCATGGTCCGGGTCGGGCATCGGCGGCCGGCAGTCGGGGCTGATTGCAATGCCTTCCAGCGCGCCGGATTTGATCAGGCCGCGAATGACCGCTTGCGACACATCGGCGATGGAACAAAGCTCGGCAACGCTGGCTTGGTGATCGCCGATCGCCGCTATGGCGCGGGTGCGTGCCTCGGTCATGCGTTGGGGCACCGTGCCCGTTGCGCGATATTCGACGACTGGCCGCCCGCCATCGCGCAGGGCCACTAGCGGCACGGTTGCGCGCAGCACCGCGCCGGGGGGGGCGAGATAATAGTTTGATGTCCATTCGATCAGGCGGCGCAGCTCAGCGGGTAGCGGCGGCACAGGATAAGCGCGCAGTATCGGACGCAGCCGGTTGTCGCTAACGCTGGTGGCCTGCATCGCGGCGCTGTCGCTGCTATCGTCCCACACCGCGCCGAGCATCCGTCGCGGTCCCAATGGCACTTCGACCAATGTGCCGGGCGGTGCCACCATCCCCGGATCGAGGCGGTAGTCGAGTGGGCCGAGCGCGCTGCTGGCCAGGAGAACGCGGATACGAGCCATGGGTGGACAAGAGATAGGGCCTTGGGTTCGCGATGGCGAGGGGGGGAGCTTGCTGCTTTGCCAAGCGTCGGCTGGGGCGCTACAGTATTGCGATGCGGGAAAAGGAACTTCGCCTTGCCTTGATTTGCTACGGCGGCATCAGCCTGGCTGTCTATATGCATGGCGTGACCAAGGAGATTTGGTATCTCGCCCGCGCCAGCCGCGCCGAGTTGGATGGTGATCCAGAGCAAGGCGGGGTGGTCGGCGTCTATCGTTCGTTGCTCGCCGAACTGGCCGATGCAGGCGGGGTGCGGGTGCGGGTGTTGGCGGACATTGTCGCCGGAGCCAGCGCAGGTGGGATCAACGGCATATTTCTGGCGCGGGCGATGGCGACGGGAGAATCGCTGGAGCCGCTGACCGATTTGTGGCTCGAACACGCCGATGTGACGGTGTTGCTCGATCCTGATGCACGGCCATTGTCGAGATTCAGCAAATTCTGGGCGGTGCCGATCGCATGGCTGTTCAGCCGCACTCCGAAAAACACCATTGATACGACGGTCGAACGCGGTGCGCGGGCCGAGGTGCGCAGAAAGCTGTCACAATTTGTCCGGGCCCGCTGGTTTGCGCCGCCGTTTGGCGGAGAGGTGCTTTCTGGGCTGTTGCTCGACGCTTTTGCAGCGATGGCCTCCGGACCCAAGGGACCGTCGCTGGTGCCAGCGGACCAGCCGATTGACCTGATGGTGACGGTCACCGATTTTAACGGATACTCAAAGGCGATGATGCTCAACAGTCCGCCTGAAGTGCAGGAGACGGAGCATCGCCTGATCTTTTCATTTCGCAAGGCTGCAGACTATGGGGATGATCTGGGTGACACTGTTGCGCTGACCTTTGCCGCCCGGGCCACCGCCAGCTTTCCAGGGGCTTTCCCGCCGTTTACGGCAAGGGAGCTGGATCGGACTCTGGCTGCGCGGGGTCACGACTGGGCGCAGCGCAACCAGTTTCTGGCGCGCCAGCTATGCACCGACAACTATTGCGAGATTGAGGACCGGATATTGGTTGATGGCTCGGTGCTGGCCAATGCCCCTTTCAAGCCAGCGATTGCAGTGCTCAAAAACCGCCCCGCTCGCCGCGAAGTCGACCGGCGCTTTGTCTATATTGATCCAAAGCCCGGACGGCGCAGCATCTCGCTATCGGGCAAGCGCAACGAGGCAAGTAGCGCATTGCCGGGATTCTTTGCCACGATCCTGAAAACCATGTCGGACATCCCGCGCGAACAGCCGATCCGCGACAATGTCGAAGCGCTGCAAAACTTGTCGAGCCGGATCCGCCGGATGCGGATGGTGATGGACGCGATGCAGCCCGAGGTCGATGAGCGGGTGGAGGCAGCGCTGGGCCGCACTTTTTTCCTTGATAGCCCGACGACCGAGCGTCTGACCGCGTGGCGGGCAAAGACACAGGCCCGCGCCAGTGCCGAAGCCGGATACAGCTTTGCCGCCTATAGTCATTTGAAATTGTCGCTAGTGTTCGATGAATTGGCAAAAATTGCACAGGATATTGCCGGAGTTCGCAGCCAACGCGAG
>JBCKXT010000019.1:0-32005 GCA_038921085.1 Sphingopyxis sp. | reverse complement strand
GCGATGTGGACCGATACCACTCGCGCGCTTCATGCGCGCAAGGGACTGGCTTTGCCAAGTGATTTGACGGATGCGGAATGGGCCGTGCTGGAGCCGTTCTTTCCGCCGCCCTCATTTGTGGGACGTCCGCGCAAATGGCCGATGCGCCGGAATGTCGAGGCGATCCTGTATTTGCTGCGCGGCGGCCTGCCGTGGCGGATGCTGCCGCCATGTTTCCCTCCTGCCTCGACGGTGCGGCGCTGGTTTTATCTGTGGCGCGACAGCGGGCTGTGGAAGACGATCAACCATTATCTGCTGATGACCCTGCGCGAGGCGATGGGTCGCGAGGCATCCCCCAGCGCTGGGGTGATCGATAGCCAGAGCGTCAAAACCACCGAAAGCGGCGGGCCGCGCGGCTATGATGCAGGCAAGAAGATCAAGGGCCGTAAACGCCATATCGTCACCGATACGCAAGGCTTTATCGTCGGCGCGGTCGTCCATGCCGCCGACATCCAGGACCGCGACGGCGCACCCGATGTGCTCGCCAGCATCCGCCACAGCTTCCCATGGCTGCGGCACGTCTTCGCCGATGGGGGTTATTCGGGAGACAAATTGAGGGCGGCATTGACCAAAATCGGCACATGGACGCTCGAGATCATCAAGAGATCCGATCATGCCAAGGGCTTCGTGCTGCTACCCAGGCGCTGGGTCGTCGAGCGAACCTTTGCATGGCTGAACCGAAACCGCCGCCTCGCCAAAGACTTCGAACGAACCATCGAAAGCGCCACCGCATGGCTCTTCGCCGCTTCCGTCCAGATGCTCACAAGGCGTATCGCAAGACCATGTAATCAATCATAATAATTTCGAATCAGACTCTGAGGGAAAACAAAGAATGGTGCACCCATCTGCGCGATGTGTCTTCCTATGGCCCCATCCTGACCCCAGCAGAAACAACAGCCCTCCTCGCCATGCTCGATGATTTCGCCAATGTACGCGGGCGTGCAAAATTGCATCACGAAGGGCGTCAATGGATGGCGCTTGCGGCTGAGTAAAAATACATCAGTCGCGTGATATTGCTTCGGGCTTTTGAGCCGCCAGCGCTTTGATCCGCGCGTCGGCAGGCACACGCGCTCACCCTTGACTCACAGCCTCAAACCGAGACATAAACTGCAACCGCCGGGTCAAATCTCAGTCAAAATTAGCAAGAAAGGGCTTGCGATGCGAAACCTGGCGTCATTTGTAGTGGCTGTGGCTGCCGCCGCCTTGGCCGGGTGCGGGCAATCCCAAGATGACGGACGCAAGGAAGCGCTCAACGCCATACCCGCGGCCGCCACGTTCGACGGTGCCGATTATGCTGACAAGGCCGGAAAGATCACTCACGGCAAGCGGCTCGCAACGCTGTTCGGCTGCAACGCCTGCCACGGCGCGGACTACGCTGGTCGTAATTTCGGTGAGTTTATCCCAATCGTCGAGGGGCTGTGGGCCAGCAATATCTCACGCACTATGCCACGGATGAGAGACGCCGAACTGGAGCGCTTGCTGCGCAATGGAGTGCATCCCGATCGCGAGATTTACGTCATGCCTTCCAAGCAAACCCAATTCCTCTCGGACCGCGACATGGCCGCGCTGCTCGCCTTTCTGCGCACCATTCCGCCGGTGGGGCAGCCGACTCCAGTGCCGCCCAGAGAGTTTGAGGCGGCCGTGACCGCTCGGCTTCCCGACGATTACTGGCTGACCCAGCAGGATAAGGAGAAGCGCCCTTATCATAACGCTGCCGAGGAGGTTGACTACTTCGCCGCCCACCAGCCGCCCACCCTTGGGCCGAATTTGGCGCGGGGGCGCATGATCGCCGCAAGCCTCTGCAGCAGCTGTCACGGTGCCGCGCTGGATGGATTGGGCGAGCCAGCCGGAGACGTCCAGGGCGCGCTGGCCTACGACGACGCGGCCTTCAATCGCCTGCTTACCGACAGCATCGACCGCACCGGTACGCGAGTGTCGGCCGAATGGGGCTTCGGACACGAAGCCCAGCGTCTAACCGCAGCCGAGCGCCGCGATGTCATTGCCTACGTACGCGAGCTGGCGCGAACGCGGGCGCGATGAGGTGACGCCAAGCTGCTTATAGACTGAACCGCCCCGGGATTGCCGGGCGCGGGTCGCGGCGGCATCAAAGGCGGCAACCAGCTGAGTGCCGCACCGCCCTGCGCCGGATGGCGACACTGACAAGACCAGAGGTTCGCAAACTTCGTGGCAATGGTGCACCCAACAGGATTCGAACCTGTGGCCTCTGCCTTCGGAGGGCAGCGCTCTATCCAGCTGAGCTATGGGTGCCTGACCATTGGGGGTGCCTAGGCACATCGGCCTGACGTGCCGCGCCTCTATACCCTGTTGCACTTTGGTGGAAGCTAAATCTGGCTCGAAATCACTCTAGCGCGAAGACATTAGAGCCTGCCCCGGCGGAGGCCGGGGTTGAACCGCTTTCGTCATTGCGAGGAGCGTAAGCGACGAAGCAATCCATCAACCCCAAGATGGATTGCTTCGCTACGCTCGCAATGACGTAACAATCAAATGTCATCCCGTTTTATTGGTAATTGGTCACAAGACATTACACGCCGCCGCTGGCATAGGTGCCAAACAGCATGGGGGTAGGGGAATTATGCACATCAACCTATCGCCCGCGCACCTGTCGCGATGGATCGATGCGCGCTCAAGCTGGCGCATTTTCGCTATCGCCTTTGTTGCGATGATTATGGCGCGCTATGCCCTGATGCCCTGGATTATGGCGCAGGTAGGCGAGCGCCCATGGCCACCGCCGCTTGATCTGGATTTTGCCTATTCGGCCAACGAAGCCTTTGCCCGGATTGCGGCCTATGGCGAGCAGGGGCGTAGCGCCGCGCCATGGTTCATCTTTAGCGGGGATCTCATCTATCCGATCGCCTATACGCTTTGCTTTGCGGTATTGCTTTCGCTGCTTGCCCGGCCACTGGCGGCGCAACGCCCCAAATTGATGCGCCTCAATCTGCTGCCCGTCGCGGTATTTATTGCGGACATGCTGGAAAATAGCGCGATTACCCTGATGATGCAGGTCTATCCGACACAGCCATTCTGGCTTGGCGCAATGGCGAGTATGTCTACAACCATGAAATGGCTGCTGGTTGCAGCTATGCTATTGCTGCCGGTGATCCTGATTATCTGGCGGGTATTGCGATTGAGGAAGGTAAACGCATGAAGAGGTTATGGATATTGGCCGCGCTGCCCTTCGCGTTCTCGTCGGCCAATGCGCAGGTAGTTTTTGGATCAAATCCGGACGGGCTGCCCTTTTCAGACGCGGTGCAAGCTGGCGACATGCTCTATCTGTCGGGTCAGATCGGCGTTGCAGAAGGCACAACTATGCTTGTGCCGGGCGGTATCGAAGGCGAAGCCCGCCAGACCATGGACAATATCGGTGCTGTTCTGCAACGACGCGGACTTGGCTTTGATGCCTTGGTGAAATGCACCGTCATGCTTGCCGACATGGCGGATTGGCCTGCGTTCAATCGCGTTTATGTCAGCTATTTCGAGCCCGGCCGCTTGCCCGCACGCAGTGCCTTTGGCGCGTCTGGACTGGCTTTTGGCGGGCGCATCGAAGTGGAATGCTGGGCTTATAACCCAATGCCTCGCTGAGCCTTTTTGAGCCAGATGGAACCCGCTAGCCGCGCTCGCTTGCGAGCGGGAAAGGCCAGACAAGGGCGCACCAATGCTTGCATTGGGGGGAAGCCAGCTGCGTCGGCCTGCCGACGGGAAAAGCCAGACAAGAACACGCTAGGGGAAGGGCGCTAAAACCCGCTAGCGCCTGCGAGCGGGAAAGGCGCTAAAACGCCACCCCCGGCGCGATACTGGTCAGTTCATTGAGCCGCGCCCGAAAAGCCGCTAACTGCGGACCCGACAGGATAGCCCGGGTGGAAAAACGCACCGAGGCCGGATTGACCGGTGCTCCGCTGCGATAAAGTTCATAATGGAGGTGCGGGCCAGTCGACAGTCCGCTCGATCCAACGTAGCCGATCACCTGTCCGCTGCGCACCCGTTGGCCGGAAGCGACCGCTATCCGGCTCATGTGACCATAGCCGCTGCCCAGATTGCCATCATGGTTGATCCGGACAAAGCGACCATAGCCGCCGCTGTAACCGGCAGCAGTGACAACGCCGTCGGACACGGCATAGATGGGTGCGCCATATGGTGCGCCAAAATCCAACCCGTTGTGCTGGCGCCTATAGCCCAAGATCGGGTGGCGCCGGGGACCAAATCCCGAGGTTATCCGCCCCTGAACCGGGGCAGCGAGGCCGGCGCGTTGCTGGCCGATACCCGATGCTTCGAACCATTGTTCGCGGCCATCGACTTTCCACGGCAACATCCGCAAGCGGGGGCGTTCCCCGCGCACGAGGCCGGCATATATAAGCTCGCCGACTTCGGTTTCGCCAGTTTCGGCGCGCCGATGGGCCACGATAATATCGAACTGGTCGTCGGCGCGGACATCCCGGCTGACCGACAATTGGCCGCCGATTACCCGCAAATAGGCTTGCACCGCGCTGGGCGGCGCACCGGCGGCTCGGGCTGCGCGATACAGGCTGTCCCCGACCCTGCCGCGCACCCGCAACGGCGTGTCATCAACCGCAATCGCAATACGTTCCATGGTGAGCGCGTTATTTTCCCGCGAAAACTCTAGCCTGAGGTCGAGTGCGGCACGAAACGCCAACTGGTCGAGCGGTCTGGGTTCGGTGCGCAAGGCGCGGCGGCCCAGAATCATATCAAGCCGGGTGCCCGGTTCAATGCTGGCCAGATCAATGGCACTGCTAACCATTGCCGCGACCCGCTGTGCTTCGGACCCGCCAACCCCGGATCGCTCCAGCAGGCGGGCAAAGCTGTCGCCTTGACCCATGGTTGCGGTCAATTCGATGCGCGGGCGTTCGGGAGCCACCGCCAGCGCTTGCACAACGTCGGTGGCCGCCATCCGCCGCCCGGTGTCTGCTCCCCATGCCAAGGGGGTGATCGTCTGCGCCCTGGCCAATTCCCAATCGCTGGCGCGCATCGGGGTTTCGCGGGCCTGAACTGGCTCGATGCCCGGCCAAATGGCAATCGCGGTCCCGCACAACAGTGCCAAGGTGCCCAAACCACGCCACCATTGCCGCGAACCGATGTCGCGGCCAAGATCTGGCACCCATTCAACATTGGCCAGTTGCTCGCGCCAGCGTTCAAGCCGCCCGGTGGGCGCAGCTTGTCCGGCTGGAAGCGCTTGGGCGAACGACAGATTGGCCGTGCCCTGAGCGTTGCCATGGCCCGCGCCATTGCGATACATGTCAAAACTGGCGTTACGGAGCACTGGTGCGCGACCCCCGGTTATTATGCTGTGGCCGGGCAGCTTTGCCTGCCACGGCTGCGAAACCCGAAAACTGGAGTTTTTAGTAGCCCGACTCTGGTTAATGTCAATTTAAGGCGGGTATCGGCACAGATTGGGCTATCCTGACAGCCCCCACCCCCCTCCCTTTCGTCACCCTGAATTTATTTCAGGGTCCATGATCTGAGCATGCCACGAGCACGGCGCTGCCGGTGAGGATGGGCCATGGATGCTGAAACAAGCATGTCCTGAGTGAAGTCGAAGGGTTCAGCATGACGATATAGCTGGTTTGTCTGGCCTTTCCCGCCCGCACAGTTTTTTGCTTGCTCATCTCATCGTGTCAGGCGAGGAAAGCGCATGAGACATTCAGGCCGACCTGAGATCACAGCAGTCCTGGGCCCGACCAATGCCGGCAAGACCCATTTGGCGGTGGGACAGATGTTGACCTGTTCAAGCGGGATGATCGCTTTTCCGCTGCGGCAGTTAGCGCGCGAGGTTTATGAGCGTGTGGTGCGGATGCGCGGCCCAGAATGCGCTGCGCTGATCACCGGGGAGGAGCGGATCTGGCCGGACAGCGCCCGCTATCTATTGGGCACAACCGAAGCATTGCCGATGCATGCCCGGGTCCGCGATACCAATTGTCCCGACACAATGCGTGACGTCGCCTTTGTCGCCCTCGACGAAGCGCACCTCGCGCAAGATGCCAAACGCGGCCATCACTTCACCGCCTGGATGCTGGAAGCACGAGGTCGCGAGCAAACCATGATTTTGGGGTCGGCTTCGCTTGCTCCCGCCATTCGCCACTTGCTGCCAGAGGCTAAAATCACCTCGCGCCCGCGCTTTTCGACGCTGCGTTATGACGGCCCCAAGCAACTGGCCAGCCTGCCGCCGCGCACCGCGATCATCGCCTTTTCGTCCGAGCAAGTTTATAGCATTGCCGATGCGCTGCGGCAGATTTCAGGTGGTGCCGCAGTGGTGATGGACGGGTTCAGCCAGACCATACGCAACGCCCAGATGAGGATGTTCCAGTCGGGCGAAGTCGATTATCTGGTGGCCAGCGATGCGGTCGGGTTGGGGCTGAACCTGCGGGTTGAACATCTCGCCTTTGCCAGCCTCGACAAATTTGACGGCACTAGCCAACGGCGGCTGACGCTGGCTGAAATGACGCAGGTCGCGGGTCGGGCCGGTAGCCACCTGCGCGACGGGAGATTTAGCACGATAGGTGAGGATGCGGCATTCACCCCCGAAGAAATCGAGGCCGTCGAGGCACATCACTTTGAACCCGTCGAAGGGCTATTCTGGCGCAATCCCAACCCGTCGCTGGACAGTGTCGCAGCCTTGATTGCCGACCTTGAGGCCCCACCCGCCGACCCCCCGGCCGACCTGATGCTGCGGCCTGCATCAATGGCCAGCGATCTGGCGGTGATGCATCGGCTGCACGGGGATCCGGATGCGATGGCCGCGATTGATGGATCAGCGATGGTCCAGCGCTTTGCCGATGCCTGTTCGCTGCCGGATTTTCGCCAGGCCGGGCTAGAGGCGCACGGGCGGTTGGTCGGACGCATCTGGCAAGATATATCCAGCGCCACCGGCCATATTGATGCTGACTGGTTTCTGGCCCAGCTACAGCCGCTGGACATTGCCATAGGCACGGTGGAGGTGTTGGCAGAACGCATCGCGGCGGTGCGCAGTTTTTGTTATATGGCGCATCAGGCGGACTGGCTGGCTGAACCGCAGGCGATGGCAGAACAAGCCCGCGAAGTGGAATCGCGCCTGTCAGACGCGCTGCACGAGGCGCTGACGACGCGCTTTGTTGACCGCCGAACGTCGGTGCTGCTGCGTGCGCTAGAGCCTTTTCAAGCCGGATGGAAACATCCCCGGCTTCCCCTAGCGCAGGCGCTAGCGCCTCCGGCGGCTCGGAAAAGGCGGAAGACAAACAAACTAGAGCCAGATTCCACTAATGTGGATCAGGCTCTAGAGCAGGATGCGACAAGGCTGTCGGTGGAGTTTGATGAAACCGGGGATGGAATGCTCAGCCTTGATGGCGAAGTGATTGGTCGGATCGATGGATTTACATTCCTCCCGGATCCCCATCTGACCGCCGCCGATCAGAGCTTGGTGCTGGCCGCAGCAGAGCAATTTATGGCGGTCGAACTGGCCACAAAGGCCAGCGCATTGGCGGGATCGTATAATTCGACATTTGCCTTGCAGGTCAAAGCTGGACAGGTGCCCGTGATCAGCTGGTATGGTCGGCCGGTTGCGACTTTGCAGCGCGGCAAACATCTCTTGTCGCCTGATGTGGTGCTCGACCCGGCGCTGGCCGCGCTCGACAGCCATATCGTTGCGGCTGCTAAGGTGCGCGTCGTTTGCTTTGTTGATGAGACGATCGGGCGGTTCTTGCGCCCCATTGTGACGATTGCCGGCCTTGCCGGTGATGCCGCAACCCCACCGGCTTTGGCTGCCGTGCTGGCCATGCTGGTGGAAGGTTGTGGTAGTGCTGAACGGAGTGCGGCGACTTCATCGCTGCGGGCTATGGATGGCGAGCAGCGCCAACACCTATTCCATTTGGGTGTCAGGATCGGCTCGATTGACCTGTTCATGCCGGCGCTGATGAAGCCGATGGCGTCGAACTTGCTGACCGGGCTGCGCGCTGCCTGGCGCGGCGAAGTGGCCGGACGTCAGCTTCCACCGGGTATCGGGCTGGTGGCGGCGGGCGATGATGATGACCTGCCGTTGCTGGGTTATCGCCGGGTCAATGACTGGTGGTTGCGCATCGATTTGGTCGAAAAATTCGGGTTTTACGCGCATAATTTTCGTTGTGCACCACCGTCATTCCTGAACAGGAGGCGCGCTCTGGACGCAGCCACCGCATCCCTTGTTGATGACGACGAGGCTGCCACCAGCGATGCCGCAGCGTCGGAGCCTGGCGCAGCTGCAGATACCGTTGATGCTATAGGCGCCGCGTCTGATGCGTCTGATGCGCCGGATCTCGACCATGATGAAGCCCCTAGCTCGGCTGCCTTTCGCATCAGCCCTGAACTTGGCATTTCGGTCGGCCTGCCATTGCCCGACCGGCTGGCGGTGCTGCAATTGCACGGCTTTAGGGTGGTTGATCCGCCGCAAGACATTTCGGCCGAAACAGAACCAAAACTGTGGTGGATTTGGTCGGGGCGAAAACAGGATCACGCTGCCAAATATGCGCCGGGGGCAAAGCAGCGTCACACGCGGAACGATACTGGGCACGACACTGGGCTGCATCCGGGCCAGGGTGAGGACAGCGCCTACGAGGCTGCGCAGCCAGACATTGCTGCCCCCACTAAGCGCAGCAAGGGCGGCGCTCGCGGCAAAGCCAGACGCAAGGGCAGCACCGGCAGCGGTTTTGGCCGGCATGAAAGCAATGATCTAGCCATGGAGATGCAGTGGAAACGTCAGCAAGCCAGCCCTGACCAACCCAACAACCCGTTTGCGGCTTTGGCTGATATATTCAAGCCCGAGGACGGAGATGCTGAATGAGGTCAGAGGTGGCTAGAGAGCGGTTTTCGAGCCTTCAGATGTTCCCATCTGACTTCCCGTAAATGACTCATTCGTCAAATTCTCGTCACCCTGAACTTGTTTCAGGGTCCATGACCCGATCCTATCGCGTCGTCAGACCATGGATGCTGAACCAAGTTCAGCATGACGAGTGCAGTGTGGCCATCAGATGTTTCCATCTGACTTGAAATCGCAAACCCATCCTCTTACCTCCCTTTTGTAAACCGTTCGGTGTTACCCGCTGAATATCAATCGCTTGACTGGAGCATAATCTGCAATGACCTATGTCATCACCGACGCCTGTATCAAATGCAAATATATGGACTGCATCGAAGTGTGCCCCGTCGATTGTTTTTATGAGGGCGATAATATGCTCGCCATCAACCCAAGCGAATGCATTGATTGCGGGGTGTGTGAACCTGAATGCCCGGTAGAGGCAATCCTGCCCGACACCGAAAACGGCCTGGAAAAATGGCTGGAGCTTAACAACAAATATTCGGCCAGCTGGCCCAACATCACCAGTAAAAAGGACAGCCCCGCAGATGCCGATGATTTCAAGGGCGTCGAGGGCAAGTTTGAGAAATATTTCTCGGCAGAGCCGGGGGAAGGCGATTAGGCTGGGTTGAGATTCAAAATGGTAGAATCACTCCACTAGAGCAGGATGACATTTGATTGCTACGTCATTGCGAGCGTAGCGAAGCAATCCATCGCGGCGTTGCTGGATTGCTTCGTCCCCCGGATCAGGTCCGGGGTTCCTCGCAATGACGAAAGCGGCTCTACCTAATGTCAGAATCACTCCACTAACGCGCCATCAGCGCCGCATTGCCACCGGCTGCGGTAATGTCGGTGCTGACCGTTTTTTCATCGGCAAAGCGCAGCAGATAATGCGGCCCGCCCGCCTTTGGCCCGGTCCCCGACAGGCCGCGCCCGCCAAACGGCTGGACCCCGACGACCGCGCCGATCTGGTTGCGGTTGACATAGATGTTGCCGACCCGCGCCCGCGCCGCGACATGGGCGGCAACCGCATCAATCCGGCTATGCAGCCCCAGCGTCAGGCCATAGCCCGAGGCATTAATCGCAGCGATAACCCTGCCCAGATCATCCCCGTCATATGCAACGAGGTGCAGCACCGGTCCAAACACTTCCTCGGTCAAATCGGCAATGGCATCGAGCCGGATCAATGTCGGCGCGATGAAATATCCCGACAGGCCATGGGGCAATGGCGATTGAGCGATGACCCGCCCCGCACTGCGCTGACGCTCGACATAGGCGGCGATCGATGCTTGGGCTTCGGCGTCGATAATCGGCCCCACGTCGGTTGCAGGATCGGCGGGATCGCCCACCGCCAATTCGGCCATCGCCCCGACCATCATCGCGACCATCGGTTCCATCACGTCCGATTGAACGATCAGCAGGCGGAGCGCCGAACAGCGTTGCCCTGCGCTTTGAAAGGCCGAAGCCAGTGCGTCGCGCACCACCTGTTCGGGCAGCGCAGTCGAATCGACAATCATCGCGTTGATCCCGCCGGTTTCCGCAATCAGCGTGGCAATCGGCCCGTCGCGCCCTGCCAGAGTGCGGTTGATTAGCCGCGCTACCTGGGTTGATCCGGTAAAGGCGACGCCGGCTATCTTGGGATGCGCGCACAGCGCCGCGCCGATGCTTTCGCCAGGGCCAGGCAGAAAATGGAGTATTTCGGGGGGGATGCCGGCCCGGTGCAAAACATCAACCGCAGCCGCCGCAATCAACGCGGTTTGTTCGGCTGGCTTGGCCAGCACTGCATTGCCTGCTGCCAGCGCGGCGGCGATCTGGCCGATGAAAATGGCCAGCGGAAAATTCCACGGGCTGATACAGACAAACACACCCTTGCCCTCCAATATCAGCTCATTGCGCTCGCCCGTAGGGCCGGGCAGGAGAGTGGCGTGAGAAAAATGGCTCCGGCCCTCACGCGCATAATAGCGCAGGAAGTCCACAGCCTCGCGCAGCTCTGAGACGGCATCGGGCAAAGTTTTGCCCGCCTCGTCCATCGCCAGCGCCAGAAACACCGCCGCTTCGGCTTCGAGCAAGTCGGCCGCTGCCTCCAGCCGGTCAGCACGAAACCCGCCGCCCGCAAGGCTCCAGTCCGCTTGCGCCGCCAGCGCACTCGCCATTGCCTGATCGACCATCGCCGCATCGGCGTCGATGACATGGCCGACGAGTATGCCGGTCGCTGGGTTCAGGATGGGTTGTGCTGCGCCCGTTTTAGGCACCCCAGCGACTAGCGGCGTGGCCAGCGGCGATGCTGCGCGGGTTGCCGCCATCGCAGTCATCAGCGCCTCTGCCACTCCCGGATCACCCAGATCATAGCCCCGGCTATTCCGCCGGTCGGGCAGATAGAGGTCCGCGCCGGTGGCGATGGTGGGCTGGAGAGCATCCTCGCCCGCCGCACGCGGATCAACCGCCAGTTGCTCGACGGTCACATCGGGGTCAGAAAATTGATGGACAAAGCTAGAGTTCGCGCCATTTTCAAGCAGGCGCCGGACCAGATAGGCGAGCAAGTCGCGGTGAGTTCCGACCGGGGCATAGACCCGGACCGGCCGTTTTGCCGACTGGTCTGGCGGCGCAATCGCCAACAGTGCATCATGCGCGCCTTCGCCCATGCCATGCAGCCGCTGCAACTCATGATCGGTAGATGTCCCGAACAGTTCGGCGATATAGGCAATCGTCATCGCATTGTGGGTGGCAAAGGCGGGGTAGATGCTCTCGCCTAGCCCATGCAGCAATTGGGCGCAGCGCAGGTAATTGATGTCGGTATATTGCTTTTGCGTGAACACCGGAAAATCGGACAGGCCGATGACCTGAGCGCGTTTGATCTCACTGTCCCAATAGGCCCCCTTGACCAGCCTGAGCGCGACTTTCACACCGCGAGCACGGGCAATAGCCCCGACCCATTCGATCACCGCGCTGGCCCGGCGCTGATAGGCCTGAACCACAATCCCCAGCCCGGTCCAGCCATCGGCGATGCCGGCATCGATTAAGGCTTGGAAAATATCGAGGTGCGGTTCGAGCCGGTCGCTTTCTTCGGCATCGATCATCAGCGGGACATTGGCAGCGCGGGCGGCGCGGGCGAGACCAAGCACGACGGGGAGCAATTCGCGCTGGCGGCGATCGGGCTTGAGATATTCATAACGCGGGTGCAGCGCGCTAAGCTTGATCGAAATGCCGTGGTTGCGGTGCGGATCACCGGCTGCAGCGCCTTTGCCGATGGCCGCAATCGCAGCGGCATAGCTTTGCGTATATCGCGCCGCATCGTCGGCGGTCCGCGCTGCTTCGCCCAGCATATCAAACGAAGCCAGTTCGCTGGTGTCGCGGTTGGCGCGTTTGATCGCCGCGCCAATGCTCTCGCCCATCACAAATTGCTGGCCGAGCAGCTTCATCGCGCCATAGGCCGCCTGACGGATCACTGGTTCGCCCGATTTGCGGATCATCCTTTTGAGGATGGTTGCGGGGCTGGAGCGGCTGCCAATCTGGTCGAGCAGCAGCGTCGCTGAACCCAGCGACAAGCCATAGGCGCTGAGATCGACCAGCAGCGAAGTCGATTCTTTGTCGCTCCCTGTCCAATGCCGTCCGGCGATCTTGTCGCGGATCAGGGCATTGGCGGTGTCGCTGTCGGGAACCCGCAGTAACGCTTCGGCCAAGCACATCAGCACCACGCCCTCTTCGCTCGACAGGCGATAGCGGTTCATCAGCGCGCCAACCAGCGTATCGCGCTCACCATCGCCCTTGGCCTGGGCAATCACCCGGCGGCCCAGCGCCTTGACGCTGGCAATGTCGGGACCGCCCGCCGCCAGTGCCTGCAGATTGGCCTTTGTAATGGCGGTTTCCGCCTGACGGTGCAGGGCGCGAATGGCTGTTCGGGACGGGATGTTGGTCATGCTGACGATCCATGATCGAGGGGGCTGTCCTGATAGCCCCCACCAGCTTATCCTGATAGCCCCCAGCCTTAACCCCTCACCCAGCTTTGACTAGGCAGCACGCTGCCAAGTCTACGCAACCCTCTCCCACAAGGGGAGAGGGGGACACGCGCTAGCGTTTACGATAGGGGAAGCGCACAGGAAAGCCGCTAGCGTTTACGCTAGGGGAAGGCCAGAAAAGAAAGCTACGTATGACTGATGATTTGCCCCCGCTTCAAGATTTGATTGATAGTGCCGCCAATGCGGTGGCATGCGCCCGTGCTGCGGGTGCCGATGCCGCCGAATCGAGTGTCCATGTCAGCCAGTCGCTGGGGGTCCATGTCCGGCTCGGGCGGTTAGAAGATGTCACCCGCTCAGAGGACCGCGCCCTGTCATTGCGGCTGTTCATCGGCCAACGCAGTGCCAGCCTGTCGACCGCAGACTATCGCCCGGCCGCGCTTGCAACCTTGGTTGAACGGGCGGTTGCGATGGCGCGGCTGGCCCCGGAGAATCCTTGGGCTGGGCTGGCCCCAAAGGATTTGCTGGCCACAGCGGATATGCCCGATCTCGACCTGTTTGATCTGGCTCAGCGGCCGACCCCCGATCAATTGCGCGACAATGCGATGGCGGCAGAAGATGCGGCGCGAGCGGTTGCGCTGGTGACCAACAGCGAGGGTGGATCCGCATCCACCGGGCAATCTCTTCAGGCCTATGTCACCAGCCACGGCTTTGCCCAGGCCACCCGTGCCACCAGCTTTGCACTGTCGGCCAGCGTCATCGCCGGTGATGGCAGCGAGATGCAGCGCGACTATGACTATCATTCGGCACGGCATTTGAGCGATCTTGAAGCCGCCGACAGTATTGGCCGCAGTGCGGGTCAGCGCTGCGTGGCCAAATTGCAGCCAGGGCAGATGCCAAGTGGCGCCATGCCGGTGTTGTTCGATCCTAGGGTGGCCGGCTCGCTGCTGGGCCATGCCATTGGCGCCATGGCCGGTCCCGCAATTGCCAGAGGGCAAAGTTTTTTGGCCGATCATGGCGGTGCACCGCTGTTTCCCGACGGCATAACCTTGCGCGACGACCCGCATCGGCGGCGCGGCTTGCGCAGCCACAGCTATGATGGCGAAGGGTTGCCGACCCGGCCTAGTGCGATGATCGATCGCGGGCGGATTGGCGATTGGCTGTGCGATGCCGCCTCAGCGCGGCAATTGGGGCGCCTGCCGACGGGTCATGCCAGTGGCGGTGGCGGGGTGACAACCGGCAATTTGTCGCTTGATCCGGGACAATGCGACCGCGCTGGGTTGATGGCGGACATCAAGGACGGCATTTTGGTGACCGAATTGATTGGCCAAGGGGTCGACTTATTGACCGGCGACTACAGCCGGGGTGCTTCGGGTTGGCGGATCATCAATGGCGCATTAGCCGGACCAGTTTCCGGTTTCACCATCGCGGGCAATCTGCTCGCTATGTTTGCAGATTTGCGCGCGGCCAATGATGTCAACCGGCGCTATTCTACCCATGTGCCAACGCTGCGAACCGACGCGATGACGGTGGCCGGTGACTAGCCTGGCGATTCCGGCCGAGGCGATTATATCCGCCGCGCGCGAGGTCGGGGATGCCGCGCTAGGGCAATGGCGGCATCTCAACAGCGGCGGCAATCTCGACCAATGGAGCAAGGCTGACCAAAGCCTGGTATGCGAGGTCGACATCGAAACCGACCGTCGGCTCAAGGCCATGCTGGGGGCGATCGACGGTGACGCTGGCTGGCTGTCCGAAGAAACTGCCGACAAGCCGGATCGGCTGTCGCGTCGTCGTATCTGGTGTGTTGACCCGATTGACGGGACTCGCGATTTTTTGCGCGGACGACGCGGCTGGGCGGTGTCCATCGCTTTGGTCGAGGATGGCCAGCCAGTGTTTGGCGTGCTCTATGCCCCGGCTCGTGACGAGTTGTGGGTGGGGCAGGTAGGGCGCGGCGCACAGTTGAACGGCGGCGCTATTTGCGCAGGCGAGCGGCTGGTGCTGGCGGGTGCGCGGGTTCCTGCAACCAGTCTGCCGCGCCGCGACAGCGACCTTGCGATGGTCGAGCAGCCCAACAGCATCGCGCTGAGGATGGCGATGGTCGCGAGTAATGCCGCTGATCTGGTGGCGACGCTGCGCTGGGGCTTTGAATGGGACATTGCCGCAGCCGCGCTGATCGTGAGTGAGGCGGGTGCGTTGGTGTCTGATGCATTTGGTCAGCCGCTGGCGTTCAACACCCGGCGCGCTCAGGCATTTGGGGTCATTGCCTGTGTGCCCGGCATCCACACGCAGGTGGTCGAGCGATTGAGCGATCGGGCAAAGGCGATTGTCGGGTAACGCTGCGTCGGCCTGCCGACGGGAAAAGCCAGACAAGAACCCGCTAATGCTTGCATTAGGGGAAGGTCAGACAAGAACCCGCTAATGCTTGCATTAGGGGAAGGTCAGACAAGCCCGCGCTAAGGTTTACCTTAGGGGAAGCGAAAGAAAACAACCCGCGCTTGACACCGCCCCCGCTTTCCTCCTAACGGCAGCGCATCACGGAACCGAACAGCGGTAGACGGTGTGCAGCCTGTGCACCGACAGCCGCGCTTTGCGTTACCGGATATGGCTGATTTTGGCCATTATCAAAGCTTTGAGATGGGGCGGCCCTGCCAGCGGCCCCGTGGAGCAGGAGAAGAATCACTTATGGCACGTATCGCGGGCGTCAATTTGCCCACCAACAAGCGCGTAATTATTTCGCTGCAATATATCCACGGCATCGGCGCCACACACGCCAAGGCCATCGTTACCAAGGTCGGTATTGACGAAGCTCGGCGTGTCCAGGACTTGACCGACGCCGAAGTGTTGCAGATCCGTGAAACGATCGACGCTGATTACATCGTCGAGGGCGACCTTCGCCGCGACACTGCGATGAACATTAAACGGCTGATGGACCTGGGCTGCTATCGCGGTCTGCGTCATCGCAAGGGCCTTCCGGTCCGCGGTCAGCGCACCCACACCAATGCTCGCACCCGCAAGGGCAAGGCAAAGGCGATTGCCGGCAAGAAGAAGTAAGCCCGGCGCTGTCACAGCTGCCAGCTTACCCTTTTTCACATTTAGCCAGGGATTCCATCATGGCCCGCGAACCACAGCGCATCAAACGGCGCGAACGTAAAAATATTTCTTCCGGGGTTGCCCACGTCAACTCCACTTTTAACAACACCATGATCACGATTACCGACGCACAGGGTAACACCATCAGCTGGTCTTCGGCCGGGATGATGGGTTTCAAAGGATCGCGTAAGTCGACCCCTTATGCTGCTCAGGTTGCTGCCGAAGATGCTGGCCGCAAGGCGTCGGAACATGGGGTTCGGACGCTCGAAGTTGAAGTGAAGGGGCCTGGTTCCGGTCGCGAATCCGCGCTGCGTGCGTTGCAGGCTGCCGGTTTTCAGATCACCTCGATCCGTGACGTCACGCCGATTCCGCACAATGGGGTGCGTCCGTCCAAGCGTCGCCGCGTCTAACTAACCTAGTTTCGACCCTGCGCGTGGCTGGCGGGCCGCACGGTATCAGGGTCGGCAGAGTGCGATGGATTGTGGCCTAGCCCGACATCGCAATCCGCCCGGTTCCGCCTTTTTGACCCATAGGGGAATATGATGACTGTCAACAGCAAGAACTGGCAGGAACTCAAAAAGCCAGTCGGCCTTGAAGTAAGGCCTGGCTCGGATGCACGCCGCAAGGCGACTTTTGTTGCCGAACCGCTGGAACGCGGTTTTGGCCTGACGCTGGGCAATGCGCTGCGCCGTGTGTTGTTGTCGTCGCTGCAAGGTGCGGCGATCACCTCGATCAAGGTCGAAAACGTCCTGCACGAATTTTCGTCGCTTGCCGGGGTGCGCGAAGATGTCACCGACATAGTGCTCAACGTCAAACAGATCGCGCTGCGGATGGACGGCGATGGCCCCAAGCGCTTGCAGCTTTCAGCGACTGGTCCGGCCACCGTGACGGCTGGCGATATTCTGGTATCGGGGGACATTTTGGTGATGAACCCTGACCATGTCATCTGTCATCTGGATGAGGGCGCAACGCTCAACATGGAACTGATCGCTGACACCGGCAAAGGCTATGCCCCTGCTGCGCAGAACCGTCCAGCCGACGCGCCGATCGGCCTGATTCCGATCGACTCGCTGTTTTCGCCGGTGCGTCAGGTTGCCTACAAGATCGACAATGCCCGGATTGGTCAGGAACTGGACTATGACAAGCTGAACCTGACCGTCGAAACCGATGGCACGGTCAGCCCCGAAGATGCGGTGGCTTATGCGGCGCGGATTTTGCAAGATCAATTGTCGGTATTCGTCCACTTTACCGATGCAACGGTCGAAAGCCCGCGGATTGGTTTGGCCGTAGCGCCGTCAGGTTCCGACGAATCCGACACCAACCAGCTCAACCGTTTCCTGCTCAAAAAGGTCGACGAGCTGGAACTGTCGGTGCGCAGCGCCAATTGTCTGAAAAACGACAACATCATCTATATCGGCGATCTGGTCCAAAAGACCGAAGCGGAAATGCTGCGGACCCCCAATTTTGGCCGCAAGTCGCTCAATGAAATCAAGGAAGTGCTGTCGTCGATGGGGCTGCGGCTGGGTATGGACATCCCTAGCTGGCCGCCAGAGAATATCGAGGAAATGGCCAAAAAGCTTGAACAGGAAATGCTCGGCTGACACCCACTGCCCCTCTCCCTTGAGCGGAGAGGGTTGTGCAGCCATAGCAACTTGTTGCTTAGGCAAAGCTGGGTGAGGGTGAAGCAAGGGGTAAATTAGCGGTCCCATCCCCGTGTCGGGGAGGAATTAAAGGGCAAAAGGCCACCCTTCAATCGGCCTGGATCGGGTTACCTTGCACGGACCCCCTACTAACAAAGGAAGACTATCATGCGTCATAAAGTTGGCGGCCGCAAGCTACAGCGCACCTCGGCGCACCGCACCGCGCTGTTCCGCAACATGTCGGCGGCGCTCATCAAGCATGAGCAGATTACGACCACCCTGGCCAAGGCGCGCGAACTGCGTCCCTATACCGAAAAACTGGTGACGTTGGCAAAGCGCGGTGGCCTTTCCAACCGTCGCCTCGCGATGAGCCGGTTGATGGACGAGGCGCAACTGAAAAAGCTGTTTGATGTGCTGGCGGATCGCTACGCTGGCCGCAGCGGGGGCTATACCCGGGTCATCAAGGCGGGCTTTCGCGCTTCGGACGCGGCGGCGATGGCGGTGATCGAGTTTGTCGATCGTGACGAAAGCGCCAAGGGGCAGGATAGCGGCCCGGTGATGGCCGACGACATCGACGAAGCAGCGTAAGCGCGAGCGCGTGGCACCAATGCCTGCATTGGGGGAAGCCAGACAAGCCCGCAGCTATCGCTTGCGATAGGGGAAGCCAGACAAGAACGCGCTAGGCTCTAGCCTAGGGGAAGCGAAAATAAACCCACCCTTGCATCTGCGGCGTTGCCGCGCCACATCAACCGCCATGGTGTTTAAATCCTTTGCCAAGGCTTCGCGCTCGCCCTCGCCGCGTCTAGCAAGGCTGGTCTATTCGGCCAGCAGCTTTCGTATCTTGGCGCATGGCGACCATGTCCTTTGCGCCTTGTCTGGAGTGCCGATTGCGCTCGATGCACTGCGCTATTGGTCAGCTGAACGACAGCAAGCCTATGCCAGTGCGGTCATCGCGGTGGAGGCAATGACCGGGCGACGTCCGGCGGCGGCGCCTGAACCATAAAGGTTGCGATGGTGAAAAGCTCTGGGATCCTGCTCGGTATGGCGTTGACACCGTTGTTGATTGCCTTGGCCAGCTGTATCGCGCCAATAATGGCGCCGCGAGAGGGGCCGCATAGCGTTCGGGAATCTGCCCGGGCTGCGCCGTCAAAAAGCCCGCAGTCCAAGCAGGGCGGCGCACCTGCCATTCTGCTCGAAAGCGAGGCGGTATCCCAGGGCGCTTTGCTGCGAGGCCGGGTCCGGCCGGCCAATGGCCGACTGACGTTGAATGGCGCAGATGTGCCGCTTGCCCCCGATGGCGTGTTCATGATTGGTTTTGACCGGGATGCCGGGGCTGAAGCGGTGCTGGTCTTTGTCCCGGCCAGCCCTGCGCCCCGCATCGAACGCCGTCTTGCGGTGACGACCGGCAACTGGAGTATCCAGCATATCAATGCGCCGACGCGTGGGGGCGCCTCCAGCGATGCTGATTTCGAACGACGTCGCCCCGGTGAATTGACCCAGATGGGCACGGCACGGCGGACTGTCGTGACCAGCGATGGCTGGCGGCAGCGTTTTGTGTGGCCGGTGCGCGGGCGGATTTCCGGGGTGTTTGGTTCGCAGCGCGTCTATCGCGGGGTACCAAGCAGCTATCACAATGGCGTGGATGTCGCAGTTCCCACCGGTACCCCCTATGTCGCGCCTGCCGATGGGGTTGTGATCCTTGCGGCGACCGAGCCATTCACGCTCGAGGGCTATTTGCTGATGATCGACCATGGCATGGGCCTGTCGAGCGTATTCCTGCACAGCAGCCGCCTTGATGTCCGCACCGGCGATGTCGTGCGTCAGGGACAAAGGCTGGGCGCAGTGGGTGCGACCGGACGGGCAACGGGACCGCATCTGCATTGGTCGATGCGCTGGAATGGCGCAAAAATTGATGCACAGCGGGTGGCCGGGCCGATGGCGCCATGATTGCGCCGAGTCGACTTGTAATTTAATTTCACTGCCGTCACCTTTTTTGTAACAGGCTGCCTAGCGGCGGCGCTGACCAGCGCTATCCTGTGGCAAAAGCGCCACAGCCGCCAGAAATGGCGTTTACCCATACCGGTTTTCCTTTACTTGCGCCGGTTCAGGGGGCAATCGTGACCCAATCTAGGGGGGATGCGTGTTTTGCGCGCATGTCCTCGGGGGAAATTCACCAGAGACAAGGAGCTGGACTGTGAAAGTATCACGCATAGCGCAATTTAAGGCAGGTTCTGCACCATTCGTGCTTGGTTTGGCGTTGCTCGCCACCCCGGCATTTGCACAGGACGCGCCAGCCGAAGACGACGCCGAAAACACCGACATCATTGTCACCGGCTCGCTGATCACCAATCCGAACCTTGAACAGTCGACTCCGGTCAATGTGACCACGGCTGACGAAATCGAACTGCTGCAGTCGAATGTCGCCGAAGAAATCTTGCGCGAAATTCCGGGCATCGTTCCCAGCATCGGTAGTGCGGTGAACAACGGCAATGGCGGCGCATCGTTCGTTAATCTTCGCGGCTTGGGTGCAAATCGCAACCTCGTGCTGCTCGACGGTATCCGCATCGTCAGTGCTGGGCTGGGCGGCGGCGTCGATTTGAACAACATCCCGCTTGCGATGATTGAGCGGGTGGATTCGCTGACCGGTGCTGCGGTGACGACCTATGGTGCCGACGCCATCACCGGCGTTGTCAACTTCATCACCAAGCGCGACTTTACCGGGGTTGAAATTGCCGCCGGCACCGCGCTGACCGAACAGGGCGACGGTAACACATTCCGCATTGACGCCACCATTGGTGCCAGCTTTGATGATGGTCGTGGTAATGTCGTACTCAGCCTTGGCTATCAGGAAGCTGATCCGGTTTACCAGGGCGACCGTCCGTTCTCTGATAATACGCTCGACAGCTACTCGAATACATTTTTAGGTTCGGGTACTTCGGTGCCTTCGCGCTTCTCGGGCACGCGTCCGTTGATCGCGGGCACCAACACCCCAAATACAACTCCACTTCCCACAAGTACCGGAAATGGCGGTCTGCGCCAGATCAATGCCGCTGGTCAGGCGGTTGGCACGTTCCAGTTCTTCAACTTTAACCCGTTCAACATTTTCCAGACCCCGTTTGAACGGTTCAACATGTTTGCCCAGGGCAATTACGAGATTTCCGACGCGGTCGAAATCTATGCCCGCGGCATGTTCTCAAAGAACACGGTTGATACGATCATTGCGCCATCGGGCATCTTTGGTTCGACAATCACCACCAACCTCAACAACCCGTTCCTGCCGGCAACGTTGCGCAACCAATTCTGCGCATTCAACATTGCACCAGCGGCTTCCGGCCTTTACACGCCGCGCTTCACCCCGGCAGAATGTGCTGCGGCGGCAACCGCAACTGGTCGGACCGACCCCAATTATCGCGAAGTCTTGACCACAGTGAACCGGCGTTCGGTCGAAGTCGGCTCGCGTAACTCTAACTATCAGACTACAATGTTTGATTACCGGATTGGCGCCCGCGGTGGGATTACCGACGCGATTGATTGGGACGTCAGCGGATCTTACGGCGAATCGGAAAATGTTGAGACTATATTGGGCTATGTCAACACTGCCCGTGCTCGTCAGGCGGCATTGGTCAATGGCACATTGGCTAACCCGGTCTGTCAGGTTACTACCGACGGGTGCGCTCCGCTTAATCTGTTTGGTGCCGCTGGTACCATCAGCCCCGAAGCAGCTGCGTTCATCGAGACTCCTGCGCAAACGACCGTCCGGAACTCGGCGGCGTCGGTGCGTGGCGTAGTATCGGGCGACCTAGGGGTCACCTCACCTTGGGCAGGTGAAGGGATTGGCTTTGCGCTCGGTGGCGGATATAGCGTCTTTGATGCGCAACGAAATTCGGATCTGTTGGCAGCAACCCCCGGCGGTCTTGGCGGCGCAGGCGGTGCGGCTCTCAACCTTGACGGCAGCTATGACGTCTACGACGCTTTTGGCGAAATCATCGCGCCATTGATCGAAGATCGTCCTTTCTTCCACAGCCTGACATTGGAAGTTGGCGCCCGCTATTCGGCCTATTCGGTTGATGCGCCTGGAAACCCATCCAGCAACGCCACAACGTGGAAAGTTGGCGGCAGCTGGGAACCAACCGAAGACATCAAAATCCGCGGTAACTACAGCCGGGCCGTCCGTGCCCCGAACATTGCGGAACTGTTTTTCCCGCAGACGGTCGGCTTGACCAACCTAGGCATCGACCCTTGCGCAGGTGCAGCACCGGTCGGTAATGCCAATTTGCGGGCCATCTGCCTTGCCCAGGGCGCGCCAGCCGGAACGATTGGCAGCATTACCAACCCAACAGCGGCACAGGCCCTCATCACTGTTGGCGGTAACGTCAACCTGCAGCCTGAAATCGCCGACACTTGGACCTTGGGTGTTGTCCTGCAGCCGTCGATGATCCCGAACTTCTCGATCTCGATCGACTATTATAATATCAAGATCACTGACGTGATCGGCACGGCAACCCCCGGCGATATCATTGGGGCATGTTTTGACAACATTACTGCCGCCAGCGCATCCAGCTTCGCTTGTACCTCGACCCGCCGCAACCCGATCACTGGTGGCCTCGACGGTGACCCATCGCTCTCTGATGGCCTGTTCGGACCGACCACCAACCTTGGGGCCCTGGCGACGGATGGGGTCGATTTGATTGCCAATTACCGCCGTGACCTCGGCTTTGCCGATCTCGCCCTGTCGTTCGTCGGCAACTGGACGAATTCGTCGACGTTCAATTCCAACCCTGCCAACCCCGATTCGATTAACCGCGAATGCGTTGGTTTCTACAGCGCCAACTGTTCGTTCACGGGTTCAATCCAGCCTAAACTGCAATTCACTCAGCGTACGACCCTGTCGTTCGAAGGTGTGGATGTGTCGCTGTTGTGGCGCTGGATTGACAGCGTCAGCTATGAGCCAGCGCAATTTGCCGATGAATTGGTTGCTGCAATTGACGCTGGTTGCACAGACCCAAGCGGTGCTGATGGCGATGGTTGCATCATCGACCCGCAATTCCGCACCATTCCGGCTGAACATTATTTCGACCTGACGACGCGCTTTACGCTGGGAGAAAATGTGACGTTGACCTTGTCGGTGCAGAACCTGCTCGACAACCAGCCAAAGGTTGTCGGTGCCTCGGTTGGTTCGACCAGCTTTAACAGCGGTAACATCTTTCCTTCGACCTATGACTCGCTGGGTCGTCGCTTTGCGGCTTCGGTCCGCCTGCGCTTCTGATCCAACCGGTCAGATTGCAAAAGATTGGGGGTGGGCAGCAATGCCTGCCCCTTTCTTTTTGATCTGATCATTCCTCGGATCCTTCGACTAGGCTTAGGACAGGCTTAATCCGGGGTGGGGTATCTGCCGCTTTCGTCATTGCGAGGAACCTCGGACCTGATCCGGGGGACGAAGCAATCCAGCAAGGCCGCGATGGATTGCTTCGCTACGCTCGCAATGACGTAGCAATCAAATGTCATCGCGCGCTAAAACGGCCCGTTCAATCCAGCAATGGGGCTGGCAAGGTCAGCGACAGCCCAGCCGTATCGGCCACTGCGGTAGCCCAGATTGTGACCTTTTCAATCTCGTCGCCGTGCGCAGCGGCGGCGGCCTGTAGCTCGATCTTGCGCGCCTCGGCGTCAAACGCCTGTCCGAACTTGCTGTGTCGCTGAAATGCGGGACCTGCTATGATCGCCGCCAGCGTCTCGTCCGTCATCGTCAAATCAAAATGACGGGCAAGGCTCGCAAGATGGCGCTGCGGATCTGACAGGAAAGTCTCGCTATCCATCGTCTGGACCCGATCAGGACCAAAGCGTTCGACCAACGCATGAAACAGCCGGTGCTGGGCCAGCCATCCAACCGCCGCACATTGCAAGTCGGTCTGGCGAAAATAATCGCTCGGCTCGAAACCCAAATCGACCACGCCATCAGTTAGCAACCCCTCCAGCAACTCCCGAACCCAGAGCCTGCACCACATCCCCTTGCGTGCGACCGATGCCAGAAACACTGGCAATGGCGCATACAGCAGCACCGCCTTGGACTGTGGGCGAAGTGCCAGCATTCCTGCCGCCAATGGGTTGAGAATGTTCGATGGTTTGACCACCACCGCTTCCCCCGCGCTCCACGGCCGCGCCAGCAATGCCATGCTTTCATCCAGCAACTGGCCGATCTCTCGCGATTCTGCCTCCCGGCGGCGGCGGATGCCAACAATGTCATTGAGGATCGGGGGTTCGGACAGGCCCATTGCGACACCCGGATGGTCGAGCGCGCGGCACAGCAGCGTCGATGCACAAAAAGCCGAGTGGAAAATGAAGTGTAGCGGAGTTGCGCGGTCGGCACCTGCTGCAACGGCTTTAACTCGCGCCATCGCTGCCAACGGATAGTCATCAACATATTCCTCGGTTAGGAAAGGGAAACCGGCATGGTCCGCCCGAGCTATATGGCGAAATTGCACTTCGTCACGGACCCGATCATAACGATGCGCCACCCACGCCGGATCGGCGATGTTCAATTGGGTCCGGGCACGAGGTTTCATATGCCCCTTTTGCCCAAGGAGCGGCGTTGGTGCAACCGCTGAACTTGAGCAGGTCGGCCATTGCCGCTAGGGATGGAGGCGTGGCATCAGTTCCAACCCGCATCGACCCGCGCCAGGCCAACAGCCTAGGCGTTGCTGCGCTAAAGGCTGGTGATTTTGCCGCAGCCGTCGGCCATTTCTCCGGGGCGCTGGAATCCGACCCCGGAGCGATCAGCTTGTGGCGCAACCTGGCGCATGCGCATCGCGAATTGGGCGATGGCGTGGGTGAACGTGCCGCGCTTGATGCAGCACTGGACATTGACCGCGCCGATTTCACGACTTGGCTGCGGCTGGCCCAGCTTCATGAGCGGTTGGGTGAGGATCGCGAAGCAATGGTTGCCTGGGCCGGGGCCTTGCAAATGGCTGACGCGATGATCCCTCCGCCCGACGGCCTCACCGACATATTGGACCATGGGCGCGCCTATTGCGATGGCCAGCGCGCACGCCTGCGCAGCGTCATCGACAGCGGGATTGGGGATCAACTATCGGCCATGGATCAACGTGACAGCCGCCGCGCCCGCGCATTTGTCGATCATGCCCTTGGCGGACGGCCAATATACGCCAACCAGTGCGCCGGCCTTTACTACCCATTCCTGCCTGCCGATGAATTTTTTGATGATTTCCATTTCCCCTGGTTTGCGGACCTTGCAGCAGCGACGCCGGATATCCGCCGCGAGTTTATCGCATTGATGGCTGATCCGGGCGAAGCGCTGCGCCCCTATGTCCGGCAAGATGCGGGCACCCCGGCGAATAAATGGTCGCCGCTCGACAATCGGCTCGACTGGGGCGCATGCTTTCTCTGGGAATATGGCGCGCCCAACCAGCCCGTGCTTGACCGATGCCCAGCCACTGCCTTGGCTCTGGCCGCTGCGCCAACATCGTATGTGCCGTCGCGGGCACCCAATGCTTTTTTCTCAATCCTGCAACCGCATACCCGCATACCACCACATACGGGTGTGACAAACACGCGTGCTATCATCCATCTGCCGCTGATAGTCCCTGCTGGCTGCGGCTTTCGGGTCGGGGGGGAGGTCCGCCAATGGGTCGAGGGGCAAGCCTTTGGCTTTGACGATACCATCGACCATGAAGCGTGGAACGACAGCGACAAATTGCGCGCCGTGCTAATTTTCGATGTGTGGAATCCGCATCTGACGGAGGCGGAACAGAATCTTATCTGTCAGTATTATGCTTCAGCTGATGAGGGCGGCTAAAGTATCTGATTTCCCTACTGTAGTATTGCATTGCAACACTGGAGTTGGGATGATACTATAAATTTAGCAATCATCAGTGCAGGAATTCCAGATGCGTATCATAGCCCAATTCATCGTTGCTGCGAGTTTCGCAATCCCGGCCTATGCCTTGGCCATAGATGATCAGTCGCCAACTGCGACAAAGGGCGAATCTCCCCATGCAGCCGCTGCTACGGTGCCAGCCGATCCCAATCAGGTCATTCGCTGCCGCCGCATCGACGTCACAGGCTCGCTGCTCAAACGTGGTCGCGTCTGCCGGACGCTTGCCGAATGGCGCCGAATTGATACCAACGAAAACGACGGCGCTCGTGATCTGGTCGGAACCGGCGGTGTTTGTTCTGGCGGGGCGTGCCGGGGTAACTAATTTTTAGCTGGCTCTGGCAAACCCGCTCTATCCAACCACCATCGTTAATCCACCGTCACCCGCATCGACCGCCACCGTCACACCATCGGGCACCTCGCCCTTTAGGATCATGTCTGCCAGCGGGTCTTGGACATAGCGTTGCACCGCACGTTTAAGCGGCCGCGCGCCGTAAACCGGGTCATAGCCGGTCCGCCCCAGCCATTCGCGGGCTGCATCGCTCAGGGTTAAGGTCACCTTGCGATCCGCGAGAAGTTTCTGCACCCGCGCCACCTGAATATCGACGATAGCGCCCATATGCTGTTGCGCCAGACGGTGGAACAGGATGATCTCGTCTAGCCGGTTGAGGAATTCGGGGCGGAAATGTCCGCGAACAATCTCCATCACCTGTGCCTCGATACTCTCCACATCCTCGTCATCAGCCAGATTGGCGATGAACTGGCTGCCCAGATTGGATGTCAGGACGATGATCGTGTTGGTGAAATCGACGGTGCGCCCGTGGCCATCGGTCAACCGGCCATCGTCGAGCACCTGCAACAATATGTTGAACACATCGTGATGCGCTTTTTCAACCTCATCGAACAATATCACTTGATAGGGGCGTCGGCGGATGGCTTCGGTCAGCACCCCGCCTTCTTCGTAACCGACATAGCCCGGCGGCGCGCCGATCAATCTCGAGACGCTGTGTTTTTCCATGAATTCCGACATGTCGATGCGGACCATCGCACTGTCATCATCGAACAAGAATCCAGCCAGAGCCTTGGTCAGCTCGGTCTTGCCGACCCCGGTTGGCCCTAGAAACAGGAACGAACCTAATGGGCGATGGGGGTCTTGCAAACCGGCGCGCGACCGGCGCACGGCCCTAGTCACCGCAGCAACCGCTGCCTGCTGGCCGATCACCCGCTGGCCGATGATTTCTTCCATCGCCATCAGTTTCTCACGTTCGCCGGTCAACATCCGTTCCATGGGAATGCCGGTCCATTTGGCAACGACGGTGGCGATGTCGTCCGCCGTCACTTCTTCGCGCAGCATTGCGTTCGCGCTCGCCGCAGTGGCGGCGTTGAGTCGGGCCTCTAGCGCCGGTATGGTGCCATACTGCAGCTCTCCGGCGCGAGCGAGATCGCCCGAACGCTGCGCTTGTTCCAGCGCCAGTCGCGCCGTGTCCAATTCGGCTTTGACTGCGGCTTCGGCGTGAATCTTGTCCTTTTCTGCCTGCCAGCGTGCCGTCAGCTCGCTCGACTGCTGCTCAAGATTGGCGAGTTCATCCTCCAGCTTGACCAGCCGGTCCTTTGACGCGGTATCGCTTTCACGCGACAGCGCCTCGCGCTCGATCTTAAGCTGGATGATCCGCCGGTCGAGGGTTTCAATCGCCTCGGGCTTGGATTCCACCTCCATCCGGATGTGGCTCGCCGCTTCGTCCATCAGGTCGATGGCCTTGTCGGGCAAAAAGCGATCAGAAATATAACGGTTGCTTAGCGTCGCTGCTGCAACAATCGCGGCATCGGTGATGCGGACACCGTGATGCAGTTCATATTTTTCCTTGAGCCCGCGCAGGATCGAGATTGTGTCCTCGACACTCGGTTCGCCAACAAACACCGGCTGGAACCGGCGTTGTAACGCCGCATCCTTTTCGACATGCTTGCGATATTCATCGAGCGTGGTCGCGCCGATGCAATGCAGCTCGCCACGCGCCAGCGCGGGTTTGAGCAAATTGCTCGCATCCATTGCCCCTTCGCCTTTGCCCGCACCGATCAGGGTATGCATTTCGTCGATGAACAATAGGATGTCGCCCTCGGCGGCTTTGACTTCATCGAGCACAGCCTTGAGCCGTTCTTCAAAATCGCCGCGATATTTTGTCCCGGCAATCAGCGCCCCCATGTCGAGCGACATCAAGCGGCGTCCCTTGAGGGTATCGGGGACGTCGCCATTGGCAATCCGCAGCGCCAGGCCCTCAACAATCGCGGTCTTGCCGACCCCGGGTTCGCCGATCAGCACGGGGTTATTCTTGGTCCGGCGAGCTAATATCTGGATTGTCCGGCGGATTTCCTCGTCGCGGCCAATCACCGGGTCGAGCTTGCCCAATTCGGCTGCTTCGGTCAGGTCGCGGGCAAATTTCTTGAGCGCATCATAACGGTCCTCGGCCCCGGCGGTATCGGCGGTGCGCCCCTTGCGCAGGGTGTTGATTGCTGTGTTGAGCGCTTCTGCTGTGACCCCAGCACTGGCCAGCGCTTTGCCGGCCGCACTGGTGGTGGCGATGGTCAGGGCGAGCAGCAGCCGTTCGACCGAAACAAAGCTGTCGCCCGATTTTTCAGCAACCTGTTCAGCACTATCGAGCAAGCGGACCAGATCATTGTCGATCCCCGGGGTTGCTTGTGCCCCGCCGCCAGTAACCGCTGGAATCTTGGCCAGCGCCGCGTCGGTCGCGGCCAGCGCCATTTTGGCATTGCCACCGGCGCGTTCGATCAATCCCGCTGCCATCCCTTGTTCATCGTCGAGCAGTGCCTTGAGCAGATGGTCGGGCGAGATACGCTGGTGATCCAGCCGGATGGCGATGGTCTGTGCGGCTTGGAGGAAACCCTTGACCCGGTCGGTCAGCTTTTCAAGGTTCATGGTCTGCCCCAATGGTTGGCCGTCGCATCAGATTTAATGTTGCAAAGCTGTATCACAAGAGGCTCGCCCCTTTGTCACATTTCCTTCTTTAATGCGTTGTAAGCGTGTAACTGATGCGTTATCAAGTCGTTACACATGGATCCTAGGGACGGTTCCACCCGGGGGGGCAATCAGTCACAATGCTTGGCACGGCAAGAATCACAAACGAAGGGGCTTTATCAATGAAACCGACTCTATTTTCGATGCTAGCAGCCAGCGTCGCCTTCACCGCTTTTCCTGCGCAGGCACAAAACGCGCCTCCCCCTGCTGATGAGGCGGTTGCCGATACGGGTGATGACCTCATCGTTTTCGGTCGCGGTGAAACGCGGCAGGTGCAGGAAATTGGCAGCGGCGATGTTACTATCCTTGCACCTGGCACCAGCCCGCTGAAAGCGATCGAACAACTTCCCGGGGTTAATTTCCAGTCAGCCGACGCCTTTGGTAATTATGAATGGGCGCAGCGCATCTCTATCCGCAGCTTCAACCAGAATCAGATCGGCTTCAACTTTGACGGCTTGCCTCTGGGCGATGGTAGCTATGGCAACAACAGCGGTCTGCACGTCTCACGCGCGGTCATCTCGGAAAATGTTGGTAGCGTGCGCGTGTCGCAAGGGGCAGGCTCGATCGGCACACAGGCGACCAACAATCTTGGCGGCACCATCGAAACTTTCTCGGCCGATCCGCTCGGCCGCTTTGGTATCCAGTTCAACAGCACATATGGTAGCGATGACACCTGGCGCGGCTATGTTCGGGCTGACTTCGGCAGCGATAATGGTCCGGCAGGTTATGTTTCCGTCCTCTACGGCGACACCGGCAAGTGGAAGGGCGAAGGCGTCCAGCAACAGCGCCAAGTCAACGTCAAGTTCACCGCGCCACTCGGCAGCCTCAATTTCGACGCTTGGTATAGCTTTTCGCGCCGCAACGAACAGGATTATCAGGATCTTTCACTCGAACAGATTTCTCGTCTCGGTTTTGATTGGGACAATTTCGGCACCGGCCAATATGCGCTGGCCATTCGGGTTGCCGACATCGCTGCCAACCGTGGAGAATCCGGCGCTGCAATTACTAATCCAGCGGCCGGCACCGTCTATCCAGCACCGATAACCAACGTCGATGACTCCTATCTCGACGCATCGGGCATCCGCCGTGACAACCTCGCTTATATCGGCGTGCGCGGCGATATCGGTAGCGAAGGCAATTTTCTGATCCGCAGCTATTATCATAACAATAAGGGGCAGGGTCTGTGGGGCACGCCCTATGTGCCGAGCTCGAGCGGTGTGCCGATTTCAATCCGCACCACCGAATATTACATTAACCGAAAGGGCATTTTTGGATCACTGAACGTGCCGGTGGCAAACACCGAACTGACCATCGGCGGTTGGTATGAGCAGAATGATTTTCAGCAAGCACGCCGTTTCTATGCGCTTAGCAGCCGCACCGAGCAGGGCCGTAGTTTTCTGGAGTTCCAGCGCAATCCCTTTCGCACTCAATGGGAGTTCGATTTCTCGACTGAAACGCTGCAATATTATGTGCAAGACAAGGTCGACCTAGGCGCGCTGACAATCAATGTCGGCTGGAAGGGGTTTCGGGTCAGCAACCAAGCGACCCCGGTGATCTCCGACGGTCGGGCGGGTGGCAGCATCAGGGTCGAAGATTGGTTCCAGCCGCATGTCGGGTTTGCCTATGAGCTAAATGACCGCGCCGAAATATTTGGCGGGTTCACTCAGGCCACCCGTGCTTTTGTCTCGGCCACGACTACAGGCCCGTTTTCGACGACACAGGCTGGTTTTGACGCCATCCGCAACACACTCAAACCTGAAACTTCAGACACATACGAGTTTGGCGTACGCTACAGCTCGTCGATGTTTAACGGCGTGTTAGCGGGCTATTATGTTGATTTCAGCAACCGCTTGCTGGGGCTGACCACGGGTGCGGGCATTGTCGGCAATCCGGCGGTGCTGCAAAATGTCGGGTCGGTCCGCTCTTATGGCTTTGAAGCGGGCGGCGAAGTGCGTTTTGGCGACGGCTTTAGCGCTTACTTCGCTTATTCCTACAATGACGCGACCTATCGTGACAATGTTGTAAACGCTGTTGGCACTCTCGTTGCGGCAACGCGCGGCAAGCGTGTGGTCGATTCGCCCGAGCATATATTGCGCGGCGAACTTGCTTATACCTCAGATGGACTTTTCGGCCGGATCGGTGCCGGCTATCTGTCCGAGCGTTTTTTCAACTTTGAAAATGATCGCTCGGTCGGTGGGCGTGTGGTCGTCGATGCCACCATCGGCTATCGCATCAACGACCGGATCGAGGTTCAGATCAATGCCAACAATCTGTTCGATGAAGGCTATGTGGGCACGATCGGTTCAAACGGTTTTGGCAATCGCGGCGACAATCAAACGTTGCTGGCTGGCGCACCACGGCAGTTCTTTGGGACGTTAAAGGTAAGATACTAAACGATGCGAGTTGTTTCGCGTCGGGCAGTGATAGCGGGGGCGGCGGCAGGAGCCGCCCTCGTAAACGTCCCCGCATTTGCGGCGGGGGATGAGCGGACACTCACCCGCATCGCCTTTGGTTCGTGCGCGCGGCAGAATAAAGAACAGCCGATTTGGGTTCGGGTCAACGCGTGGAATCCCGAATTATTCATCTTTCTTGGTGACAACATCTATGGCGACACCGAAGATATGGCGGTGATGCGCGGCAAATATGATGAACTTGCCGCCAAACCGGGCTTTCGCACTCTGCGCCGCCGTAGCGAGGTGATCGCAACGTGGGACGACCATGATTATGGCGTCAACGACGGCGGCAGCGAATATCCGAAAAAGGTCGAAAGCCGGGCCATGTTCCTCGATTTCTGGGGCGTGCCACTCGATCATGAACGCCGCAGCCATACCGGTATATACGGCAGTTATTTTTTCGGTCCGGCCGGACGGCGGGTGCAAATCATCCTGCCAGACAACCGGACGTTCCGGTCACCGTTGCTCGGTTACAGCGTCGAGCCAGAAGACAAGGGGCAATATATTGTCAACCCTGACCCAGCCGCGACAATGCTGGGTGCGCAGCAATGGGACTGGCTCGAAGCTGAACTGCGCCGACCCGCCGACCTGCGCATATTTGCATCATCAACCCAGGTGCTCGCAGACGCGCCAGGCTATGAAGCATGGATAAACTATCAGGCCGACCATCAACGCCTGCTCGACCTGATTGATTTTGCCCAGGTCGAGAACCTCGTTATCATCTCTGGCGATACCCATTATGCTGAACTATCGCGGCTCGAAGCGGGGATGCCCTATCCGCTCTATGACCTTACATCTTCTGGCTTGACCGAAGTATGGCCAGTGTTCGGGCCGAACCGCCACCGCATTGCCCAGGCACCGCTGGCACCGAATTATGGGCGGTTGAGCATCGACTGGGACGGCCCTGACCCTGGTGTGCTGATGGAGGTGGAAATGCTCGACGGGACCATCGCCATCAGCCAGCGGGTGCCATTTTCCGCGCTCAAGCAAGGCCGCAGATAGCAACCCCACTTGTCGGTATCAGCTATCACGTGCATACCCCCATGATTGGCTGTGCTGAAGTAGGGGTTAAGATGCG
>JBCKXT010000018.1:0-33125 GCA_038921085.1 Sphingopyxis sp. | reverse complement strand
CTGAAGCCCGGACTTCGACCAAAGTTTCCTCCATCTCAAAAATGATCATGCGGATCATCTTTGCGGGGTCTTCGGCCCGGTCGAGCAGGTCGGTCATGTTCGCCGCGACAATGTCGCGGGTGCGAGAGAATATGCCCATCATTGATACTCCATAATATGGTGCGGTCGGGGCGGCCTCAAACCGATCGGGCCCAAACCGCTTTGGTCGAATAAAAAAAGACGGTGCCGAGGCTGGGCAAGGGGGGGGTGCCCCGGCACCGTCAGTGGCCAGATCCATCACTATGTGATCTGGCCGGCGGAGACCCCGACTGCGGCAGTCGCCATCGTCGGAGTCACGATCTGGATGGGGAGAGCCTGATTGAGTGCTAAAATCATCCATGTAAGCTGTATAGCATAGCCCGTGCCAGTTTTGCGGAATGGCGCAAATACGACGTTTTGCCAAGGCGGATGAAAAGAGTTGGTATTTTTCACTTGCTTTTATATGGTGTTTTTCGCCACATGTTGGGATGAATCGCGAAACTCGCTTTGTTGGCCAATCGATGGCTTTCCTTGACAGTGTCGAACAGGCATTGGCTGCGGCGGTGCTCAATCGTCCGGTTTTGGTGATCGGTGAGCGCGGCACAGGCAAGGAGCTGATTGCTGAACGGCTGCATCGCCATAGTAACAGGTGGGACGGACCACTGGTTATCATGAATTGCGCGGCGCTGCCCGAAACGCTGATCGAAGCGGAATTGTTCGGGCATGAGGCGGGCGCGTTCACCGGAGCTGTGCGGGCGCGGGCAGGGCGGTTTGAAGAAGCCGACGGTGGCACATTGTTTCTTGATGAGCTGGCGATGCTATCGATGGCGGCGCAAGAGCGTCTGTTGCGCGCCGTCGAATATGGCGAAGTCACCCGGATCGGCGCATCCAAACCGCTGCAGGTCGATTGCCGGATCGTCGCGGCGACCAATGAACATCTGCCCGATCTGGTCGAAAAGGGACGTTTCCGCGCCGATTTGCTCGACCGGCTGTGCTTTGAAGTCATCACCCTGCCGCCGCTGCGCGCACGCGAAGGCGATGTGATGGTGCTCGCCGATCATTTCGCCCGGCGCATGGCCACCGAACTAGGCTGGGAGTTTTGGCCGGGCTGGGGGCCAGAAGCAGCCACCCTGTTGGAGGCGCATGACTGGCCGGGCAATGTCCGCGAGTTGCGCAATGTTGTGGAGCGGGCGGTGTATCGCTGGCCGCAGCCGAAAAAGCCGGTTGATGTGATCCATTTCGATCCGTTTGCAAGCCCGTGGCGGCCCAATGCCTCGTCAACAGAGGCTAACAACCGCGATAGCGATAATGCGGTTGGCGCTACTGCTGGCGCAGGGCCGGTGGTGCCGTATCAAGGCATTTCCCCGCCGCCAGAGCATTGCAACGACCTAAAGGCCACGGTCGATGCCTATGAAAAGCGACTGATCGAGACTGCCTTTGCCCGTTGCCGCTATAATCAGCGCGCGACCGCGACGTCGCTGGGTCTGAGTTATGACCAGTTGCGCCATGCGATGAAAAAGCACCGGATTAGCGCCTGACACCCCACTCCCATCAAGGGAGAGGGGAGCGGGTTGCGACCGCAGATTAGCCGTGGTTTGCGCTGATCATCGCATAGAGCATCGGCAGCGACAGCGCAGTGTTCAGGCGAGAGACCATCATCGCCCGGGTTGCCGCAGCGGCCTTTTCAGCGTCGCTTGCTGCCACAATGCCCAGTGCCTTTTTCTGGGCCGGCCAGATGATAAACCACACGTTGAACGCCATGATAAGGGCAATCCACATGCCGATCCCGATCAGGCGAAAGGGCTGTTGCAGCGACAGCGCTTCGACCAGATAGGGCGGCGCACCAACGCCAGGCTGGCCAGCAATGGCGAGGCCGGTCAGCACGGTCAGCGCCGCACCCCAGCGGAAAAAGAACAAAGCCTTGGGCGCGATATATTTGGAAACAGCGGGTTTTAACTCCGCCGGAACCGTTGGCATTGTCGGGATCTGCACAAAGTTGAAATAATACAGCAGACCAATCCACAGCACCCCAAAAAACAGGTGCAGCCAGCGCATGATGCTTGGCACGCTGACCTGATCACCTTGGGCACCGACCATCAGCGCAATGGTCAGCACCAATCCAACCGCCAGAACCGCGTGCAGGTTTCCGAAAAATTTGGTCATATCAATCCCCTGTTGCCTTCACTTTATGGCGACTGTTTGAGCCGCCATCAAAGTGCCCGATTAATCACACGCGCTTATGCCACTACCGCCAAGCAGGGGCAAGGTGCGCAGTCATCACGCCCTAAGGTGACAAAGTTGCGTGTTCTTGTCTCGCCTTTCCCGCTCGCAGGCGAGCGCGGCGGTCTTGTCTCGCTTCCCCTACGGTAAACCGTAGCGCGTCCGCGACCAAGGCTCCATATCCTCTCCCCCTCACTGGGGAGAGGAGCAGGCCAGCAAATGTCAGAATCGGACCACTAGACCCGCATTTTGCTTCAACCAAAATGCAACAGGGGATAGTTTGTTTGTTTACCGCCTTTTCCAAGCCGCCGGATGCGCTAGCGCTTGCGCTAGGGGAAGCCGGGGATGTTTCCATCCGGCTTGAAAAGGCTCTAGAGGCGATGACATGACGATGATCGCCCTTTGCGCAGCACAGTTATTTGCTGATGATGTCGATGCTTGGGGGATGCCGGTGTTGCGCGCACTGTTGCCGATTGCCGGGATGACGGTGATAGAGCAACAAGCCGAGCGAGCGAGGGCCGCAGGGATTGCCAAGATTCTGATCCTGGTTGACACCGTCCCGTCCGGTTTAGCCGATGCCTGTGACCGCATCCGCAGTCGCGGACTCGCCGTTGAACTGGTGCGAAGCCCACAGGATGTGATCGATCAGGCCGATGGTGCAGATCGCCTGACATTGGTTGCAGACGGTCTGATTGCCGGGCCAGAGGCTTGGCAATGGCTTGGGCAGCCTGGCGCTCCCTGTGTGCTGGTGACGGTCGACACGCCGATGACCGAAGGGTTGGAACGCATCGATTCGGCGACCCGCTGGGCGGGGCTGGCGATTGTTGACCATGCAATGCTGGCTGGTCTGAACCAGGCGCCAGCAGACTGGGATCCGCAACTGGTGCTGCTCCGCAATGCAATGCAACAGGGGGTTCAGCGGATTAGCTGTAGTCCGTCGCTGTTCGTTTCGGGCGATATTGCCATGGCGGACACCCCGGTGGAGGCGGCAGAAGCCGAGCAACGACTGCTTTCGACACATGCTGCCAAAGACCACGGCTTGGTCGGGCGCTGGATTATCGGACCTATGATCCGGGTTGTCGCCGGGCCATTGTTGGCGCGACAAACCAGCGGCAAGATAGCGCGGGTGCTGACGCCATTACTGGCTATCAGTGCGGCTGTAGCGGCCCTGATGACGCAGGTCATGGCGATGACCTTGCTCGGTTTGGTTGCAGCCATTGCACATCAGGCGGCGGGCTTTATCGCGAGCTTTCGTCCTGAATCTCGCCTATGGAGATGGGTGGGGACAGCGGGTCTGTGGCTGCAACTTGGCGCATTGATCATCGCGGATCGCCACTTGCAGTTGGGCGAAGGCGGTGGCGGTTACTGGCCGGGGTTGGGCGAAGGCGGGATGGCGGCCAGTCTGGTTGTCATCATCTCGCTGCTCCTCGGGCGATCAGCAATTCTGCGTTTAGGCTATGTCCTAGACCTGCCAATGGTGTGGATTCTGGCTGGGTTTATTGTTCCTGCAATGGGTTGGCGGGCCGGATTTGACGCCATCGGCATATTGGCTGGTATCATATTGGCGGTTGCGGTGGCGCTCGCTCGGTTGCCCGCAAATGCACATGACAGCGACGCAGTTTAGGCGACATTAACGCTGTTCGACTACCATGGTCGGGTGATGAGCCGAGCCTTGCCCTGTTGCGCCAAGCATTGGGAGCGCGTTTCCATGGATGCATGGGGAGGTGACGCATGATTGCGGCTGTGCGCGGGCGGGTGAATGCGATGGGTCGATTGGTGTCGGCTGACCCTGAACTGATGCGCTTGCAATTGGCCGCTGGCGGCGAATTGGGCGGGCTTTTGTTGCTACCTGCGCTGTATCGGCTGGCGCTGCTTGCTGCTCGGCTGAATACCCCGATCGAACGCCCGGTGTTGATGGCCGATGATGACAATGAAATCCGTGCGCATGGCCGTTTTCTGCCCGATGCCGAAGGGGTGCAAATCGAACTGGTTGACTGGGACAGCGTCGCGGCCCCCAAGGTTGAAGAATCGAGCATTCTGGCACCTGTGCCGCGCCGGATTATTCCACCCGGTAGCATCAAATGGGCCTCGGACATCCGTTTGCGCCTAGTCATGGTTCAGGCTGATCGGGCATGGGGATTGGACGACATCGATTGGATGGGCCGATCCTTGTCAGAGATGTTTCACCTAGCTCCTGACAATGGCGGCGGTTTTCCGATGCTGACGGCGCTTGCGGTTCAGGGAAGTTTTTCCGGACAGCGCGCCCGCTTGGGGCTGGGCCATGCCGACGGCACTATTTTGCAGGTGAACGCGCAAGCGATGCTCGACGGACAGCAATTTACCGGCTTTGTTGGTGACGCGCATCCGGTGGGCTTTGGCCAATTACCCGCAGATATTTCCGTCGATAGCCCCGACCAGCGTGCAGGGTCTTTGCTGGGTAACATTGATACCCGCAGTTTTGCTATGCGGATTGATGGCGCGCTGCGGCGGCCACTGGGGCGGATCATCGCCAACGCCGAAACCATAGCGGCCCAAATGCATGGCCCGATCCGCAGCGACTATGCGCGCTATGCCAACGATATTGCGATGGCCGGACGCCACTTGCTGGACTTGGTCGATGACTTGGCTGATCTTCAGGCGGTTGAGCGGGACAATTTCACCGTGGCAAGCGAAGCGGTGGATCTGGCGGACATTGCCCGTCGCGCAGCAGGCCTGTTGGCGATGAAGGCCAAGGAACGCGGGATCAGGATTGATGCCCCGGGTCTGGACGAAAGCAGCTTGGTCACAGCAGAGTTTCGCCGGGTTTTGCAGGTGCTGCTCAATCTGATTGGCAATGCGGTCCATTACAGCCCGGACAACAGCATGATATGGCTTCGTCTCGATGAAGACGAGGCATGGGTCAGCATTACTGTCGCTGACCAAGGGCCGGGCATTTCAAGCGAAGACCAACAGCGCCTATTCAACAAGTTTGAACGGTTGGGGCGCAGCGATGCCGCTGGCAGCGGTCTGGGGCTGTATATTTCCAGGCGGCTGGCGCTGGCCATGGGCGGGGATATATCGGTCGACAGCGCACCAGGGCAGGGCGCCCGCTTTACCCTGCGCCTACCACGGCGGCTGCCTGAACAGATGCCCTAAACCCCTACCCTCTTCCTCGCCATTCCCCCCGCCCTTCGACTGCCTGCAAGGCAGACGCTCTGGGTAAACTTCAGCCGAGGCTGAAGGCGGGAATCCATCATCTGAACTATAGAAATTAAGCACCGACTCTCAGTAAACTATTGGTTTGGTGATGGATTCCCGCTTTCGCGGGAATGACGAAGCGAGACAAGAACGCGCTAAGGCTTGCCTTAGGGGAAGCGCAGAAAAACGCGCACTTACCGTTTGGAAATCGCCATATAATCGCGCTGTGTCGGCCCGGTATATAGCTGGCGCGGACGACCAATTTTCTGTGCCGGATCCGAAATCATCTCGTTCCACTGCGCGACCCAGCCCACCGTCCGTGCCAGCGCAAACAGCACGGTGAACATGGTGGTCGGAAAGCCGATGGCCGACAAAACCACCCCGGAATAAAAATCGACATTGGGAAACAGCTTTTTCTCGATGAAATAGGGATCATTGAGGGCCATATCCTCAAGCTGCTGGGCGACTTCAAAAATTGGGTCTTTCTTGCCCAGTTTTTCCAAGATTTCACGCGCAGTCTTTTCCATCGCGGTCGCACGCGGATCGGTATTTTTATAGACTCGGTGGCCAAATCCCATCAGCCGGAACGGATCATTCTTGTCCTTTGCGCGGGCAATAAACTCTGGGATGCGGTCGGCTGTGCCGATTTCGCGCAGCATGTTAAGCGCAGCTTCATTGGCACCGCCATGGGCTGGCCCCCACAGGCAGGCAATGCCGGCTGCGATACAGGCGAACGGATTGGCCCCTGACGAACCGGCAAGTCGGACCGTCGAGGTCGAGGCATTTTGTTCGTGATCGGCGTGGAGGATGAAAATCTGGTCCATCGCCTTTTCAATCAGCGGATCGACCACATAATCCTCTGCCGGGACGGCAAATGTCATGCGCAAAAAATTGGCCGAGTAGCTAAGATCATTCTTGGGAGAGACAAAGGGTTGACCGATCGAATATTTGTAAGCCGCCGCCGCAATTGTCGGCATTTTGGCGATCAGGCGGTGCGACGCGACCATCCGCTGATGCGGGTCATTGATGTCCGTTGAGTCGTGGTAAAAAGCTGACAGCGCGCCAACCACCCCGCACATGATCGCCATCGGGTGCGCATCGCGGCGGAAACCCCGGTAAAACTGCATCAACTGTTCATGCAGCATAGTGTGGCGTGAAATCGTATGGGTAAAGCCCGCCAGTTGCTCAGAATTGGGTAATTCGCCATTGAGCAGCAGATAGGATACTTCCATGAAACTGGATTTCTCGGTCAATTCGCCGATTGTATAGCCGCGATGCAGCAAAACGCCCTCGTCGCCATCGATATAGGTCAGCGCCGATTCACAACTAGCCGTCGATGTGAAGCCAGGATCATAGGTAAATTGGCCAGTCTGGGCATATAATTTGCGGATGTCGATGACCGACGGGCCGATGCTGCCTTCGATAATCGGCAATTCGACGGATTGTCCGCCGCTGTTGAGGGTCGCACTGCTCATTTTCATTCCCCTGTCACATCATATTTGCGCAATTACGTCGGCTCTAGCGCCGCTGCTGCGCGGATTCGTTTCACACTTTCGACCCTGTCCAATAGCCATAGCACATCAAATATCCCGGGCGAAGTGGTCCGTCCGGTCAAGGCTGCGCGTAACGGCTGGGCCAGCTTGCCCAAGCCAACCACATGGCTTGCAGCCATTTCCTGTACCACAAGCTCGAGGTTATCCACTGTCCATTCGGGCAAAGCGGCAAAGCGGTTAGCCAATTCGACAAGACTGCCCGGCGGCGCATGGTGGATCAAATCACGTGCCTTATCTTCATAGGCCAGCGGCAGTTTGTCAAATAAAAACATCGCATTTTCAGTGAGTTCGATTAAAGTCTTGGCGCGTGGTTTCAAGACAGGCATGGCCCGCAGCAATATGTCTTCGTCCTCAGCCTCAACAGGTCGTTCGAGTATCGCCGCGAGATGACCAGCACACAGGCTCGCCAACCGGGCATCATCGGCTTGCCTTAGGTAATGGCCGTTCAAATTCTCCAGCTTTTTGAAGTCAAAGCGTGATGGCGAGCGGCCTATCTGATCGATGTCAAACCATAGCAATGCCTGTTCGCGGCTGATGATCTCGTCATCGCCGTGGCCCCAACCCAGCCGCATCAGATAGTTGTTGACCGCTTCGGGCAGCATACCAAGTTCATCGCGATAGGCATCAATGCCCAGCGCGCCGTGGCGCTTTGACAATTTTGCCCCGTCGCTGCCATGGATCAGCGGGACATGGGCATAGGCTGGCTCTGCCCAGCCTAGAGCGCGAATCATCACCAACTGCCGAAATGCATTGTTCAAATGGTCGTCGCCGCGAATCACATGGGTCACTCCCATGTCATGGTCATCGACCACGACCGACAGCATGTATGTCGGCGTCTGGTCCGCTCGCAGCAGCACAAAATCGTCGATTTCGGCCGCCTCGACAGTGACTTCGCCTTGCACATGGTCGATGATTGTCAACTGCCCGCCGCGTGGCGCTTTTAGGCGAACGACAGGCGGGCGGTCGGTTGGCGCCGTCGCCGGATCGGCGTTGCGCCATGGGCTTTGGATGCGAAATGGACTCCGGTCCTGCTGCGCTTTGGCGCGCATCGCGGCGAGTTCATCCGTGGACAGGTAACAGTGATAGGCATGGCCGGTGCGAACCAATTCCTTTGCGACCTCGACATGGCGTGGTGCCCTAGCAAACTGATAGATTTCCTCGCCATCCCAATCAAGCTCGAGCCAGCGCATCCCGTCTAGGATCGCAGCAATCGCAGCGTCGGTTGAACGGGCGCGGTCGGTATCCTCAATCCGCAGCAGGAACTTGCCGCCCATCCGCCGCGCATAAAGATAATTGAACAGTGCCGTTCGCGCCCCACCAATATGCAAAAAGCCGGTTGGCGAGGGGGCAAAGCGGGTCACCACCTGGCTTGGCGGGCTGTTGGCCGGTTGTGTCAAAGCAACGGTTGCGCCCACGCGCCATTTCTCCCACCATCTGGGCCTGACTGTTTTGCCAATGGGGCAAGCCAACAAGTGGCGGGGGCCTAGCATGGCGCAAGGTGCGCTTCAAACGAGGTTTTTGCACTTTGTGTCGGGAAAGCTGTCGCTGTTGCGTGACCGCGCGCAGGATTGGCTTTGGCACGAGCGTGAATCGCTGATTTTGTGGGTGCCTGTGGCATTTGGCGCTGGCATTACCGCCTGGTTCTTGTTGCCCGGCGCATTGGCCTGGCTTGGCTTCATGATGGTGATGGTGGCGCTCGGGTTCGTGGGGGTATTGCTTGGCGCGCGGGAACATCGCTTACCGCGGGCGATTAGTGTCGCTGCAATCGCTGCCCTGCTCGGTTGCGGGGTGATTTGGGCGCGCAGCGCCTGGGTCGAAGCGCCGGTGCTCGAACGACCAGTGATTGTGGAGTTTTCAGCGCGGGTCGTATCAGTGGTGCAATTGGCTGCGCGGAAACAGACCCGCCTGTTGCTCGCTACACACTCTGCAGCCAGCCTGCCGCCGCAAATCCGGGTGACGGCGCGGCAGGATGCGCAGGGTATCGAGCGTATCCGGCGCGGTGATACGGTTCGGTTGCGCGCACGGCTCGTTCCGCCGCCGCGTGCGGCTTTGCCGGGCGGCTATGATTTTGCTCGCCGTGCGTGGTTTGAGCGAATCGGCGCGGTAGGGACGCTGCTCGGTCCGATTACCCGGGCAGAGGGCAGGGCGGTTCCCCAACCCGGCGTCCGCGAGCGGCTGTCGCAGCATATCAGGCAACAGGTGAGCGGAGGAAGCGGCGCGATTGCCGCAGCCTTTGCGACGGGGGATCGGGGCGGGATTAGCGAGTCGGACGACGAAGCGATGCGCCGCGCCGGACTGGCGCATTTGCTGTCGATTAGTGGCCTGCACGTGACCGCCATGGTTGCCGGGACGATGTGGCTTGTCATCCGGATATTGGCGCTATTTCCGTGGATCGCGCTGCGTTGGCCGCTGACCTTGGTTGCAGCGGGGTTCGGCGCTCTAGCGGGTTTAGGCTACACCTTGCTGACGGGGGGAGAGGTGCCAACGGTGCGCTCATTGCTGGCGGCATTGCTGGTCTTGCTGGCGCTTGCCCTCGGGCGCGAAGCCATCACCATGCGCCTGATTGCGACGGGCGCGATGGTGGTGATGCTGTTGTGGCCCGAAGCCGTAGTGGGGCCAAGTTTTCAGCTCAGTTTTGCCGCTGTCGCGTCGATTGTCGCATTGCACACCCACCGCAAAGTGAAATCCTGGTTTGCCCGCCGCGATGAGGCGGTGCTGCGGCGAATATTACGCGGTCTTGCCGCCTTGCTAGCAACGGGGCTGGTCGTCGAACTGGCGCTGATGCCGATCGCGCTGTTTCACTTCCACAAGGCAGGCCTCTATGGGGCACTGGCAAACATGATCGCCATTCCGCTCACAACATTTGTAGTGATGCCGGCAGAGGCGCTGGCACTGGCGCTCGATAGTGTCGGGCTGGGTGCACCGGCCTGGTGGGTTGTCCAACAGGCACTCGATGCAATGCTGGGGCTGGCACATTTCGTCGCCAATGCGCCCGGCGCAGTCGCCAGCTTTCCGACAATGCCGACTACGGCCTTTGCCATGACGATTGTCGGCGGGCTGTGGGTCGTGCTGTGGCAAAGCCAACAGCGCTGGCTGGGGTTGGTGGGCATAGCTCTGGGCCTAGGCTGGGCAGCACAGGTGCAGGCACCGGATCTATTGGTGACAGCCGACGGGCGTCATGTCGCAATGCGTCAGTCGGACGGCCAATATGCGCTGTTGCGTGAACGAAGTGGCGATTTTGTCCGCGACCAATTGGCCGAAGCCGCCGGAATTGACACGGCGATGACCGCGATTGCCGATATGGACGGGGCGCGCTGCTCGCCCGATTTTTGCGTCTGGGAAATGGTTCGGGGCGGGCGGCGATGGACGATATTGGCGGCGCGCAGTGCATTCCAAAGCGATTGGCGCGAATTGGTTACCGCCTGCTCGCGGGTCGATATTGTCATTGCCGATAGGTGGCTGCCGCGCGCTTGCCAGCCGCGCTGGCTAAAGGCTGACCGGAAATTGCTTCAACAAACCGGGGGATTGGCAATCACCCTTGATCCCCCCCGGATTGTCACGGCAGCATCACCATCAAGTGGCATGCCATGGGCCAATCCAGCAACTATCCTGCCGCCAAGGCCGATCAGCTTATCCCGACAGCCCCAAGCTGGAATCGCTGCAAGAGGGTTGGCGCGAAAAGGCAGAGCTGGCGCTGTCCAAGGATCGCGAGGATCTGGCCAAAGCCGCGCTGAGCGAAAAGCTAAAGGCGGGCGACATGGCCGAGCGGCTGACGCAGGAAATCGGCGTTTTTGACGATACGCTCAAAGGTTATGAGGGCGACATCGCCAAATTGCAGGCCAAGCTGCGCGAAGCACGCACACGCCAGTCGAGCATTTCGACGCGGCTGGAAACCGCTGAAAACAAGTTTCGCCTGCGCGAACTGACCCATGGCGAACGGACATCCGACGCATTCTCTCGCTTTGAGGAGCTGGAACGCCGGGTTGATCTGGCCGAAGGTCGCGCCGACGCGGTGCAGTTGGGGACCAACCAACGCACACTGGAGGATGAATTCTCGGACTTGCGCTCATCCGATTCGGTCGAAGCCGAACTTGCCGCCATGAAACAAGCGTTGAAAAAGGGCTGAACCGATGGAAGATGTCTTGATTCCTGCCATCGTCCTTGGCATTTTGTTCATCGGCCTGCCGTGGCTGGTTCTCCACTATGTGACCAAATGGAAAAGCGCGGCGACATTGCCGGTCGAAGATGAACGGCTGCTCGACGAACTGTATGAGTTCGGGCGACGCCTGGAAGACCGGATGCACACCGTTGAACGGATCATTACCGCCGACAATCCCGACTGGCGTCCTTCGATCAGATCAGAACGCAGCGACGAACCACGACTGGGACACCGTGATGAGAGGAACAATTGAGATGGAACCGCGCCGTACCAAATACTATCTCGACAAACAAAATGGCAAGTTTCTGGGGGTTTGCTCTGGGATTGCCGATTACACCGGGGTCGACGTATTATGGGTTCGCCTCGGCGTGATCATCCTGACCATTAGCTTTGGCTGGCCGCTGCTCGCATACTTTGTCATCGCTTGGATGGCACCAACCCGGCCCAGCACCCTATATCTTGCGCCTGAGGAGCAGAAATTCTGGCAGGGCGTCCGCGCCAACCCATCGCGTTCAACCCGCGAAGTTCGTGCCAGTTTCCGCGACCTCGATCGCCGCCTCGCTGACGTTGAACTATTCTACACCAGCCGCAACACGCGACTTGCCGACGAGATTGAAAACCTGCGCTGAATTGGCGATCCGGCGACCTGTCGCCATCTGTTGAACATTTTACTGGAGGAAAGACTATGTCCTGGGGAGGCCCGAGCTTTGTCATCGCCATCATCGTCATCACCTATGGCGGCTGGATATTGAACAACTGGATCCGCGCCCGGCATGGCTATGCGCTGGAGGATGAATGGGGCGGCAAAAGCCGCGTCGAAGGACCCGATTCAGAACGGCAAATTGCCCTGCTCGGCGCCGAAAATGCCGACCTGAAGGGCAAGTTGTTGCGGATTGAGGAACGGGTCGCCGTGCTCGAACGCATTGCCACCGACAGCGGCACCCGCCTGTCCGACGAAATCGCAAACCTGCGCTAAGCGCCATATCAAAAGGAATAGGCTATGGATCCGCTACTCGCAAACACACTTGCTCCAGTCTTCGCCCTAATGGCCTTTATGATACCCATCTGTTGGGTGATCGTCACCCGCATGAAGATAAAGCATGGCTATCCGCTCGAAAATGCTTGGGGCAAGGCGGTCTATCCCAAAAGCAGCGACGAAGCAGTCGAACGTATCCGCTTACTCAGTCAGGAAAATGCGCAACTGCGCGCTGAACTTGGCTCGATCAAGGACCGCCTCGGCAATGTCGAACGGATCGTCACAGATGGCGGGACGCGATTGGCAGATGAAATTGATGCACTGCGCGATCAGCGTAATCATTGAACCACTTTTGACCCAAAGGATTTGACCAATGTTTGATATGTTTGACAATCCCTTTTCGATGGTGGTGGCCATCGTGTTGATCGTCTCCATAGCTGGGGTGCTGCGCGCACGATATGGCGACTTTGGCAATCGCAGTAACCGCCGGGCGCGTCGTAACGGTGAAATGATGATCGAGGATAATCGCGAAACCGCCGCGCTGCGCGACGATGTCAAGATGCTCAAGGAACGTATCGCGGTGCTCGAACGGATAGCCACCGATAGCCATGAAACCGCCCGCATTGACCATGAAATCGACGCCTTGCGCGACCGGTAAGCCGTCGCCAGCCAACGAAAAGGAAAACAGCCATGACTGACCTTTCCCTCAGCTTGATGTCCAGTGCCGTTGCGATGTTGGCCCTGACCATCGTCAGCCTTGCCGCCCTGAAAGGGTGGAGCATGCAGATCGGTCTGCGACGGCATGAAATCGATCATCGCGGGGCCTTTGCTATCGCGCCGGATGATGGCATTGTGCCCAGCACTGGCAGCCGGATTGAAATGGCGGATTTGCGCGAACGCGTCCGTAAACTCGAAGCGATTGCTGCGGGTGTAGACCTTTAAGTGTCTGAACCGAAACTAGCTCGCGGACATCCAAAGGAGCACCCCAATGGCTAACTATCGGATCATGTCGCACACCGCGACCCGCGCTGGCATTGGTTTGGGCAGCGCGCTGGCGGTGACTATCTCCTGGAGCCTGCACAAATCGATCATTTGGGCAATCATCCACGGGATATTGTCTTGGCTCTACATTCTGTATTACGCTGTCGTGCGGTGATCCTGTCCGAGCACGACTAGGGTCTGGACTCTGGCTGGCTAAATTGCTGTCATCCCGTCCCGTCGCCTGCTACGGTCCCCGCGCATGACCCCGCTGGAAACTATTGCCGACGAATTCCAATTGCTCGATACCGATGATCGTTATCGCTTGTTGATTGATCTCGGTCACGCACTCGAAGCCATGCCCGACGCGCTCAAGAACGACGCCACCCTCGTGCGTGGCTGCTCTGCCAGTGTCTGGGTATATCCGATCAAGCAAGACGACGGCAGCCTGCATTTTCTGGCGGACAGCAATGCCGCGATCACCAAGGGCATTGTCGCGCTAATTCTGACCGCCGTGCAGGACTTACAACCGGCTGACATCTTGGCAACCGACATCAACGCAGCACTTGCACCGTTCAACCTCGCACAGCAATTGTCGAGTAACCGCACCCAAGGCATCCCAAATATGATCGCCCTGGTTATCAATACGGCAAAGAGGTTTGGCTAAAGCCTACCCGGTCTTGGCACCCGACCAACTGCGCCGTTCCTCAGACTGTCGCAGCACCTCGAACGCGGTCTGACCGGCATGAAAACGTTTTGCCGCCTCGGCATCATTGGGGCAGACATCCGGGTGGGTTTCCTTGGCCAACGCCCGCCAAGCCTTGCGGACATCATCTAATCCGCAATCAGGGGGCAGGTCAAAGATGTCGAGAGCGCGCATTTCGTCGGCGCTCCGCCCCTCATCTCCCCGGTCCGCCCATTGCTGATGGCGAGAAGTGGTATATCCGGCTGCGGTCGCACGTTCTGCGCGCTCGCGTTCCGCCGCGTCTTCGGCCGACAGTCCCTCGAAATAGTTCCAGCCGCGATTATACTCGCCGGCATGAGCCGGGCAGAACATCCAGCGGTCGGGACTATTAGGTGATTTTGGTGCCGGGCAAGTGCCCGCCTCTGTGCAGCCATGCCGGTCGCACAGTTTGACCTTTACTGCTTCACGCGAAGAGCCATAACTGCCCCAACGCGGAAAACCCCAATTGTCGCTTCGTGTTTGCCGAACCATCTGCCCCCTCTAAGCATTAGTCACTTGGCTGACCACCCCCCCATGCTTGCATTGGGGGAAGCCAAAGAAGGCGCGCTAGGGGAAGTGCACCAAAAATTTGCCAGAGGGCCTGTAAGCCGGGTTCTGTCCACCGCATTGCTGCGGATGGGCGACCATTCCTCTAGCCCTGCCGTTACCGACAGGGTCAAGCAACCAACCCGGACGACTGGGCGACAGTCACGCCCTGACCCCGCAAGCAGGGTCGCGCCATCCCTATTCGGTCTTGCTCCCGGTGGGGTTTGCCATGCCGTGCCTGTTACCAGCCACGCGGTGCGCTCTTACCGCACCCTTTCACCCTTGCCCGTCGCGGTTTGCCCTCAACCTTGCGGATCAAAGCACCTGCGTCGTCGGCGGTCTGCTCTCTGTGGCACTTTCCCTAAGGTTACCCTCGCCGGGGGTTGCCCGGCACCGTGACTATATGGAGCCCGGACTTTCCTCCCGCAACGCCTTGCGACGTTACCGGCGGCCGCCCAGCCCTCTGGCAATGGCGGATGTAGGGCGTGGCGGCGAGCAAAGCAACTTTCCCCTTGCGGGCGGGGCAACTACTCCCCTTGCGGACGGGGCAACTACTCCCCTTGCGGACGGGGCAACAACAGCCCCAACAAAATCGCCCGGCATTCCCCGTCGATTGTTCCGTCAACCAATTCTTGCCTGAATCGCCGCTGAAATGCCACTGCGGCAGCCAGCGCATCGGTGACATCATAGCCAAACCGTTCCAGCGCAAGCAAAAACCCCGCGTCCGACCACAAAGGATCGGTCAGGCTTTTGGTTGGCCGGGGCAAGGCAAGACGCAGGCGGGCGAATCGATTCCATGGGAATAATTCACCCGGGTCCTGCTTGCGGGCTGGGGCGATGTCGGAATGGCCAACGACATTGCCACGGGTAATCGCGTAACGATCCTTGATGCCATGCACCAGACGGATCACCGAATCGATTTGTTGATCGGGAAAGGGGCGATAGCCAAACTCATGGCCCGGATTGACGATTTCGATGCCGACGCTGGCCGAGTTCACATCGACCACTCCGCGCCAATAGGATCGTCCGGCATGCCATGCGCGCTTATCCTCTGGCACCATGCGGGTGATTGTGCTGTCTTCGCTGACGACATAATGGGCGGACACATGCGATTGAGGGTTGGCCAACCAATCGATCGCCGACGCGCCATCCTGCATACCAGTATAGTGCAGCACAATCATCGAAATCGGCAGTGAACGCTCATCAAAATTGGGGGACAGGCGTTCAATCATGGTGGTCATGCGCGGCTGTTCCTGATGCCCATGGCTAGCGGAGTGATTTCAACATTCGCATCCCGCTAGCGGCAAACTAGGGTTTCGCGAATGTTGAAATTAAAACTCCACTAGAAACATAGTGTTGCTAGTGGTCCTTTTGATTCTGACATTTGCACCTGACATGTCCGATAGGGGATACAAAATGTCAGAATCGGACCACTAGTTTTGCTATGCAGACAGATGCCACCAGCCCGACGGCGAAGCAAGCAACAGTGGTCAGCCTATCCAGCAGCAATGTGACCAAATGGGCGCATCGGCACTTCCCCGAGCCGATAAAAGCCCTTAGCCTCTGGATCGCGCTGGAACAATTTGCCCTGCCCGATCATCGTTTCAAAGGCCCCGAGCATGAACAGCCCATCGGGAGCCAATGCTCCCGCCAGGCGATTGACCGCTATCGTGCGATATTCCGGGGTCAGATAGAACAATAGATTTCGGCACAGGATGATGTCAAATGGCCCCGGAGGCAGCGGGTCAGAGACAATGTTATGCTGGATAAACTCGACCCGGTCGCGAATCGCCGCACGCAGCAACCAATCCCTACCAACGGGTTCAAACCAGTCGAGCATCGATTTGGTCGGCAGGCCGCGCTGAATCTCAAAATGGCTGTATAGTCCGGTTTTGGCGGTAGCGATGACTGACGGGCTGACATCGCTGGCAACAATCCGGATATCCCAGTCGCGCCAGCGGGCCGGGTTTTCATGCATCAACATCGCCAGCGAATAGGGTTCCTGGCCGGTGCTACAGCCCACCGACCAGATCGACAGTCTGCGTTCCCCATTACGGCGATCACGTATCGCCTGCATACCGATCCGTTCGAGGTCACGGAATAATTCAAAGTCGCGAAAGAAATATGTTTCGTGGTTGATCAACGCATCGACAACACAATCAACCAGTTGCCGATCTCCATCGCTCGCTAGTGAGACCACCAGCGCCTCCAGCGACGGGAGACCGCGATCCCGCATGATTGGCTGCAAGGCAGTTTCAATCCGCCACATCCGGTCGGGCGACAAAGAGTGACCTGCGCGCACCTCCAACAAGGCCGCAAGAATGCGCTCAGCCGCGCCAATCTGGTCGGGCTCAGACATTGCCCACCTGCAATCCTGCCGCCTTCAATCCTGCCGCCTTCAATCCTGCCGTCTGCAACCCAGCCGCATGTGACACGATCACCGCGAGCGCAGCTGGATCCTGAATATAAGCAGCAATGCCTTCGCTAACCACCGCCCCTGGCATACCCCACACCACGCAGCTTTCCAGACTTTGGGCCAGCACCAAGCCACCGGCTGCGCGCAACGCACGCGCACCGTCCAGCCCGTCTTTGCCCATTCCCGACAGCATCACCCCGCATCCTCCTGAACCATAGACGTTCGCGAGGCTGCTCAACATCGGGTCAACCGACGGGGTCGCACCTGACGCAACCGGACATTGGTCTATGCTGATCTTGACCGACCCGGGTTGACCCGACAGGCTGATATGGCCGTGGCCTGGTGCCAGATAGATGTGGTTTGACGCAACCACCATGCCATCGGTGGCAACGCTGACTTTGCGCTTGACCAAGCGTCTGATCTGATCGGCGAAAAATGGTATGAATGTGCCCGGCAGATGCTGGGTGATAAAGATGGGGCAATCCAATTTTTTCGGCAGAGCGCCAAGAAAACTGTTAATCGCCATGATCCCGCCGGTGGATGCGCCAATACCAATCGCATCAATCTGGTGCGGCCGCACGGTCAGTTCACCAGCGGCGGTTGACAGGATTACAGCCGACGCCGGACTCAGCGATACCTGCGGCGACTTGGCAAGCACCCGCAAGCGATCAAGCAACCTCTCGCCAAAATTGCCGGTAAAGGTTCCCCGACCCGGTTTGATCAACGTATCCGCCGCCCCGTTTGCAAGCGCTTCAATCGCTGCTGGCCCACCTTCCTCGCAATTAGCTGACAGGATGATGACCCGCACATGCGCAGCCTTGGCAAGAATCAATGGCAGCGCCTTGATCCCGCACATCCCTGGCATATTAATATCTAGGACGACAATGTCAGGGGCGGCCTGGACAATAGAATCAAGCGCATCGGCGGCGGTTGGGACCGACGCCACAACCACAAACTCGGCTCCCTGCTCAATAATCCTTTCAAGGATGGAACGCGCGACAATGCTATCGTCAACCAGCATCACCCGCACAGGCTCGCGGGCATCCGCAATCTGCATGGTGGGGGACTTTTGCCTTTTGGGGCCGGGAGCTATCGTGCTCATCTTGACGACCTCAGAGTCATGCCGACCCTAAGTCAGGCCAATCAGTTGCAGCTTGCGCTCCAGTGTTTCCCGATCGAACGGCTTCATCACATATTCGTCAGCACCGTTTTCAATCGCTGCGCGGATATGCGCGATGCCATTTTCAGTGGTGCAAAAGACGATTTTGGGTCGGTTGGGGATATTGCTTTCGTTGAGCGCCGTGAGAAACTCCATGCCGTTCATCACCGGCATGTTCCAGTCGAGCAAGACTAGATCAAATGCGCGGGCCTTGCAGGCGCTGAGGGCTACGCTGCCGTCCTCCGCCTCTTCGACGGTCAAACCCAGCCCCTCAAATATATGGCGAGCGACCTTGCGAATAACCTTGCTGTCGTCAACAACCAAGCAATGTGTCATTATTTGACCCCGTTAAGTGCCTTATAAATGTTTCAATCTACCATTACCGCCAACAAGTAGAAGATTGGTTAAGCTGCCAACGACTTTGACGATTGAGCTGCTTCTATAATTCTCGACGGCTCGACAATCAGGATGATGCGGCCAAATTGATCAGCCATCTGATCAGCCAATAGCCGCCAGCCGAACCCCAGATTTCCAGGCACTGGCTGCAATGAAGTCAGATCGACAACGTCATCCACTTCATCGAGCGTCAGCCCATAACCATGCCCGTCAACCGACACGATCACCATATAGCTGGCGGTGCCATCGCTGTGGGTTCCAGAAGCGATGCTGGAATCGATCAAAGTCAGCAACCGGCTGCGTATCGAGACTAGGCCCCACACCGCATCAGGAGCATGGGGGACTGCAACGACATCCCCCAAGGTAACAACGGCTTCGACCTTGGTTGCGGGCAAGCCTAGCCATGTCTCCCCAATACGACAGACCAGAAACAGAGTGTTTTCCATGTCATGCCCCCTTGCGTTTGCGCGGCGACGGCTTGGCCGCAACGACATTTTGATCGGCATCGTCCTGCAATGCGGCAATCAAGCTTGACCGGTCATAAGCAGCGATGGTGCGCACTTTGTTCCCGCGATGTAGCTCCAGCATCGCTACATTCCCTATATCCCCTACATCCTGATGCGCTTCATCGCAGGGGATTATAACGATGGCATCGGGATCACTGACCTGTGCTGCGCTGTTAGTAAATTGCACCGCATAACCCGCTGCTGCCAAGGATGGCATCAAGAACGAGCGCGCCCATGACGAGCCATTTTGCTCGACAATCCAGATGACCCGTTGCGGTAATGCCGGGGTCAATTTGCCAGCACTAATCGGTCCTGCAGCTTGGCCCAGCAACCGATAGACATCGAGCATTTCGACAATATCGCCGTCGAACATGGTCAAACCAATCAGCATGTCATCGTCGACACTTGCCAACATTTCGGGCTTGAGCGCGGTGATTTCCAAAACATTGCGCACCGGCAAAAGCATCTTGCGCGCCCCATCGCTAAGGATGATCATGCGGATTCGGCTGTCCCCGCTGGGGATTATCAGGCCGTCGTCATGGATCGGGATCAATGTCTCGCCAATGCTGGCGACCAATCGCTGACCGGCACGATGAATCTGGCTGGCCGGCAGGTCAACCAGCCTGTCGATACTGGCCATTGGCACTGCCGATATATTCGCTGAACCTATCGTTTGGAAGCAGAGCCACTTGTCTGCCGCTTGGCAATCGTCAATTGCATCCGCGATTTGCGATTCGAGAGCGTCTTCCAATGCGCAATTCGCATTAGCCCGGCGGGCAATACCTTCGACATCCAGCACCAGCATCGGGCGTCCGTTGTCAGGCAGGCTAAAGCCATTATAGAGTCCTGCTGCAAGTAAAATTGGCGGCAATGGCTTTATCACTAACTCTGCGTGATCGCGGATATCTGGAACTTCAAGGGCAATCGAAACCATGCCCGACAATCGGCATAATACCAGCGCCCTGTCGTTTGTGTCGTTTGTGTCGTTTGTGTCGCCTGTCTCGCTTGGCTTGGCCGGTTCAATCCCCAATAAATCTTCAATCACCACCAGCGGCAACAAACGACCGCGCACCCGGACCATCTGTGCTCCGCCAGATTTGACGCGCTGGACCGAGTCGCTGGACATCAGCAATACTTCTTCGACGGCGCTGCGCGGGACCGCATATTCGCAGCCAGCGATGTCGATCGCCAGTGCAGAAATGATGGTCAGAGTCATCGGCACATCAAAGACAATCGACACCCCGGCACCAGCGCTGCTGTTTATCCGGATTGCCCCGCCCAGTTTTTCGACATTGGCCTTGACCACATCCATGCCGACCCCGCGCCCGGATATCCCGGTTACCGCCTCGGCCGTGGACAGCCCTGGCAGAAACACCAGTTCGTTGATCGCATCCGAACTCAACCTTGCGGCTCGCTCCGCCGTCAAGTGACCTGCCGCAATTGCGCGCTTGATCAGGCCTTGTTCTGCCAGACCAGCACCATCATCTTCGATGCAAATGAAAATGCGATTGCCGACTTGGCGACCACTGATGCGGATAGTCGCGGTGGCTGCTTTGCCGATACTGGCCCGGTCAGCAGGTGGTTCGATGCCATGGTCGATGGCGTTGCGCAGAACGTGAATAATCGGATCTCGCAATGCTTCGATGACTTCGCGGTCAATTTCGACCTCGCCGCCGTCGGTGACAAGCCGCACCTGCTTGTTCAGCTCGGCAGAAAGCTGCCTGACCAGCCGGGGCAGCGGCGCAAACATCTGGCGCAGCGGGACCATCCGCATCTTGCTGACCGATCCGCGAAGGCTGCCGAGCAGGCCAGACAGTCGTTCAAATGGGGCAATATTTACAGGGTCGAGGCCTTCGGCTCGTAGCGCCGCCGCCACTTCATTGCGGGCCAGCACCAGATCCGACGCCCCGTTCATCACTTCGTCCAACAGCTCAAGCGGGACACGCACTGATCGCCATTCAGCAGGAACTTCGCGTGTCGCAATACCGTCAGCAATGGCCCCCGTCGCCTGCTCTGGCAGCGGCAATAAGTCCTCGTCGCTAGGGACAGAGAGCTGTTTAGCACCGTGATCAAACGAGCGGACCCCAGCCAGTAACAAGGCAATCACATCAGCATCATCGCCGACCGGTTCAGCCCCGTCATTGGCAATCGCATTGACTAGCAGTCTGATCCGGTCGAATGCCGCCAAGATGGATGCAATCAGCGTATGATCCGGCTCGCACTTGCGGGTGCGCAACGCATCAAGCAATTCCTCCGCGCCGTGGGCAATGGCGGTGACGCGCGGCAAATCAAAGAAACTACTGCTGCCTTTGACCGTGTGAATGGTGCGAAAAATCTGGTCGAGACCCGAACGGTCGCTAGGATTCTGTTCCCAAGCAACCAGATCGCTGGCGACAGCCTCCATCATGTCGAGGGATTCCCCGACAAATTCTCGTAACAGATCATCCATAAGGCGCTCGTCCGCTCCTATCCAAAGCGAGTATTGCCACTATTGCGGTTAATTTCGCGTTAGGAAGGGGCTGGCCCGAAAACTTAGAGCCTTTTCAAGCCGTATGGAAACATCCCCGGCTTCCCCCCGGCCTTCGCCGGGGCAGGCTCTAGCGCAAGCGCTAGCGCCTCCGGCGGCTTGGAAAAGGCGGAAAACAACCCACCGCGCTGGCCTGCCAGAGGGAAAGGTCAAACAAGAAGACTAGACCCGAATTAGGGTCAATCGGAATTCAACAGGGTCTAGCCGGTCAGGATCGCGCCCACGACAATTTCCCCGTCATTGGGGCGCGACAGCATGACGTCACCATCGTGTGAGCGGGCGATTTGCCGAGCAAGCGCGATAGTCACGGTTTTCGGGGCAATCTGCTCAGCCGCCGATCCGAACATCGCCACCGATGCCGGGTCAATCACCACGCGAGGCCCCTCGCCACGGATAGCCAGTTCCAGCGTTCGTTCGCGTCGTTCCACCGCAACGGTAATCGATCCTCCCCTCACCAGTGCTTCAACGACAAGCAGCCCAAGTAACAGCAGCACCCGCGCAGCAGGTTTCGGCAATCGCTCTTCGTCTCCAATCCAGTGCAAGGACACGTCGCGACCGTCTGGGATTTGCCCGGTTATCGCCTCTTTGAGGTCATTGACTGCCACCGAATCTCCGTAACCTCCAGCAGAACCAAAGGCTAAACGAAAGTATTTCAAGCGGTTAATTGCTATTCTTGCGGAAGATTCTAGTAATTCGATGCACCGCTTGCGCATCTCCGGATCGCGTTCGTCCGCCATCAATTCCAAACCATTGCTGAACGATCCGACCGGACTGAGCAAGTCATGGCACAGCCGTGAACACAGCATACTGGCAAACTCGATTGTGTCATCCGCCACTGTCTTCGGCCCCCTAGTTCGTTGGCAATTGCTATTCTTTGACAGGCTGTTAAGCCGCGCAGCGACGGGTGGCAAGCAGCACATTATTTCCCGCTTATTCACCTTTAGTGGAGTGATTTAAACATTCGCATTCCCCGTCGCAAGCGACGGTGCGTCCTTGTCTGGCTTTTCCCGTCGGCAGGCCGACGTAGCTGGCGGCAAACTTAGGTTTCGCGAATGTTGAAATTAAAACTCCACTAGTAACTTAGTATTGCTAGTGGTCCTTATGATTCTGACATTTGCTCACTACATTTCCGACAGGGTATGCAAATGGCAGAATCGGACCACTTGCCCTTGACCATCACAATCGCTTTCCCATCTATTTGACTGATGAACCGGGGGACGGAAATCTTGCAATTTGCGCTTGGCGAGCAGCATATCGGGCTGCGGCTCGACCGTGCGCTTGCCGATGCCGCGTCGGCCTACCGACGGGAAAGGCCAGAGGGCAAAGCCGCGCCCAGCCTGTCGCGGGAACGGGTCAAGGCATTGCTGGGCGAAGGGGCGATCAAGACGGCATCGGGAACCATCTTGACCCAAGCGTCAGCCAAGGTCACTCAGCCGATCGCCATTTGCATCACCCTCCCCCCCCTGCGCTCGGCACATGCCAATCCGCAAGCCATTCCCTTGACGATAGTCTATGAGGACGAGGAGCTGATTGTCATCGACAAGCCCGCTGGCCTTGTCGTCCACCCGGCCCATGGCAATCCCGATGGAACCTTGGTCAATGCCCTGTTGCACCATTGCGAGGGCCGCTTATCAGGGATTGGCGGTGTCGCCCGCCCAGGCATAGTCCATCGCATCGACAAGGACACATCCGGGCTGATTGTCGTCGCAAAAACCGACCAGGCGCATGAGGGGCTGGCCAAGCAGTTTTTCGATCACAGCATCAAGCGTATCTATCAGTGCATCGTCAATGGCATACCGGCACCCGCTGTCGGCACGGTCGATGCCGCGCTTGCCCGATCGCCCCATGACCGCAAGAAAATTGCGGTTACAAACGCCGCCCATGGCAAGCGCGCAGTGACGCATTTCCGCACTATTTTGCCGCTGTGCAGTGCGGCATTGGTCGAATGCCGCCTCGAAACCGGACGCACCCACCAAGTGCGCGTCCACATGGCCCATATCGGTCATGGCCTGCTTGGCGACCCCAGCTATGGGCGTTCGAACCGGCACCAGGCACTGCTCAAGCAGTTGGGCTTTCACCGACAGGCATTGCATGCTGCACACTTGGGGTTTATTCACCCCAAATCGGGGCAATCTGTCACGTTTGACAGCGAAATGCCGAATGATATGCAGGAATTGTTCACCCGGCTGAAGCTAACATCCCATAATGGATAACAACCCCAGCGGAAAATTGGGCAGCGGAATTCAGGGCCAAGGGAATTCAGGGAAAGACACGAGATACTATGGCACCACGCAAAAATCTCCCAGCAATAATGCCCGCGCTCGGCGGGGAAGCTGGCTTGAATCGCTATTTGTCGGAAATCCGCAAATTCCCGCTGCTGACCCCTGAGCAGGAGTTCATGCTGGCCAAGCGCTATCAGGAGCACCAAGATCAGGACGCAGCTGCGCAACTGGTGACCTCGCACCTGCGCCTCGTTGCCAAGATTGCGATGGGCTATCGTGGCTATGGCTTGCCGGTCAGCGAGCTGATTTCCGAAGGCAATATCGGCCTGATGCAGGGCGTCAAGAAATTTGACCCAGATCGCGGGTTCCGCTTGGCGACCTATGCAATGTGGTGGATCCGCGCATCGATTCAGGAGTTCATCCTGCGCAGCTGGAGCCTGGTCAAACTCGGGACCACTGCGGCTCAGAAAAAGCTGTTCTTTAACCTGCGGCGGATGAAAAACGCCCTCGCAGCGTTTGAAGATGGCGACCTATCACCAGAAAATGTCACAAAAATCGCCACCGACCTAGGGGTCACCGAAGAAGAAGTGGTTTCGATGAACCGGCGCATGGCGCTGGGCGGCGATACATCGCTCAACGTCCCGATGCGAGAGGATGGCGAGGGTCAGTGGCAGGATATGCTGCGCGACGACGCCATGTTGCAGGATGAACAGGTCGCCAATGCGCAGCAACAGGACCAGCGCCATGGCATGTTGGTCGAAGCGATGGAGCGCCTAAATGATCGCGAACGCGACATTCTGACCCAGCGCCGCTTAATCGATGAGCCCAGGACGCTGGAGGAATTGAGCCAGGTTTATGCAGTCAGCCGTGAGCGGGTGCGGCAAATTGAAGTGCGCGCCTTTGAAAAACTGCAAAAGGCGATGTTGGCGGTCGCCGGTGAACGCCGCCTGCTCCCCGCCGGCTGAACGGCACTGACGCTGCAAACGCTTGCCAATTCACCATTTATTGGCGCACCATAGCGTCATGGGCCGACTATTACGCTTGCTGTTCATCTGGTTGCTGTGGTTTGTCGGGCTGTCGCTGGCCTGGGTTCTGATTTACGCGGTTGTGCCGCCGCCAATCACCCCGACCATGGCCTTTGACGGCAACGGAGCAACCCGCGACTGGATGTCGCTGGGCGCGATTGATCCGGACATGCCACGCGCGATGATAGCCGCAGAGGACGGCAAATTTTGCACCCACAATGGCTTTGATACCGATGCCATCGCCGCCGCCTTGGCCCGCAACGCAAATGGTGGCCGGATGCGCGGCGGCTCTACTATCAGCCAGCAAGTCGCCAAAAACGTCTTTCTGTGGCAGGGCAGTGGCACCCTAAGCCGCTATGCGCGCAAGATTCCAGAGGCTTGGTTCACCCTGTTGATCGAAAATATCTGGGGTAAGCGGCGGATCATGGAAGTCTATCTCAATGTCGCGGAAACCGGCATCGGCACATATGGCGTCAACGCTGGTGCGCAACGCTATTTCGGCCGTGACGCCAGCCAGTTAACCCGCAGCGAGGCAGCACGGATCGCCGCCATATTGCCGCTCCCCAAACGTCGCGGTGCCATATCCCCGCGTGGATTCACCCGCCGCTATGGCAATACCATTGCTGCGCGAATCCGCGTCGTCGAGCGCGATGGGCTGGATAGCTGCCTGCGTTAACCCGATCCGCATTAGGCACAGAAAAGGACGCAGGATCAATGTCCCGCGCCCTTTTTGTATGTGGACCTGTCGCTATCCGATCAGAATTCGATGCGCACTCCAACACGGATGCCATAGAGCGATTGGCGCGAAACCAGATTTTCGTTCGGCGAACGCACATTGGCAAAACGATATTGGGTGCAGGTCTGGGTCGATGCAGTGTTGACCACACCCGCCGCAGGGGCGGTTCCAGTCGGTGTCGCGACGGTAAGGCACTGCACGTTGAGCACACCGGCATTATATGGGAAGCCGACCTGACGCAGTGAGCCCCAATCGCTGTCGATCAGGTTGAGAACGTTTTCGATGTCGGCAAACAGGCGGATTTTGGCCCCGCCAACGAACAGCGGCAGTTCCTGGCTGAAATTGAGGTCAACCTTGAAGAAGTCCGGCGAACGCTGTGAGTTCTTTGGAACAATATTGCCGCGCACACCATCAAGACCCAGCGAGGTAATCAGCGCATTAAAGGCCGTTTCCGATGCCGCCGTATCAAACGAAACACGGGTATCGGCTAGGGTCGGAACATAGAGCAACGACGTGCCACCGTTACCAACCGTGCCAAGCACAGCCGAACGGTTCGACGAGCTTGTCCCGGTCGAATCGACCATAGTCAAACTGTAGGGGCGGCCCGAGCGATACTCGCCAAACAGGTTGATCCGGGTTTCATTCTCGCCAAACAATGTCGTCCGGTACCCAACACTAAATTTCCACTGGTCACGGATTTCATAGATGGAGCGTCCAGAGGCTGCGGTGTTCGGATCCAATGTGGCACCAGTGTTATAGAGTGACGACGCCGTCGAAGACGTCAGTCCATTCTCGTCACGGATATCCGAACGGGTATAGCTGCCGCCGATCGACAGGCCCCAATCCCAATCCTTGTCAAACCGGATGACCCCGATATACGACCGACCGCTGCTGCTGTTGGTCATCAGCAAGTCCTGGTTGTTCCCGGCGGTTGGTCCCGCCAAATTGGCGTAACGCGGGCGGCCATCCGGCAGGGTGCCGATCCGCACCGAACGAATGTCGGTCCAAGTATAGCCTTCGAGGATGTTGCCATAGAGAACATTTGCACCCAGCAACCAACCATCACCCAACGGGCCAAGATCGGCATCATAATCGACCGAAAGTGTCGCCCGCAATTGGCGCGCAACCTTTAGATCCGGGTCGATGGCATTGACCGGAGCATTGGCAAGCGCGGCAACATTGGTCGCCAGAAAACTGGTCACTACGGGCGAGAATGTCGACAAATTGTTGCCGAGATTGTTCAAAGCCGCGTCGCACAATAAACCAGCGGGGCAAATCGCATTGCGGTTGATGGTAACCGTGTTGGTCAACTGACCGGTGTTGGAAAAGCTGTTCGACAGAAACACATTGGGCGAACCACCGGCAAAAATGCCAACGCCGCCGCGAACCACCAGCCGGTCAGACGCTTCCCAGTTAAACCCGAACCGTGGCTGCAAAACCCCGCGACCGGCAAAGGTTGCGCGATTGCTGAAACCATGACGCTGGACGAAATTATTGTTGGCTGCCGGTGGGCCACCGTCGCCCAACAGGTCATAGCGCGCACCGATGGTAACCAGCAGCGAATCAGTGACCTGCCAATCATCCTGCAGACCAAAGCTGTATGTTTGGGCCGAGAATAATGCCGCGCCATCCAGCGGGTTGAGACTGGGAACGGCGTTGGCATAGAGCAGCTGGTTGGCACGACCGGCCTGAAAATCAGCCAGCGAGTCAAAGTAATAGGTGCCAAGCGTATTCGGCACGAACAAATTATTGATCGACAGGTCATTATAGCTGACCAGCGCCTTGAAACTATGGTTGCCCGCATCCAAACGTGCGGTCAGCTCTACCCCAAGATTCTCGGTATTCAACTTGTTGGAGTGGCGGAATTGGTCGGGACCAAAAATCACCCTTGGCACCCCGTTTGAACAGCTGGACGCCGTCCCCGTCCCCAGCGTCCCCACCGAGGTCGGATCAAGACAGACGGTGATTTGCCCGGCATTGCGGGCACCATAGGGAATCTGACCGCGATTATAGTCGCGATAGGATGTCCTAAACTCGGTCGAAAAGCTGTCGGACCATTGCGAGTTCAGCTGGAATGCGCCTGAGTTGACTTCTTCGGTCAGTTCATAGCCGGTCGAAAACAGCCCCAGTGAAGGCGAAGTCGCGCTGGTCGAGGTGTTGCGCTGGTTCGCCTGATTGCCGACGTTGCGGATATAGGTCAGCGATGCCCGGTGATCGTCGGAAACGTTCCAGTCGAGGCGGGCAACGAATTTCTCGTCGGCTTCGTCACCGTTACGAATGACCCCCAGCGTATCATAGCCATAGCGCGAGGTGGCGATGGAGGAGATATTATCTACCTGCGCTTGGGTAAGATTAGGAATCGGCGCGGCAAAGCCCTGACCTTGCGGGCCGCTGTCAAACGGATCGCTTTCCTTGGTCCGCTCATAGGTCAGCGCGAGGAACAGCCGGTCGCGGATGATCGGGCCAGACAGGTGGGCACCATATTGCCGCGAACTGAAACCAAGGTCGATCAACTGACCACGGGTGGTGTCGCCGGTCAGGCTGTCGCCAGTGTAGGTGTAAAACGCCGAACCGCGATAGCGATTGGTGCCCGAACGCAAAATGACGTTGATTGCGCCGCCCTGAAAATTGCCTTCACTAACGTCGAACGGCGCGACTTTGACCGAAAATTGTTCGATCGCGTCAAACGGCACTGGCCCGCGCGATGTTGGCAGGCCGCCATTGTTAAGACCAAAGTCATCGCCAAACTGGATACCGTCAACCGAGAAACGGTTGAGGCGACCATTGTTGCCGGCGATTTCAAGCGCGCGGCTGTTGGAAAGGTCGATGGTTACAAATGGGTCGCGACGCGCCAGATCGCGAATGTCGCGATTGATCGATGCCACACCTTCGATGTCATCGCGGCCGAGCGCGGTTATCGGTCCGGTCGATGTTTCCAGCGCGCCGCCCAATGAACCCGCAGTGACGATAATGTCGTTTGCTGACTGCAATGTGATGGGAAGCCGGAATGGCTGGCCAGCCTGTAGGTACAGTTCGGTGACGCGGGTGTTTTCATATCCGGGGGCATCGACCGAAACGTTGAACGGGCCACCGACACGCAGGCCGTTGGCACTAAAGTTGCCTGATGCGTCTGTCGTCGTGCGGAACACGGTACCTGATGGCTCGTGGGTCACGACGACCTGGGCGCCCGCAACCGGCGCGCCATCAGCTTCGACCGTGCCGCGCACGGCAGATGTCGTTTCCTGAGCAAATGCGGGGGTTGCAATCGCGGTCGCGAGTGACAGGCCAGCCACGCTGGCGGCAAGATAAAAGCGCAAATTCATCCTAATTTTCCCCTAAAGGTCATCATTCCCATAGCCACTAGCCAACCAAAACATTTAGCTGACCGACGATATTCTTTCAGCAGCCAGACCAGCCGCCTATGTCTCGCGACACCAAGGTGCGCGGTAGGTCCACACTCATGTTCGCAATCCGCTACTCCATTGGCGACTCATTGCGACCGTTTTGTTACATAGGGCAGCCCTAGTCAGTGCAGTTCGCCGAGTCACCAGCGCGCTTGTCTGACGCGATTGCCCAGAGCACCGGCGCAGGAAAAAACGCACGGTAATCCAACCTTCCAGTGCGGTGCAAAAATACAACAGCTGGGAAGATTCGCCTCGACCTAAGCCGCGTCGCCGGTTTCAGCCCGTTTGATGTCCGCAAAAACGCGAATCGGGTCCTTGCGCCCTTCGACAACATCCTTGTCTATAACCACTTCGCTGAGCCCATCGAGTTGCGGCAGTTCAAACATCGTATCGAGCAATATGGCCTCGACGATGGAGCGCAGGCCGCGCGCGCCGGTCTTGCGCTTGATCGCCTTGCGGGCAATCGCGCTCAACGCGTCTTCGGTAAAGCTCAGCCCGACATCTTCCATCTCGAACAGGCGGTGATACTGCTTAGCCAGAGCGTTTTTAGGTTCGGAAAGGATTTTGACCAAAGCTGGTTCGTCCAGATCTTCGAGCGTCGCAATCACCGGCAGACGGCCGACAAATTCCGGGATCAGCCCGAACTTGAGCAAATCCTCAGGCTCGACGTGGCGCAGCATTTCGCCGGTGCGCCTTTCCTCTGGTGCCTCGACATGCGCGCCAAAACCAATCGACTTGCCCTGCAAACGATCCCCGATGATCTTTTCCAGACCCGAAAAGGCACCGCCGCAAATGAACAATATGTTGGTCGTATCGACCTGGAGAAACTCTTGCTGTGGGTGTTTGCGACCACCTTGTGGCGGAACGCTGGCGATCGTCCCTTCCATCATTTTGAGCAGCGCCTGCTGAACGCCCTCACCAGATACATCGCGGGTAATCGACGGATTTTCGGACTTGCGGCTGATTTTGTCGATCTCATCGATGTAGACAATCCCACGCTGAGCCTTTTCGACATTATAGTCGGCTGACTGCAACAGCTTGAGGATGATGTTCTCGACATCTTCGCCGACATAACCCGCTTCGGTCAGGGTTGTCGCGTCGGCCATGGTGAACGGCACATCAAAAGTGCGGGCCAGAGTTTGCGCCAATAATGTCTTGCCGCAACCGGTCGGGCCGACCAGCAGAATGTTCGATTTGGCCAGTTCGACCTCTTCACCCTTGCCGCTGTGATTGAGCCGCTTGTAGTGATTATGGACCGCGACCGACAGCACCCGCTTGGCCGACGGCTGGCCGATCACATAATCGTCGAGGACATCACAAATCTCACGCGGCGTTGGCACCCCGCCACCCTTGCGGGCGGGATTGGCTCCCTTGGCTTCTTCGCGGATAATGTCATTGCACAGCTCGACACATTCATCACAGATGAACACGGTTGGCCCGGCAATCAGCTTGCGCACCTCGTGCTGAGACTTGCCGCAAAAGCTGCAATAAAGGGTGCTCTTGGAATCTGAGCCGCTCAGCTTGGTCATACATCTCTCAAATCAGCGACGGAACCTCCGCCTATCTGCGCTATCCTAAGCAGGACAAGTTATAATACAATGCACCTTTTTTTAGGTGAATGGCTTGGGTTAAATCCACCGTCTTGCGCCGCTTCGGAATAAATTAGTCCTTTTTGTCCGCATCTGCGCTTGCCGGGCGCTTGTCATAGACCTGATCGATCAAGCCAAATGCCTTGGCCTCGTCAGCATCCAGGAAATTGTCACGATCCACCGCTTTTTCGATGAATTCGAGCGTCTGGCCGGAGTATTTGGCGTAAAGGTCGTTCATCCGCGCGCGGATCCGCAAGATTTCCCGCGCCTGAATCTCGATGTCCGAGGCCATGCCGCGTGCGCCACCCGACGGCTGGTGAATCATGATCCGGGCATTGGATGTCGCCACCCGCATCCCCGGCTCACCAGAGGCGAGCAGGAAACTGCCCATCGAACATGCCTGACCGACGCACACCGTGCCAATCTTTGGACGGATATATTGCATGGTGTCATGGATCGCCATGCCGGCCGTCACCACCCCGCCTGGCGAGTTGATATACATGAAAATATCTTTGCTCGGGTTTTCCGATTCCAGGAACAACAGCTGCGCAATGATAATCGAGGCCATCGTGTCCTCCACCTCGCCGGTGACGAACACGATCCGTTCGCGCAGCAGACGCGAGAAAATGTCAAAGCTGCGTTCACCCCGGCTTGATTGCTCAACGACCATGGGAATCAGCGCATTGGTGATGGAATCTAATGGATCATGCATGGTGCAATACTGTCCTTGTTGTGACCGTTCGCTCTACATCGGGTTAACGGGCCATTGTATCAAGTGGTAGGAATTTGCCCCATCCGGCGTGGCCCGCCCGGTGATATACTATCCTGACTGGTTCAGCCTTGCTTGGCTGAATCCTTTTTAGCCGGAGCTTTCTTGACCGGAGCTTTCTTGACCGGAGCTTGCTTTGGCTTTTCCGCAACAACTTCGGTCACGACGTCAGCTTTGACCTTGGCCGCTTTGGCCTTGGCGGGCTTGGCGGGGATCTTTTTCGCCGCAGGTTTTTTCGCCTTTGCCCCAGCATGGTCATGGCCGCAATCTGGTCCATGGACATGGCCGCTGTCATCATCAGCCTCTATCGCTGCTTCCAACTCAGCGCGGGTCACTTCGCGTTCGGTGATTGTCGCTTTTGCAAACAGGAAATCTACGACCTTTTCTTCAAACAAAGGTGCGCGTAGCTGCGCTGCAGCCAGCGCATCCTGCTGGATATGCTCCATGAATCGCTGACGATCTTCGGGGCGATATTGCTGCGCCGCCTGACCTGCGAGCCGGTTCATTTCCTGTTGGTTGACGGTTACGCCGTTGCTTTGGCCGATTTCTGACAGCAACAGGCCCAAACGGACGCGCCGCACCGCAATGCTGTGGTATTCATCCTTGTCGCGCTCCAGTTCGGCCTGGGCTGCAACCGGATCCTCCTCCTGAGCGACCTCTTGCCCGAGCTGCTTCCAGATCTGCTCAAACTCGGCTTCGACCATCGTCGGCGGCACCGGAAAATCATGGGCTGCGGCGAGTTGGTCGAGCAAGCGGCGCTTCATGTGGGTCCGGGTCAGGCCGTTACTTTCTTGTTCGGCCTGTACTTTCAGGATTTCGCGCAGTTGATCCATGCTCTGCACGCCGAGTTGCTTGGCAAACTCGTCATCAGCCTTGGCTGCTGCGGGGATTTTGACTGTCTTGACCGTGACTGCGAACAGCGCCGGTTTGCCCTTGAGGCTGTCAACGGTGTAATCACCGGGGAAAGTCACGGTGATGGTTCGGTCTTCGCCAGCCTTGGCACCGACCAATTGGTCCTCAAAACCCGGAATCAGCATCCCTGAGCCGATTTCGACCGCCATGTCTTCGCCGGTCCCTCCTTCAAAGGCGACGCCACCGACGCTGCCGACAAAATCGACAATCAACTGATCGCCCGTGGCCGCCTTGTGCTTGGCTGGCGCATCATCAAAGCGCTTGGATTGGCCGAGCAAGCGTTCGACCTGGGCATCGACATCGGCATCGCCGACCGCGACCGTCAAACGCTCCAGCGTCAGCCCGTCGAGCGAGGGCAGTTCAAATTCTGGCAGGACTTCCAGCTCGACACTGACTTTGGCATCCTGACCCGGCGCATAGCCATCGCCAAGCGCCACCAAAGGTTGCATCGCTGGGCGCAACTTTTCCTTGCGCATCAGCGTATCAACGCCCTCAGCCACGCTTTTTTGCAGCGCTTCGGCGGCGAGTGCCTCGCCGTGCATCCTGCGGACCAGATTGATAGGCACCTTGCCGGGGCGAAAACCGGCCATGCGCACGGTTGGAGCGATAGCTTTTAGCTCGGTGTTTATGCGGGCATCAATATCCTTGGCGCTGATGGTCAACGCATAGCCGCGCTTTAGGCCCTCGTTCAACGTTTCGACGTGCTTCATGGCGGTAACCGGCGCTTTCTTGTCTGTTTGCTGCAAATGTGCAGGAAATATCGTTTCAACCGGCGCGAATGCCAATTTCGCAGCAACGCGGGCGCAGGCGACGGATGGTGCGGGCGAAGGGACTCGAACCCCCACATCTTTCGATACTGGTACCTAAAACCAGCGCGTCTACCAATTCCGCCACGCCCGCCAAAACGACGATCCGCCGGATGCGCGCCGCTATAGCAGCGGTGGGCACAAGGGCAAGGGGGCGAAAGCACAGGCGCGCTTGCAATCCCCCTATCCCCCCAACCTGCCCCGCAGTACATCATTGACCATCTGGGGGTTGGCCTTTCCGCCCATTGCCTTCATCACCTGTCCCACGAAAAATCCGAACAGCGCCTCTTTGCCGCCGCGATACTGA
>JBCKXT010000017.1:0-35637 GCA_038921085.1 Sphingopyxis sp. | reverse complement strand
CGGAGAGATATTGGGCGTGGTCGGCGGCTCGGGAACCGGCAAATCGGTCCTGATGCGCTCGATTATCGGGCTACAGCACCCACAGGCGGGCGAGATTGAAGTGTTCGGCGTATCGACCTTAGGTGAAGCCAATACCGAGGCACAGCGCGACATCCGCCGCCGCTGGGGGGTGTTGTTTCAGGGCGGAGCGCTGTTTTCCACGCTCACCGTCGCCGAAAATGTGCAAGTCCCGATCCGTGAATATTTCCCTGAAATCAGCGGGGAGTTGCTCGACGAAATCGCCTCATACAAAGTTGTTCTGGCTGGCCTGCCGGCCAATGCTGGCCCCAAATATCCAGCCGAATTGTCAGGCGGGATGATCAAGCGCGCGGCACTGGCGCGGGCGCTGGCGCTCGATCCCGCGCTGGTTTTTCTGGACGAACCGACCGCCGGGCTTGATCCGATCAGCGCCGCTGCATTTGATGAATTGATCCGCGAGCTGGCGGATACGCTGGGCCTGACCGTATTGTTGATTACCCATGACCTTGATACGCTGCACACGGTGTGCGACCGGGTGGCAGTGCTGGCCGACCAGCGGGTGATTGCGATCGGGACGATTGACGAATTGGTGGCAACCGACCATCCATGGATCCAGCAGTATTTCATGGGTCCGCGAGGGAGGGTCGCATTTGCAGCGGATCACCGCCGCAAGGCTCAATCGCATCAGCCCACTGTAACTGCTGACGGGAACTGACGGATATGGAAAATCGTTCCAACAGCTTGATGGTCGGCGCGGTAACGCTGATCCTGATGCTTGCGCTGGCGGCCTTTACGGCTTGGCTGGCCAATTCCGGCAGCCGCAACAGTGTCGAATATGATGTATTCTTCAAACAGTCGGTTGAGGGTCTGAACCTTGGTTCGGGTGTGCTCTATTCGGGTGTGCAAGCGGGTCAGGTGACCGAAATTGCGCTGTGGCGCCCCGACCCACAATTTGTCCGGGTCCGGATAGAGGTCGATGGGGATGTCCCGGTGCTGCAAGGGACTACCGCGTCGTTGCAAGGGGTCGGCTTTACCGGTGTGTCGCAAATCCAGTTGGAAGGCGCGATCGCCGGTGCCCCTGCGCTGACGGCAAATGGGCCAGCCGGCCGTCCGGTTATTCCGGCCAAGCGGGCCGGCCTTGGTGAATTGCTCAACAGTGCGCCAATGCTGCTCCAGCGGCTGTCGACATTGACCGAACGGCTGACCGAACTCGCCGATGATCGCAATCAGCAAAGTTTTGCCAACACCCTAGACAATATCGAGGCGCTGAGCGGCACCTTGGCCCGCAACGGGCCACAGCTGGAGGCGGCAATCGCCGATGCGCGAGCTACCCTGCAACAGGCCGGCGCAGCGGCAGCGAGTGTATCGCAGTTGACGTCATCAGCCGGAGCCTTGCTCGACGAACAGGGCCGCCCGATGATTGCCGACCTGCGGCGCTCGGTGGTTGCTGCCGAACGATCAATCATTGCCCTTGAAGCGGTGCTGACCGAGGCGCGCCCTGGTCTGCGATCGTTTAGCCAGCATACCATCCCCGAAGCCAATGCCCTGATCCGCGACCTGCGGCGCAGCGCCAATACGCTGTCGAATGTGGCCGACCGTCTCGACCAACAAGGCGCGGCCGGACTGATTTCGCCGCGATTGCCCGATTATGAACCCCAGAATTGACCCAGCAGCATTGACCCAGAGGAATCTGCCATGCGTATGACCCGGTTTCGCTCTGTTTTGGCCATCAGTTGCGCCGCCGTGCTGAGCTTGTCTGGCTGTATCAGCTTGGGCGGCGGCGGCGATTTGCCCGACAATCTGATGACATTGACCACTGCCGCGACGCCGATGCCTGCGGGAACCACCCGTTCCGGCCCGATAGCCAGCGCCCTGATTATATTGACGCCATCAGTCCCGCAAAAACTGCGCACCCCTCGTATTCCGGTACAGGGCGGCGATAACAGCATCGCCTATCTTGCTGAGGGGCAATGGGTCGAGCCACCGGCCCGGCTGTTCCAGCGACTGTTGACCGAAACAATCGGTGCCAGCGGGGATCGGGTCGTGCTGAGCGAAAGCGAACTGATCACTGGCCCTGGCGAATTATTGTCGGGCGAGCTGGTCGATTTCGGCGTTGATGCGCGCACGTCAGAAGTGGTCGTGGTGTTTCAAGCGGCCCGCCTGCAACAGGATGGCACATTAGTCATCCAGCAGCGATTTGAGGTCCGCGAACGCATCAGCGTGATCGACCCGGCACAGGTTGGCCAAGCGCTTAACCGTGCTGCCAATCGCGTCGCAGCACAGGTAGCCGTCTGGTTGAGGAGCTGAACTGATGGATATGACTAGCAAAATCGCCTGGATCACCGGCGCATCGTCGGGGATTGGCCGGGCGCTGGCTGTTGCGCTGGCTGCCGAAGGGGCACAGCTGATTCTGTCGGGTCGCCGCGCCGATGCGCTAAGGGATGTGGCAGCGGAATTGGGCGGCGATGCGCTGGTGCTGCCGTTCGATACGGCCGAGCTAGAGAGGCTGCCTGCAATTGTCGAACAGGCAGCGGCTTGGCGCGGGGGTATCGACATATTGGTCAATAACGCCGGGATTAGCCAGCGCAGTCTGGCAGTCGATACCGCGACGGAGGTGTATGATCGGATCATTGCCATCGATCTGCTCGCCCCAATTCACCTCACCCAACATTGTTTGCCGCACCTGATTGCGCACAAGCAGGGGCTGGTGATCGCCATATCCTCGGTTGCCGGACGGGTGGGGGTGCCGCTCAGGACCGCCTATTGCGCTGCCAAACACGGCCTGATCGGCTATATGGATGCGCTCAGGTCAGAAGCTGAGGTAGTGCATGGCTTGCATGTGCTGACCGTGCTGCCGGGTTCGGTCGCGACTGATGTGGCGCGCAATGCTCTGAATGGCGATGGCACGCAGCGGGGCCATAGTGACCCACAAATCGACAATGGTATTGCGCCTGAGGTATGCGCGGCAGAAATTATTGCCGCAATCAAAGCGGGAACCCGCGAACTGATTGTCGCGCGTGGGATGGAGATGGACGTCGCCAAATTGCGCCACAGTGAAGGCGATATGCTGTTTGCTATCACCGCCAAACTCGGCGCTCGCTTGGCCGGTGAACAGAATGTTCCATAGTTAGCGCTGTTCCGCGGCCCTTCGGCTGGCTTGTAGCCACTCAGGATAAACTGCATCTTTGATGCAGGCCGGGGCCCAGAGAGCTCAAAGCATAATATCAGTGTCTGGACCTAAGGATCAAGTACGGGGAACTATAACCGCGCGCGAGAAATGGCGGTAGATCGCTTCGGGTTTGCGGCTCGCGGCATTGCGCCAGCGCGGTGCATCGGTCAGGTTGGTGGCGGCACCGTCCGGGCGTAGGATCAGCACGGTCGGCGTCCCTACGATCCCCGCCAAGCCAAAACGGCGGGCAATGTCGATGTTGCGGTCGCGGTGGCCGACATCGACCCAGACGATTTCATAACGCTCCGCCAGCATCAGTGCGAAACGCTGCTGATGGAACAAGTCAAATAACGCCATGCTGTCATGGCACCAATCGCCACCCATGATGAGCAAGACATGTTTGCCGCTGGCGCGCGCGGCGGCCAGAGCCGCATCGACGTCGGCAGTGGCATTGCGGGCGGGGTCATAAGCAGGCGTGGCCGTGGCCAAACTGTCTTCAGCGTGTACGGCTTCCAGAGCGGGATGCGCGACTTTGCCGGGGTTGAGCTGCGCCGCAGCGGAGGCAGTCAGCATCAGGCTGGCCATGGCAATGGCAATGCCGCGCCCGATGCCGCACGACGCGCCGATGACTATGGCGGTGCGCCCGCGAAGGTCGATTTCTATGGTCATTGCAACAATGTGCCCCGCGATGCCGCCATTTGTCTAGTGGTCCGATTCTGACATTTGCCTCCCCTGTCGGATATGTCAGTAGCAAATGTCAGAATCTAAAGGTCCACTAGCAACACTAAGTTTCTAGTGGAGTTTTAATTTCAACATTCGCGAAACCTAAGTTTGCCGCCAGCGGGATGCGAATGTTGAAATCACTCCACTAGCAGCTTTTGTCATTGCACGGTTGAAATCGCTCCATTAGCCTGTCGTTATGAGTGACTGGACCCAGAAAATCAAAGCACTGGCCCGCCGACGCATCAGCTGGGCCTTGTGTGTGCTAGCGGGACTGGTGATGATCGGTGCGATGGTGGCGATGGGTGCCATCCCCAACCAAACAGCCTGCGATGGCGCAACCGATGCGTCGGCCATGTTACGATTTGAATGGGTTCGAACGGTTGCCGACCTCACCAGCCTTTTCGGGAGCGATCCGTGCAGGACGCAATTGTCGATGGCGATGGATGCGTTCAACCGTATCGACGTCATTGCCTACATCCCTGCCTTTACCGCGTTTCAGCTGTTCGCCGCCTGGGGGTTGCGAGCGAACGGGCGGCTGCTCACGATACTGTCGATCAATTTGGCGCTGATTGCCGCCGGGTGCGACTTGTTGGAGGACAACCAGCTGTTGTTGCTGTCGTCGGCCATGCGCGCGGGCAACGCACCGGACCCGGCAATGATCGATGCCCTGTTCTGGCTGGTTAGGATCAAATTCGGGTTGCTCGCGCTCAATGGCGTATTGCTCGGCTGGCTGATTGGTCGCTGGTCGGGCTGGGGATGGCAGGTCGCACGCTGGGTGATGGTGGCGGGCGGTGCAATCGGTTTGGCTGGCCTTTTCATGCCGCAACTCTTGTCGCCGGGGATTGGACTGGCGTGGCTGACATTGCTGATCGTCGCGATTGTCAGGTTGACACAAGTTGACGCGAAACCATAGGGTAAACAACGGCCGCCTGCGGGTTACAGCGGGCGAATGTTGGACGTTTCCAACAGGGTGGATGACGCACAAAGCACCTATGCTCCGGGTCAGCGACCCGCCTGGAGCCGGAGCACAGAATGTTTGTACATCGAGAGAGGTGCGAACATGTGCCATGCCCGTGACTATATCTGCCTTGCGGGGCTGTAGGAAAGCGGCGCTCTGAACCCACGCGCCAGAAATTTATGCCGCCTGTTGCCGTGGGTCACGTCCATGCTCTGGCTGGTGCCTGCGTCGATTTCCGACGCAGCCGTGTAATTGCCAAGCCTAGACCGTTAGCGGTGCCAGCGCACAGGATTTGGTCAAACCCAGTCCGCGCTTGATTGCGGGATAGGCGCGGACCATCGCTGCGGTCATCGCCAGTTCAAGCCGCACGATGCGCCCATGCCCAGCCTCTATCTGGTCGCCTAGTTCCAATGCCTCAGCAGATTGGGCGGCGATTGCTTGACCAAAGGCAAAGGCCTGCGCCAGCTCGGCTGGCGGACGGGAGGATAAAAGCTGGTTGACGATATCGCGCGACAGGCCATCGGCCAGTGCCCCGTTGGCGGCGGTGATTGCGCATGGGCCGCAATCTTCGACCAGCGTTGCGCCGATGCGCGCTGCGTGAAACAGGTCGACCGGGGCATCGTGGCGGTGCAGCGTTGCAGGCATGAAATTCACAAATTTTTCAAATGCATGACCGGGTGCGCGCGCAACTTCGTGGTACCAGCCGTTTTCACCTGGGCTTGTCTTGTCAAATATTGCTAGCAGTACCGATTTTGGCAGACCAGCTGGCGCAATCCGACGGCGCGCAAACAGAATCCCGATCGCTATCCATATCATCAGCGGTGGGCCGAGGACCCCGGGCGAATCCGCCCAGAATACGGCCGGTCCACATATGCCCGCTGCCACTTCGTAGATATGGAGCGCACCGTGAAAACTCAGCCATAGCCCGCCCACCATTGCCGCCATCCAGCGCAGTGGTGGGTTGATCGTCGCATATAGCAGGATGAGGCCGCTGCCCAAATAGGCGAGCGCAATGTCGCGGATGAAATGCTGGTTCGGTGGACCAGTGGTAATCACGCCCGGGATGAAGACGTACCAGTCGAGCGGGCGCACCAGCATGAACATGCCGTTAGCAAGCGCGACGAGCGCGGCAATGAGGATCAAGATTTGGACGAGCCGGTCAAGCGCGTCGGGTTTGCCGGTGATCATGGTGCGACTCCTGTTGGACAGGAGGTGAGATGTAGCCATTGCTTACACCAGTGTAAATAGATAGAGGCTGGCTACGCCGCCTGTTTACCGTGGGTTACGTCCATGCTGACCGCATTGCCCGCGTCAATTTCCGCCGCTTTGGTCTCAACCAGCTTGACGATGTGGGCGATCATGTCGGTGCTCGCGACATGATGGTCGGTGACGCCGGAGAGAAACACCATATGCTTGCCCGCGCCGCCGCCGGTGATGCCGATGTCGGTTTCGCGCGCTTCGCCGGGGCCATTGACGACGCAGCCCAGCACCGACAAGGACATCGGGGTGCGAATATGGCTGAGCGCCTCCTCCAGCTTTTCGACGGTGCGGATAACGTCAAAGCCTTGCCTCGAGCAACTCGGGCAGGACACAATGCGGACACCCCGGGTGCGCAGGCCGAGCGCCTTTAACATTTCAAATCCGACGCGCACTTCCTGTTCCGGCTCGGCCGACAGCGACACGCGAATGGTATCGCCAATTCCAAACCACAGCAGCGCCCCCATCCCGATTGAGGATTTTACGGTGCCGGGGATCATCCCGCCCGCCTCGGTGATGCCCAGATGCAGTGGGCAATCGACCACTTCGGCGAGTTGCTGATAGGCGGCAACCGCGAGGAACAGGTCGCTTGATTTTACCGCGACCTTATATTCGTGAAAGTCATGGTCCTGCAGCAGCTTGATATGGTCAAGCGCGCTTTCGACCAGCGCTTCGGGACAAGGTTCGCCATATTTTTCGAGCAGGTCGCGCTCCAAGCTGCCAGCGTTGACACCAATCCGGATCGCGCAGCCATTGGCCTTGGCCGCGCGCACCACCTCTGCCACCCGCTCTGACGAACCGATGTTGCCGGGGTTGATCCGCAGACAGGCGGCACCGGCATCGGCGGCTTCGAGCGCACGTTTATAGTGGAAATGGATGTCCGCGACGATCGGCACCTGCGCGGCCCGGACAATCTGCTTGAGGGCTGCGGTCGATGCTTGGTCAGGACAGGATACCCGGATGATGTCCGCGCCCGCTTCTTCACAGCGGCGGATTTGATCCACCGTCGCCCGCACATCGTCGGTCGGGGTATTGGTCATGGTCTGGACCGTGATCGGCGCATCGCCGCCAACCGGCACATTGCCGACCATGATCTGGCGGGATGAGCGACGCGTGATATCGCGCCAGGGTCGTATCGACATGAAGTTTTCGCCTGCGTTGCGGGGTGTAAATATCCATGCCGCTATACCGCTGTCTGTTGCCCGCTTGCAACAGCCACGACGATGATTCCATCTGTCTTGAAATCGCTCTAAGTCGAAAGCGCGTTATCCCAACGCCGCTTGCTTTTCGTCGGCCAGCCGGTCGAGCTCGGCCCGGCTCATTTTTTTAGCGGCTGATTTGAGCTGGCCACACGCCGCCATGATGTCGCGGCCGCGCGGGGTGCGCACCGGCGCGGAAATGCCCGCCCGAAAGATGATTTGTGAAAAGCGGGCAATCCGGTCGGGGTCGGAACATTGATAGGTGGCCCCCGGCCATGGGTTGAACGGGATCAGATTGACCTTTGCCGGCAGCCGGTAATGCTTGATCAGGCGGACCAGCTCGTGCGCGTCAGCGTCGCTGTCATTTTTGTCCTTGAGCATGACATATTCGAACGTCATGCGCCGCGCATTATTGACGCCGGGATAGGCGGCGCAGGCGGTAAGCAGTTCCTCAATCCCATATTTGCGGTTGATCGGAACGAGTTCGTCGCGCACCTCCTTGGTCACGGCGTGCAGCGATACCGCCAGGTTGACCCCGATTTCAGCGCCAGCCCGCGCCATCATCGGCACGACCCCACTGGTCGATAGGGTGATGCGCCGCCGCGACAGGGCGAGGCCATCGCCGTCCATGACGATTTTCATCGCGTCGCGGACATTGTCAAAATTATACAGCGGCTCGCCCATCCCCATCAGGACGATGTTGGTGAGCAGGCGGCCATCGGCGGTGTAATGCGGCGCGTCATCATCATCGCCCGCATCATCATCATCATTGCTTGATGCCATCGAACCCTTGGGCCATTCGCCCAGCGCGTCGCGGGCCAGCATGACCTGCCCGACGATCTCTCCGGCGGTCAGGTTGCGCACTAGGCGCATCGTTCCGGTGAAACAAAAACTGCAATTGAGGGTGCAGCCTATCTGGCTGGAGATACACAATGTGCCGCGATTCGCATCGGGAATGAACACCATTTCATATTCATGGCCATCGACGGTGCTGAGCAACCATTTGCGGGTTCCGTCGCTCGATGTTTGCGCTGTTACCGTTTCTGGCCGGCCAATGACAAAATGCTCCGCTATCCAGGGCCGCATGATCTTGGCAATATCGGTCATCGCGGCAAAGTCGGTGACGCCCCTGTGGTAAATCCAGTGCCAAATCTGTTTGGCGCGCAGCTTTGCCGCTTTGGCATCGAGTCCGGCATTTGCCAGTGCAGCAGCAATTTGCTCTCGTTTCAGGCCCAATAGGTCGATCCGGCCATCGGGGCGCAGTGGGGCCGCACGCGCGACCGGAACGGGATCAAACAGGCCGGCAATCGGCATGTCAGGATGGGCTATCGTCGTCATGGCTGCCGCGCCTATAGGCATAGTTCAGGAAATTTGCCACACTAAGTGATGGCTTTGGACCAATCGACAAGGACAATCAGCCATGCTTGATCGGATTTTCACACGCATAGCCTCTGCGACCTCGGCTTTAGCGGGGCAGCCTCTGGCGTTCATGATCGCGGTTGGCACCATTGTCACCTGGGCGTTTACCGGGCCATTGTTCGGTTTTTCCGACACCTGGCAACTGGTCATCAACACATCCACCACGATTGTCACCTTCCTGATGGTGTTTGTGATCCAGAACAGCCAGAATCGCGACGCTGCGGCGCTGCAGGCCAAGCTCGATGAACTGATCCGGGCGAACAAAGTTGCGCGCAACGAGTTTATCGGTATTGAACATCTGACCGACCGTCAGATCATGGCAATTCGCACCGCTCTGGAACAGGAGGTCGCAGCCGACATGGCCCCGCACCATGCCAGCCGCGCAACCCTGTCCCGCTTGCTAAGGCGGCGCTGAGCTGTCCGCCTGCCTATCCGCGATTGGCACAGCCCAATGCCGCCGCATCAATCGCGGTGGCGGCACCACGCAGCCGCCATCGCGCCGAACCGCCGCCGCCCAGATCAATCCGCATCGATCGATTGGAGCGGATCGCCGCGACAATCGCCGCATCCATACGGGTATCCGCAGACCAAGCACTGGTCCCGCGCACAACCAGCGCAAAGCGGCGTTCCCCCAACGACAAGGTGCCGCCACGATTGGGCGCGAGCGGCTGGGCCAGACGCACATGCACTTGGCCGCGCACTCGCGATGCTGGCCAAAAGCCGATCGTGATATAGCGGATGGCGGAGCCGCCACTGGCGGGTTCTGCTATGGCGTAACAACGCAGTTGCGCTGACCCACTGGGCGGATCCCGAAATGCGCCCCAATCGTCAAACATGCCCAGCGAATCGCGCGCTTGCGCGGCTGTCGCGACGAGCATCAAGGCCAGCACAAGCGCCCTCATATCGCTGCTGTTTCGACGAGGATGGTCGCCTCGACGCCATCCTTGATCATCACCAGCGATCCTTGTGGCACTGGGGCTGCCACCGGGGTGCCGCAATTTGGGTGCGGTCGTCCGTTGCCGGTCAGAATGGCGCGCAGCACCGTTGCTGATACCCCGTGCATCACCACCAGCCGGTCAGCATCGCCCGACAGGCTGGCCACCCAATCCTGCAACCGCACCCGCACATCGGCATAGCTTTCCCCGCCCGGCGCTACCTTGGTGAACACATTGTGCTGCTCGCAGTAAATCGGGCCATCCTTGGCGATAATATCATCATAGCGTTGCCCATCCCAATCGCCCATGCCGATTTCGACCAAGCGATCATCGGTGCTGGTGGTGTGCCAGTCGCGGCCCAGATGCTCGCATAAAATGCCCATCGTCTGGAGCGTCCGGCCGGTTGGAGATGCCCATAATTCGAGCGGCTCCACAGCGTTGATCTGCTGTGCCAGCGCTGCGCCCATCGCATCAATCTGGCGAAATCCCTTGCGGGTAAAGGGGGTGTGGCCAAGGGTGCCCTGTATCCGCCGCCCCGCGTTGAATAAGGTTTCACCATGCCGCGCAATGAATAACCGCCCACCCACATGCATATTCAATTCATTCTCCAATCACTCCACTAGAAACACCGCCGCGTCGGCTTGCCGACGGGAAAGGCCAGACAAGATAGCGTTGCTAGTGGTCCTTTTGATTCTGACATTTGTACCTGAGATGTCCGATAGGGGATGCAAATGTCAGAATCGGACCACTAGCATGGCATGGCATAGCTTGCGACTCGCGGGAACCGCGCTAAGGATGTCTGTGGCATGAAAATAGGGAGTCGGCCAAGCATCGGTCATGGCCTTTGCACCAATCCCACGACAATAATTGAGTTTAACGAAAGCGTAGGTTTCGATGCAGGTGAAAATTGAACGGGCGGTCTTGTTGCGGTGCTTGGGCCATGTCCAGTCCGTGGTGGAACGGCGCAACACCATCCCCATCTTGTCCAATGTCCTGATAGAGGCGATGGGCGACAGCATCATCAGGGTCATGGCGACCGACCTTGACATGCAGATTGTCGAAACCGTCGATGCCAAGGTGGAAACGCCCGGTGCGACCACGGTGTCGGCGCATCTATTGTTTGAAATCGCGCGCAAATTGCCAGAGGGGAGCGAGGTCAGCCTGTCCGCCTCCGACGGCGAAATGCTGGTCCGGGCTGGGCGCTATCAGTCCAAGCTGAAAACTCTGCCACGCGATGATTTTCCGGTGATAGCCGAGGGCGACCTTCCGACGAGCTTTGAACTGGATGCGCGCGATGTTGTGCGGCTGATTGAGAAAACCCGCTTTGCCATCTCGACCGAGGAAACCCGCTATTACCTCAACGGCATTTTCCTCCATGTATCGGACGAAGGCGAAGGCGTGCTGCGTGCTGCCGCAACCGATGGCCACCGGCTGGCCCGCTATACATTGCCGCGTCCAGCGGGCGCAGAGAGCATGCCCGATGTCATCGTGCCGCGCAAATGCGTCAATGAAATCCACAAATTGTTGCAGGAAGTTGGCGCCAGTCAGGATGGGGCGCGGGTGCTGATTGAACTCTCGCCGAGCAAAATCCGCTTCACCTTTGGCAGCGCGGTGCTGACCTCAAAGCTGATCGACGGCACCTTTCCCGACTACAGCCGAGTCATTCCGACCGCGAATGACAAATTGCTCAAGGTGAACCCCAAGAGCTTTCGGGAGGGCGTTGACCGGGTCGCGACCATCGCAACCGACAAGACCCGCGCGATCAAGATGGCGGTCGATGCGGATCGCGTCACCCTGTCAGTGACCAGCCCGGAAAATGGCACGGCGACCGAAGAAGTGTCGTGCGAATATGGCTCCGCACCGATCGAAATCGGCTTTAACGCCCGTTATCTGATGGACATCGTCGAGCAGATTGATGGCGACAGCGTTGAACTGCACCTGGCCGATGCCGCCGCGCCAACCCTGATTCGCGAGAATGATAAGTCACCCGCGCTCTATGTGCTGATGCCAATGCGGGTGTGATTCTCAAAAATCGATGTGCGGGGTCATTTCTATGGCAATGATGAGGACAGACCTACAAAAACTTGCCCAGATCAAATATGAAGATGCTGTCTTGCTTCTTGAGCATAAGAGATATTGTAATGCCTATTATCTTGCTGGCTACGCTGTTGAAATGGCACTCAAAGCCTGTATTGCACGGCAGATTCGAAAAGAAGAGATTCCAGATAAGGGGTTGATAGAAAAAGTTTTTACTCATGAGTATGGAAAATTAGTCGGCCTTGCAGGGCTCGGCGCAAAGCTAAAAAATGCACAAGATGAAGATCGCCAGTTTCAAGCATATTGGGGGATTGTTGCGGAATGGTCACCAGATAAGCGGTATGCTATAATAGATTCGATGTCGGCTCAACTTCTGTTGACAGCGATGGGCGATCCAGATCATGGAGTACTAAGATGGATAAAGACTTATTGGTAAGTAACGGGACCAAATTGGTCCAATGGCTTGATGCTAGTAAGTTGAAACCACGCGCAGCAATGTGGGTTTTTAACTCTGAAATCGAGAGCTGGCGTCTATGGATAGTTCCATCGAAGGAGATTAAGGACAAGTCGGAGTTTTATCTGATTTTGTCAGACATTATCTCAGAGCATCGCGATGAAATCCCTGGGTTTGATATTAGTGAAGTCGAATATAAGGAAGATAATCATCCAGCGGTAATAGGACTTGGTACAATTCTCCGGATGGAAGGTCTAGGAAGCGCCCATTTATCTAATAACTATTTTAACGGTTTTCTGCTGCCAGATGGAATCGTCCTAAGGATGGCTGTTTAATTCTAGAGCATTGTGCCTTAAATATTATCCATCGTCATTGCGAGCAAAGCGAAGCAATCCAGTGGAGGAAAAGGTGTAACTGGTTTGCCACGTCCCCCGGATCAAGTCCGGGGTCCTCGCAATGACGATCCATATTTTGCATACGGTTTTTAGCCGCCTCAAATCCGCCCCATAACCATCTTCACCGTATCCGGTTCCTCGGCGCTACCTCCGGCTCACCCGCCAGATGATGTTGCCGACATCGTCCGCGACCAGCAGCGCGCCGTCGCGTGCTTGCCGCGCATCGGCGGGTCGGCCCATCGCTTCGCCAGCTTGGTTGATGAACCCGCCCAGCATGGTGATCGGCAGCGCATCAAGCGGCATGCCGTCCGGGCCAAAGGCGATGAACACTACGGTATAGCCAGCAAGCGGGGCACGGTTCCATGACCCGTGCAGCGCGACCACCGCGCCATTGCCCCACGGAGCGCCGAGCGCGGGATTGGTCAGGAAACTCATGCCCAATGGTGCGACATGGGCACCCAGCGCATAGTCTGGCCGGGCGACATATTGGCGGCGGTCATCGCTGTCGGGTTCGGACACCCGATCATCGAGGAAACCACCCCAATAATACCAGGGCCAGCCATAAAAATCACCGAGCGAAACCTGGGTCATATAGTCGGGCACCATGTCGGAACCCAGCATGTCGCGTTCATTGACGCTGGCCCATAACGCGCCGGTTTGCGGGTGGATGGCGAGGCCCGACGGGTTGCGGATGCCGGTTGCGAAAGGCCGTTTATAGCCAGTCGCTGGGCGCACTTCGATGATTTGTGCCCGCCCGCGCTCCGCCGCCAATCCGCCGTCGGCGATATTGCTGTTCGATCCGATGCCGACGTAGAGAATCCTTCCGTCAGGGCTGGCAACCAGCGTTTTGGTCCAGTGCGAATTGGCCCCAGTGGCGGGCAGGTCGATGATCTTGCGACCCGGCGCGGTGATGCTGGTCGCGCCGGGTGCATAGTCAAAAGCCATCAGCGCGTCGGTGTTGGCGACATACAGCGTCGATCCGACCAGTGCCATGCCATAGGGGGCATTGAGTCCGGTCAAAAATGGCGATTTGAGTTCGGCGACACCATCACCATCGGCATCGCGGAGCAAGCTGATGCGGTTGGCGGAGGGGACCGCAGCGCCCGCCCGACCCAATATCTGCTGGGCAAACCAACTCTCGATAAAATTGCCCGACGCACGCGGCGGGGAATTGGTTTCGGCAACCAGAACGTCGCCATTGGGCAGGACATACATATTGCGCGGATGGTCGAGGCCGGTGGCAAAGCGGCTGACGCTAAGCCCCGGTGCTGCGGTTGGCGCGCGGTCTTCGGGCCAACCCACGGCCGGGGCGATACCGATGGTCGGGAAAGATTGCGGTCGCACAGTTGACAATACCGGGACGCGGCCAGTCAGTTCGGCATTGGACAGGCGCGCAGCATCGGGGCGGCTCGCCCACCACAACAGCAAAGCAACGGCGGCGAGGATAGCGACAAGCGCGATCAGGATTTTCTTGAACATGGCGCAAAACTAGATTGCCATTGCTGTTGTGGCAACAGCGGATCGACGATATTGGCGTGCGCGGCGGTTTTTCATGGCCTTTCCCGCTCGTAGACGAGCGCGGCGGTTTTATTGGTGAATGCCAAATTGACCGGTTCTGGTGGCACGATGATGAGGGCGCCGGGTTTATGGAGATGGGCATGAGCCACCCCATTTCAGACAGCGCGGACGCGCTCTTTGCCTGTGTCACTTCACGAGCAGACCCCAATAGCCATGGGGTCAATCGATCCCCGTTGCTGGGTGGCCGGGCAATGGTGGCCTGTGCCGAAGCGCTGGTTCGCGAATATGGCGTTGATGCCAGCGCGGTCGCTGCCTTGCGCAGCGCGCAAAGCATTGGCCTCGACAATCCCTATAGCTATTGCCAATGGCGCGAAGTGGAAAGGGTGCTGGGATGGATGGACGCACCGCACCACGCTGAGGTGCGGCACTGATCCGCGCTAGCGTCCGCCGCTTGCCACTAGGTCCACGTCAATCACCCCGCCGCCAATATCGCGCGCCATGATGACAAAGGCGTTGTCGCCTTGCGTCCCGCCGAGATAATGTTCGTTGCCGCGCAGCAGATGTTCCGCCGTGTAACCGCTGCGCAGCGCCATCGTGTAATAATAATCCATGATCGCCGTCATACCGGCACGGCTCTGGAAATTGACCACCCGGACATTGCAGGTGCCGTTGGCGACGCCAGCGGCTTCGATCAGCGCCGAGCGCGGATAGATGGCAAAGGCGGCAGGCAGGCGCTGAGCCCATTCCGCGCCATAGCGAATATCAGCCGCGCAACCGGCACCGGCCTGTTGCCTGGCAAGTCCGCCCAATGTGGCGGGGCGCGCTGCCGCGACCTGGTCGCAATTACTGTCGCAACTATCTTCAAACCGGCCAGGCGCAGGCGCACGCAGCATCGGGCCGCCGACCCGGGTGCGCGCTTCGGCAATCGCATCATTGGCCGATCCACCACCACGCACCGTCGGCACACCGCCAACGAGCGGGGCTGCACCGGCTATCGCGGCATTGGCATTGGATTGGCCGACCATGTTCGGATCGACCATGATTTCGCTGTCCATTGCGCCTTTGACGACGGTATCGCTGGACGAAAGCCCGTCATCCTGTTCGGCGAGCTTGGCATTTTCGGGGTCACGACAGGCGCCGAGCGACAGGCTCAATGCCAGCGCTATGCTAGTCAGGGCGATGCGCTGCCGTGTGGAACGGGGAAAGGACAACATTGCTAACACTCCATTAACTTTCTGTTGCGGTAGGACGGAAAGCGTTAATATTGTGTGACTAGATAGAGTTAATCGCAAGTAAGGAATAGGGTTAAGGGCGGGCAGTCTTGTGCGCAATTGGGACGTCCGAATTTCGGTTCGGACACTTAATCACAGAATGCCTGACGTCTGCCATAGGGCCATGGCCTAAACGGGCTTGCTGATGGTGTCTGCAATGTGGCAGTGTATTAGCCATGCTCAATATTGTCTCGCTCGTCATTGGCGTTGTCACCATGATTCTGGCCGTGCTCGCCTTTCTGCCATTCCTCGGCATGGCTAATTGGATAATTATTCCGGTGGCTCTCATTGGCTTGGCCATTGGCCAAATGTCCGACCGACGTTCTGGCCGCAACCTCAACTTGATTGTCGTATTGGTTGGCATTGCGCGCTTGTGGTTGGGTGGCGGCATCATCTGATGATTTCATGAATTTGACTGCCACCAGCGTTCAGACTGCCACCAGCGTTCAGAGCGGCGCTCGCTCCGGCTTGGCTGTAGGGTTGGGTACCTACGCACTATGGGGCATGATGCCCCTCTATTTCCGGTCCATTGGACATGTGCCGCCGCTAGAGGTGATCGTGCACAGGGTCATCTGGTCGGTTGCGTTGCTGTGGGTCATCCTGTTTTTCCGTGGGCGGTTACCCGCATTGTGGCATACGATGACCAGTCTGCGGTTGTTATGGCCATTGGCGATCAGCGCGACGCTGATTGCGGGGAACTGGCTTTTGTACATCTGGGCTGTCCAGAATGAGCACATTGTCGCGGCGAGTCTGGGGTATTTCCTCAGCCCCATGCTGAATGTCCTGTTGGGCTATATCGTGCTGAAAGAACGATTGAACCGCTGGCAATGGTTGGCGGTGGCCATGGCTGCGGTCGGAGTCGCAGTCTTGGCGGTCGGCGAACTCTCCACATTGTGGATAAGCTTGTGCCTTGCCGGATCATTTGCTCTTTATGGTCTGATCCGCAAGATGGTGGATACCGGCCCAATGGTCGGCCTCGCCGCTGAAACCACGTTGTTGTTACCTGTTTCCGTGGCGGCATTCATATGGTGGTACGCGCAGGGCACATTGGTGTTTTCCGCAAGCGGGTCAAATACGGATATGTTGCTGTTGTCCGCTGGAGCCATCACAGCAGTGCCGCTGCTGATGTTTGCCTATGCGGTCAAACGCATGGCCTATGCCACCCTGGGCCTCATCCAATATGTCGGGCCGACACTGCAACTGATGCTTGGGCTGTTTGTTTATGGAGAACATCTGAGCACCGGCCACTATGCTGCATTTCCGCTGATTTGGTCAGGGCTGGCGCTGTATAGCTGGTCGGCGCTGCGTCAGCGCCGCATTTTGGTTCAACCAAAATGAAAACTGGTCTAGACTATGGTCCAAGCCAATGTTTCGCCGGCGTGAAACGGGATGATGGCACCGCCCGCAGCCTGCAACCGGTCGGGGACGATCTGGTCACGTCGGACTAGGGTGACGGTTCCCTCGTTTAGCGGCAGCTTGTAAAAGCGCGGGCCGTGGATTGAGGCAAAGCCCTCCAGCCTGTCCAATGCACCCTCCTCGTCAAACACCGTGGCATAGCTTTCCAGGGCATAGGGCGCGCTAAATATCCCGGCGCAGCCACAGGCGGTTTCCTTGGCAGCAGCGCTATGCGGGGCGCTGTCGGTGCCGAGGAAATATTTGCCCGAGCCGGATGTCGCCGCCGCACGCAGCGCTAGTCGATGCTGCTCGCGTTTGGCGACCGGCAGGCAATAGGCATGGGGGCGGATGCCACCTGCAAACATAGCATTGCGGTTGATGTGGAGATGGTGCGCGGTGATGGTCGCCGCAACATTTGGCCCAGCCGCATCGACAAAGGCCACCGCATCAGCGGTGGTGATATGCTCAAACACAATCCGCAATTCCGGAAAATCGCGGACAACCGCGTTCAAGGTGCGGTCGATGAACACGGCTTCGCGGTCAAATACATCGACATCATGGTCGGTCACTTCGCCATGGATCAACAGCGGCATATCAATCGCCTGCATCCGCTCGAGCACCGGATAGATATGGCTTATGGCGGTGACGCCATCGGCGCTGCCAGTCGTTGCATGGGCTGGATAGAGTTTGGCGGCGGTGAACACCCCACTGGCAAAGCCGTCGGCCATGTCGTCAGGCGACATCTTGTCGGTCAGGAAACAGGTCATCAGCGGGGTGAATGCTATGCCATCTGGCACGGCGGCGATGATCCGCTCGCGATAGGCTGCGGCTGCGGCTGTGGTGGTAACCGGCGGCGTCAGGTTGGGCATAACGATGGCGCGGGCAAACTGGCGCGCTGTATAGCCGACGACCGCCGCCAGCATCGCACCGTCGCGCAGGTGAAGGTGCCAATCGTCAGGGCGGCGGATCGTAATGCTGTTGGTCATTTTGCTACGCTCGCGATAATTGCATCTTGGATTTTGCCTGATGATCCCTAAATCAAGCTTATGGCCAACACCACCCTTGCTGACCGATCTGTCATTCGCCTGTCAGGCGACGATGTGCGCGGCTTTTTGCAGGGGCTCGTGACCAACGACGTTATGGGCACATTGCCGGTGTGGGCGGCGTTGCTCAGCGCGCAGGGCAAATGCCTGTTCGACTTTTTTGTGTGGGCCGATGGCGCGGATGGCGCCGAGGGCGCGGATGTCCTGATCGACTGTGAAGCGTTGCGCGCCGCTGCGTTGGTCAAGCGCCTGTCGCGCTATCGCCTGCGCCGGTCGATTACGATTGCTATCGATCCCGGCTATGGCGTTGGTTGGTCGCTGACGCCGGTTGACGATACTGCACCCGACCCGCGCCTTGGCGAACTGGGTTATCGCTGGTTGTCTGCGCTTGAGGACGGAGCCAGCGATGGCGCTGCCGACTATCGCGCCCACCGGCTGGCGCTTGGCGTCACCGAAGGGGTTGCTGAACTGGGCGATGGCACAACATTGTGGCTGGAATGCAATGCGGCTGAGCTGAACGGCGTGTCCTTTTCCAAGGGCTGTTATGTCGGGCAGGAAAATACCGCGCGGATGAACTGGCGATCGACCGTCAACCGGCGGATGTGCGTTGTGCCGCTGGCCGATACCGATCCAAAGCGACAGGTTGTGGCCTATCCTGATTTGGGCCTGAGCGTCGAGCATCGGCGGGTCGATGCCATTCCGGCGCATGGCTGGCGCGACTGGATGGGCAAGCAAGCCGAGCCGAGCATCAAAGCGACTTAAACGTTCATGGCCAGTCCATGATTTCCCCGATAGGATGATCGCATGGTGACCCGTTTGATCTTCGCAATGGGGATGGCCGTCGGACTGATGGCCTCTGCCCCCGCCGCTGCGCAGGATTGCGATGCCGACCATGCCCGAACGGTTAGTTTTGCCGAAGCCACGGCGGTTGATGCCGCTGCTGGCAATGCTGCACTGGGCAGTTGCATTGCCATCGAAGGGGTTGTCGTGGGCCGCTTGCTGGTTGAGGATTCCGCCGCCCGTTATCGCCGTGAACGCCGGGAAAATGATCCGTCCAGCACGGGTGCCATATTGGGCCTATACGGCGTAGAAGGCTTTGATCAGCCGCGCAGCATCCGGGTCATGGGTGTGGTGTCGGATTGTGCGACGGCTGCACGCACCACTCGCACTGGCGGGCCGGAGGTCATCACTGAGCTTTCGGGCTATTGTCATTATTTCAACGGTCGTACCCTCATCGCACAGAGCGTCAGCGACATTGGGCCAGCGCAATTTGCCCGCGTCAGACCATCGACCGCTGGCGCAGAGCTGGGCAATCTCTCACCATTGGCCGATGGCGATGTGCGGCTACAAATGCTGACTGCGGCGCGCCGCCTGATCGATGCCATCCGTGCTGGCGACCGTGCAGCGGTGGCAGCGATGCATGGCGGTGGCCCCAACGCCAGCCGTGCGCCTAGCGAACTGGAACCCGTCAACCGCCTGTTGTTCGAGGATAGCCAGTCGCCGTTTGCTTCCCTCCGTAATAGCGACAATGTCGTCGCCATAGAAATTTTCGGCTGGCGCGAACCGCTGTGGGCTGATGCGCAGTGGCGGGTGGCGCGGGAACGCACCGGAACCGCAGAGGCTATCGCGTGTTTTTCCGCCCACGCCAATGCCGCAGCGCTGTGGCCAATCGACAGCAAGGATGCGGATAATCTGCCCGGTCGCCCCTATGCCTGTTCGCGGGTTATGCTGTCGGGGACAGGCGCAGATGCACCAGCCAGCTTTGACACGCAGCGCGCCAGGTCTGGAGTGGCAGAGCCCGACTGACTTCCTCTGGCTTCCCCTAGCGCAGGCGCTAGCGCGTTCTTGTCTGGCTTCCCCTAGCGCAAGCGCTAGCGCCCCCGCGCATTTACGCGATAGTAGCACCTAGCGTGGCATTATCCGCCGATGATCAGAAACGCGATTCTGTGGGCAGTCCTGATATTGGGCCCGTTTGTCCTTTTTGGTGCATTCGGGGATTCCTTGGTCGCATGGGCGATTGTTGATGATCCGCAAGCGGCCTCAGCACGGCCAACGGGCGAGCCGCAGACTGCAAGCAATGGGTCGCCAAGTTTCCTCCCTGTAAGCGGGATTGCAGCCGATAACAGCGGCCATTTCCGGGTGACCGCAGCGATCAACGGCACCAGTATCATGATGATCGTCGATACCGGAGCAACGACGGTAGTGCTGAGGGAAGCGGATGCCCGCCTGTCCGGCCTGACGCTCTCTAACGAGAGTTTCACCGGCACCGCCAACACCGCCGCCGGGCCGGTCAAAGTCGCGCCGATCACGCTGGACAGGGTCTCGGTCAATGGCATCGAACGGCGCAATGTATCGGCGGTGGTGGCGCAAGGGTCGGCTTTGCCAGCGTCATTGCTCGGCCAATCATACCTCAGCAGCTTGGGTGAAGTGCGGATCGCCAATGGCCAATTGACCTTGCGCGACTAAAAGGGTGCGCGTGCTTCCCCTGCCGCAAGCGGCAGCGCGCTTGCCACCGCCAGACAGACGCGCCATGCATCATGGTATGACCCAAGCAGCATCCCCAGCGGCAACATCAGCCCAGCCGCCCCAGCCGCCCCCGGCCATACCACCTATGCGGGCCGCGATCATCCCGGTGACGCCGCTACAGCAGAATTGCAGCCTGATCTGGTGCACCGCGACCAACCAGGCGGCGCTGGTCGATCCCGGCGGGGATTTGCCGCGTCTGAAACAGGCGCTGCTACAGGCTGGCGTTACCTTGCAAAAAATCCTCATCACCCACGGCCACATCGACCATTGTGGCGAAGCGGGGACGCTGGCCAAGGAAATGGGTGTGCCAATCGAAGGGCCGCATGAGGATGATCGGTTCTGGATCAGCCGCCTCGAAGAGGATGGGCGCAATTATGGCGTCAACGGCAAGGTGTTTGAACCTGATCGCTGGTTGCACCATGGCGATACGGTGACGGTTGGCAATCTGACGCTCGACGTCATCCATTGCCCCGGCCATACCCCCGGTCATGTCGTGTTCCACCATCCGCCATCAAAGCTGGCGATTGTCGGCGATGTGCTGTTTCAAGGGTCGATCGGCCGGACCGATTTCCCGATGGGCAACCACGCGGACCTAATCAATGCAATTACAACGCGCCTGTGGCCGCTGGGCAATGAAACTATGTTCATTCCCGGACACGGCCCGACCAGCACATTTGGTCAGGAGCGCAAGACAAATGCCTATGTCAGCGATGCTGCGCTGTCCTGAAGCTACTTCACCCTGACCAAAATTCGTTGCGTTCAGACTGGCGCGATCATCATGGCGGGAGCGGCGTTGTCACCCATCAGGCCATATCCGGTGTATAGCGCCATGACGGCCAAACCGACCAGCGTCAGCATGGTGATCGTGATGCCGACCGGTCGCCCTTTGCCAAGTGCGCCGCCGTCCATGCCAAGTCCGTGCGCCAAACGGCCAAAGATAAAGGCTATGCCAACAGCCCACAGCCAGTTTGATGTGCCGCCGGTTGCTTCGAGGGCAGCGATCAAGATCAATACGATCGGCGCGCTTTCGATGAAATTGGCGTGGGCGCGCATCCGGCGGATCAGGAATTCATTGCCGCCATCGCCGATGCTGATTTTTTCAGACGTGCGCGCCTGACCACAGCGGATCATCAGCCAGATATTGATCAATGCGGCTCCGGCCGCGATTGTTAGGGTAATTGGTAATGCCATCATGAAATTTGCTCCCGTTGATGAAGCCTTAGTAACAGTGATGACGAGAGTTGCAAAGCACGGGAAAATCAGTATAGCGCGCCCCTCATCCGAACATATCGGGTTATGCGAATCGCAGATGCAGATTTGGCGTTCCTTGCCGGTTGCAGCGTTTTGGCCTAATATGTTTGGGACAATATAGATTTGAAATGGAACCGGTGCCGAAATGGCTGTCCCTAAAAGAAAAACCTCCCCGTCGAAGCGCGGTATGCGCCGCAGCCACGACAAGCTGGTCGTCGAAGCCTTTCAGGAATGCAGCAACTGCGGCGAGCTGAAGCGCCCGCACCATATGTGCCCAGCATGTGGCCACTATAATGGTCGCGAAGTGGTGGCTATAGCCGCCTGACCCGTTCGGTCCTGCGCCTAGTGGAGTGATCTCAACATTCGCATTCCCTGTCGGAGATGTCAGGTGCAAATGTCAGAATCAAAAGGTCCACTAGCAGCGCCAACAGAAAGGATCGCGCCTGTGCCCAATTCACTGCGGATCGCCATTGATGCGATGGGCGGCGACGTTGGCGTGCGGGTGATGGTCGCCGGGGCTGCGCTGGCCCATGCACGCCATCCGCATTTGCGCTATCTGTTTGTCGGGGATCAACAGCGCATCGAACGCGGGCTGGATGAACATCCCGAATTGCGTGCTGTCAGCGATGTCCTGCACACTGACCAGGTCGTTTCTGGCGACGACAAGCCAAGTCAGGCGCTGCGCAATGGGCGGGGCAGTTCGATGGGGCTGGCGATTGATGCGGTGAAACAGGGCCACGCCGGCGCTGCGCTGTCTTCGGGTAACACCGGGGCGCTGATGGCGATGGCAAAGCTGGCCTTGCGGACTATGCCGGGGATTGATCGTCCGGCCTTGGCGGCGATGCTGCCGACGCTGGGCGATAATGATGTCGTCATGCTCGATCTGGGTGCTAACACCGAATGTGATGCCAATAATCTGGTGCAATTTGCATTGATGGGCGCAGCCTATGCCCGCACCGCGATGGGGCTGGCACGACCGCGTGTGGCGTTGCTCAACATCGGCACGGAGGCTGGTAAAGGCACGGATTCTGTGCGCGAGGCAGCGGCCAGACTGCACGGAGCCGCTGGTCTGCCGCTGGAGTTTTGCGGCTTTATCGAGGGTGACAAATTATCGCGCGGCGAGGTTGATGTCGTCGTCCACGACGGCTTTTCAGGCAATATCGCGCTCAAGACAATCGAGGGCACCGCTCGGTTCGTCACCGACCTGCTGCGCCGCGCCTTTACCAGCTCGATCCGCTCAAAGCTTGGCTTTCTGATTTCGCGACCGGCAACCGAGCTGCTGCGTCACCACCTCGATCCAAACAACCACAATGGGGCGGTATTCCTTGGCCTGAATGGCGTGGTATTGAAAAGCCATGGCAGCGCCAATGACAAGGGGGTGGCCAACGCCATCCATGTTTGTGCCGAGCTGCTCGAAAAGGACATCGTTGGCCAGGTCCAAGCCGACCTTGCTGGCCTGATGGGTAATGACAGCCCGTCCGAATTACTTGCTGTCACGACCGAGCAGGCTTGACCATGGGGTCGGTGATTGTTGGCACCGGCAGCGCCCTTCCCGCCCGCTGTGTCACCAATGCGGAATTGGCCGAGCGGGTTGACACCTCCCATGAATGGATTGTCGAGCGCACCGGCATCCATCAACGCTATATCGCCGGACAAGGCGAAACCACCGCAACGCTGGCGACGGATGCCGCACGCTCGGCGCTGGCTGCTGCGGGAATGGCCGCTAGCGACATTGGCTTGATTGTGCTGGCAACCGCGACGCCTGACAATACATTCCCCGCTACCGCGACTAAGGTCCAGGCGCTGCTCGGGATTGACGATTGTATCGCCTTTGATGTTGCAGCGGTATGTTCTGGCTTTCTTTATGCCCTGAGCGTCGCGGACAGCATGATCCGCACCGGCATGGCCAAGCACGCACTGGTGATCGGTGCCGAGACGATGAGCCGGATACTCGATTGGGAAGATCGCGCCACTTGTGTCTTGTTTGGGGACGGGGCGGGGGCGGTTGTCCTGTCGCAATCAGATGATCCCGAGCGGGGTATTCTGGCCTGCCGGTTGCATGCCGATGGTCGCTATGGTCCGATGCTTTATGTCGATGGCGGGCCATCAACTACGCAAACGGTCGGGCATTTGCGGATGCAGGGCCGCGAGGTGTTTCGCCACGCGGTGGCTAATTTGACAGCGGTTCTGGGCGAAGTGCTGGCGGATGCGGGGCTGACATCGGATGCGATTGATTGGGTCGTGCCGCATCAGGCAAATCGCCGGATCATCGATGCCACTGTCAAGAAACTGGGACTGCCCTCCGAACGGGTGATACTGACGGTCGATCGCCATGCTAATACATCAGCGGCATCGGTGCCGCTGGCGCTCGATGTTGCGGTGCGCGATGGTCGCATTCAACCCGGCCAGTTGCTGGCGCTGGAGGCGATGGGCGGCGGCTTTACTTGGGGCGCTTGTCTCATTCGCTTTTGATGCAAATGTCATAATCGGACCACTAGGACTTGCGAAACTGTGCTTGCGGCGATAGTTTGCCAACCAGCATAGAAATATATCGGGGGAAGATATGGGGTCGCCTACACTAACAAGAGTCGAATTGACTGATGCTGTAAACCGTGCGGTTGGTCTGTCACGGGCTGGTTCCGCACGGATGATAGAGTCCATCTTGGGCCACATCACTGCAGCTCTGGCTGCCGGGGAAAAGGTCAAGCTGACCGGCTTTGGGACATTTTCGTTGCGCAGCAAGCGCGAACGCTTGGGCCGCAATCCCAAGACCGGGGTGGAAGTGCCGATTACCTCGCGCCGCGTGCTTGGGTTCAAGGCATGCCAGTCGGTGCGCCGGCGGATCGCCAAGCCAGAATGACCAGACAGCACGTCAGCAAGGCGCCTGACGCTCTGCGGACGATAGGTGAGGTCGCCGTCGAGACCGGCATTGCGCCCCATATCTTGCGCTATTGGGAACGCAATGTTGCTGAATTGCAGCCGCTGCGCAGGGCCGGCGGCAGGCGCTATTTCCGCGCAGAAGATATCGCATTGGTGCGGCGATTGCACCAACTGGTTGCGGCAGATGGTTATACCCTCGAAGGGGCGGCACGGGCAGTGCGTAGCCGGCCGTCCAAGGCTGACGTCCCTGCAAACGCCCTAGCTGAGCCGCAGCCACAAGCTGCCTTGGGCAATCATGCGCTGTTGCCGCTGCACTGGCAGCGACTTCGGGCGCGACTACAGGCCGCGCTTGAACAGGATCTGTGCTAGGGTCAGGACCTAACCTTTCGTCACATGCTTGCGACGCATGAGCAGATAGGCTGCCGGGATAATCAGCATCGACAACAGCGGCGCGGTCAACATCCCGCCGATCATTGGTGCGGCGATCCGGCTCATCACTTCCGAGCCGGTGCCAGTGCCGATGAGGATTGGGAACAGCCCGGCAAGAATGACCGCAACCGTCATCGCCTTGGGCCGGACCCGCAGCAGGGCACCTTCGCGGATGCCCGCTTTGACATCACCATCGCCGCGACTGGCAAGTGCCTGTTTGAGATAGATGAGCATCACCACCCCGAACTCGGCAGCAACCCCGGCAAGCGCTATGAAACCGACCGCGCTGGCAACCGACTGGTTATAGCCCAACAGGTAGAGCAGCCACAGCCCGCCGGTCATTGCGAACGGCAAAGTGCCCATGATCAAAAGCGCCTCGTCGAGCCGACGAAAGGTCAAATAGAGCAGAGCAAAGATGATCGCGAGCGTGACCGGCACGACGATCTTCATCCGTTCGGTCGCACGAACCAGAAATTCGAACTGGCCCGTATAGGAAATGGTGATACCCGGTGGCAGCCTGACCTCGCTCGCGACCGCTTTTTGGATATCCTCAACCAGCGTCTCAAGGTCGCGCCCGCGACCATCGACATAGATCCATGTCACTGGTCTGCCATTCTCGCTGCGGAGCATGGGCGGGCCATCGCTAATCCTGACGTCGGCGACAGTGCCAAGGGTGATTTGCTGACGGGTGGGGGTCAGCATCGGCAGGTTGATGATATCATCGAGACTGTCGCGAATTTCGCGCGGGTAGCGGACGCTGATCGGATATCTTGCCAGACCCTCGACGGTCTGCCCGATGTTCTCGCCGCCAATCGCGCCAGAGACGAACGACTGGACGTCGGCGACGTTGAGGCCATATCGCGCCGCTGATGCCCGATTGATGTTGACATCGATATAGCGGCCTCCGGTCAGTCGCTCGGCAAAAGCGGAGGTAACCCCAGGGACGGTCTTTACGACCTGCTCGATCCTTCTTGCGGTGCTGTCAATTTCGGCCAGATCGGAGCCTGCGACCTTGATCCCGATCGGGCTTTTGATCCCGGTTGCCAGCATGTCGATCCGGTTACGGATCGGCGGTATCCAAAAATTGGCGAGGCCGGGGACTTTGACGCGGGCATCGAGTTCCTCGATCAGCCTCGCTTGAGTCATGCCAGGCCGCCATTCGCTCTGCGGCTTGAACCGGATGGTGGTTTCGAACATTTCGAGCGGTGCTGGATCGGTCGCGGTATCGGCGCGGCCGGCTTTTCCGAACACACTTTCGACTTCGGGCACGGTTTTGATGAGCCGGTCGGTCTGCTGGAGCAGCTGCGCGACTCTCGCGGTCGAGATGCCGGGCAGCGCTGAGGGCATATACAACAGGTCGCCTTCATCCATCTGCGGCATAAACTCGCCGCCCAGTCGGAGCATCGGCCACAGGCTCGTTGCAAAAATCAATGCGCCAATCAGCAGCGCCGCCTTTGGGCGGTGAAGCACCCAGTCGAGGCCGGGGCGATAGATGCGGGTTAGCCAGCGATTGATAGGATTTGCGTCTTCGCTCGGAATCTTGCCCCGGATCAGCCAGCCCATCAGCACCGGGATAAGCGTGATCGACAGCAGCGCGGCTGCGGCCATGGCATAGGTCTTGGTAAAGGCCAGCGGTGCGAACAGACGGCCTTCTTGCCCTTGCAGCGAAAAGATCGGGATGAACGAGATGGTGATGATGAGCAGGCTCAGGAACAGCGCCGGTCCGACTTCGACGGCGGCATTGGTGATGACCCGCCAGCGCTCGTCACCTGTCAGCTCGCTGTCGGGATGGTCGTGGGTCCAGCGTTCGATATGTTTGTGCGCATTTTCGACCATCACCACGGCGGCATCGACCATCGCGCCAACTGCGATCGCGATGCCACCGAGCGACAGGATATTGGCGTTGAGGCCCTGCACCCGCATGATGATGAAGGCGATCAGGATGCCGAGCGGTAAGGTCAGAATGGCGACCAATGCAGAGCGTGCGTGCCAAAGAAAAAGCCCGCAGACGAGCGCAACGATGACAAATTCCACGAGCAATTTGACCGAGAGATTTTCGATGGCGCGGTCGATCAGTCCCGAACGGTCATAGGTGGTGACGATCTCGACACCGGGCGGAAGGCTGGCCTTTAAGCTGGCGAGTCTGGCCTGTACATTGGCGATGACTTCGCGTGCGTTATTGTCCTGACGCATGATGATGACGCCACCCGCGACTTCGCCTTGACCATTGAGTTCGGCAATCCCGCGCCGCATTTCCGGGCCGATTTGAACGGTTGCGACATCGCCGAGGGTCACTGGAACACCGCCGCTTGCGGTCCTGACCGGCACTGCGCGAAAATCGTCTAGGGTGTTCAGATAACCGCTGGCCCGGACGATATATTCAGCCTCGGCCATTTCGACCGTGCCTCCGCCGGTTTCCTGATTGGCGCGGCTCAAGGCATCGCTAACCTCGCTTGCGGTCACGCCATAGGATGCCAATCGCTGCGGATCGAGGATCACCTGATATTGCTTGACCATGCCGCCGATGCTCGCGACTTCGGCAACCCCGGGGATAGTCTTTAATTCATAGCGCAAGAACCAATCCTGGATCGAACGCAGTTGCGCCAGATCATGCCGTCCGCTCCGGTCGACGAGCGCATATTCATAGATCCACCCCACCCCGGTGGCGTCCGGTCCGAGCGAGGCTGTTGCTCCCGGCGGCAGTCGGCCCTGCACTTGGGAGAGATATTCCAGCACCCGGCTGCGCGCCCAATACAGATCGGTGCCGTCCTCGAACAGGACATAGACGAAACTGTCGCCGACAAACGAATAACCGCGCACCACCCGTGCGCCCGGAACCGAGAGCATCGTCGAGCTGATCGGATAGGTGACCTGATTTTCGACGATCTGCGGCGCTTGCCCCGGATAGGTTGTGCGAATGATGACCTGAACGTCGGACAGGTCGGGGAGCGCATCGACCGGCGTTGCCCTGATCGCTGCCACCCCGACCAAGCTCATGATCAGTGCCGCAACGATGACAAAACCGCGCGCCTTCACCGACGCACGGATGATCCGTTCGATCATCTTGCACCGCCAATCGGGCGCACCGCGATGCCCGTCAGGCTGGCTTCTGAATCAAGCAGGAACTGGCCCGATGCGACGACCCTTTCGCCCGCAGCAAGCCCGGCGAGGATTTCGGTCTTGCCCCCGCCCTCCCGCCCGGTGCGGACTTCGGCGGGGCGATAGCGCCCGTTGCCGGTCGCCAGCATGACAATTGTCCGGGTGCCGGTGCGGATCACTGCCTCGCTCGGGACCAGCACCGCTGCTTGCGCATTGCCGCCCAACGCTACATTTGCAAACATCCCGGGGCGCAGCCTGCCGCGCCGGTTGGCGAGTTCGATCCGGACCGTCAGCGTCCGGCTGTCGGCCTGTGTCGTTGGGAGAATGGCAACCACCCGCCCGCCAAATACCTCGCCTGGAAACGCCGTCAGCGTCGCGCTTGCAGCTTGCCCGATTCGTACGCTGCCGGTCTGGGCCTCGGGCACTGCGGCATTGAGCCAGACCGTGCCAATGCCGGTTATCTGTGCCAGCGTTTGTCCTTGTGCAAGGGTTGCCCCCGCCCGCGCATCGAGTGTCTGGATAACCCCTGCAATCGGTGAGGTTATTGTTACCGTCCCGTTGGCCCGGCCCGTGCGCTCAACCTGTGCGATCAGCGCCTCGGACATGCCCATCAGCCGCAAACGCTGGCGTGCGGCGGCGGTTAGCGCGGGGTTGCCGAGGCGTTTGACGCTCAGAAACTCGGTCTGTGCGCCGCCCCATTCGGGCATTTGCACATCGGCAATCGGCGCGCCTGCGCCAATCACATCGCCCGGTGCACGGCCATAGACGCGGGAAACGAATCCTCCCGCACGCGCCTGCACAATCGCAACGTCGCGCTGGTTGAAATCCACTGTTCCTGTGACATTGAGCACGGCAGAAAGATTGCCCATTTCCGCAGCCACCACCCGAATGCCCAGATTCTGCATGGCAGCAGGGTCAATCCTGACGCCCGGTGATGCACCCGATACCGCGCCTTCGTCGGCATATTTGGGGACCAATTGCATATCCATAAAGGGCGATTTGCCGGGCCTCTCGAACTGCTGTTTGGGAACCATGGGGTCGTAATAATAGAGTATCCGGCGTCCATCTGTGCTTGTGGCATCAGCGCTTGTGGCATCGGGCGGCGCGTCCCCGTCCGTCCGCTGACCCAACCAATATCCGCCGCCGCCAGCGATCAATGCCGCTGCCAAAATGCCTGCACCCCAGCGCGCTTTCGTCACTGTCATTGTCGTTGCGTCCGTCATTGCAGAGCCTCCCCATAAGTGTAAGTGATCCGGATCGCATCGCGTGCGACTTCGACCTCGCGCGCAAGCGCATCGACCTCGGCCTCGGCGAGTGCGAGCGTCGAGAGGAGGGCGCTGCCAAGATCAAGCCTGCCCGCGCCATAGCTGTCGCGATCAAGCTCGGCCCGCCGCTTTGCCAATGGCACCAAATTGGTCTGCGCATTTTCAAGCCGCTGTTGGTGCATCAGATGATCGGCAAGGTCGGCTTCAAGCGCAGCGAACACCTCGCGCTCGGCTGCGATCCGTTCGAACCGCGTCTGCTGCGCGGTGCTTGCCCTGGCCGCGATCATCGGATCCTGCCGACGCCTTGAAAACAGCGGCAGGTCGATGCTCACACCGAGCGAGACGAGGTCGCCAAAATTGGGTTCGCGGCGGCCATAAGTTGCGCTGACAGTCCAATCCGGTCGCTTGTCGGCGTTTGCCAACCGGGTCTCGGCATCTGCTGCGAGCGTTTGCGCGTCGAGCGTACGCAGTCGCGGGAGGGAGGCTAACCCCGCCAACAGCAGGGCTGGGTCAACCACCATCTGCGGCGGATCGCCTTGGGTGTCGGCGGTTGGATCACCGGTAAAGCGGATCAGCCTTGCCCGCGCTCTTGCAACTTCGGCTGAAAGTTCAAAGCGCCGGTCGCTGACGGCGGCGCGCAATTGCTCGGGCTCAAGCGCTTGCGAGGGTCGCGCCGATCCGGATGCCAGACGGGCGGTGATGGTGGCCTGTAAATCGCTCAGGCTGGAATCCAGCAGCAGCAAATAGTCGAGCCGTTGCTTGGCAAAGTAAAGATCGATCCAGGCAAGCGCGGTTTCCAGCCCGACATTCTGTGCCTCTAGCGCCTGGCCCGCTTCGGCGATGCCGATCTCGGCTTGTGCGCGGGCTGCGCGCGCTTGACGTTTGGCGGGGTTAATGAATTGCTGGCTGATGCCAATCGACTGCATCGTGAAATCGTCGCGGTTAAAGCGACCAGCATCAGGGCCGGTGATCGGGAAATCTCGAATGCCAATATCGAGTGTCGGATCGGGCAAGCGATCAGCGCTGATCGCAGCCGAACGTGCCGCCGCAACTCCAGCCGCGCTGCCGCGCAGTGACGGTGCCTGAACGGCCGCCCGCTCCAGCGCAGCGTCAAATGTTAACGGTTCGGCATAAAGCGCCGCTGGCAGGGCCAAGATCAACCCCGTAGCGAATAAAATACGCATGACTCTGTCACCCTTGTTTTGAACTTGAAACCGGATCGTCCCCGGACAGCCTAAGCTTGGGGCCGGTTACTTACGTGCGCACGGCGAACACAGCTTCGCTGAACGCCGCTGTTTCAGCCAAGGCGTGAAGGGGGGTGGGGTTCGGGACTGAGGTTGAGCCCGACAAGCGTGGCGACGGGCATGAGCATTGGAATGCCACCCCGATACTCGTGAGGAAAGTCCGCTGCGGCAGGTGCCACCAGCATCAAAGTCGAGGAACACCCCATTTTTGCGATACAGTCGAGCGTCATTCCCGCGCATGGCTGGCCAGGATGCTGCTTTTCTAGCCCCATCATCTCGGCGCAATCGGCGCTCATTTCCGCCGCCGCCGCCAGAGCCGTCTCATGCCCAGCCGCCTGCCCGGCCACCGGCTGGGCGAGCGCGAACGCGGCTGCCTGCCCGAACAGGCCAAGCAAAGCTCCGATCAGCAAAGCCATGGAGAACCAGCGTTTCATGACATGCTTTTCGGCGCGGGCAGGAGGTCTGTCAATCGCGAAAGAAGCCGGTGACCGGCATCGGTGCATGGTCCGCCATCCCCGGCATGCTGGTCATCACCACAGTCGTCGTTGTGGTTGCGGCGATGATCGAGATTTGAACATGGCTTGTTTCCTCCAAACGGCTGGTCTTCCTAGAGCCTGTTTCATTTTGATGGGATCAAAATGAGGCTCCCATATTTTTTAACCCGTGATTTCCGAGCCGAGAAATGTTCCATTTCACTTGAAATCACTCTTAATACGCAGGTTGATTGGCCTGCCCTCATTCGATAGTTTAGTCATGAGGGAATATCGGTTCTGCAGCGTATTGCAGTTCGAGGAGTTCGACCATGGCTAGTCTAGAGGCACAGCTCGCAGCACTATCCGGCATTCCGCTGCCAGCGGACCTGTGGACGCTCGACCATGCCATCATGTCGGGCTTGTCCCGCGCGCAGCAGGAAGCCCGGATGTTCAAGCGCGCATCGATGATCACCGCCGGTGCCGCCCTGATGGTCGGTGCCGTTGTCGGCGGGATTGCACCAACCCAAGCCATGGTGTCCCCGGCGACGGGGTTGCAGGTTTCTTTTGCGCTGGCTCCGTCCACACTGCTTGATCCGGGGCATTAAGCAAATGGTCAGACGCTACTTGCTGATCGCGCTGGTCGCTTTTGTTGCCGGACTCGGGGGGGTGTTTGCCGGTCGCGCCATCGCCCCGGTTGCAAATCCAACCGAAACAGAGGTTCATGCCCTGTTGCACGGTCAGCTTGACCTCACTCCTGACCAGCAACAGCGGATTGATGTCATGGAACGCCGCTTTGCCGTGCGTCGCCATGGGTTCGAAACAGAGATGCGTGCAGCCAATGTCCGCCTAGCCAATGCGATCGATCGGGAGCACGGCTATGGTCCGCAAGTCACGGCGGCGATCCACGATACGCATCGGATCATGGGCTTGATGCAAAGCGCGGTGCTGCAACACCTGTTTGCAATGCGTGATGTGCTCGACGAACGGCAAGCTCAGCAGTTCGACGCGACTGTCATGAAGGCCCTCACTGCTGCACCGCAGTGACTCCGGCCAATAGTGACTGCGGCCAATCCTTCACCAACCGACGCCAGTCTGGTGCATCGCGCGCTTGGCGGTGACGAGCAGGCTTATCGCGCTCTGCTCGATGCCCATCGCGGCGCTATATTTCGGCTGGTGCGTCACATGGTCGGGGATGAAGAGGAAGCGCGCGACATCACCCAGCAAGCCTTCATCGCCGCCTTTTCGGCGCTAGGTAGGTTCGACACCTCGCTGCCGTTGCGGACATGGCTGAAACGGATTGCGATCAACAAGTGCCGCGATTGGGCGCGCAAGCGGGCGGTCCGCCGACTGGTGTGGGGCGCAGCGTCGCTTGACGCAGCCGCCGGGGTCAGCGCAGAAGAGGCACAGCCTGATCGGGCGACGTTTTCGTGGATCGAGCTGGCCCGTGTGTCAGCGGCGATGGAGCGCCTGCCCCACAGGCTGCGTGAAATACTGGTGTTGCGCGGCATCGAACAGCATAGCCAGCAGGAGACGGCGGAGATACTCGGGATCACGCCCAAGGCGGTGGAAACGCGCCTCTATCGCGCACGCACGAAGCTCACTGCTGCTTGCCGCGCAATCGGGCGAGGGATAGACTGCGCCCGTGCGTATGGAACTTTTATGGCCTAAACTCTTTTGGAATGGACATGTTTTGACCCCGCCAGCTATCGATCGCAGACGCCTTTTGACAGGAGCATTCGCGGGTTCGGCCTTGCTCGGCATCGACGCCCTCTTTCCCGCCTGGGCACGCAGCGGCACCGCAGGCATCGCCAAACTGTCCGATACTGTCTCGGGTGAGGATATTACCCTTAGCATTGGACATAGCCAATTCAGGCTCGGTCGCCGCGCGGGTCACGCCATCACCATCAACGGGTCCATGCCCGGACCTCTCATCCGTCTGCGCGAAGGGCAGCGGGTCCGGCTCAATGTCCGCAACACCCTGGACGAAGACACCTCGATTCACTGGCACGGACTGTTGGTGCCGTTCCAGATGGACGGGGTGCCGGGCATCAGTTTCCCCGGCATCAAGCCTGGCGAAACATTCCATTATGAATTCGATGTCCGCCAGGCCGGCACCTATTGGTATCATTCACACTCGAACATGCAGGAAGCGATGGGGATGTTCGGCGCGCTGGTCATCGACCCCGCCGAGGAGCGCCTGCGCTACGACCGCGAGCATATCATTGTGCTCAGCGATTATAGCTTCGAACATCCGCACGAAATCTTGCGCAAGCTGCGCATTCAGGCGGGATACTATAATCGGCAGCGGCAAACGCTTGCCGGACTGTTGGCGGGGCGTGATCAATCGGCGGCCGAGCGCGCGATGTGGGGCCAGATGAACATGGACCCAACCGACATTTCCGATGTGACAGGCGTGACCTTCACGTATCTGATCAACGGCCATGACACGGCGGGCAACTGGACCGGCCTCTTTCGCCCAGGCGAGCGGGTGCGACTACGCATCGTCAATGGCTCGTCGATGACCAACTTCAACGTCCGCATTCCGGGCCTAGCGATGACGGTGGTCGCGTCGGATGGCCTTTTGGTCGAACCCGTCGAAACCGATGAATTCCAGATCGCGGTTGCCGAGACCTATGATGTCATCATCCAGCCGCCAGAGGCTGTCGCCTATGGCCTGATCGCCGAAGCTCTCGACCGTTCGGGCCAGTGCCGCGCGACGCTGTCACCAACTTTAGGCATGATCGCCCCTGTCCCGGAGCTGCGCGAACGCCCCCTCCTGACCATGACCGATATGGGCATGGGTAACATGAATATGAGCGGCGACGGTGCCGGAACGGGGGATATGGCTGGCATGGGTGATGACGCAGCTGCTGGCGTGGATCATGCGGCGATGGGTCACGACATGGGATCTATGGCTGGCATGGAGGGCATGGACCATGGCAGCATGAGCATGCGTGACCCGGCCAACGCGCCGCAGGTGAAGATGGGGCCACAGGTGGCGACCATATCACCGATGCCCATCGACCGTCTGGGGGATCGGCCAACCGGGTTGGAGCGAGTGGACCACCGCGTTCTCACTTACCGCGACCTCAAGTCGCTCGATCCCAATCCAGATACTCGCACGCCAAGCCGGGAAATCGACGTCCACCTTACCGCCAACATGGAGCGATACATGTGGTCGATGGACGGCGAGGCGATGAGCGAGAATACCGAACCGCTGGCCTTTCGTTACAACGAACGGGTGCGCGTCAATTTGATCAACCATACGATGATGCCGCACCCCGTCCACCTGCACGGCCATTTCTTTGAGGTGGTGAACGGCAACCCCGGCCACCATCCGCAAAAGAATGTGGTCAACGTCCTGCCGGGCGCAAAGGTCACTTTTGACTTCACCGCTGATGCGCTGGGTGACTGGGCTTTTCATTGTCACATGCTGCTCCACATGCACATGGGGATGTTCCGACGGGTCACGGTTCGTCACGAGGAGGCTGCGTCGTGATCCGGATTGTCTTGGCCGCATCGGGACTGCTGGCATCACCCGCGCTGGCACAGCAGTCAGTTGATCCGCATGCCGGGCACGTGATGCCTGAACCAGCCCCGCCCACAGATGCCGACGATGCAACCGGCCCTGTATCCACAGACCCGCACGCAGCACATGGCCCAGTGGAACCAAGCGTGGCCCCCGCCATGGCACCGGACGTGGCACCGGTCGGAACGGTACCGGCACCGTCACCGCCGACAGATTTTGCCGCCGATGCGATTTTTGGTGTCGAAGCCATGGCCAAGGCGCGGGCAGTGCTGTTCTCCGAAGTGGGTGATGTGCCCATCTCGACAATCCGATTTGACCTCGCCGAGGTGCAGGTCCGCAACGGGTCCAGCGGCTATCGCTGGGAAGGAGAGGCCTGGTATGGCAATGGCATTCACCGCGCCCAACTCAACTACGAGGGCGAAGGCGGTTTTGGCGAGCCGCTTGAGCAGGTGGAGTTCCAGTTGCTCTATTCCCGCGCGATTGCGCCCTATTTCAATGCCGAGATCGGGGTGCGCTATGACATTCGTCCTGATCCCTCTCGCGCATATATCGTAGTTGGGGTGGAGGGGCTTGCCCCCTATTGGTTCGAGCTAAGCGGACAGTTGTTCCTGTCTGATAAGGGCGATGTCTCTGCTCGCGTTGAGGCAAGTTACGACCTGCGCGTGACGCAGCGTATCATCATCCAGCCGCGCGTCGAAGTGAATGCCAACGCACAAGATGTGGCCGAATTAGGCATCGGCAGCGGTATCAGCTACATCGAAGCTGGCGTGCGCCTGCGTTATGAAATTGCTCCCAATCTTGCTCCTTATATCGGCTACGAGTTTGCGGCGAGCTTGGGTGACACAGCGGATTTTGTGCGCGGTGCCGGTCGGGATCCGTCGTCGGGCAGCTTTGTAGCAGGTATAAAATTCTGGTTTTGATGCCAAAAAGTGATTGTTGCAGGTATAAAATTCTGGTTTTGATGCCAAAAAGTGATTGTTGCGCTACAGTGGCATCGCAAACGCATCGAAAGGAACTCAACATGCTCCGTAAAGCCCTGTTCGCCCTGATCGTCGGCAGCATCGCCCTCACCGCCTCGGCCTGCAACACCGTCAAGGGCCTCGGCCGGGACATCGAATCAGTCGGCGAGGCCGGCGACGAAGTGATGGAC
>JBCKXT010000016.1:0-35685 GCA_038921085.1 Sphingopyxis sp. | reverse complement strand
AGGCCGCCGGTGTCCCTGCGAATATCCATCTGATGGAGCCCTCCCCCGCCTCTAACCGCGTGATTACCGAGCGGTTCGCCGCCGAAACCACCATCACCATTCATCCCGTCGCGCTGTCTGATCGCGACGGAACCGCTGAATTCCACCTAGTATCCCCGACGGGCGGGACCAATAGTCTGGTTCAGACCGAAACATCCGTTGCCGAGACGATCACCGTTTCCGTTGCGACGGGCAGCGCCTTTTTCAACAACCTGGCGATCAGCCACATCGATTTGCTCAAAATCGACACTGAGGGGCATGACTTTTCGGTGATAGAGGGTTTTGCACCAATGCTCGAACATCGCCAGATCGACATTGTCCAGTTTGAGTATAATTTCCGCTGGCTGGCATCCGGACGGGCGCTGCGGCACATATTTGAATTGGCGGATCGCTATGGCTATCGCGTCGCGCGGGCGGATGGCGGCGGAGTTGAGCTGTATCAATCCTGGAATGCAGAGAATGACCGGTTCTTTGAATGGAACTATCTGCTGATGACGCCAGAGAAAGCCAGCGCTATGGGCGGCCGGGAAATGCGCTGGGGGCCATCCAACACGCTAGAGCCTGTTTGAGAGCCAGCTTGTAGTCCCCGCAATCAACTGGGAACGCCGGGTGCCATCAACCCCCAGCGCAGCGACGATGAGAACAAAGGCCACGGCTCCGAGTGCCGCCCCCGTCATCAGCCGGACAGCGATGTCCTGGGCTGGCCAAAGCCACAGCGGTGCCATGATTACCGATGCGCCAATCAGGGCAGCTGTGGCATAGCCTACGGTTTGCAATTGTCGCCGCAACAGCAATTCGCGGTCTAGACTGCGCATCGCAAACATCAATGGCACCCCAAAGCCAACCACTTCACCAATCGCCAGTGCCGCCATCATGCGCAGTGCCACGTCAGCTATCGCGAGCGTGAAATAGGCAGCAACGCTGATCGCAAGCTGGATCAGGCGAATACGCACCAATACCCAAGGCCGCTCGGCATAGGCCAGTGCCTCGGTCGAGAGCATCATCCCTGGCAGCAGGACCGGCGGCAAAATCGCCAACATCAGGACCCCTGCGTCAAACAGCGCAACCTGGTTGGTCCACAGGCCAAACAAGTCTCTCCCTAGAACCAGCAATATGGCTGCAACAACTGCCGCCTGGACACCCAAAAAACGATTGGATTGGGAAAATACGATGGCAAAGCCAGCAGAATCCCCCACCGCAAATCGCCGCGCCAGTTCCAGGCCAAAGACATTGGCAAACATCTGTAGCACTTGCCGCACCAGATTGGCGATGGTCCGCATCAGGGCGAATTGCGCGACGACGGCCGCTGCGCTGGCGAAATATCCCAGCGCCAATATGGGCGCAGCCGCGAAAAGCGTTGCGGCCATTGCAGCGAGCCAATATCCCGGCGCGATTCGGATCAGCGCAGAAAACTGTTCCCGATCAATAGCAAACCGACCCAGCACAAAAGCTGGAAAACGGCGGCGGGTATCGATGAACAATGGCAATAGCAATGCCACCGCAACCGCGACCAGCCAAACCCAGCCCAGTGTAACCAGCGACGCGCCCATGGCTGCCGCCGTTGCAATCGCCACGACCCGAACCACATCTGCGCTGGTCCGGATGACCGTTTCGCGGGCGAACTGCTGGTGCGCACGATACAGCGACTGGCGCAATCCCGTCATCAGTTGCAAGACCAGCGCCAGGACGATGGGCACCACCAGTGGCAACAAGGTGCGATTGGTCTCCGCATCACCGCTTTGCAGCGGAACCAGCGTCGCCCATAACACCAACAGCAATCCACCCACACATGTCAGTGCCGCGATCAGCGCGGTTCCGGCGCGATAGGCCTGTATCGCCTGGACCTGTTGGCCCTGCGCATGCAGTGCGAGCATCCGGGTGCTAAAGTGGCGAGTGCTGCCGAGGTCAAAGATGGTGAGGAGCGACGCAAAGGTGACCGCAATCATCCAGCCGGCAAATCCGTCAACGCCGAGCCCGCGAAGCAACAGGCCGGGGATCAACAGTCGGTCCAATATCACGACCAGAAAGGCCGCAACCTGCCAGATATATTCCCGCCCGACACGATGCAATACTGCCATGGTCAACCAGACATCGGGCGCAGCAGCAGCTCGGCCAGTTCAGGGAATGCGCGTGAGTCGGTCCAGCCGATCACTTGCCGAGCCTTCGCCGGATATGCGAACATCTGTCTGGATTCGTGCGGGCGGACCATCGCGGGATCGCCAAATGTGACGTGATTGCTGGCATCCAGCCCGGCTGCTTCGAACAAAGCCTCCACCGCCTGTTTGAGCGATACGCTAGTGCCCGTTGCCAAGATCAGGTCAATTGGGTCATTCAGGCGGGCCATCGCAATCATTGCCGCAGCATAGTCGGGTGCCCAGCCCCAGTCACGGATGATTTCGCCATCACCGAGGGTGATTTGACCAGAGCCGCCGGTTCCAGAGCCATTGGCCTCAGAGCCATTGGCCAACACCGCCCAGATCGCGCCAAGGACCTTTCCGAACACAAAAGCATCGGACCGCAATGGCGATTCATGGCCAAACAAATAGGCGACAGAAATGCGCGTGCCAAAGTCAGACCGATAGGATTTCGCCAGTGTCACCGCCATCGCTTTTGCCGCAGCATAGGGGCTGCGCGGTGCCATAATGCTGGTTTCAGTCGCAGGCGCATCTTGGGATGTTTCGCCGAACATTTCGCCCGAACCAGCAAACACGATATGGGTCGCCAACCCCAATTGCCTGATGGCTTCGGCTGCGTTCAACAGTGGCAGAATATGGGACTGGTATGTCGCCAATGGCTCGTCAAAGGAACGACCGACCGAACTTTGACCAGCCAGGCAGAACAACTGCGTCGGCCGGACATGGTCTATGAGCGACCGGACCCGATCAAAATCGCGAGGGTCGAGCGTGTGGCGATGGACCATCGTATCCAGGTCGAACGGTCGCCATGATTGAGGCAGTTGCTCCCCCAACCGCCGGCCTGTCGCATGCACGGCGACGCCCTCGCTCGACAGTTGCTGCGCAATCAGCGTGCCATCCTGTCCGGATGCACCCAGAATGAGTGCAGTGTCGCGGGTCACGCCATAGCAATGCGGCGCTGTGTCGCAACCAGGCGCACGCAGTCATTCAATCGGCGGGCAAAGGCATCAAATTCAAAATAGGATAGCCCCTCCGGGACATGTTTTGGAACATCGAGCGCTGCCAATGTAGTCTTGACTATCGATGCGCGATCACCCGGGTCAACCAGTTTTCCGATCATGCCCTCTCTCACCGCTTCGCGCGATCCATCGGCGATACTCGCAACCGCCGGAATCCCACATGCCATCGCTTCCAAATGGACAAAGCCAAAACCCTCCTGACGGCTTGGCATGACATAGGCATCCGCCAGGCGAAAATAGTCCGCCTTTTCAGCCTCCGGAACCTCGCCGGTGAAAATAACATGGTCCGCCAGCCCCAAAGCAGTCGCTTTGTTTTGCAGCCCAGGCTGCCCATCGCCATCGCCAGCGAGCACCAACCTAGCGTTGGGCCGCTGGGCAATAATGCCGGGCATAGCCTCGATAATTTCATCAAACCCCTTGTGCAGTTCGAGCGCATCCATGCGGCCAAATATCATCACCACCGACTTGTCGGCCAGCCCATATTTTTCAACAAGGTCGGCGCGTTTTGGCCCCATGCCAAACTGGTCAAGGTGGATGGCATTGGGCACCAGCGTCATCTTGTCCTTGGCAAACCCGCTCCAGCTTCGAAAACGCGCGCTGGTATATTCGCTGATCGTCAAACAATGGTCGACCGATTTCAGTCCGTGGCGAGCAGCCCTGCGCAGAAATGGCGTCCACGCTTCAACACCATATATTGCGAGCAGGATCGGCGCGCCGGTCATCCGCTTCATCAGCGCAGCGACCGGGAGCAGATTTGTGTGGCCACAATAAATAAGGTCGAACGGCCCATCGCGCAGACAGGTTTGTAACGCCCTGAATATATAGGCAGGCAGCGATCCACTGTCGCCAGGGCGCCAATCGACCGCGTCTGGAACGGCGTCCGCACCATTGCCGACAATACGCGGCAAAACAATCGGTTGCCCCACGCCATCGTCGGCAACCAGCGATGCCAAAACGTCCCGATTATAGAGCGCAATCCCGCCGCGTCCGCCATAGACGTCGGTCGCAAGATAGGCGATGCGCAATTTGCTCAACCGCGCGCTCCAACACGCAAACGCCAATTGTCGCCATGGTCCAGTCGCCGCAAATCGGCATCGACCATCTCCTCGACAAGTTGATCAAAGGCGACTTGCGGCACCCAGCCCAGGTCGGCTCGTGCCTTAGCCGGATCGCCCAGCAACTGCTCCACTTCGGCGGGGCGAAAATAGCGCGGGTCAACGCGAACCAACGTCCGGCCCGACTGGCTGCATCGACCTGTTTCGTCGACCCCGCTGCCGGACCAGGTGATTGTCACCCCCGTCCGGGCAAAGGACCGTTCGACAAATTCCCGCACACTGTGCATTTTGCCGGTGGCTAGCACATAGTCGCTGGGATTGTCGTTTTGGACAATCCGCCAAATCCCTTCGACAAAGTCACGGGCGTGGCCCCAGTCGCGTTGGGCATCGAGGTTGCCGAGATACAAGACATCCTGCAATCCGCGCGCGATGGCGGCGGCAGCCATGGTGATTTTGCGCGTGACAAAAGTTTCGCCCCTCAGCGGGCTTTCATGATTGAACAAAATACCGTTGGTGGCATGCATTCCATAGGCTTCGCGGTAATTGACGGTAATCCAATAGGCATAGAGTTTGGCAACGCCATAGGGGCTGCGCGGGTGAAATGGCGTCGTCTCGCGCTGCGGGGTTTCCTGCACTTGGCCATAAAGTTCGGAGGTAGAGGCCTGATAAAAGCGCGTCGATGCGCCCAGCCCGTTGATGCGGATTGCTTCGAGCAGCCGCAATGTCCCTATCCCATCGGCGTTAGCGGTATATTCCGGGGTTTCAAAGCTGACGGCAACATGGCTTTGCGCCGCCAGATTATACACTTCGTCGGGGGCAATTTCAGCGATCAAACGGTTGATGGCACTGCTGTCCGTCAAGTCAAAATAATGCAGAAACAGCCGTGTGCCCTCATCATGCGGGTCAGAATAGAGATGCTCTATCCGCTGGGTATTGAACGAAGATGACCGACGGCGCAGCCCATGAACCTCATACCCCTTGGCCAGCAGCAGTTCCGCGAGGTAGGCACCATCCTGTCCGGTGATACCCGTAATGATTGCTTTCCTGGGAGCCGACAATATTCCACTTTCTCTGCATATTTGGACGAGAACATCTTGTTTCTGCCCAGTTAATGAAAGTGCAATAGTCGGCCCTTGGCTGAACGCAATGCTATTTGTCACATTTGTCGCAAGAGTATCGCACTTGCGACTCTGCGCCAATTTTCCTATTGACCGCTACTTCGCGCATCCCGACCGACCGGAATCAGAAAATAGAATGGCTTATTTTACAGCGCGGATGCCGGCCGATGCCATAATAGGCGAAATCGGGGCAATCATCCTGATCGTCGCGGCAATCTTGTTTGGCGGTGCAACTCGTATTGACGTCCTCGCGCCAATCATCCCCCGGCTCGTGGCCATCATCGTCATCTGCCTGTTACTGTGGCAGAGGAAATTGCAGTTTTCGATCTGGTCGCGCTGGGAGAAATTTTTCTGGATGGTGCTGTTGCTGGTACCGCTGATACAATTGATTCCATTGCCATTTTCCTGGTGGAGCGAGCTGCCAGGACGAAGCTATCCGCGTGACCTGCTCAGCACCATTGGCACCCATCCATGGCTGGGGATATCGCTGACCCCCGACAAGACGGTCAATAGCCTGCTCGCCCTCATGCCGGCGTTTGCGGCCTATGCGCTGGCGCGGCAGGCCAGCGAAACCAGCATCAAACGCTGGTTCACCATCCTGTTGGGGCTGGCGTTTGTCAGTGCCCTGCTGGGTATATTTCAAGTCGCCGGCGGGAATGGCAGTGCGCTTCGTTTTTATGCGATTACCAACAGCGATTCGGCCGTTGGCCTGTTTTCAAACGCCAACCACCATGCCTCCTTTCTCGCAGCATGCATGGCATTACTCGGCTATTGGACCGTCGAACAATTAAGCTCCGCGCGCGATGGCTCGGCGTTGCGGATAGTGGCATTGTCCGCCACCATCGCGATGGTGTTCGCATTGGCCATATTGATGACATTTTCGCGCGCAGGTGTTGCATTCCTTGTGGTTGAGCTGGTTGCCGCGCTGCTGTTCATCAGGCACCAGTTTGATATCCCGCGCAAATATGTCGTCGCAACCGTGGTGGCGCTTGGTGGTTTGGCACTGGGGCTGTGGTTGTGGTTGCATTACCACCCGGAATTTGTCGATCCGATGCTGGACCAGGTGGTGGACAATGGGCGCATCGGCCTGGTTCCCGTCTTTTACCACATCGCCAGCGACTATTTCCCCTTTGGTGCCGGTTTGGGCAGCTTTGACCCTGTTTACCGGGCGTATGAAACTGCAGAGGGTCTCAGCTTCAACTACCTCAACCATGCGCACAATGACTATGCACAGCTGGTGATAGAGGCGGGGCTACCCGCGCTCATCGCCATTGTACTGTTTTTGGGCTGGTGGCTCGTCGCGGCTGTCCGTACATGGCGATTCGGCCGGCATGTTTCTGGACGGCTGGCACTCCAGGGTCAGGTTGCCCTGGTGGTGACGGCCATTTTTCTCACCCACTCGCTCGCCGATTACCCCTTGCGCGGGGCCGGTATTTCAGTGCTGTTTGCGCTATGCTGCGCCCGGCTCGCGCAATCCAATTTGTGGAAACCGCAGCCGGCATTTGATTAACCGCCGCCAACCGCATAGACGCATTCAAACGACCAATTTGTGATTCTGGAGCATGTTTTTGCTGACCGACCGTTCAATACAGTGCCGCTATGCGCTAGTGATCCTCACCACTCTGCTATTGTCGGGCTGTGCGAGTTCGGGCTTTGACCCGCAAACCGCCACGGCCGTATCTGTGCAGACCGAACTTGGTGCACCCACCATTGCTGACACGCTGCCGATTTTGGCATCGGCAACGATTGTTGGTCCTGGCGATCGCATGGAATTTCGCGTCTTCGGGATAGGGGATCTGGACAGAACGGTACGCGTCGACAGTTCTGGAACGATCAACCTGCCGCTGATTGGCAGTGTCATGGTCGCGGGGCGTGAGCTTAACACAGTCCGCAGCGAAGTTGAATCCCGGTTGAGAGAGCGTTATTTGCGTGACCCGTCGGTATCGCTCGAAGTTGTTGAAACCGTCAGCCAGCGGTTCATGGTCGATGGCGGGGTGCGCGAACCTGGGTTGTATCCCGTGGTTGGCAATCAGACGTTGATGCAGGCCGTTGCACAGGCGCGCGGAACAACCGAAACTGCGCAGTTGAATGAAGTCATCGTCTTCCGGACGATCAATGGTGTGCAAAGTGCGGCGCGTTTCAACCTCGATGATATTCGTGGTGGCCGGTCCGGCGATCCTTTGATTTTTGCCAATGACCGGATCATCGTGGGCAACGACAACAGCCGTCTGTTGCTACGTGACTTGCTGTCGCTGACGCCACTGCTTGGGGTTTTCTATCAGGTATTCCGATAAGATGAATAATGAAATCACGCCGCCGCTGCCGTCGCCGTTTGACCCGTCTGCCGGCATTATCCGCGCAAGCGCCATTCCGCAACTGAGTTACCAGGACGACGAAGACAGCCCGCTGGTCCAATATCTGACGATTGTTCGTCGCCGGATATGGATCATTCTGGGCGTCATACTCCTGTCGTGCTTGTTTGCGACGTACCTGACCTATTCCACCACACCGTTGTATCGTGCGACAACGGTTGTCCAGATCAGCAGGGAATCATCGCGTGTTGTCAAAATTGATGAAGTGCAATCGCAGGAAGGCAAATATGGCAATGAATTCTATCAGACCCAATATGGCCTGATGCGCAGCCGCAGTGTTGCCACTGCTGTCGTTGCCAAATTACGCCTGGCTGACAATCCGACGCTGCTGGTGGGCTATTCACGGGCCGACCCTGCCCCGGCGATGGCCCTGTCGCGCCAGGCGCGCAGTCAAATGGCCGTTGCACTGGTCATGGCGCATACCCAAATTGACCCTGAACGCAACTCTGGCTTAGTCAATATGAGGTTTGACAGCCCGGACAAGCGCCTTGCGGCATCGGTCGCCAATGCCCTGGCCGAGACCTATATCGAAACTAACCTCCAGCGCCGTTTTGATGCAAACAGCTATGCGCGCAATTTTCTGGAGACAGAATTGGCGCGGGTGCGCACCGATCTGGAAACTTCCGAACAACAGGTTGTCGCCTATGCCGACCGCGCCAACATCATCGAAATCAATCGCAGCTCGAGCGAAAACGGTACAATCCAGGGGCAATCCCTGTCGGAACTCAGCCTTGAGGCGCTGAACACATCCCTGGCCAATGCGCGCAGTGAGCGCATTGCGGCCGAATCGCGGGCGAATGCACGTTCGACATCCTCATCCGCCTCCGACCCGGGCGTTACCGTATTGCGGCAACAGCGCGCCCAATTACAGGCCGAATATGCGGGAAATCTGACGACCCTGCGCCCAGAATATCCTGGGATGCTGGCGTTGCAGGATCAAATATCCTCACTCGACCGGTCGATTGCGCAACAGGTTTCGCGGATTGGCGATTCGGTCAATGCCGACTATCGCGCCGCATTGTCACGCGAACGCCAGCTGGAAGCACAGGTCAGTGGATTGATGGGGGCGGTGCAAGACCTCAGCCAGCGGCGCATTCAATATAATATCTTCCAGCGCGATGCCGACACCAATCGGGCGCTGTATGACACCCTGTTAGAGCGCTACAAAGAAATCGGCGTTGCCGGCGGTATTGGCGCGAACAACATTGCCATTGTCGACACCGCACAAGTGCCCGGTTCGCCATTCACCCCGCAGGCACTGAACAACCTGCTGCTTGCGCTCATTGCCGGTTCCATTGCGGGCATCGGCTTGGCCTTCCTGCTTGAACAGCTCGATGGTGCGCTCAAGACGCCCGCCGATGTCGAACGCCAACTCCATCTGCCCATTTTAGGCGTCATTCCCGAAGTTTCCTTCGAGCGATTGCTCGATGAATTGGCCGACCGAAAATCGGTACTGTCCGAAGCCTATCTGTCGGTGCAGACGGCGTTGCGATTCTCTACCTCGCATGGGGTGCCGAAAACCTTGTCGGTCACCAGCGCCAATGAATCAGAAGGCAAAAGTACGACGGCCTTGTCGGTCGCAGTGACGCTGGCGCGCATGGGCCGCAGGTCGATCATCATCGATGCAGACATGCGTAATCCATCGCTGCACAAGTCGCTGGGGATCGATCATGAGCGCGGGCTTGCTGACCTGTTGGCAGGGGATGCGCTGAATACCGCCAAAATTCATGAAATCGGCGAAGGCGGATTTTTCGCGATGACCTCTGGCCCGATCCCGCCCAATCCTGCGGAACTGTTGGCGAGCGACCGGCTATCCGAAGTATTGGCCCATCTTGGCACGATGTTCGACCATGTCATTATCGATACCCCGCCGGTGCTCGGCCTGTCGGATGCGCCATTGATTGCCAGCCAGACCGAGGCAACGGTGTTTGTGATCACATCCGGAGCAACCGGGGCCAAGTCGGCCATCGGATCCTTGCGGAGATTGCATGAGACGACAGCCAACGTCATTGGGGTTGTGCTGACGCGCTTTGCAACGTCGGAGACCGGATATAGCTATAATTACAACTACCGCTATTCCTATGGCGCGAAGTCCAAGAAATCAGTGATGCAGCGGCTGCGCCTGAACTGACCGGACAGTGACAACCCAAAACCCATCTCCAGAACCGGCAAAGCTCGGCCCATACGGCCGGTTACTGACGATCATTGGCGGCGGCACGGCCATGGCGGCGTTATCGCTCTATTCGGCGATTGGCTTTGCGGTCGCGCCGATCAACCCCGCGCTGGGTTCGCTACTGGCACCGGGCCATTCCGAAGCCCAAGCACAGCAGGTCCGGCTGCAAATGGCGACCATCCGCAACCCGCAGCAGTTGCCAGGGCTACAAAGACTGAGCCGCGCGACATTGCGGCATAGTCCGCTTGACCACATCACCGCCCGGACTTTTGCTACGGTCGATCTGATCAGTCGCCGGACAGTGCGCGGCAACAGGGTGATGCAACTGGTCGGAGGCGCAACACTGCGCGAAGCAGTCAGTCACGCATGGCTGCTCAATCAGGCGTTTCGCGCCCGCAATTTCAACGAGGTCGCGCGCGAAGCGGATGTCATCCTGCGGCTTGACCCGAACATGCGGCAAGTCGCATTTCTGATGCTTCGAGCGCTGGTGGCGGACGGACGGGCGATGCCCGCTATCGAACAACGGCTGGCGGGCAACCCGCCGTGGCGCGGTGGGTTCCTCGGAGATTTGGGGTCCAACGGCCGATCCCCGAATAACGAGTTGCGTCTGTTCCGGCAACTGCGCGCCGGGCCGACCCCGCCGACCGCCGGGGAGCTTAGAACCTGGTTCCTGAAAATGAACGACCGGGTCGATAGTACCGAGCTGTTGGCGCTGTACCGCGCGCTGGCACCCTATCCGATTGCCGGCAATGAACGCTTTATCCGCGATGGCGGATTTGAAGGCACCCGCGCCTTTGGCCCACTGACCTGGATAATGTACACAACCGATCACGGCTTTGCCGAGATTGGCCCCTCCCCTTCGGGCCGGGGACAGTCGCTCTATGCCGAATCTGATGGCCGGTTCAACGGCGCCACTGCGATGCAAATGCTGACGGTGCCGCCGGGTCGCTACGTCTTGCGGTATCGCACCCATCCACTGACAAATTTGGGCAGGACAAGCGCGGAGTTTCGCGTCACCTGCCGCGAAGGCCAATCACAACGGCTGGCAGCGACCATGGCTATCCACGGCGAAATTGACGTCTGGAAAACGCAATCGTGGCGTTTCGTGGTGCCGGCCGACTGTCGCGCGCCCTATTTGGGGCTGTACTGGAACCACCAGAACGTGGCTAGCCCAACCCAATTCTATATCGACGACGTCGCGATCACAGCGGATCCACTTCGCCGATCTGGCGCGCGGCGCGGCGATACGCCAGCGCCAACAGCGCGACATAGGCGAGCATCGTCACCATCAGGATCACGAACGCCTGCTCCGGCACCCAGATTGCCATCGCCGACGGAATGATGATCAGCGACAGATAGATCATAAGCCCGCCTGGCCACCCGGCAAGGTTGAACAAATAGTGGTGAAAATGCTCACGATCACCGACCATAGGGGATTGCCCACGCGCTAACCTGCTTGCCACCATGCGCATCATGTCCAGCCCAGGAATGATGAAAAACAGCGTCAGCATGTCGGCGGTCAATGCGAGCGCGGCGATATTATAGCTATAGATTGCGGTCAGCGCGAAAAAGGCGGCCAAGCCATAAGCGCCGCCGTCGCCCAAAAACACGCGCCCATTCAGATTGAAAGCCAGCAATACAACCAGCATTGCGGCAATCGGCAACATGATGATGGCCAGCCCGGTGGGGCCAACAAGCGACAGGAACAGGCACCAGAACAAACAGATACTAATCATCAAGCCGTTCTTGCCATCGGCCATGTTCACGGCATTCAAGAATCCCAGCAATATGGTCAGGGTAAAGGCCCATGCCGCCCACATCGGCAAATGATAGGCAACCGCTGCACCGGTAAAGCGAATTTCAGTGATCAGGAATCGTGGATCGATGGCGATCGCCGATGCGAACAGCGCCAAAGTGGCGATCAGTCGCAGCGACGCCGGTATGCTATGGCGATCATCAAATGTGCCAATCAACGCGCAAACAATTGTGCACACACCCAGCACGGTCAGCCCAATATTACCAATCCCTGCGGGGTCGAACACCACCATCAATATCGGCATGATCGGAATAACCACCGCCAATATCGCCAGCCCGCCAACCAGCGGCGTGGCATGCGCATGCAGCTTGCGCGTATCTGGGATGTCCATCAACGCATAGCGCCGAGCAATGGGGCCACCCCAGCGGCACAATGCCCATGTTGCCGCCGCCGCATAGAGGCTCACCAGCAGCAACCAGATCTGATTATTGGACATCATACTTTTTTATGGCCCTGCAAAGTCGCCGATCTCCTAATTGATAGATGCGGCAATGCCAAGCTGAGGAAACACACGTCAAATCCCTTCAACGCGCATCATTCAATCACGCCGGCCGCGCATGAGTAGCACAAACTAGAAGGTGGCCCCTAACCAGCGGTTAGGATACCAACTTAAAAAACTCAAAAAAGTGTGGCCGATTACGGGCTGGTAGGAGCGTTGCTCGAACCGCCTGCAGCGACAACGATGCCAGCAACAATTGCCAGACCAGCGAGCAGAAACAATATCCAGGAACCACCAGCTTCGCCAAAGGCCAATTCACCCTGCAGTTCCGTATCGGCACGCAGGCCGTCAAACTGGCTCTGTGCCGCTGCGGCAACCGGAGCAGCAACCAATGACATCGCAGCTGCAGCAACACCCGCTTTTTTAAAAAACTTCATAACAATCTCCACTGGGTAACTGGCCTGCCAAAACTCCGTGCTTTTGCACATAACAGGGCAAGACAGTATGTTTTCTAACTGCCGCGACCGTTCCTTCTATGAAAAGGCACAAAGAGAAGTAAGTGCCAATAGCGGTTTTTTGACAGCTTGTCCGTCGTCAGATCATTTTATGTTGGCCATTTTGTGGACGCAGGGTCTGCCCGCTCACTTGGTGCGTCAAATTTCGCTGGATGGCAAGAAACTCGGGGAAAGCGGACTCCGCTTCAATAGGCGTAATTCAACTGATGGCGGGGAGGGACGACACCCTCACATTTCAGGCGTGTGTCGCTTGCCCCGCATAAGTTGGACGCTGACGGGTAGGAAGTCGCTCAATCACCGCGCCGGAACGTGCTTCTGCGGCGCGCAAGTCATAGGCGCTTTGTAGGTTGATCCAGAATTGTGCGGTCATCTCGAACCAGTGACCAAGCCTTAGCGCCGTGTCGCCGGTAATGGCCCGCTTACCCTGAATGATCTGTGTTATCCGGTTAGCAGGAACACCAATCTGACGCGCCAATTCGGTTGCTGTAACGCCCAGCTCGGATAGTTCTTCGGCAAGAATCTCGCCGGGGTGAACGCCTCCATACTGTGTCATGGTTTCCGCTCAACGATTCCGAGACGCCGCTGCTGTGACCGCTCCAGGATGCCGTCCTGCGCTAATTTCCAAAGTTTGAACGGTAACATACCATAAGCCCATTGGCCGCGCTTTACGGGCGTAATTCCGGCGTCGTCCCAGCTCACGCGGTTGATTTCGGTCGTGACGACCCATGATCGTTCATCATCAAGGCCAATGTGCTTTTTAACCTTGGCCGGAATCTCAATCGCGTCGGCGGCGGCGCGTGGCGGGCTATGGGTGATCGCCGCAAGGATGACAGAGCGATTGCCGTTTTCGTCGGCTTCATAGGCGAGGATGACTGCACACGGACGGTCTTTTGCCCCGTCCTCTCGGCCTCCCTTTTGTTCGTCGCGCCACAGATAATCATACCGGATGACAAGTCCGGGGGTCGGCTCAGGCTTTTTCAACGCCTCAATCCATCAGGGCTTCAAGCGTGGGATCGATTGCGCCGTATTCAGCCTTGGCGATGGCGGCAATTACACCTTCGGGTAATTCCTCAGCATAATAGGCCTGCCGCGTGTCGCGCGCTTTCAGGCGCTCATACTCGTCAATGTCCAGAAGGACGCGAACGGGGCGGCTGTGCTTGGTGATGAACACGGGATTTTTTGCGGACTGCTCGATATAAAGTCCGGTGCGGTTTTGAAATTCAGTCGATGCGACCGTAAGATTGGCCATAGCAGCCTCCATATAGGAATTGTGGCGATATTAGCTAAATTACCTAATATGTCAAGAGGCGTCACACCCCCTCAAATATACGTAGGCCTTGCCCGGACAACAAAAAGGCGGGCACGAAGGCCCGCCCTGATGCGCTTGAGATTGACTGGCATCTTCAGACTCCCATTTTGAGGTCCAGCTTGATCGCGTCGGCGGGCATTCCCGTCAGAACAGCGATCTTCTCGCGGGCGAACGTCAGAACGTCAGCCATCATACGCGGGGCGGGATCCCCGCCGATGTAAGTCATACCAAGCAAGCCCTTCGAGGCGTGCTCACGCATACGGCGCACCCACTCTATCACCTCGTCGAGGCAGTATGGACTTGTAACGGTTTTGCGCCGGTCACCTATCTCATTATGCCGCCTTGGCTTCGAACGCCAGCGGACTGATGCCAACCAGATATGAGTGACGCCTGTCCGTCGTCAGATTATTTGAGACATTTTGCTGCGTAAATTAGGCGAGTGTCTGGCCTCATCTGGTTGATCGAAATTAACCCGCAAATTGGCTGCTTCGCTTCACCCGCCGCTTCCGCCATGAGTAACACCTCAGATAACATTCATCCTATTGATACCTATACAGAATCTTATACAATTTGCTACAAAATCATCACGCTATCTGGGAAATGCGGGTTAAATTATTCCATCGACCGGCAATTTTGAAAAAAAGAAGCTGGTAACTTCCTGTCCATGGCGTCGTGTTAAGGTTGCTGTCCGTTCAAAATGTCGGCATGGGGCAATGTTTATGCCAAACCGATACAGTGTTTTGTCCCGAAATCGAAGCGTAAGTGAGGAAATATGAGCGAATCTGCGGCGTCTGGTCGAGTCTGTGTCATGGGACTTGGCTATATTGGCCTGCCGACGGCGGCTGTGATCGCCCGCACAGGGCGGCAGGTCATTGGTGTCGATATCCGCGCCGATGTGGTCGCCACGATCAACGCGGGGCAAATCCATATCGAGGAAACCGATCTGGCGGAATTGGTTCAGGAAATGGTCAGCAGTGGACGCCTGACGGCAACGACGACGCCAGTATCGGCTGAAATTTTCATCATCACTGTTCCAACGCCTTTTACCCAAGGGCACAAGCCAGACATCAGTTTTGTGCTGTCGGCGACACGCGCCATGGGGCCATATCTTGCCACTGGCGCGCTAGTGATTGTGGAATCCACTTGCCCCATCGGGACCACGGAACAAGTCCGTGACGCGCTGGCGGCGCTGCGCCCCGATCTGATTATGGCGGGCATCGGTGATCGTCCTGATGTTGCCTTTGCCTATTGCCCCGAACGGGTATTGCCGGGGCATATCCTGAGAGAAATTATTTCAAACGACCGCAGCATTGGCGGCCTGACCCCAGTTTGCGCGGCGCGTGCACGCGATTTCTACAAGGAATTTGTTGCCGGAGAATGCGTCATGACCACCGCACGCACCGCAGAAATGGTCAAGCTGGTGGAAAATTCATCGCGTGATGTCGGCATCGCCTTTGCCAATGAACTGTCCTTGCTGGCCGACCGCCTGAATATCGATGTGTGGGAAGTGATTGCGCTCGCCAACCGCCACCCGCGCGTCAACATATTGAACCCCGGCCCTGGCGTTGGCGGACACTGCATCGCGGTGGACCCTTGGTTTTTGGTGGATAGCGCGCCCGACATAACCCCGCTGATCCGCACCGCGCGCGAGGTCAACGATGGCAAACCCCATTATGTCGCTGGCAGGGTAGCCGCGATGCTGGAGCGCAGCCCCGATGCGCTCGTCGCCTGCCTTGGCCTGGCGTTCAAGGCGGACATCGATGATTTGCGGGAGAGTCCGGCGCTCGAAATAACCGAGCGGCTATCGCGTGATTTTCCCAACCGGGTGGTGGTGGTGGAACCGCACATCACCGCCCTGCCCAAGACTTTGGCGCAAAATGGTGCCCGGCTGGTCACGCTTGCTCAGGCGGGCAAGTTGGCGCAGATTGCGCTGTTGCTGGTGGACCACAGCGAATTCAAAGCCACAACGCCAGCCGCGCTGGGGTTCACCCAAGTCTATGATACACGAGGCATCTGGCGAGCATCTGCGCAGGCACAGGATTGATTGCGACCATGGCAGCAGCAGCCCAAACCCCAGCCCCAACCGATGCCAAACGCGTTCTCATCATCTTTGGGACGCGGCCCGAAGCGATCAAACTGTTTCCGGTGTATCACGCCCTCGTAAAACAGGACCAACTTGTCACCCAATGCTGTGTCACCGCGCAGCACCGCGCCTTGCTCGATCAAGTGCTGGAAATTGGCAATATCCAGCCCGACTATGACCTCGATATCATGCAGGCGGGACAATCGCTCGACAGCCTGACCGCACGCTTGCTCACTGCAATCGCAACGGCGATGGACCAGGCACAACCCGATCTGGTGATCGTCCAAGGGGACACGACCAGCGCCATGGTTGGCGCACTCGCTGCCTATTATCGCAAAGTGCCCGTCGCCCATGTCGAAGCCGGATTGCGCAGCGGCGACAACTATCAGCCGTGGCCCGAAGAAGTGAACCGCAAGATCGTCGGGCAGATTGCCGATTTGCATTTTGCCCCGACCGAAACCTCAGCCAATGCACTGCGCCGGGAAAGCATTTGTGAAAGCGGGATATTTGTCACCGGCAACACGGTCATTGATGCCCTGTATGCGACCTGTGCCCGGATCGATGCAGAGCCAGGTCTCGCCAGCGACATCGCGCCCTTGTTGCAACGATTTGCTGGCCGGCGGCTGATCGGTGTCACCACGCATCGCCGGGAAAATTTTGGCACCGGCCTCGACAATGTGGCACAGGCCCTGGCGCGGATTGCCGATCGTGACGATGTGGCCTTGATCTTTCCGGTCCACCCCAACCCCAATGTGCGCGGGTTGATGTTCGACCGGCTGGGTGGGCGCGACAATATCGCGCTGATCGAACCGCTCGATTACCCCAATTTTGTCCAGCTACAACGCAGCGTTGACCTAATGCTCACCGACAGCGGCGGCGTGCAGGAAGAAGCACCCGCGCTGGGCAAGCCGGTCCTCGTCATGCGTGAAACCACCGAGCGGCCCGAGGGCGTGGAGGCCGGAACCGCCATGCTGGTGGGCACCGATGCCGACCGTATCATCAAAGAAACCAATCGCCTGCTCGATGATAGCGCAGCCTATGATGCCATGGCGCGCGCCCATAACCCGTTCGGCGATGGCCATAGCGCGGACCGGATCGCCAGCACCGTCGCTGCGTTTCTGGCAGTGCGATGAAACTGCGCACACGCATCGTCGAAAAGCCCTGGGGCAGGCGCGATTTGCCCGCTGCATTCGGGCTGACAACAAACGCGGCCATCGGCGAAATATGGTTTGAGCATCCCGACGGCGATGCAGCGCCGATCCTGGTCAAATTCCTGTTTACGTCGCAGCGCCTGTCGATTCAGGTGCATCCTGATGATGCTGCGGCGCATGCTGCCGGGCTGCCGCGCGGCAAGGATGAATGCTGGCTGGTACTCGATGCGACCAACGAAGCGGAATTGGGTGTTGGCCTTAATCAAACATGCTCTGCTGATGCCCTGCGCACGGCGGCGGTTGACGGCAGCATCGAAGCAATGCTGGATTGGCGGTCTGTAAAGGCCGGCGATTTCATCTATAACCCTGCTGGAACCATCCATGCTCTGGGCGCAGGATTGATGATCGTTGAAATCCAGCAAAACGTCGATTGCACCTACCGGCTCTATGATTATGGCCGACCGCGCGCATTGCACCTCGACGCCGCCATGCGGGTGGCGAACCGAAAGCCGCATCGTGACAACCGCGACCGTCACGTGCCAGCCGATGGTCAGATCATGCTGGTGGATGGCCCGCACTTTTGCGTCGTCCGGGCCGACGGGCCATTGGACACCGGCGCCATTCGATCCGCACGGCAGATACAGATTGTGCCATTGCGCGGCGAATGCTGCATCGATGGCGAACGACTTTGCTTGGGTGAATCGGCTATCGCAGCACAAGCAGACAATGTGGTGATCGCACCAGGCGCGCAGGCATTGCTATGTTGGACGACTGACTGATGCCTGTGGTCATTCCCGTCATCCTGTCCGGCGGTTCGGGCACGCGGCTATGGCCAATGTCGACAGTCCAGCGGCCAAAACAATTTCTGCCGCTGGTTGGCGATGAGAGCATGTTTTTGCAGACGCTGCGCCGGGTTGCAGACCGGGCGCAGTTTGCTGCGCCAATGATTGTCTGTGGTGCTGGCCATGTTGCCTTGGTGGAAGCCGACCTTGCGCTGGCGGGCGTTGGCGATGCGACGATCATTGTCGAGCCAGTGGCGCGCAACACTGCTCCAGCGATTGCACTTGCAGCCATCGTTGCGCCAGATGACGCCTGCTTGCTGGTCATGCCATCAGACCATGTCATGAGCGATGTTCCGGCATTTCTCGTTGCGGTGCAGTCGGCGATTGGCGCGGTCGCTGACGGCGCACTTTGCACCTTTGGCATCAAGCCCATAACGCCGGAAACCGGCTATGGCTATATCGCCCGTGGCGCACCATTACCGAACAACAGCGCGCTCTACCGTGTTGATCGCTTTGTCGAAAAACCGCCATTGGACACTGCACGCGACATGGTTACCGATGGTAAACACCTGTGGAACGCCGGCATATTTCTGATGCGGGCCGACAGTGTTTGCAGCGCGCTGGCCACCCATTCGCCAGCCATCCTCCAAGCGAGCCGGGATGCCATCGCCAAGGCATCGCGCAATGGCCATGCAATCCATCCCGACCCCATCGCCTTTGCCACCAATCCATCGCTCTCGATCGACTATGCGGTGATGGAAAAGGCGCAGCGGGTCGTTGTCGCGCCTGTCGATCCGGGCTGGTCGGATGTCGGCAGTTGGAGTGCGCTCTATGACCTTGCAATCAAGAATCAGGAAGGCAACAGCTGCCATGGCAATGTGATGATATTGGACGGGTCCGGATGCCTCGTGCGGACTGAAGATGGCACCCGCATCGCCATGCTGGGTGTGTCGGACCTGATTGTCATCGCCCATGGCAGTTCCATTCTCATCCTGCCGCGTGACCGGGCACAGGATATCAAACAGCTCATCGACAAATTATAGCATCCACGCAGCAGCTTTCGCCGCCAACGCACGAACGCGCGCAACGGTTGCAGTCTGCGGTGCAACCGCTAAGACGCGGCGCAGGCAAGGCCAACATCCGGGGGAATTTGATGACGAAGCAACAGCCCCGCGTGGTGGTGATTGGTCTGGGTTATGTTGGCCTGCCGCTTGCCGTCGCCCTTGCAAAGTCCACGCAATGCTGGGGGCTGGATGTCAGTGTTGATCGCATCACGGAGCTAACCGCCGGTTACGACCGCACCGGCGAGATCGATCAAGACAGGCTGGCGGCATCCTCGCTCCATCTGACATCAAACCCGGCCGATTGCCCCGCCGCCGATTTCTATATCGTCACGGTGCCGACGCCGATTGATGACGAAAACCGCCCCGACCTGTCACTGGTCATCGCCGCATCCAACACCGTTGGCGCGATGCTCGACCGCGCCCGTCAACCCGCCAACCCGCCCGCCAGCCAGCCCATCGTCATCTATGAAAGCACCTTCTACCCCGGCGTCACGGAGGATATTTGCGCACCGCAACTGGCAGCAACATCCGGGCTGATATGCGGTGAAGATTTCTTCGTCGCCTATTCCCCCGAACGCATCAACCCAGGCGACCGCGAACATACGATCGACAAGATCACCAAGGTCGTCGCCGGGCAAACACCCGATGTGCTTGAAAAGGTCGCGGCGCTTTATGGTGCCGTCACCAGCGGCGGTGTGTATCGCGCCGCATCGATCAAGGCCGCAGAAGCGGCCAAGGTGATCGAAAATGCCCAGCGCGACATCAACATCGCCTTCATGAACGAAATTACCCAGATATTCCGCCAGATGGACCTGTCGATCTGGGATGTGCTGTCAGCCGCCAACACCAAATGGAATTTTCTGGATTTCTCGCCAGGGCTGGTGGGTGGCCATTGCATCGGCGTTGACCCCTTTTACCTCAGCCACCGGGCGAGAGAACTGGGGCACTACCCAAGGGTCATATTGTCGGGGCGCACGACCAACGACGGAATGGCAGGGTGGCTTGCCACGCAACTCCATGCACAGGTGCAGCACCAGCCGTCCGAGATTCTTGTCATGGGTCTGACGTTCAAGGAAAATGTACCGGACATCCGTAACAGCAAGGTTTTCAATGTGATTGCGGCGCTGCGGGCGCTTGGTCACACGGTGACGGCGCATGACCCACATGCCAATGCCCATGAAATCATGCACGAATATGCGATAGAGGCAGACCCTGCCGCGCTTGAACGCAGTTATGACATGGTCCTGTTTGCGGTGCCGCACGCGGTCTATTTTGATTCGGTTATGGGCGACCTCGCACGGCTCGTCCGTCCGGGTGGCGTGGTAGCCGACATCAAAAATGCCATAGACCCCGCGACATTACGCCCCGATGTTCGCTATTGGCGTTTTTGACGCAACAAAGCGGGGCCCAAGGCCGCAACGAAGGAGTTGAAATGATCATTTTGGTGACCGGCGTGGCAGGATTTATCGGCATGTCGCTGACCCAGCGGCTGCTGGCACGCGGCGACACCGTTATCGGCATCGACAACCTCAATGCCTATTATTCCGTCCAGCTCAAGCAGGACCGGCTGGCGCGGCTGGCAGAGCTGGGCGGGGATCGCTTTCGCTTTATCAAAACCGACTTTGCTGACATGGCCGGACTGCAATCGGCGCTGGCCGACGTCAAGTTTGACCGCATTGCCCACCTCGGCGCACAGGCCGGTGTGCGCTATTCGATCGAAAATCCGCACGCCTATATGCAGTCCAATCTGGTCGGGCACCTCAACATGCTGGAAATCGCCCGGCACCGCCAGATCGACCATATGGTCTATGCGTCCAGTTCATCGGTCTATGGCGGCAACACGGTGCTGCCGTTTCGGGTCTCTGACCGGGTCGATCAGCCGCTCTCGCTCTATGCCGCGACCAAAAAGGCGGATGAGCTGATCAGCGAAACCTATGCCCATCTCTATCGCTTGCCACAGACGGGGTTGCGGTTCTTTACGGTCTATGGCCCATGGGGACGCCCCGACATGGCGATGTGGATTTTCACCCGCAAGATATTGGCCGGCGAACCGATCGAAGTGTTCAACCACGGCAATATGAAGCGCGACTTCACCTACATCGACGACATTGTTTCCGGCATTACCGCCTGCATCGACAATCCGCCGCCCGACGATGGCCTAGCCAAGGCCGGGGGCAGCGTTTCCCCCCACCGCATCTATAATATCGGCAATCACCGTTCCGAACAGCTCAACCACCTGATTGAATTGATCGAGGATGCTTGCGGGCGAAAGGCAGAAAGGCTGCTGTTGCCTATGCAGCCAGGGGATGTCCCGGAAACATTTGCCGACATCGATGCGATTCAGCAGGATCTAGGCTATCAGCCCTCAACCCGGATCGAGGTTGGGGTGCCCAATTTTGTCAACTGGTATCGCGGTTATCACGGCATCGTCTGAACTGTCCTGAACTGGCCAGAGCATCTGAAATTCCTCCCCCAGCGGGGGAGGTGGCAGCTCCCGGACTTGATCCGGGAGATGACGGAGGGGTTGAAGCGGTTGCGCTAGGGGAAGCGAGAAAAGGCGCGCTGCGAATATTCTCTTTCCTACTACGGCCCCGCTATGGTTCAATAGAGCATGATGGTTTCGCTCGCCCCGACACGCACCTTATTCTCGCTTCCCCTAGCCCAAGGGCTAGCGCGGGTTACCCGGCAGATGCCGTACCAAAAGTGACAAAGGAGACAAAGGAGACAATCAATGTATGAACTAGCGCAACTTTTGTCACTTTAGGACAACGGGCGCGGTTGAAAGATACCAGCGTTGCTGCCCCTCTAGCGCAATAGCGGTCAATATGCCGCTGGCAAAAGCGCCGGTGTCGATCCCGATCCGATTGGGCTGTTCGTCAACCCCATCGGTAATGCTGTGGCCATAGACAATGATTTTGCCGTGATCGCGGCTGTCATCCAAAAACTCATCCCTTATCCAGCGCAGGTCGGATGGTGATTGTGCAGCCAGGGCTATGCCCGGCCTGATACCTGCGTGAACAAAGGCATAATCGCCAATTTCAATCAAATCCAGAGCGTTTGATAGAAATTGGATATGCGTTTGCGGAACTTGCCGCGCCAGTGCAACAGCGAGTTCAGCAAAATCCATGGCATCATATTCGCGCCCGACAATGCCATAGCTATGGATCGTCTGGGCACCGCCAATGCGGACAAAAAAGCGCATGACCGCGATGTCACCGCCCAGCGCCTCAAGAAAGACTTCCTCATGATTACCCATCAACAACCGCACATCGGGCCAATCCGCCGAAAGGGTCATCGCACGTTCCACCACTTGGCGCGAATGTGGGCCGCGATCAACTAGGTCACCCAGCAAGATGATGATCGGTTGCGCCGGTCTGCGGGCCGCATGATCGTCGGCAATCATTGTCAACAATTGCGCGAACAGGTCATCGCGCCCATGAATGTCGCCAATCGCATAGACACGGCAGCCATCGGGAACCGCCGGGGCAGCAGTTGCCTGGGCTGGCCCCTTGTTGCGCTTCCAGAACCGGGAAAAGACCATCAGTCTCGCCTAAAACTCGATTTTTTGGTCAATGTTGGGCAATTTTCTGCTGTTTTCGAACGGGCAGCGCGCTGGCGGATCAGGCGGAGATAGGTGTCAGTCACCACCCGATTGATGGCATCCCAGTCATATTTCTGGCTTTCAGACAAAGCAGCGTCACCATGCACTTTGTGCATCGCCGGGTCTTCACAATAGTTCTGCAACCGGTCAGCAAAACTGCTGATCGAGCCAGGTTCGACCAAAAAGCCGGTCACCCCATGTTTGACAATGCTGGCGCTGCCGGTTGCCCGTGCTGCTACCACCGGCAGGCCACATGCCATGGCTTCCAAAGTCACATTGCCAAATGTCTCGGTCACCGAAGGGTTGAACAATACATCACACGAGGCAATCACTCGCGCCAGATCAGCGCCTGAGTGAAATCCAACAAATTTGGCATCTGGCAGGCGGCCTTGAAACCAGGTGCCGGCCGGTCCTTCGCCGATCACCACAACATCATAGGTGACCCCGCGCCGCCGCAACTGATCGATGGTATCGGCGAACACATCCAGTCCCTTTTCCATCACCAGACGGCCGAGGAAAGCAATCACCGGGACATTGTCCGCAATGTTCAAACCACGCCGCCATGCCATGTCGCGACGGGTCGGCAAAAACACCTCTCGGTCGATACCTCTGGCCCAAATGTCGATGTCATAATTCATCCTTTGTTCGCGTAACACTTGGGCAAAGGATTCGGATGGGGCGATCAGGCCGTCGCATTTGCGATAGAGTTTGCGCAACCACACCACCATCAGCGGCTCAATAAACGACAGGTTGTAGTAACGGAAATAGGTCTCAAAGCGGGTATGCACCGAACACAGAACCGGCAGATTGCGTTTGCGTGCCCAAGCTGCGGCCTGACGCGACACCCGGTCGGGGCTGGAGATATGGATGATATTGGGGTTGAAAGCAGCCAAATCGCGTTTGACCCGGCGCGACAGAGATAGTGGCAAGCGATATTCCGGGCGATTGGGGATGGCCATTGACGGGACACTGACCAGATCACCGGTCGGGGCAAAGGCAGGTTGGCTGATGGTCGGTGAATAAACCCTGACCTGCGCGCCGGATTTGAGCAAAAAGGCGACCAACCGGTTGAGTGCCTTGTTGGCCCCGTCAACCGTCATGTTATAATTGCCGCTGAACAATGCCACGCGCAGATCAGCAGTCGCCATCGGCTGGCCGAAAGATTTGATCGTCATTGCACCGCCGGACGCAGCAATCGCGCCCGCAGCACCCGGCGCTGGTCGCCATCAGTCACCTCGATCCGCCAGCCGCTGGGATGGACAACCACCTCTCCTACCTGTGGCACATGGCCAGCCAGAACAAAGGCTAGCCCGCCCAACGTATCGACGTCTTCATCGACTTCGCCCAGCCGAGGGTCCAACGCCGCTGCCAGTTCCTCCAGTTCGACCCTTGCGTCACAGTCCCAGATACCCTCGGAAACCTGCGACAACATAGCTGCTGGCGCATCATCATGTTCGTCCTCAATATCGCCGACGATTTCCTCGACCAGATCCTCGATTGTCACCAACCCATCGGTCCCGCCATATTCGTCAAGGACGATGGCCAGATGGGTGCGCTGCGCACGCATTTCCGCCAGTAATTCCATCGCCGGCATTGACTGCGGCACATACAGCGGGTGGCGGATCAACCCCGGATGGTCGCACAGCCGGTCAGCAGGCAATTTGCCACGGGCCATCATCCCGAACAGATCCTTGACGTGGATCATCCCGACAACATTGTCCAACTGTTCGCGGAAGACGGGAAGGCGACTATGATCCGCCTCGGCGAACAGATCGACCATATCGGAAAAACTGGTCTTTTCCTCGATGGCAATGATGTCAGATCGCGGCACCGCAACGTCGTCAACCGTGGTCTCGCCAAACCTCAACAAATTGCGGAGCATATCGCGCTCAAGTTGCGACATGTCCGGCGACCGGGGGTTACTGTCGCTATCGCCTGGCTCATCTTCGGCTTCGTCGATCACCTCTTCAATTTGTTCGCGCAGTGTCGGTTCAGCAGCGCCCCGCAGCACAAAGGTCTTCAGCAAAGTCCAAAACCCTCTGCTACTCTCGCCCTCCGATTTGGATGATGAGACTGCCATGTTCAAACTACTCCATCGGTCGCATATGGGTCAGCCAGTCCAAGTTCGGCCATTGCCGCAGCTTCCAGTTGCTCCATATGCAGTGCATCAGCATCTTTGATATGATCATAACCCAATAGGTGAAGAGTGCCATGCACAACAAGATGGCTTGCATAGTCGCTCACTGCCACACCCTTGTCACCTGCTTCAGTTGCACAGCTTTCCCAGGCCAGCACAATATCCCCGAGCAAAATCTCTCCTCCCGCGCCTATTGCGTCGCAATCTTTGGCATCGCGGTTGCCCAGCATAGCCAAGATGTGAGCGGGCACCATCGGAAACGACAGGACGTTGGTCGGTTGGTCTTTGCCACGGTAATCGCGGTTTAACCCCTGCACCTCGGCATCATTGGTCAAGCGGGCGGAAATCTCGACACCGGCGCGCAATTGATCCAGCGCGGCGAATGGTGACACCCTCAGCGCAGCCCTTACTGCGCGTGCGACAATGCCAGACCAGTCAGCGGTTGATGGCCAGATGCCATCGACATTTTCGACAGCTATTTCCAGCATAGTGCCGACCAAATTACCACTTGGGTCAAGGCGCATCTGGCCCTTCATATGCTTCGACGATGCGGCCCACGATGGGGTGGCGGACCACATCCGCAATGTTAAAGCGCACCACAGAAATGCCGTCCACCCCATCTAACCGGTCAACCGCATCCGCCAGCCCAGAGGGGGCCGGCGGCGGCAAGTCGACCTGTTTAGGATCGCCGCACACCACCATCCGGCTGTTCGTGCCGAACCGCGTCAGAAACATCTTCATTTGCGCAATCGTGGTGTTTTGGGCTTCATCCAATATCACGAACGCATCGGCCAATGTCCGTCCACGCATGAACGCCAGCGGCGCGACCTCGATCTCACCCGAAGCGATGCGCCGTTCAATCTGTTCAGCAGGCAGGCAATCATCAAGCGCATCATAAAGTGGGCGCAGATAGGGATCGACCTTTTCCTTCATGTCGCCGGGCAGAAAGCCGAGGCGCTCGCCAGCTTCAACAGCGGGTCGCGACAGGATCAATCGCTTGACCGAACCGCTGATCAACTGGCTAACCCCCTGCGCGACAGCAAGGTAGGTTTTGCCGGTGCCCGCTGGCCCAAGCGCGAAAATCACATCCTGCTTTACCATTTCCTGCATATAGATTGTCTGCGTGCTGCTGCGCGGCATAATCGTCTTTTTGCGCGTACGGATCATGATCGGCGGGGCATCATTATCTTCACGGCGGGCGATGCCGTCCAGCCTAGGCCCTGCGGTCATCGCAATCACAGCATCAAGCAAACCGGAATCGATCTCTTCACCGCGTTGGATGCGCCTATATAGTTCAGCCAGAACATCACGCGCCATCGCGACGCTTTCGGCCGGCCCTTCTAGCCCGATACGATCACCTAGTGCGGAAATATAGACCCCAAGCCGGTTTTCGATGAAGACAAGGTTCTGGTCAAACTGACCGAAAAGCTGCGACATTAATTGCGGCCGATCAAAACTCATCTCGGTCCGGCTATTGTCCCCCGAACGGGCGGGAACGGATTTTCGGCTCATCGGGTTCCTTTTGAACAATCAGGGAGAATCAGAATGGACATGGGCCACATGTCTTGCACGGCAACGGTTAGTGCAACAGCAATGAATTGGCCCGATCATGCCAGCAATTCTCCGGTCAGGCTTAACGGACCATGCGCGACAATATCCGCCGTCACCAGATCGCCGATGCTGGCATCACATTGAATATGCACCGATTGCTGCCAGGGTGATTTCCCCAGCAATTGCCCAGCGCGGCGGCCAGGCCGTTCGAGCAACACCTGACAGCGGCGGCCAACCGTCGCGGCGTTAAAGGCGGTCTGGTCGCGCCGCAATCCCGCCTGCAACGCCTGTAGGCGCTGATCCATCACCTGCTTGGTGATCTGGTCTGGCATAGTTGCAGCCGGCGTGCCGGGACGCGGGCTATATTTGAAACTATATGCCTGAGAATAGCCGACCGCGTCGATCAGACTCATCGTCTCAGCAAAATCGGCGTCGCTTTCGCCGGGGAAGCCGACAATAAAATCTCCTGACAGGGCAATGTCAGGCCGAACCAGTCGCACCTTGTCGAGCAGGCGCAAATAGCTATCGCGAGTGTGCCTGCGATTCATCGCCTTTAATATCCGGTCGCTGCCCGACTGCACCGGCAAATGCAGGAACGGCATCAATTTTTCGACATCGCCATGCGCCGAGATCAAGCCGTCGCTCATGTCGCCCGGATGGCTGGTGGTATAGCGGATGCGCTCCAGTCCCGGCAGTTTGTCGAGTTTTCGGATCAGGGCATCCAGCCCGACAGGCCGACCAGCAGCGTCTTGCCCCGCCCAAGCATTGACATTCTGCCCCAACAGCGTGATTTCCCGCGCCCCCTGGTCAATCAGCGCCTTGGCCTCATCGACTATCGCGGCAAAGGGTCGGCTGACCTCGCTCCCGCGGGTATAGGGGACCACACAATAGGTGCAGAACTTATCGCAGCCTTCCTGCACAGTCAGAAAAGCGCTGGGCGGAACCGAACGCCGCGCAGGCAGCGCATCAAACTTGGATTCAAGCGGCATCTCGGTATCGATCACCAACCCCCCGCTCTGCGCTGCTGCGATCAACGCAGGCAGCCGGTGATAGGCTTGAGGGCCGACCACCACATCGACCGCTGCGCGACGCGCAATCTCCCGCCCTTCGGCTTGGGCCACGCACCCCGCCACCACAATCATTGGCCGCGATCCATCATCGCGCTTTAACCGGCCAATATCGGAATAAACTTTTTCCGTAGCCTTCTCACGAATATGGCAGGTGTTGAGGATAACCAGATCGGCGTCCTTGCTATCGCTCGCCATTTCCATGCCGCTGGCGAGCATCAGCTCGGCCATCCGCTCCCCGTCATAGACGTTCATCTGGCAGCCAAAAGATTTGACATACACTCGTTGAGGCTGAGCAGGGATTTTGGTTTCGACGTCCGTCATCGTAGCGCCGTTAAACGATTATGTCGCATCGTGCGAGTGTCCTTGATCGCGTTGGTGTGCGCCCGGGTCAATTGATCCTCAGGGCAGTGGCGATGGCGTTGCTGCAATGCGCCGAAATCAATTTGCGGTGGACAAGGTCGGGCGCGTCCAATGGCTCTAGAAACTGAAGCACAACCAAGGTTCGCCCCGGCCGAGACAATATCTTGAGCGCATTCGCGCCAAAGCTCTCCTCTCCGACCCATCCAATCGTAGAGGCCGCCGAACCATAATCAATCGCGACAGGTTGCATGACGATGCCGTCGGGCGGCGGCGCTACTGCTGCAATCAGCGATGATCGAAACGGCAGCAGGGTTGAGCCATCGCCTGTCGTTCCTTCGGGAAACAGCGTCAATGGTCGCCCTGTAGTCAACGCAATAGCGATTGCCGCTGCCTGAGCCTTGGCATCCAGACGTTGCTCTTGCTCGACGTAAACCGATTTGTTCAGCGTGGCCAGCCAGCCAACCACCGGCCAAGGGGCCATGTCGGCCTTGGCCACAAAGGCGCTGCCAGTCCGGCCAGCAAGGACAAGAATATCGAGCCAACTGACATGATTGGCGATATACAGCACATTTTCCAACCTGCGCGGACCGGTAATCCGCACGTCCATCCCGCAAGTGATCGCCGCACCGCGCAGGAACAAGCGGGGCCAGGGCGATTTCAATCGAAACAAGCGCCAGGCACCGTGCAACGGTGCGCAATATACCAGCCATAGCACCACCACCCCGATGCGCAGCCACGCTCGGGGGTGGGTCCGCTCAATCCTTGCGGCTGAGAGCGACGCCATAGAGTTCCATCCGGTGGTCCACCAATCGATAGCCGAGCCGTTCAGCAATCTGCCGCTGCAGCGACTCAATCTCGGGATCGACGAATTCAACCACCTTGCCAGTTTCGACATCGATCAAATGGTCATGATGTGCCTCTGGTGCCGCTTCGTAGCGCGAGCGACCGTCGCCAAAATCATGTCGGTCCAAAATCCCGGCTTCTTCAAACAGGCGGACCGTCCGGTAAACAGTGGCAATTGAAATGCCGCTATCGACCGCCGATGCGCGGCTGTGCAGGGTTGCTACATCAGGATGATCGTCAGAGCCGCTGATGACGCGGGCGATGATCCGGCGTTGCTCGGTAATCCGGAGCCCTTTTTCTGCACATAGTGCTTCGATATCGATTGTGTTGCCCATGCTTGCGCTGTCACCCTCCACTAGTGGTCCGATTCTGACATTTGCCTCCCCTGTCGGACATGTCAGGTGCAAATGTCAGAATCACAAGGACCACTAGAAACATAGTGTTGCTAGTGGAGTTTTAATTTCAACATTCGCTAAATCTGGGTTTGCCGCCAGCGGGATGCGAATGTTGAAATCACTCCACTATGATGACCTTATAGAAAACCATGGCGCAACCGGCAAGCGCAGGTGGAGATGAAAAAGGGGCCGCGGCTCAAAACCGCAAACCCCCTGTTCAAAAACCAAAGTTTAGTGCGCAAACCCTTATTTGCGGGCCCGCTTGCGACCGGCACCGCGTCCCTTTGTGCCAAGCCCGATCTGTTTGGCCAGAACCCGGCGCGTTTCCGAATAATCGGATGCGACCATTGGATAATCAGCAGGAAGTCCCCATTTGGCCCGATAATCATCTGGACTCATGTCAAAATGCGTCCTCAAATGGCGCTTTAACATCTTGAGCTTTTTGCCGTCCTCCAGACAGATGATATAGTCTGGCTTAATCGATGCGCGCACAGAAACCGCTGGCTTTTGCACCTCTACCTTGACCGTCTGTGGACCACTAAGTCCGCTCAGTGCGGAATAGACCGACTGGATCATTCCAGGCAGATCGGATGGCGAGACGCTGTTATTGCTGACGTGTGCCGAAATGATGTCGGCGGTCAGAGTGGCAAGAAATTCTTGCGTATCGTTAGGTTCAGTCATTGTTTTTTTCCCGAAGCATTGCGAATGGCCCCCATCAGGCTCGCAACGAAGGGTGCAAACCTGTGAGCGAGCCCACGTTATACCTGATCAAGCAAAGTCGCAAGCAAATCCACACTGAAAACAAAAGAAAAAGTTTCAAATGATCGATTTTTGCATTGTTATTGCATCGCGTTGAATGCCATCACCACCGCGATAATAACCTGTCCGCCGCGCCAAAAACGAAAAGCCCAAGCCTTCATACCATGACTGTGCGGGATTGTCCGCGCGCACTTCCAGAAACACCCGGCTTACGCCTAGTTCAGCACAGTTCGCCAACCAGTCTTTGACCAGTTGGCCGCCAATTCCGGATCGGCGTAATCTAGGCTCGACCGCGATGAGCAGCAACTCACTCTCGCCTGCTATCGTGCGGGTAATCGCGAATCCCAAAATGGGTGCAATAGCGTCAACACGATCAAATACCCCGCACAGCCGGTATCCAGGGATCGCAAGGACGGCGAGGCACTGCGCCTTGCTCCACGCTTCGCCATAGCGCGGGTCGAACGACCGCAGCATGATTTCCTCCACCTCTGCCAAGTGATCCACCCCTAGCGGTTGGATGTCCACAGGCAGGGCTTTTCTATTCACGACCTAGGGCCAATCGGCAGCTTGGCATCCGGGCTGCGGGCATAGATGGGGCGAACAACCTCTAGCATTGCTGCGTCAGGCAATTGCCCGACCTCGCGCGCGTCAACTTCGGCGGCAATTGCGGTGCCCCAACCACGCTTTGCCACCAGCATTTCCGCACAATCCCCGGCGACCAGCGCAAATGTTGCCAGCTTTGCCGCCTGATCAGGATCGAGTGACTGGGCCGCGAGTGGCGCTTGGGACAGCAGCCATTGGCCATGCCCCCCCGCACAGGCGACGGCAACCGCGTCTTGCCCACAGATACGGCGAGCCTGCGCCGCAATCAGCATCAGGCTGTCAAAGCCATCGAGCTCTGCCTCCCAGGCAAAGGCCAGCGCCCGCGCTGCGGCGATACCGATGCGGGTTCCGGTAAAACTGCCGGGGCCACAGCCAACGCTAATCCTGCTGGCTCTGCCGCCATCAGGCAATGCAGCAATCGCTGGCAATAACTGTTCGGCATGCCCGCGCCCCACCCGGCGATGGTCCGCAGCGATCAGCCTGCCCGCTTCGAACAGCGCCACTGACAGGCAAGGGCTGCTTGTATCGATCACCAAGTGCCGCATAATCGCCGCCACCCGTCAGACGATGCGGTTAAAGACCGCAAAGTCCGGCCTTGGACTACGATCAAATATCGAGCTTGAATCACCATAGCCCAAGGTCGAGATGAAATTGGCAGTCACATCGGGCTGATCGCCAAAAAAGGCGGCATCTACCGCCTCGCTGCTAAATCCGGACATCGGCCCGGTGTCGAGGCCCAGGGCGCGCGCAGCCATGATGAAATAGCCCCCTTGCAGGCTGGAGTTGCGGAACGCCGTCGCTTCGGCCAGCGGCGCATTGTTAGCAAACCAGCTGCGGGCATCGGCATGCGGGAACAGATGCGGTAATTGTTCGTAAAACTTCCTGTCCATGCCAATCACCACAGCGACCGGAGCCGACCTGATTTTCTCGCTATTTGTGGGTATGACGCACTGCGCCAGCTTTTCCTTGGTCTCAGCCGAGGCGCACCAGACCAGCCGCGCCGGCAGACAATTTGCCGAGGTTGGCCCCATTTTCATCAGATCCCAGATGGCTTTGAGTTGAGCCACGTCAACCGGCCTGTCTAGATAGCCATTATAGCTTCGGGCGGTCCGAAATAACTGGTCCAGCGCGGCGTCACCCAATGCTTGGGCCATACAATCTGTCCTTTTGATTGGCTTGTGGCCGGTCAAACTGCGTGGACAGCAGTTACCTCTGGAACATAATGTTTGAGCAGCGATTCAATCCCGTTCTTGAGCGTCGCGGCGGAGGAGGGGCAGCCAGCACACGCCCCCTGCATCACCAGATAGACATTGCCCTTGTCAAATCCGCGAAAGCGGATGTCGCCGCCATCATTGGCGACTGCCGGCCGGATACGGGTTTCAATCAAGTCCTTGATCTGGTCAACAATCTCGGCGTCGGCAGGATCAATCGGCAATTCATCGCCAGCATCGTCATCGGCTGGGACCGCAATGCCCGACGCTGATGCAGGATGAAACAATGGTATATCAGCGACAAAATGGTCGAGCAGGATGGCCGTGACATCGGCCTGCAACATCGCCCAATCCATACCGGGCGCTGCTGACACGGAAATGAAATCCCGACCGAAATAAACACCCGTCACGTCGCCCAGATCAAACAAAGCCTCTGCCAATGGCGAAGCGCTCGCCGCCTCAGGCGAGGTAAAATCGCGACTGCCAACCTCCATGACCAAGCGCCCCGGCAGAAATTTGCGGGTCGCCGGATTTGGAGTGAGTTCGGTTTCAATCAGCATCCGTGTCATGTGGGCCGTTGCTGCACCAGTTGCAAGGGCAATGCGTATCTATGCTTATCCGCAGCGAGCCAATATCCTCATCATGGTGGCCACAATCCATGACCGAACACATCGCCGCGACCGAGGGCTGGACGTTTGGCGTCATTTGACGCTATGGGCGCGCCAACGCGTGCAACACCACGCGGCCACACATAGGCCGGCTTAGCTCAGTTGGTAGAGCACCTGATTTGTAATCAGGGGGTCGCGGGTTCGAACCCTGCAGCCGGCACCAGTGCTTTCGATGAGTTAGAGGAAGGTGCCGCTCTAGAATCAGCGATGGTCGCCGAGGTTAGCTGGCCCTAAAGTGACAAAAGTTGCGCTAGTTCGTGGGTCGCTTGTCACCTTTGTCGCGTTAAGCGCTTTCTCTGGCCTTTCCCGCTCGTAGACGAGCGCGGGTGGTTTTCGCTTACCCTAGCGCAGCTTTCTATTCCCCCTCCCGCGTGCGGGAGGGGTTGGGGGTGGGGGGATCAACAGCGTCAAAGAGCGGGCGGCAGAGTTGGTCGGGACAACCCCGGCCAACCGCCATGCTGACGCGAAAAATCCAACATTGCAAGGCTCTCCTGAGCGAAGTCGAAGGGCCTGTCATGAGCCTGTCGAAGCGGGCGGTGGGTGCGCGACTAAAAGGGGAATGTTGCAACTGTCACCGAAATAATGTTGCAACTGTCACCGAAATCACCCGAATTCACGAAATCACCCGAAATCACCCACCGAAATCACCGAAATTCCCGAAATTAGCACCGAAATTCACCGAAATTCACCGAAATTAACCGAATTAGGCCTCATCGGGCCTTGGATCTCGCACGACCCACTTTTCTACGAGCGATGGCGAAAGACCATCTTCTTCACAGCATTTCTTTGCCTCCTGAACGAAGTCCACATCGGTCAATGGCATGTTCATGTGATTGAGGATACCGAGTATGATGGGATAGCTAACGAAAACCTCACCGTCTTCGACATATACGTCGACAATCTTCTTGAGCATGGGGCTTCTTCTATCCGCTCAGCAATCGTTGTTTGAGGATGTTACGCGGCTAGGGGCTGCTGTTCAAGGTTTGACGAGAGAGAGTGTCCTATTTGGTGAGCTGCCTGTCCCCCGTCAGCATTCGAGCCTTGGCAAGCGCACACCAGATCAAGCATATCTCAATCAGCCGCTTCTCGCAGCGGCATAACAGCAATGGGCAACCCTTCTAAAAAACCGGTGAGGCTGTTCAGATAAACCGAGCCATCTCTATGTGCCTCAACATATGGTTCGCCATCCTTGACTGCCTGCAAGGCAGACGCTCAGGATAAACTTCAGCCGGAGGCTGAAGGCGGGAATGACGAAGCTGATATTTAACTGAAGAGTTGGATTCTGAATGTCAACACGACCTAAACCCTAACCACCAGCCCATAATCCAGCAAGCGCCGGGTCACCGCTTCGCCATGTTCAAACGACAGGTCGGCCAGCACAAATGCCCTGCCGTCCATGGCGCGGCGGACTGCGCCTTCTGATTCCTCGGTAAAGCGGAGGTCGCCGCCCGGTGCAACCAAACAAATGGCATCGCCATCCTGTGCTATCCGATAGGGCGCCATCGCTGCTCGCTGGAACTGATCGCTCGCGGCAATCACTTGGTTTGCATCGGCAATCATCAAGCGATTGATTGCCGGGCGCGACCGGATGTGTTGATCAGTCATCAGGTCCAGTGCCGGATCCAGCTGCATCTGTGTTGCCAAATGTGCCCCCAGTCGGGCCAGCGTTGCACGTGCGGCGGTGCGATCAAATCCTTCGCTCGCAAAGCCCGCTGGCAGGCTCTGGCGAAACTCCGGGCTCCGTAGCGCGGTCTCCGCTACAGTCTCCAGAATCAAATCTGCCCAAGTCTTGCTGATCAAGCCGACGGTGATGTGCAGGCTGGCTTCATCCCCCGATGTCGATGCATCGTGCATCATCCCGCGAGGCACATAAACACAATCCCCTGCTTCGAGCGTGAATTCCGCCCGCATATCTCCCGCAGCATGGGTCGATGATTCAAATCGTTCGCCGCGAAATGGCAGGTCCAGTGGCGTTCCATAGAGCCGCCATTGTTTCGCGCCCTGGACCTGGATGACAAACACGTCATGATTATCAAAATGGGTGCGAAACCCCTGCTCTCCGGGCGGAGTGAGATAGAGGTTGGTTTGCATGTGCGAAGAAAACACATGTTCCAGCCCGTGGCACAACGCCCCCATGTTCGGGATGATGCGTTGCGCCTGATTGAGGATGATCGTCGCACCCTCGCGATAATGACGGGCAACTGCTCCTCGATCTATGAAGCCGCCGTCATCGACATAGCTGGATTGCTCAATGCCCTCCTTGGACGCATTGGCGAGCACCAAATCGCCTTGGCGCAGGTCGGTGCTGGTAACGATCCGGTCGACATCATCAATGCTCACCAAGCCGTCAAACCGGGTCGGATCACCGAGTTTTGACAACAGGAAATCGCGTTCAAAAACGTCGCTCAGGAAGTTCCGCCCATGCTCGCTACCCAACAGCGAGCCAAGCGGATCATCCCGCCAGTGCGAGGTCAGATTCACAGGTCAGCAGCGCTATGTCAGCATCTGCGGCCACGGCCAGACGGATCGCTGCCCTTACCGCTATCACCATCCGAGCAATTGCGCCCCCGCCCACGCCCGCTCGCGTCAGAGGAATCGCGGTCGGTAATCCCAGTATTGCCGCGCCCACGCCCGCTCGCGTCAGAGGAATCGCTGTCGGTAATCCCAGTATTGCCGCGACCGCGTCCGCTCGTGTCAGAGGAATCGCTGTCGGTAATCCCAGAACTGCCGCGCCCGCGTCCGCTCGTGTCAGAGGAATCGCGGTCGGTAATCCCAGTATTGCCGCGTCCGCGTCCGCTAGAGTCAGAGGAATCGCTGTCGGTAATCCCAGTATTGCCGCGCCCGCGTCCGCTCGCGTCAGAGGAATCGCTGTCGGTAATCCCAGTATTGCTGCGTCCGCGCCCGCGATTTGCGCCGTCAAAAGAGTCTGAGTCCGTAATCCCGGTGTTACCGCGCCCACGTCCTGCCTGATCGGTCGAATCGCTGTCGGTAATGCCAGTGCCGCCACGGCCACGACCCGACCCGTCGCTGGGGTCGCGGTCTGTAATGCCCGAACTGCCGCGACCGCGACCCGAACCATCACTCGGGTCACTGTCGGTAACTCCGGTCCGGCCATAACCCGAACGGTCATTAGGATCATTATCCGAGCGACCGGTGTAATTCTCTGCCCTCGCCTCTCCAGTGATCAGCGCGCTAGCCCCGCCAGCCAATGCGGCAACGCCGACAACGCTCGACAAAAAGGAGCGGCGATTGATTGGTTTTTTATCGGACATGAACGTTCCCCCAGAACAGCATCCTGCACATCCTCAAAGAGTTGGCCGGACATAAAAATTAGCAACAATCAGTCATACGCTGCTCTAGCAATTCTGTATGACAGGTGAACGCCCGAAACACTATTATTGCACATGTTGGAATATG
>JBCKXT010000015.1:0-38877 GCA_038921085.1 Sphingopyxis sp. | reverse complement strand
CTGTTATAGGCACCCACTGCGGTATCCAGATTCTTTCCAACGCGGCCAATATGGCTGCCCATCGTCACCAACCGCGCATAAAGTTCTTTGCCTAGCGCGGCGATCTCCCGCGCCTGATCGGCCATCCGCTCCTGACGCCAGACCGCCGCGACGGTGCGGGCAATCGCAATCAGATTGGTCGGGGTTGCCAGCAAAACCCGCTTTTCAAAGGCAAAATCCCACAGTCCGGCATCGGTTTCGAGCGCAGCGGCAAGGAAATGTTCGCCCGGAATGAACAGGATGACATAGTCAGGAGCGGCGTCAAATTGCGCCCAATAGGCCTTGTTACCCAGGCTGTTGATATGCGCCTTGACCGAGGCTGCGTGCGCGGCGAGCCCTGCGACACGGCCACCCTCATCCTCGGCATTGACCGCATCCTGATAGGCGTTGAGCGACACTTTAGCGTCGATGACGAGGCTCTGGCCACCGGGGATGCGCAGGATGACGTCAGGGCGAAGCCGCCCGCCATCCTCACCCGCGACGCTGACTTCGGTCTGAAAATCAGCATATTCGGACAATCCGCAAGTTTCGAGGACATTGCGCAATTGCAGCTCGCCCCAGTTGCCGCGCACCTTTGGCCCATGGCGCAGACTGTTCGACAGCCGCGCGGCCTCCGCCTTGACGCCTTCGTTCGACAAGCGCAGCGATTCCATCAGACCATGCAGATTGCCGAACGCTGCCTGACGTTCTTTTTCAACTTTATCTACAGCGGTTTCATAGCGTTTCAGGCGTTCATTGACAGGTGCAAGCAATTCGGTAAGGCGCGCGCCCGCCGCCACTTCGCTTGCTTTGAACTGGGTTCCGGCGCTTTCGAGAAAGCTGTTTTGCGCCCGTTCGAGCAGTTTCGCCGCCACCTCCTGAAACTGGACAGTCAGGGCATCGCGCGCCTGTGTCAGCGCGACGATTTGACCCTCATGCGCTCTGGCGTCGGCATCGCGGGTGGCGCGCAGGGTTGCGAGATCGAGCGCATGCGCACCGCGCTCGCGGCTCGCCGTCTCCAGATCCTGTGCCGCCTGTTTGAAATTGGCGAGATGCTGGTCGCGCTCCACCGTCAGGACCGCCGCAGATCGTCCAGCCAACAGCCAGCCGATCACCCCGCCAAGGGCTAAGGCTATGACAGCTAATAGATAAGGCAGCGACGGCTCCACCGCTCGAACATAGCAGGAACGGGCATCCTGTCAAAGCGGAAACACGCTAACCCTTGCGGGCGCTGCTGCGGGCCAGTTGCGCCACCAGCCCGATGAGGCTGCGATAATTTGCCGCATGATAGCTGGAATCAGCGGCAAGCGCAGCTGACAAGCGCCGGTGAGCTTCGCCCAACGCATGATAGGGCAGACCCGGCAACAGATGATGCAGGGCATGATAACGCAGCCCAACCGGCGCCCACAGCGCGGGTAAAATGCCCGGCAGCGGCACATTGACCGAATCCAGAAACTGCTCGGTGACGCTCATTTCCGAACCATCATTTTCCCATAGATGGGCGACCAATGTCCGGATCTGGTTGAACACAATCGCCGCCGACACTATCGCCAGCGCGATCAGAAATGCCCGCATAGGGACAAAGCCAGTCGCTACAGCCGCGATCAAAGCCATTGCCCAGATGCTGCAAGCCGCCTCGGTAATCAGCCACAGGCGGCGCGCCTCACCCACAGGCGGGCGGCGGCGAAACACCGGGTTGATGACCAGCCCCGAATAGCGTTCGACCACAATCCGGCGCAGCGGCGGAATGAGCGCCGATAGCGGCGTGAGCACACCATAGCGCAGCAACAGGGCAACAGGCCCCAGCACCGCAATCACAACGAACAGCGGCAGAGTCCACGGCTTCATCAGCGCGAGCGGCAGATATTCGGGATCCTCCACCGTGCCATAGCGCTTGCGCTGGTGGTGCAGATTGTGGATGCCGTCATACATGAATGCGGGCAGCAACAACGGCACTCCCACCAAAACATGCCAGACGGTCCAGAACCCTGGAATCGCCGACAGGCGAACATGGGTCAGTTCATGGATGAACAGGCCGGCGCGATATAGGCCAAGTACGGACACAACCGCAGATGCCAGAGCGATGGGCAGTGATGTCGCCATGATTGCGCCCGCCAGACCGGCATAGCCAATCGCCGCAGAGCTTAGCATATCGCCCCAATAAATCAGGGGGCGCGGATTGTTGATGTCGCGGGTCAGTTCAGCAGCCGCACGGATCATCGCCATGTCTTCGACGTGGCGGGGTGCGGCGACGCCCGCTTGTGCCACTACCGTAACATCGTCAGGTCCAGCCTGATCGCGAGAGAGAGTCGAGTGGTTCATTGCCTTACCTTTTATCACGCCCGCCGCCTGTTCCCATATGTCCTGCGCTACCCTTTTAACATGGCAGCAAAATGGCATGGCTAGAGCCTTTTCAAGCCGGATGGCTCCCTCTGGCTTCCCCTAGCGCAAGCGCTAGCGCATCCGGCGGCTAGGAAAAGGCGGAAAGCAAACAAACTAGACCCGCACTATGATTCAACCGGAATTCAACAGGGTCTAGCGATGACACCGCCTCATGCTTGCCGCAAAATCGCCCATGGGTTAGGCTAAACAATACGACAGCGGCTGGAGCAATGCTCCACGATGCCCATAAGGATCAAGCGTGGCAGACAAGACGATTGAGATCATTGCCGTCCACACCAAGGCACAGCGACGCGGGTTCATCGAGCTTGCCTATCGCCTCAATAGTAGCGATCCCAATTGGGTGCCGCCGCTCAAGATGGAGGCATGGGATCTCATCACGCCGGGCAAGAACCCTTGGTTTGAGCACGGCAAGGCGCAACTGTTTCTGGCGCGACGCGACGGGCGTAACGTCGGGCGGATCAGCGCCCATATTGACGCACTCGCACTCACCCAACCCGCCAGTCAGGGGATGGGGCCGGGCACCGGCAATTGGGGCCTGTTGGAGGCCGAAGATGCGCAAACCACCGCCGCGCTGATTGCAACCGCTGAACAATGGCTGCGCGACCAGGGCATGCACCGGGTGCTTGCGCCAATATCACTTTCGATCTGGGATGAGCCGGGTCTGCTGACCAAGGGGCACGACCACCCTCCCACGGTGATGATGGGCCATCATCGCCCCGAATATCAGGGGTGGATAGAGGCCAGCGGCTATCACCCGGTCAAACAGTTGCTGACCTATGAAGTGCTTATCACCGACGGTTTTCCAGAGTTGATTAACCGCATCGTCGCCAGCGGGGAACGCAATAGCCGCATCGTCATCCGCAAGCTCAACAAGGCAAAGTTTGCGCAAGAGGCCGCGCTGATCCTGGGCATTCTCAACGATGCGTGGAGCAGCAATTGGGGCTTTGTCCCTATCACTGACGCGGAAATTGCCCATGTCGGCAAAAAGCTCAAACCGATTGCCCGCGAAGACATGATCCGCATCGCCGAAGTCGATGGTGAAGCGGTTGCGTTCTTGATCGCCCTGCCCAACCTTAATCAGCGCATCGCTGATTTTGGCGGCTCGCTATTCCCGTTCAACATTTTCAAACTGTTGTGGTGGCTGCGCAATCCCCGGTCACGCATTGCTCGGGTGCCATTGATGGGGGTTGTCAAACGGATGCAGTCCAGCCGCATGGCCAGCCAATTGGCGTTCATGATGATCGAATATATCCGCCGCGACGTGATCCCCAACTATGGCACGACCCACGGCGAGATTGGCTGGATTCTTGAGGAAAATCAGGGGATGAACTCGATTGCCACGACGCTGAGCGGCAGGATCAACAAAGTCTATACACTCTATGACAAGGCGCTGTGACGCCCGTGTCGCACTTCAAACGTGACCCCAGCCTGTCGCTAAATTATTTGGTGCTAAAACATTCTGTTCCGCGGCGAGTGGGTCCAAGCAGCAGGTTGATCGGTGTCCGCGTAAATTCAGGCGGTTGCCGCTACCTACCGCTGATGTGCTGTTCGTTTTCTACGCGTCTTTGAACAACTCATTTGCCGCCGCATAATCATCGTGCGTATCAATCTCGGTCCATTTTAGGCCGGTTATATCTAGCGCTTGAAATTCAGTTCCTCTCGCCATCAAACACTCATATGCTGCCTCGTAATAGTCTTGCAGATGGCCGGATTGTGCCATCATCAGTGTCAGTTCAGCAAATAGCAGCTTTGCGGTTGCCGAGCAGATTTTCTCGATCCCAATGGATTCTCCAAAGGCTGTTTTTGGATCGACGGTCTTGCTCGCTTGGAGAACACGCAATTGATCATCGACAATCACTTTCACCTCTTCGGCATCGAGCTGAATACCCCTGTCGATACAAAGAGCGTTCTGAAAGTTGCTTCCTATCAAGCGCTTTAGGATGTCGGGGTCAAAGACCACATCGGCATCAAATTTGATAAAGCTGGCCTCGCCGATTGCTTGCTCAGCCAACATCAGGGAATATCCGGTATTGGTCTCGGCATATCTGTCGTTAACCACAAATATTACGTCCAATTCTGGAAAGGTTTCGCCGACAAACTTCCTTATTCGCTGCTCCAGATAGCCCAAGACTATTACGAACTGAGAAATGCCGCAATTCTGACAATTGCGGATCATATGTTCAAGGATCGGCTTGCCCGCGACCATCAGCAAGCTCTTGGGGCAGTCATCCGTTAGCGGTCGGATGCGTGATCCGACGCCCGCTGCCAGAATGACAGCTTTGTGGGAATGGGTGGTTGATATTTCCATGGGTAACATTGCTCGTTTGTGCCCGTGTCGGTGGGCTATTTTTGAATTGGGAGCCCGGCATTTTCATGAATGCGAAGGCCATGCTGGACGCTGCGATAGAGGCCCCAAAAAACTTGGCTTGCGGCAAATATCCAAAGCATCGGTTCCAGTGCATCAAGCAACAGAGCCGCCGACAGCATGAAGATGAACACGCCTTCGTTAAATTGCAGAAATTTGGGCTGCTCACGTGCGAACCAAGCCAGGTTCGCCCGCAAATCAAAGCCTAATCCAGCGATTATTTCCATGTTCTTTCTATTGGCAATCGTCAGCAGATAGCCAGAATCTCGCGCCATTTCGATTTCAATCGCGATATATTTTGTGTAGCCTCGCAGACCGTAGAACGCGATGCCGATAAGCGCCAATAAAACCGGAACGACGCTCATAGTTTGACTATATGCCGCATATCCTGCGGCACCAAACCAAAGTGTGACCTGGACTTGATCGGTTACCCTGTCCAAATAACTACCTAAGGGCGATGATATTTTTTTGTAACGCGCCAACTGTCCGTCCATGCAATCGAAAACATGGCTTATGTGGATTAAAACCGCAGCCAAAATAAAATTCGATAAACCGCCGACAACCAAACAGATGGCCGCTGCGACCGCCACCAGAAACGACATTGCGGTGATCCGGTTTGGTGTTACCCAAGGCAGCTCTACCGCCGCGTAATTGACGGCAACGGCGATCGGCGATGTGACAAAGGATGACCACCACTCATCATCCTTGGTCTTTGTCGCCCAAAGCCGGGTTAGTTTGTTGGTCATGCGTAGGATGGCACCATAGCAGCGTGCAACGGGGTGGCTTGCACAAGGATCGGCTCGATGGGTCTGAACGGAACCACAATGTCCGCCGCTCCGGATTGCAACCTCAAAAGGACATCTTTCAGCGTCTGCAAAAAGAACTGGATGTCAAAAGCGGACATTTCTCCGATATTACCGACCTGAAAGACCTTATCCTGAAAACAGCCTTTCCCTTCATAAATGATGATAGCTTTCTCACGCAGGCCGCGTCGCAAATCCTGGACATTGATGGAATGAGGCACCTTCACGGTCGTAAGAACCGAGCACATATCGCTCTCATCAATCAAGAATTCTAGGTTTAATTTGCGCATACCGCAGCGCAGTTGATCGGCGCGGTCATGAATTTTTGAAAAACGATTGGTTACGCCTTCCTGTAGAATATTGGCCAACGCTTGATCTAGCGCAAAGAATAACGGCACTGCAGGCGTATTCGGCGTTTGAGAACGCGTTTTGAGGAAATGGTAAAAGGTCGCGAGGTTCAAATAGGTTGTGTTCGGCTTGTGGGCTTTCAGTTTCTCGAACTGTTTTTTCCGGCCGATTACAAAGGAAAGACCGGGATAAGACCCTATCGCCTTTGAGCTGGAGCTTGAACAAAAAGCGATATTGCAGCCTTCCAGATCAACCGCTTCAGCCCCGACGCTGCTAACGCCGTCCACTATGAAGATCGCTTTGTGCGCTTTCGCCAATGCACCGATGGCGGCAAGTGGATTCAACATGCCCGAGCTGGTCTCGTGATGCACCATAGCAATCACATCGATTTTATGGCGTTCCAGATAAGCTGCGATTTTTATCAGATCAAAGCGTTCCCCCCAAGGAACTTCAATTAGATGGGTTTGATCATTGTGGACCAGCGAAGTCTTGTGCAGTCGTTCGCCAAACTCACCGTTTGACAGCACCAAAATACTACCTTGTCCAACAACAGAAGATAACATCGCTTCATTGGCTGCCGACCCGGATCCCGTGATCACCACAGCGCGGTAGCGGCCCGGGTTGCTGATTTGAAAAAGCAAAAGAAGCTTCTGCTCTATACGAGCGAGAAGTTCATCGAAATCGACTTCTCTATGGCAGATATTGTCTTTCGAGATCGCAGTACGTAGATTCTCGGGCACATTGACTGGCCCCGGTGTAAATAGAAGATATTTACTCATTGTAAGGCTGATTTGGCATTGGCGCAAAATTTCAAGTAAGCGATCATCAGGCACACCTGTCGGATCGCTCATGCCGGTCTGTCGAGAATCCGGGCATGGCGATCGTTTTTCCTGTCTCAGGAAAGCCAATCAAATGAAATATTGATCGTAAAGAGACACGTCAGACAGTATTGTAGCGCGTGAACCGCAACGACGTAACTCTATATAGGGATTGATAACCACCAATGTAAGGCCGGTGACCTTGCCCTCGTCCAGCGTCTCCCTTGACGCGGTTGATCGATGCCGCCACCCCGGTCGAAGATTTTGTCGCAGCAACAATCGCGCACCACCGCGCTTACCGGGCACCTTCAGAGTGATTCAAGTCAGGTGGAAGCAATCTCCAGCTGTTGACCTGTGGATTGCTTCGTCACCCCGGCATTTCCCTCGCGATCACCCATCGTATAGCGCGGGCCGGGGCCGCGCTCTGCCGCCTTGTCGCCCGCGTTGTAAAGCGCGCATCGGTCCAGGCTGAGGCAGCCGCAACCGATGCAGCCATCCAGATTCTCGCGGGTTTGTTCCAGTACAGCGATTTGCTGATCGAGGCTGGAGCGAAGCCGGCCGCTAATCGCTACCCAATCGGCACGGCTGGGCGTTCGCCCTGATGGCAGTCCGGACAGCTCGGTCCCAATCGCATCGAGGCTGAGGCCGAGCCGCTGGGCAATCATTATGAACGACAGTCGGCGAATGTCGGCGCGCAAAAATCGCCGCTGGCCACCACTCGAACGGATCGCTGCCAGCAATCCGCGTTGCTCATAGAATCGGATCGCCGACACCGCGCAGCCGGTGCGGCGGGACAGTTCCCCGATGGGCAAAAGGTCGCTGGCCAACATGGCGAACACGCTAGTGCATTTTTATCTTGACCTCAAGTTAGCTTTAGCTTGCAAAATACCCGCAATGCTGAGTCGCAATGTCAATCGTCCAACCCAGACCAAAGGAGATAGAAATGCCAAAAGCGATGCCAAAAACGATGATCGAGCATGTAAATCTCACCGTTTCGGACGGTCAGCGTTCCGCCGAGTTGTTTTCGAGCCTGTTTGACTGGCATGTGCGTTGGCAGGGGCCGGGGCGTGATGGCGGTCATTCAATCCATGTCGGCGACGCGACCTTTTACCTCGTCTTTTATACACCGTCAGATGACAGCGGCAGTCCCAAGCAGTTTGCAAAGGGGGGTGCGCTCAATCATGTCGGCTTGTTGGTCGATGACCTGCTGGAGATCAAACAGCGCGTCATAGCGGCTGGGTTGGAAACATTTGCCCATGAACGCTATGATCCGGGTGAGCGCTTTTACTTCTTTGACTGGGATGGCATTGAATATGAAATCGTCAGCTATGCCTAGTGGAGCGAATTTGACATTTGCCCGTGACTTAGCCGCTAGAGGATGCAAATGTCAGAATCGGACCACTAGTGGAGTTGCACCCAGGTTGCGGCATGGTCGCTCGCCTTTTCACGCCCGCGATGGTCCGCATCCACCCCGGCATCCACCAAGCGGTCTGCCAATTCCGGACTAAGCAACAAATGGTCGATGCGAAATCCGGCGTCGCGTTGCCATGCTCCAGCCTGATAATCCCAATAGGTCCAGATGCCGCCGCCGGGATAACGGCTGCGCAAGCCATCGGTCCAGCCATCGGCGAGGATCCGGCGATAGGCCGCCCTGCTTTCGGGCTGCATCAATGCGTCGTCGGCCATCGCGTCGGGGCGGAATACATCATCATCATTGGGAATGACATTAAAGTCCCCGGCGATGACCGCAGGCACTTCCTCTGCCAATATCGCCTTGGCACGGGCCCGCAGCCGCTCCATCCAGCGCAGCTTGTAATCAAACTTTGGCCCCGGCTGCGGATTGCCATTGGGCAGATAAATGCCCGCGACACGGATTCCGAACACCTCGGCCTCGATATAGCGGCTCTGCTCATCCTGTGCATCGCCATCCAACCCGCGCTGAACCTCGACCGGCTGCGCGTCGCGGGCGAGAATAGCGACGCCATTGAATCCCTTTTGCCCAAACCAGACGCCGCCATAGCCCGCAGACTCAATGTCGACACGCGGCAGACCGTCCTCGGCCGACTTTAATTCCTGCAAACACACGATGTCGGGCTGTGTCTCGGCCAGCCATTCGAGCAAACGCGGCAGCCGCGCCCTAATGCCATTGACGTTGTAACTGGCGATTTTCATGAATTGAGGCGGCGCCGTTACACCGAAAAGCTGGTGCCGCAGCCACATCCAGCGACAGCGCTGGGATTGCTCACCTTGAAACTGGAGCCGCCCAGCGATTCGACGAAATCCACCACCGACCCGCGCAGCAGATCGAGGCTGGTGCCGTCGACAACCAGCGCCACGCCGTCGGTCTGGGTGACAGCATCGTCATCACCGTCCATAGCGTTATCCAGATCGAAACGATAGGTGAAGCCCGAACAGCCGCCGCCGTCCACTGACAGACGCAACCGCGCAGGTTGGCCCAATTTGTCCGCGATTGCCCGCACCCGCTTGGCCGCTGCACCGGTCAGCGAGGGACAATCGTTCAATGTGAGCGTTTCAGTCATATTACGAATATAGGGTTGCCGACTGGATGCCGCAAGCACAACCTGTAAATGGCGCGATTATTCGCGTGGCCCGCCCAGCGCAACATTCCCATGTCCCGAAGCATCCGCCATGACGCCGTCTTCGGCAACAAACGGGATCGGGTTTACCGGCGCACCGGCAATCCGCACTTCATAATGGAGATGACTGCCCGTCGAGCGACCGGTCGAACCCATATAGCCGATAACATCGCCGCGACGCACCCGCTGGCCAGAGGCCACTGCAATCGCCGACAAATGACCGTAGCGGGTCTGAATCGCGTTGCCATGTTCGATTTCTACGTAATTGCCGTATCCGCCCAGACGCTGCGCCCTGCCCACCGTGCCGTCGGCAGTTGCATAGATGGGGGTGCCCACCGGGCCGGGAATATCAATACCGTTATGCCGGGCGCGACGACCGCTAAACGGGTCGCTGCGGGTGCCAAAGGATGATGTCAGCCGCATGATGTCCACCGGGCGGCGCGATGGAATGGCAATCGCCAGTGCTTCGGGGCCGTCCATTTGCTGCCAAGCGCTGAACAGCGAACGGAACTGGCTGTCCCCTTCGCCGCCAAGCCGACGAGCCAGCACCGGGATGATGCGGACCATTGCGGCGGCAGTAGCATCAGCAGAGGCGATAGCGGATTCAGCCTGGCTGCTGTCCAGCTCAACATCAGGTGCATCAAGATCGACCGGAGCTTCGGTAGCACCTGCAGCCATTGCAGGCGCTGCCCAACCAAGCGATGCAGCCATGACCAGCGCAGCGCAACTCCGAACAAATGGATAAAAAGATTTCAACATGCGATCCCGAATTTCCTGCCCGCACCTTTGTGGACCCGTCGTCCCAATATTGTGCCGCTAGTTATTCAACTTCAGGTCAATTTTGCTTGACCCATTCCCGTTTGAGCCTTGTGCGGAGCGAAAGTTAATCACGCAACAGCCGCACGTTAATCCTGCGTTAAACCGGCAGCACAGCGGGTTGAGTCGTTGAATGGAGACCGCTACAGGCCGCAAAACCCCGAATTCGCCATGTTTTTCCGATGTGTCGGAGAATCAAGGTCATGCTGGATCACAGATTCCGGGCAACGGCCAATACCTCGTCCGCGTGACCCTTTACCTTAACCTTGCGCCATTGCCGGACCAGTGCCCCGCTCGCGTTGAACAACATGGTGCAGCGCTCAATCCCCATATAGTTGCGGCCATACAGCGATTTTTCCACCCAGGCGCCAAAATCCTCGGTCACATGCCCGCCCTCATCCGACCCAAGCGTAACCGACAATCCATATTTGTCGGCAAATCTGCACAGCTTTTTCGGAGCATCTTTGCTGATGCCAATCACCCGCACGCCGATCTTCGCGAACTGACCCGACAGCTCGGTAAAATCCTTGGCCTCGATCGTGCAGCCTGGGGTATCAGCCTTTGGATAGAAATAGAGGACATGCGCCTCGCCCGCCATGTCCCCACGCGACAAGGCGGTGCCGTCCGCCAGCGTGAGCGCCCAATCCGGCGCGGCCTTCCCGTCCATCAGCATATCCTTGCTCCCTTTTATCAATAATCCGCATTGTCACTGATCGCCGTCCACCATGCGCTGACGCTGTGCCGAGCTGCGTCATAGGCAGCAAGCAGGGTCTGCCAATCATCGCCATTACCTGTGCCTTGCAGGCATGCATGGGCGATACGTGATCGGGTCTCGCTGTCTTTGGGCTCCTGCCTGTCGGGCGCCATCAATCGTAAAGTCACCAACATCCGAGATAACAGGGCGAGCGCTGGAACCATATTGGCGGGGGCCAATCCATCCGCCACCAACAGATCGAGTGCGCACGCCAGATCAGGATGATACCCCGCCCGATGCCGCAACTGGACCGCATGAATGGCAAATTCAGCATCGACCAGCCCACCTTTGGACATTTTTACGTCGAGCGGCCCCTTTGGCGGCTTGTGCGCTGCGATATCGCTGCGCATCTTGACGACATCTGCTTGAAGCATCGCTGGATCACGCGGGGTCATCAGCACTTCATTGATGATCGCCTGTAATTGCGCCAGCGCTGGGGGTGAACCGAATACTGGGCGCGCACGGGTCAGCGCCATATGTTCCCAGGTCCAAGCGTCCTCGCGCTGATAGCGGGCAAAGGCATCGAGACTGGCGACCAGCGGGCCTTGATTACCCTGTGGCCGCAGCCGCGTATCGACATCATAGAGCCGTCCAGCGGCGGTCGGCACCGACAAAGATGCCACCACTCGCTGGCCCAGACGGTTGAAATAGCGGGTAGCACCAAGCGGGCGTTTGCCATCAGATTGGGTCGCAAAATCGCCGGTGAACAGCAATATCACGTCGAGGTCGGAGGCATGAGTCAATCCCCGCCCGCCATAACGCCCCAGCGCCAGCACCAGCAATTCACCGCCGGCAATCCGGCCATGTGTGCGCTCGAAATCTGCGATGGTCGCTGCGGTCAGGCTGTGTAGCGCCGCGTCGGCGACATCTGCATAGCCGCGTGCCACCGCCAGCGGATCGCTCGTCCCTTCGAGCAACTGCACGCCCAAGCCAAAGCGATGCTCACCAACCACCCGGCGGACATGGTCCAACTGGCGCTCAAGCTCATCGGCTGAACCCGCCGCCATCGCCTGCGCCAATGCCGCTGGCGTTGCTATCGCTGAAAAGATGCTGGCATCGATCAACCCTTCGATCAATTCCGCACGGCTAGACAGATCGGCTGCCAGAGTCGGGGCATGGCCCAGCACCGCCACCAGCGTCGCCAGCAATTGTGGCCGCGCCCCCAGCAGGTTAAAAAAGTTGACGGTGCTGGGCAGGCCAGCAATCATCCGGTCAAATCCGGTCAACACCGCATCGGGTTGCTGCGCCTGCGCGATGGCGCGCATCAGAACTGGCAATACATCCTCGAGTGCCTCCTGCGCTGCACGGCTGCGCAACACCCGCACTGAGCCGCTGCGCCATTCCGCTATCCGCCGCGCAACCGCAGCAGGATCGGCAAATCCGGCAGCAGCGGCCCGCTTTGACAAGCCATCATTGCCAGCGGGCCAGCGCAGGCTGGCACCATCCCGGTCGGTGCCGATCAAAGTGTCGAAATGACCACCGACCTGCTGAGTGACTGGTTCGAGCATCGCAAGCAACGCCTTGCCGTCCGCCAGTCCGTGCAGCGCCGCAACCGAATTGAGCGCCGCTGCACTGGTCGGCAGGCTGTGGGTTTGCTGGTCATCGACCATTTGCAAGCGGTGCTCGATGGTCCGCAACAAGGTGTAATCAGCAGACAAAGCATCGGCTATGGCTCCATCGACGTGACCAGCAGCAGCCAGAGCCGCCAGCGCATCGCGGGTAGCGCCGCAGCGCAATGAGGGATCCCGCCCCCCGTGGATCAACTGTAACACTTGGGCGAAAAACTCGACTTCGCGGATGCCGCCGCGCCCGCGTTTGAGGTCGTATCCGGGGCCAAACCGTTGCCCGCTGGAATAGGCGTCACTGATGCGATGCGAAATATCAGCAATCTGTTTGAGCTGACCAAAATCCATGCTGCGGCGCCAGATAAAGGGCTGGATGGTGGACAGAAAATCCTGTCCCAATGCGCGATCCCCAGCGCTGGCACGGGCGCGAATAAACGCCGCTTGTTCCCATGCCAGTGCCTGCGATTCATAATAGGAAATGGCTGCGTCCACCGGCAGGACAATCGGGGTGATTTCAGGCGATGGGCGCAGACGCAAATCAACCCGCAGGACATGGCCATCGCCAGTGCGCTGCGACAATATATCGACCCAGCGCCGCGCCAGCCGCACTGCGGCTTCGCCCGGATCATCGCGCGCGCGTCGCGGCAAGGTGGCGGGGTCAAAGATGAGTATCGGGTCGATGTCCGACGAGTAATTCAACTCATGGCTACCCAATTTGCCCAAGGCGATGATCGCCAGACCCTGCACCGGAGCACCGGGCGCACGCTCGGCAAAGGCCAGCGCCAATGCCCGGTCACAGGCTTCATCGGCAAAGTCGGACAGGGCATGAATAGTCTGGGTCAGGTCATGTTCCCCGGCCAGATCAGCCAAGCCCAGCACCAGCGCCAAATCGGCACGGCGGTGGCGCAATCCGGCCATTACCTCGGCGCTGCCAGTCCCCTCCACCACTATGGTCTTGGCCAGCGCGGCCTGCACCCCATCGCTGACAAATGTGTTGGCCAAATCCGGCCGGCGCTCAGCCAGCATCGCGAGAAATGGCGCATGACGCACCGCACGGTCCAGCGCATCGGCGCGTGCGATCCGCCCCCCCCGGGCCGCCGGTGCAGGATCAGACCCGGCCATAACCTCGGCGGAAATCAGCGGCAAAGGCGGCAAAGCGCCCCTGTGCAATCGCATCACGCATCGCGGCCATCAGCGCCTGATAGAAATGCAGATTATGCTGGGTCATCAGCATCGCGCCGAGTATTTCGCCTGCGCGAACCAGATGGTGGAGATAGGCACGGCTGTTGCCGCCAACGCTGCCGCCACCAACGCTGTCCCCGCTGCTGCTGGCCCCGCACACCGGGCAATCGCATTTGGGATCGAGCGGCCCTATGTCCTCCGCGAACTTCGCATTGCGGATGTTGAGCGGCCCGGCCCAGGTAAACGCCTGACCATTGCGGCCCGAACGGGTCGGCAGCACACAATCGAACATATCGATGCCGCGCTCAACCGCACCGACCAGATCGTCGGGTTTGCCCACCCCCATCAGATAGCGCGGCTTGTCGAACGGCAACTGGCCGGGGGCATAGTCGAGGCATGCAAACATTGCCTCCTGCCCCTCTCCCACCGCAAGCCCGCCAATCGCATAGCCATCAAAACCGATGTCGATCAGCGCGTCAGCCGAAGTGCGGCGCAGCGATTGGTTCAGGCTACCCTGCTGGATCCCGAACAGGGCCGACGACGACGCTTGGTCGCCGCCCGCGTCAAAGGCATCGCGCGACCGCTTTGCCCAGCGCATCGAGCGCTCCATACTCGCCCTCGCCCGGTCCTGGTCCACACCAATCGGCGGACATTCGTCAAACGCCATGATGATGTCCGAGCCAAGCAGGCGCTGAATTTCCATTGAGCGTTCGGGTGTCAGCATGTGGTGCGAGCCATCGAGGTGCGATTGAAAGGACACCCCGTCTTCGCTCTGTTTGGTCAGCGACGCCAAACTCATCACCTGATAGCCGCCGCTGTCGGTCAGGATTGGCCGGTTCCAGCCCATGAATTGGTGCAATCCGCCCAACCGGTCGATCCGTTCAGCACTCGGACGCAGCATCAGATGATAGGTATTGCCAAGGATGATGTCAGCTCCGCTCGCGCGCACTTCGGCCGGTCGCATCGCTTTGACCGTCGCTGCGGTACCGACCGGCATGAAGGCGGGGGTGCGAATCTCGCCGCGCTGCATCGTAATGGTGCCGGTGCGTGCAGCGCCGTCGGTCGCGTGAATGGCAAAGGCAAAGCGCGTGGTCATGTTCCCATAGCGCCTAGAGCGAATGGCCCGGCTGTGGTAGCGGCAAAAGCAAGGTGGAATCCCCATAGGAATAAAAGCGATAGCCGCTTGCGATGGCGTGGCGGTATGCCGCCTGCATCGCCTCCAGCCCGATCAGCGCGCTGACCAGCATGAACAATGTCGATTTGGGCAGATGGAAATTGGTCATCAGCCCATCGATGAAGCGGAAGCGATAGCCCGGCGTGATGAAAATCGCGGTGTCCCCATCAAAGGCGCACAGCTGACCATCCCCGTCCGTCGCGCTTTCCAGCAGCCGCAGCACCGTCGTTCCCACAGCGATGATCCGGCCACCCGCCGCCTTGACCGCGTTCAGCCGGTCTGCCGTCGCAGCATCGATCCGGCCCCATTCGGAATGCATCGCATGGTGAACGGTATCATCCGCCTTGACCGGCAGAAAGGTGCCCGCGCCAACATGCAAGGTCAGGGTTTCGCAATGCACCCCCGCTGCGCGCACCGCGTCGAGCAGAGCCGGGGTGAAATGGAGCGACGCCGTGGGCGCAGCAACCGCCCCGTCGCGCATCGCGAACATCGTCTGGTAATCACTGCGATCACGATCATCGACGGCTCGTTTTGAGGCAATATAGGGCGGCAGTGGCATTTTACCGGCGCGTTCGAGCAGGGTTTCGACCGGTTCATCGCCACCAAAGGCTAGGGTGAAGCTGCCGTCGCTATGGCGTTGCTCGGCTAAGGCTGTCACACCATAGCCAAAATCGATGACTTCGCCGACACGTATCCGCTTGGCGTTGCGGACAAAGGCCTGCCAGCGCCTGAGGTCGATACGCTTGTGCAGTGTTGCGCCGATCCTAGCATCGCCCCGGAACCCCTCCAATTGGGCAGGAATAACCCTTGTGTCATTAAACACCAAGCAATCGCCAGCGCGCAATTGGGCTGGCAAATCGCGCACCATCCGGTCCGCCAGTTCGCCGCCGATCACGCACAGCATCCGCGCTGCATCGCGTGGCACCATGGGGCGCAAAGCAATCCGCTCGGGCGGCAGGGCAAAATCAAACAGGTCAACACGCAATGATTTTTGACCTTCCCCTACCGCAAGCGCTAGCCGCCGAACCCTATTGGTTCAATGGCGCGTTCAGCTCATCCAGCGTCACGGGGGTTTCCGCCGGCGCATCAGCCGTGGCGGATTCAGTCAAGGCGCTGGCTGGCGGCGCTGCCCGGTTGTCCGCCAGCACCGACATTTGCACGATCCGGCTGGGGTTGGCGGGTGGTTCACCTCGCTGAATGCGATCGACAAATTCTATTCCCGACACCACCCGGCCAAACACAGTATAGTTCCGGTCGAGCGAAAAACGCGGCAGGAAAATGATGAAAAACTGGCTGTTGGCGCTATTGGGCGATTCCGCGCGCGCCATCGACAAGGCTCCTCGAACATGGGGCAAGGTGTTGAACTCCGCCGCCAGATCAGGCAGCTGGCTGCCGCCAGAGCCATTGCCGAGCGGATCGCCGCCCTGGGCCATAAACTCCTCGATCACCCGGTGAAACAGCAAGCCGTCATAGAAACCCTGCCGCGCCAATTGCTTGATCCGTTCAACATGGTTGGGCGCCGCGTCCGGGCGCAGTTGCGCGACAACCCGCCCACCTGTCGAAAGGTCAATCGCCAGCATATATTCGGGATTGCCGAGATATTCGGCGGGGACTGCCGCGCTGACAAATGTCGGAGCGGCTGGAGCAGCCGTTGCAGCCGTTGCATTTTGGGCACTCGCGGCAACCGGCGCGAACAAGGCAGCGGCAGCCACCAGGACGATTGCCGATAGCAGGGACTTCATGCGGGAAAGCTTCATGTTCAGTTTGTGTCCTAGTTAAAACGTATTGTTATCAATTCATTGTCCGGTGTCCGACAGGGAATGCAAATGTCAGAATCGGACCACTAATCCGGCGGCGATTAACCGTTCATGACCCCTTGCGTCCAATGGATTCGACCCGCGCCAGCACGTCTGTCGCAACCGTTGCGGTGACAAACTTGTCGATCGGGCCGCCAAACAGCGCAATTTCCTTGACCAGACGCGACGCGATTGGTTGCAGGCAGACGTCCGCCATCAGGAATATCGTCTCGATCTGGTTGTTAATCTGCTGGTTCATCCCCGCCATCTGATATTCATATTCAAAGTCTGCAACTGCGCGCAGGCCACGGATGATGACACTGGCCCCTTGGCGTTCGGCAAAGGCCATCAGCAGCGCGTTGAAACCGACCACCTGGACATTATCCAATTTGGCCAGCTCAACCTCGCGCCGGACCATCGCTATGCGTTCATCATCATTGAACATCGGTGCTTTGGCGATATTGGTTGTGACCCCGACCACCAGCATGTCGACCAGCTTTGCGCCGCGCCTGATGATGTCCATATGGCCCAACGTAATCGGGTCAAAGGTGCCGGGGTAAACGCCAATCCTGTTCATCGGTCACGCTCCACAATATATTCGGCGATGGCACGCAGCAAATCCGCTTCCCGTCCGTGGCTCGCCAGATGGCCGACCGCCTGATCGGCCAAAGCCTGAGCCTGTTCACGGGCGCGCGCGACCCCCATCAACGAGACGAATGTTTCTTTGCCAGCCTTGGCATCCTTGCCGACCGCCTTGCCCGCTTGGCCTGCATCACCCTCGACATCGATCAGATCATCGACGATCTGGAACGCTAGGCCAATGTCGCGGGCAAAGGCACGCAAATTTGCCCGCCCCTCCGGCGGGATCTTGCCTAAAATCGCCCCGGCTTCGACACACCAGACGATCAGCGCTCCGGTTTTCATCTGTTGCAAGCGGGTTACGGTGGCCAGATCGAACCTAGCCTTTTGCGCGACAAGGTCCATCATCTGGCCGCCTGCCATCCCCGACGGGCCAGATGCCCGGCCCAATTCGGCAATCAACTCCATCCGCACAAACGGGTCTGGATGGGTTGAGTCATCAGCGAGAATCTCGAACGCCAGCGCATGCAAGGCATCGCCAGCGAGGATTGCGGTCGCGTCATCAAATGCCCGGTGCACCGTCGGCTTGCCGCGCCGCATGTCGTCATTATCCATCGCCGGCAAATCATCGTGGATCAGCGAATACACATGGATCGCCTCTACCGCAGCCCCGGCCCGCAAAGCGCATAGCGGATCAACCGCAAACAGCCGGGCGCTGGCTTTGACCAACATCGGGCGCAGCCGCTTGCCGCCGCCAATCGCGCCATGGCGCATCGCTTGAAACAGCCGCGCCCGCGCATCATTCGGGACTGTCAGTAATGCATCGAAATACCCGTCGATAGCGGCAGATGTTTCGGCTGCCGCCTCCAACAGCAAGGCTGATGATCTGCTCAATTGGACAGTCTCAGTCGGCATCAAAAGGCGCCGTGCCCACTGGTTCACCGCTGGCGGACAGGCGAATAGCTTGTATCCGCACCTCGGCATTGCGCAAACGGGCGTCGCAATGCCCCTTTAGCACTGTAGCCCGCTCAAAGAGGGTGATTGCGCTGTCGAGCGGCACCTGTCCATCCTCCAACTGGCGGACAATCAGGCCCAGCTCATCCAGCGCCGCTTCGAAACTAAGCTCGGTTAGGTCCGCCGGCGCGGGTGTGGGGGCAACATCGGTCATGAGTTGCTTTGTGACCGCCCAACGCGCAGCGGTCAAGATGCTGCACCCCCATTGTCGCTGCCCTGCAACCCTGCCATGATCGCCCTGTGCGTGGTCTAGTTCATCATATCGACCTGACCGTGACCGACCTTGATGCGTCGCGGCGCTTTTACGACGCGGTGCTGGGGTTCATAGGCTATACCCGCGCCGATGATCATCCGCACGGTAGCGATTGGGACTGGCGGGGGGACGGCCCCTTTCACTCCATCGGCATTGTCCGCTTTGGCGGGGCGGCGGCGGATCGCGCGCATGACCGCTATTCGCCCGGCCTGCATCACATCGCTTGGACCGCAGACGATCGCGCAGACGTTGACGCACTCCACGCGCTGCTGGTGGGGATTGGTGCCACGGTGCTGGACCCGCCAGCACCATATCCGCGCTATGGCCCTGATTATTACGCGCTGTTCTTTGTCGATCCAGACGGTATGAAGCTTGAATTTGTCGCAGGGCGGAGCGGCGGCGGATAGGGGGAGCTAAGTCAATGTTCATTGGTCACTGGGCACCGGCACTGGTTGCGGCAGCACACCCAAAGGCACCAAAGCTGTGGACTTTGTTCATCGGTGCGCAGTTGGTTGATTGGGTATTTTTCGCCTTTGTGCTGGGTGGGATCGAGCATATGCGGCTGGCCCCCGGCACCAGCGTGATGAACCCGATGGACCTCTATCACATGCCTTATACGCATAGTCTGGTCGGCAGCATGGGGTGGGCAGCGGGCTTCGCCGCCATCATCTTTGCATTGACCAAAAACCGCACCACAGCATTGATCGGCGGCGCAGTCGTGCTGTCGCACTGGTTCCTTGACCTCATCGTCCACGTCCCTGACCTGACCTTGTGGGGCACACCGCCCAAGCTGGGGTTTGGCCTGTGGGACCATCCGCAAATCGCCATGCCGCTCGAACTGGGGCTGACCTTTGGTGCGCTGTTATTCTATATTGTCCGCACCCGAGGCACCAGCACCAGCGCCCGCATCGCGATTGGTCTGCTTAGCTTGTTGCTGCTGACCGTGCAGATGATTAACTGGTTTGGTCCGCCGCCGAGTGAACCTGATTTTGCCGCCGCGCTGGTGGTGTTTGCCGTCTTTGGGATGATGGCCCTTTTGGCGATGTGGGTGGGTCGGACACGGGCTATCCGGACCATATAGACATGAGCCTCCCCGGTTGGCGACAATGCGTCTAGTGGAACGCCCTAGCCGGAATCGCTGGCTCCCGCTAAGGCGCGGCCATCATGTCAGAGATAACCCCAAAAATCGTCGCCGAACATGGCCTGTCCGAGGATGAATATAGCCGCGTCCTCCACGCCCTTGGCCGCGAGCCAAATCTGGTCGAGCTGGGTATTTTTTCGGTGATGTGGTCGGAGCATTGCAGCTATAAATCGTCGCGTATCCACCTCAAGAAACTGCCGACAACCGCGCCGTGGGTCATCTGTGGCCCCGGCGAAAATGCCGGGGTGATCGACATTGGCGCTGGTCCAGATGGGCGGGGCCAAGCCGCGATCTTTAAGATGGAGAGCCACAACCACCCCAGCTATATCGAGCCTTATCAAGGTGCTGCGACTGGGGTTGGCGGCATATTGCGCGATGTCTTCACCATGGGCGCGCGGCCGATTGCCAACATGAATGCGTTGCGCTTTGGCGACCCTAGTCACCCCAAGATGCGCCACCTGATTTCCGGCGTTGTCGCTGGCATCGGCGGCTATGGCAATTGCGTCGGGGTGCCGACCGTCGGCGGGGAGGTCAATTTCCACCCCGCCTATAACGGCAATATATTGGTCAACGCGATGACCGTGGGCGTCGCCGATACCGACAAGATATTTTATTCAGCGGCATCGGGCGTCGGCAATCCCATCGTCTATGTCGGGTCCAAGACTGGCCGCGACGGCATCCACGGTGCGACCATGGCCAGCGCTGATTTTGCCGAGGACGCCGAGGCCAAACGCCCGACGGTGCAGGTCGGCGACCCGTTCACCGAAAAACTGCTGATCGAGGCATGTCTGGAGCTGATGGCATCCGACGCGATTGTCGCGATTCAAGATATGGGCGCGGCGGGGCTGACCAGCTCTAGCGTCGAGATGGCGTCCAAAGGGGGCGTTGGCCTCCACCTTGTGATGGACAATGTGCCGCAGCGCGAGAGCGGGATGACCACCTATGAGATGATGCTGTCCGAGAGCCAAGAACGGATGTTGATGGTGCTCAAGCCGGGGCGTGAGGATTTTGCGCAAGCCATCTTCAAGAAATGGGAGCTAGATTTTGCGGTGATCGGCCGCGTCACTGATACGGGGCGGATGGTGCTCGAACATCATGGCGAGATTGTCTGTGACATCCCGCTTGGCCCCCTCGCCGATGATGCCCCGCTGTATGACCGGCCCTATCTGTCGCCCGATGAGTATAAGGCTTGGGCCGGGGTTAAACCGCTCGGCGATGTTCCACAAAGCAGCGACATCGGTGCCGACCTGCTCAAGCTGATGGCATCGCCCGACATCGCCAGCCGTCGCTGGATCTGGGAGCAATATGACAACAAGGTTGGCGGCGACACCATCCAGCCGCCGGGCGGCGATGCCGCTGTCGTGCGGGTCCATGGCACCCAAAAAGCGCTGGCGATGACCACCGATTGCAACCCGCGCTATTGCTATGCCGACCCCTATGAAGGCGGCAAGCAAGCGGTGGCCGAGGCTTATCGCAATTTGAGCGCGGTCGGTGCGACGCCGCTGGCCATCACCAACTGCCTCAACTTTGGCAACCCGCAACGCCCCGAAATCATGGCCCAGATCGTCGGCTGTCTTGAGGGCATGAGCGAAGCCTGCATCGCGCTCGACATGCCGATCGTGTCGGGCAACGTCAGCCTCTATAACGAAAGCAAGGCGGCAAAGGATTCTGGTGGCGGCGGCTCCGCCATCCTGCCGACCCCGGCGATTGGCGCGGTGGGACTGATGCCCGATTGGTCAAAATCGGCCACCATCGCGTTCAAGGCTGACGGCGATGATATTGTCCTGATCGGATATACGTCCGGCCATTTGGGCCAATCCACCTGGTTGCGCGTGGTGCATGGCCGCGAAGATGGTCCGCCGCCGCCGGTCGATCTTGCTGTGGAACGGCGCGCTGGCGAATTGATTCGTGCGTTGATTGCGGATGGCATGGTCAACGCAGTGCACGACTGTTCCGACGGCGGAGCGGCTGTGGCCCTGGCTGAGATGGCACTGGCAGGCAATATTGGCGCAACTGTGCCGGTGGCCGAACAGATCACCAACCCCGCTGCCATCTTATTTGGCGAAGATCAGGGTCGCTATATCGTGACGACGCGGGACAAGGCTGCGGTCATCGCACGAGCCAATGCTGTAAAATTATTTGCAGTTCCGCTCGGCCAGACCGGCGGCGACGCTGTGGCTTTCGACATGATCGGGCGTGGCGGGATGACAGCAACCTCCCTTGCCGCCCTGCGCACTGCGCATGAGGGCTTTTTCCCGGCGCTGATGGGCGCGGATGCGGCACTGGCGTGAGTAATTGCTCGCGCTCCGGCGCAGGCCACTTAGACCATCGTGCGGAATGCCCCCTCCCCATCTGCGACGGGGAGGATTGCTAATCGGCTGCCAGCATTTATTCTCGATCCTCCCTGTGGCACAGCCATGGGGAGGTGGCGCGCGCGTAGCGCGTGACGGAGGGGTAGGCCATGCCGCAACGGCGCGAAACGATCCGCAAGGCGCGCACGCTGCGGCGGACAATGTCCTTGCCCGAAGTGCTGCTGTGGCGGCTGCTCAGACAGCGACCTTGCGGCATCAAGTTTCGCCGCCAATATCCCGCTGGGCCTTATGTGCTGGACTTTTATGCGCCGGACGCAAAACTTGGCATCGAAATTGACGGCATCGCGCATGACATGGGCGACCGCCCCGAACGCGATCAGGCGCGAGACACATGGCTCGGTGAGCAGGGCTTTCGTCTGGTCCGTTTCCCGGCAACCGAGGTGCTGGCCTCGCCTGAAACTGTCGCGGATGCGTTAGTGCGACTCTGTTTAGCCAAGCGAGATGGCGATAACGCCTAGCCCCTCCACCGTCCTTGGGACGGTCCCCCTCCCCATCTGTGACGGGGAGGATCTTCTCAATCCTCCTTGTGGCGCAGCGACGGGGAGGATTGAGAAGATCCTCCCTGTGGCACAGCCATGGGGAGGTGGCGCGCGCGCAGCGCGTGACGGAGGGGGCCGAAACCCTTAAGCCGCCTGTGGTGCCGCCAGAAAATTATAGGGATCGATATTACGCGACCGATAAGCGTCGTGCGCCGCGTGATATAATGTCGGTTGGCCGATGTTCATCCGAGCCCGCGCCGCCTCCAGCGGTTCGGCCAGCAGCGCGCGAATGTCCTGTTTGACAATGCTCACAGCCGCCGTGCCATGGCGCTGACCCTGACGAATGGCACCCATTACCGGCGCCCCAGCCTTTACCCGGAGCGTCATTTCCAGACCGCCAAGATAGGCGATGAAGAAATTACCGAGGTCGCGGTTTTGGCCATAGGTGAAACCCAGCACGCACTGTTCACCCAAGGCGTCACGGCCATAGCCGGTCAATATGTGGAACAGATCATGGGTGTCGCGCAGCCGGTTAGCATACCATTGCATCTGATCGTCAAACACTGGGCGGCCAACCCGCATTTTTGCGCTCTCGGCCACTAGACCAGCAGCCGACAGCCCTTCGCGCTCCATGAAATCGACATAGGCGCGGCCAACGGTGCCAGCAGGCAGGGCCTTGAGCGTCGCATGGTCGTCGAGGATGTCCGGGAGACAGGGTTCGCTGGCCATCAGGCGCTGACCCGCCGGGCTGTCGATAAACGCCTTTGCGTCAGGCACAAATCCCTTGCGCGGCAGGCATTCAAAGATATGAAATACCTGCTCGGTATCTTCCTTGTTGGCAATCAGGCGGCGGAAATGGCCCAGCGCCTTGAACGGGCGAAAGCGCGGGGCAATGCGGCGGGGATCGGAAAATACCTGGGGAACGGTCATCACTTTGCTCACTGTCTCAATCATGCCAGCATTGATACGCTGGATGTGCAATAGACTGATACGCACATAGTTATGCTGACACTAATGTCAATAATAAAAGTGCCCTAAGCTTTGCGACACCGGTTTTCCGAGCTATGCTACCGGCTATGAAGCCGCATGACACCATCCCCTATACCAGCCTGCCCGCCTATTCCGACGCCGAGCGGATTGAACGGGCCGAGGCAACCCAAATGATGATGGCGAGCCGCCGCAGCTGCCGGATGTTCAGCGACACGCCAGTGCCACGCGCCGTCATCGAAGCGGCGATACTGGCTGCGGGCACCGCCCCGTCTGGGGCCAACCATCAGCCATGGCATTTTGCGGTTATTTCCTCTCCAGCCATCAAAGCCCGCATCCGCAACGCGGCAGAGTATGAAGAGCGCGCATTCTATGCTGGCAAAGCCGGACAGGAATGGCTGGAGGCACTGGCTCCGCTCGGCACCGATGATGACAAGAGCTTTTTAGACATTGCCCCTTGGTTGATTGTAGCTTTTGGCCAACGTCGTGGCGGCATTGACCCGGCTGACAATAAACAGAATTACTATGTGACCGAAAGCGTCGGCATTGCGTGCGGCCTATTGCTGACGACGCTGCATGCGGCGGGTCTCGCCACCCTGACCCACACGCCATCGCCGATGGGGTTCCTGCGATCCATCTGCGGGCGTCCAGCCAATGAAAAGCCGATGATGCTGATCGTCGCCGGACTGCCCGCTGATGATGCGGTCGTCCCCACTTATGCCACCCGCAAGAAACCGCTGGAGCAGATCAGCAGCTGGTTGTGAGGTGTTCTCTCTCGACTTTCCCGCTCGTAAACGAGCGCGGCGGTGTTCTCTCTCGCCTTTCCCGTCGGCAGGCCGACGCAGCCTTTTTTTCCGCTTCCCCTAGTGCAAGCACTAGCGCGTTTCATAGGCGCGGAGGCCAGCGCCCAGCGTATTTGCGCCCAGCGCCAGCCGCTGCCCCGACCAGTTGGCGACAAAGATGGTCCTGCGCCTGACGCCTTCGGCAATCCGCGCATTGTTACCGCTGATCGACAGGCCGACCGACGAATGGTCGCGTCCCTCCGCCGCTACCGCAATAAACGCTGAATAATTTTCCTTGTTCGCACCCTGAATAAACAGATTGTCGCTGATCGTCCCGCTCGCCCCGCCCGGCAGGTCGATCATGTAATTGGTGGCGCGTCCCAAGGTATCGTCAAAAGTGCAATCGCGCACGTTGATGCGCGCAGCGCGGCTTTTGATATAATGGCCGCCGGTGCCGCGTTCAAAGCGCGAACGGGTGACAATCAGCTGGGCATAATCGCCGACATAGATCGAATGCGACGGCCCGCCGTCATTGCGGCCAAGCCTGGAAAAGGTCGATTGATCTATCTCGACCGTCCCTTGGGCATCGGGGCCGGTCAATATCCCCTGTTCGGAATTGCGGAATATCGACTGGCTGATCGTCAGGTCGCCCTGTTCCAGTCGAATGCCCGCACCATTGAGGTCGGGCACCGCGATATTTTGAAAGATGATCCCATCAACGCTGGCACCAGCCCCGCGCAGCACCAGCGCTGCCTTGTCCTCACAAGCAACCCCATCAAAGATTGCGCGGCCCGGCTCGCTGCTGCGGAAATGGACGACCCCCGCCGTTTGCACGGCGCATTGGCGGTAGAGGCCGGGGCCAAGCAGCACCGTCCCCTCGCCATCGCCAATCGCATCAACCGCAGCCTGCACGCTCGAAAAATTGCGGCGCAGTTCGGGAACGCTGACCGCCTGTGCCTGTGCAATTGTAGGCGCGATAAGAGCAGCAAAGCCACCGATTATGTACAGGGGCAACAGGCGCGACATGGCATACTCCATCATGGGAGGTGCGCGACTTAGCACCCGTATTTGCCCAAGTGCCACCGCATTTACCTTGATTAGATCACATGTCGCCTCTTAATCGAGGTTGGGCCGCAGCCAGCGCCGTGCGGTATCGATGTCGACGCCGCGACGCACCGCATATTCTTGGAGCTGTTCCTCGCCGACCCGGGCGACACCAAAATAGGCGCTGTCTGGATGACCAAAATAGAAACCCGATACTGCCGCCGTCGGCCACATCGCAAAACTCTCGGTCAATATCAGGCCGGTGTTGGTCGGCGCGTCGAGCAAGTCGAACAACAGCAGCTTGAGGCTGTGTTCAGGGCAAGCAGGATAGCCCGGAGCGGGGCGGATGCCGCGATACTCCTCCTTGATTAGGGCTTCGCGGGTCAGTTGCTCACCCGGCGCATAGCCCCACAGGGTCGTGCGGACGTGGCTGTGCAGCCGCTCGGCAAATGCCTCGGCAAAGCGATCGGCCAGCGCCTTTAACAGAATGTCGGAATAATCGTCGTGCGCGGCCCGGAACCGTTCCAGATGCGGCTCGATGCCATGAATGCCGACAGCAAAGCCGCCGATCCAGTCGCCGTCCTGGTCGATAAAGTCGGCCAGACACATGTTGGCGCGCCCTGCCCGTTTGACAATCTGTTGGCGCAGAAACGGGATGCGGATGTGCGTTTCGGCATCGACATCATGCACAATCACATCATCGCCATCACGCCGACATGGCCACAGACCTGCAACTCCGCGTGCTGTCAGCCATTTTTCCTTGAGGATCTTGGTCAGCATCTCTTGGGCATCGACCCACAGCGCGCTGGCGGCTTCGCCAACCACCGGATCGGTCAGGATCGCAGGGTAATTGCCCGCCAGTTCCCACGCCCGGAAAAACGGCGTCCAGTCGATGAGCTGTGCCAAATCAGCCAGATCCCAGTCATCGAACACATGCACTCCGGGCTGCTCTGGCGGCGGCGGCTTGATGCGCATGTCGGCAATAAAAGCGTTGGCACGAGCGTCGGCGAGCGTCGCCAGCGCGCTTTGCCCCTTGCCTGCGCGGACATCGCGGACATGGCTATAGTCCGCCGCAATCGCCCCGACATAGTCGGCAACCCCGTGCTCGCTGACCAGCGCGGTCGCCACCCCGACCGCACGGCTGGCGTCGAGAACATAGATGACCGGCCCGTCATAGGCGGGGTCGATCCGCAGGGCAGTGTGGACTTTGGATGTGGTCGCCCCGCCGATCAACAATGGCATAGTCATTCCGGCGCGCTGCATTTCCTCGGCCACCGTCACCATTTCATCGAGCGAGGGGGTAATCAGCCCAGACAGGCCGATGATGTCGACGTCCTGTTCGCGGGCGGTCTCCAAAATCCTGGTCCAAGGCACCATCACCCCCAGGTCGATGACTTCATAGCCGTTGCATTGCAGCACCACGCCGACGATATTCTTGCCGATGTCGTGGACATCACCCTTGACCGTGGCCATGATGATCCGGCCTTTGGTGCGGGCACCGGGTTCTTTTGATGCTTCGATAAAGGGGATGAGGTGGGCGACCGCCTTTTTCATGACACGGGCGGACTTGACCACTTGCGGCAGGAACATTTTGCCCGATCCGAACAGGTCGCCGACGACATTCATCCCGTCCATCAATGGGCCTTCGATCACCTCAATCGGGCGACCGCCACGGTCAAATACCTCTTGTCGCGCTTCCTCGGTATCCTCAACCACATACATGTCGATGCCCTTGACCAGCGCATGTTCAAGCCGCTTGTTGACCGGCCAGCCGCGCCATTCGGCCATCGCTATTTCTGCGACGGCATCGGTGCCGCGAAACCGCTCGGCCAGCGTCACCAGTCGTTCTGTCGGGGTTTCATTGGCATTCCGGGCAGGCCGGTTGAGGACTACATCCTCGCACGCATCACGTAGTTCGGGGTCGATGGTATCATAGATGTCGAGTTGGCCGGCATTGACGATGGCCATGTCCATCCCCGCCGGGATGGCGTAGAATAGGAACACACTGTGCATCGCCCGGCGCACCGGCTCGTTGCCGCGAAAACTGAACGACAGGTTGGACAGGCCGCCCGAAATATGGACGTGCGGACAGCTCGCCTTAATCTCTTTGATTGCCTCGATAAAATCGACAGCATAATTATCATGCTCCTCGATGCCGGTCGCCACCGCAAACACATTGGGATCGAAAATAATGTCTTCGGGCGGAAAGCCGATGCCGGTGAGCAGCGCATAGGCTCGCTTGCAAATCTCGACCTTGCGCGCCCGCGTATCGGCCTGGCCAACCTCGTCGAACGCCATGACGACGACGGCGGCACCATAGGCCATGCACAGCCGGGCATGATGCAGGAACGCCTCCTCGCCCTCCTTCATGCTGATTGAATTGACGATGGGCTTGCCCGGAACACATTTCAGACCAGCCTCGATAACGCTCCACTTGCTGCTGTCGATCATGAACGGAACGCGCGCAATATCGGGTTCGGCCGCGATCAGCTTGACGAAAGTTTCCATGGCGACGAGCGAATCGAGCAGCCCCTCATCCATGTTGATGTCGATGATCTGGGCACCGTTTTCGACCTGTTGCCGTGCGACCTCGACCGCGCGCGTAAAATCGCCAGCCATGATGAGTTTCTTGAACGCAGCAGAGCCGGTGACGTTGGTGCGTTCGCCGATATTGACGAAGCTGGAACCTGATGGGGTTTGTGCATTGGAGTTCATTGTTTTCTTTTCAGTCTTAATCACTTCGTCATTCCCGCGCAGGCGGGAAGGACGAATTTCTTTTTTTATAGCTCATCCCGCCATCGTAAAGGGTTCGAGGCCAGCGAGGCGGGTGTGCACATCGACCTGTGGCAGTCGCCGAGCAGGCAGCCCCGCCACCGCCTTTGCCATCGCCGCGATATGCGCGGGGGTTGAGCCACAGCAGCCGCCTAATATATTGACCTGCCCGGCAGCGGCCCATTCATGGACAAAGGCCGCCGTCGCTTCCGGCAGTTCGTCATATTCGCCCAGATCATTGGGCAGTCCGGCATTGGGATAGATCATCACCAGCGTGTCGGCGATGCCCGACAGCACCTTGACATGCGGGCGCAATTGCTGGGCGCCGAATGAGCAGTTGAGGCCGATGGTCAAGGGCCGCGCATGGCGCACCGCATGCCAGAACGCCTCGACCGTGTGGCCCGACAGATTACGCCCAGACAAATCGGTGATCGTCATCGACATCATGATCGGAATGTCGCGGCCCAGCGCAGCCTCTGCCTCAATCACCGCCATAATCCCCGCCTTGGCATTGAGCGTATCAAACACCGTCTCGATCAGGATGAAATCGACCTCGCCTTCAACCAGCGCTTCGACCTGTTCGCGATAAACCTCCTTGAGAAAGTCAAAGTCGATCTCGCGATAACCAGGATCATTGACATCAGGCGACAGCGACAATGTCTTGTTGGTCGGGCCGATGGCGCCAGCAACAAAACGCATACGCTTGATCCCGTTTTTGGCATCTTGCGCGGCAAAATCATCGGCGGCGCGCCGCGCTATCAGGGCCGAGGCGAGGTTAATCTCGCGGACCAGATGCTGCGCGCCATAATCCGCCTGGCTGATCCGGTTGGCAGAAAATGTGTTGGTCGAAACGATGTCCGACCCTGCCGCCAGATAGGCGCGGGTGATTGCATCGGGCACTTCAGGCATAGTCAGCGCCAAAATGTCGTTATTACCCTTGGCATCCTTCGCCAGCGCGAGGTCGCCCATATATTGCGCCTCGGTCAGTTTGCGGTTCTGAATCTCTGTCCCGAACGCACCATCGAGCAACAGGATGCGCTGCGCCGCGGCGTCCAGTAATGCTTGTCGCTTGCTCATGATGTTTGATCCGGTGGGCTGGCTAATGGCGGGCGCAAGCCGAGCAAATGGCAGATCGAATAGGCCAGTTCGGCCCGGTTGAGGGTGTAGAAATGGAAATTGCGGACGTCGCCAGCATAAAGCCTGCGGCACAATTCAGCTGCCACCGTCCCCGCGACCAATTGCCGCGCAGCGGGCAGTTCATCCAGACCGTCAAACAATCGCGCCATCCATGGTGGCACCACCGTGCCGCACATCGCCGACATCCGCTGGACCGCAGCGAAATTGCTGACTGGCATGATGCCGGGGACGATTTCGGCACTGATCCCCGCTGCTGCAACAGTATCACGAAACCGAAAGAACGTGTCGGGCTCGTGAAAGAATTGCGTAATCGCGCGCGTCGCACCGGCATCAAGCTTGCGCTTAAGATTGTCGATGTCGCTTTGCGCAGAGGAGGCCTCGGGGTGGGTTTCGGGATAGGCCGCCACCGAAATCTCGAATGGCGCAATCGCCCGCAGCCCCGCGACGAGCTCAGCTGCCCCTGCATAGCCATCTGGGTGCGGCGCAAAGGCTGCGCCAGCAACCGGCGGATCACCGCGCAACGCCACGATGTGCCGCACCCCGACATCCCAATACGCCTGTGCCACCTCGGCAATCTCAGCCTTGCTCGCTTCGACACAGGTCAGGTGGGCAGCGGCTGGAATATCAGTTTCGCGAGCGATGCGGGCGACCGTGGCATGGGTGCGTTCGCGGGTTGAGCCGCCTGCACCATAGGTCACCGAGACAAAACGCGGAGCCAAAGCGGCCAGCATGGCAATCGATTCCCACAGCGTCTCGTTCATCTTTTCGCTCTTGGGCGGGAAAAATTCAAAGCTGACAGCAATGTCACCCGACAGATCGGCAAACAGGGGGGAAGCTGCGGCTCGCCGTGCTTCGGGAGTTTTGGCGATTGCCATGGTCATGGTGCGAGCTTTCCTGCGGAGGGAGAATGACGCTCTCTGGTCTGGTCGCTGCGTCGGCGACCAAGCCAAATTTTTACGGTGAGGGCACCGCCCGACAACGCATCGATGGTTTCCAGCACCAGACCCGAGGTCGCAAACCAGCCGCGAATCTGGCCGTCGGAGAATCCCAGCCGGGCATGCGCCGCCTTGCGCCGCAACTCCTCGCGGTCATGCGGAGCGAAATCGACGATCAGCAAATGGCCGCTGGGACGCAGCACCCGCGCCGCCTCGGCAATCACCGCCCCCGGCGCCGTGGCATAATGCAGCGCCTGATGGATGACGATCGAATCGACGCTATCTTGCAGCAGCGGCAATGCAGAAAAATCACCCTGCACAAGTTCCACTGGCACCGCGCCGCCGGCCAGACGGCTGCGGGCAATGCGCAGCATTTCCGGGCTGCGATCAACCGCAGTGACGCGGCTTGCCGCAGGGCCCAAAATCGTTACCATCCGTCCCGTCCCGGTCCCGACATCGAGCAAATGGCCCAGACGCCGGTTACGCATCATCGCCAATATCGCGCGCTCCACCTCGTCCTCCGCCACATACAGCGACCTGATGCCATCCCATTGCCTAGCATGGGCGGCAAAATAACGTGCGGCAGCAGCCTCGCGTTCGGCCTGGACTGCGGTCAGACGAAGCCGGTCGGCTTCATGCACAGCCGTTTCTCTTGACGCCATCGGGATTGCATCGAGCATCTGCCGCAACGTATCGACGCGCGTCGAGCGCGCCAGGCGGACAAAAACCCAACTGCCTTCCTTGCGCCGCTCAACCAGTCCGGCATCCTCTAGGATGCGGATATGCCGCGAAACCCGAGGTTGGCTCTGTCCCAGCAAATGGGCGATTTCGCCCACCGCCAATTCGACCTGGCGCAACAGCGACATGATCCGCAAACGCGAAGGATCGCCCATGGCGCGAAACAGATTGAGCAGGGTTGCACGCTCCAATGCCGGAAAGGCCGGATTCGCCCGAGTCGATTCGGGCATCGCTTTTGCTGCAAAGGGGGTTTGGACGGCTGCCATAGCAATCATATAAAGAATTCTTTATATGAGGTCAACGGGGGTCAGGCCATCAAAATCCTACCAATTTGCTAGAAAATAGAAGTCTACAATGGTTAATCATCACAACGGCTAAGAAAAATGTATAAAAAATTGCACAAAGCCGTTGCACCGAGAAAATCGAATCTTTAAATCGCGAGCCGTTGGCCGAGGATTAGCGCAATGGTTGCGTGCATCCCAAACGGTCAGGATTTGCTAAATAGGGGTGTACCCACATGAAGAAGATTGCTCTGTCGCTCGTACTCGTTTCCGGTCTGGCTCTGGCTGCTTGCTCAAAGCCTGCTGAAGACGCAGCTCCTGCTGAAACCACCGATGCTGCTGCAGTTCCTGCAGAAGACGCGATGGCTCCTGCTGAAGGCACTGCTGACGCGATGGCACCTGCTGCTGACGCCGCTATGGCTGCTGACGCCGCTCCTGCTGCTGACGCTGCTGCACCTGCAGAAGCTGCAAAGTAAGCCTAACCGCTTTCTTATTGGGAAAGGCCGTCACCTTCGCGGGTGGCGGCTTTTTCTATTTTGAAGCCTCGGCAGTGTTAGTTATAAGTTTATGGCCTAGAATGCTTCCGATGAGATGGCACCGCCTAATCCCGATCATTGCCGCACTGCTGCTGGCGGCGTGCGACCGGGCTGACAGCGATCCGGCGGCGGGCGGCCTGACGGTGGGCGAAACCGAAACACTCGAAGCCGCCGCCGAGCGACTCGATGCGCGGGCAGAATCGCCAGGAAAAACAGATTCGCACCAACTTGAAGGTGAAGTGCGTGCCCGTCTCGATGCCAAATTGCGCGAAAAAACGTCTAACTAACAGGCAAATACGCTGTTTGGAACAAGCGCACTTGCCATAGGCTGGCTTACCGCTATTTTCCATTGTCGAGGGACGGCAAAAAGGGTGGACATGCCCTTGGCCTTCGCTTCGACTATCCGCTTTTTTTGAGGAGTGCCCCCATGAAATCTACACTGACAATCGCCATTGCTGCCGCCGCTCTTGCTCTGACCGGCTGTTCGCAGGGCACCCAGGATGCCGCTGCTGACGCTGCGACCGCTGCCGCTGATGAAGCAACTGCCGCTGCGGGTGATGCCGCCGCTGGTGCCGGTGAAATGGCAACCGACGCCGCTGCTGCAACCACCGATGCCGCTGCTGGTGCCGCTGGTGCTGCAACCGACGCTGCTGGCGGTGCCATGGCCAAGGGTGGCGATGCCATGGCCAAGGGTGGCGAAGCCATGGCCAAGGGTGGCGAAGCCATGCACGAAGCTGGCGAAGAAATGATGAAGAAGTAAGCTTCTTCTTTCTGCAATGCATTTGGAAAAGGGGGTCGTCGTCCAGCCGGATGGCGGCCCTTTCCTTATTTACCATTCCCTGATCAAAAGGTGAGACCATGCCCGCAGCACCCTTTACCATCGTCTTTCCGGTCTTTGATGGCATCACCCAGCTCGATTACTGTGGCCCCGCGCAATTCCTGTCGCAGATGCCCGGCGCACGACTATTGGCTGCGGCCAAGGCCACCCAGCCGATCCTGACCGACAGCGGCTTTTCCATCGTGCCCGCGATCAGCTTTGCCGATTGTCCACAGGCTGACATTCTGTGCGTGCCCGGCGGCCATGGCGTGACCGACGCGCTCCAGGACCCGGCGATGATGGAATTTATTGCGGCACAGGCAGTCAATGCGCGCTGGGTGACGAGTGTGTGCACCGGTGCCTTTCTGTTGGGCGCGGCGGGCCTGTTACAGGGTAGGCGCGCAACCACCCACTGGGCCTATACTCATTTGCTGCCGCTGGTCGGGGCAGTTCCGACGCCCGGCCGCGTGGTTGAGGACGGCAATATCATTACCGCTGGTGGGGTTACGTCAGGCATCGATTTTGCCCTGACCCTGATTGCGCGGATGCACGGTGACGATGTCGCCAAATCAATCCAGCTGGCGTGCGAATATAACCCCGCCCCGCCATTTGTCGGCGGCCACCCCGATCAGTGCGAACCGGCCATTGTCGCGGGCATCAAATCGCGCGTCTTTGACAATGCAGCAGCGCGGTTGGCGGCGGCGTTGGGGTAACGATGATCACTGCAAAGCAAAAAAGGGCCGGAGAGTTTCCCCCCCGGCCCTTCATTTTGCGTTTCAGCCGATTGGCAGAACGGCAGACGTCGGATTTAGAAATCCATACCGCCCATGCCTCCGCCGCCCATTGACATCGCTGGCTTGTCTTCGGGCTGCTCGGCGATTGCGGCTTCGGTGGTGATCAGCAGACCCGCCACCGACGCGGCATCCTGTAGGGCAATGCGAACGACCTTGGTCGGATCGATCACACCCGCAGCGACGAGGTTTTCGTAAACGTCGGTTGCGGCATTAAAGCCCATCGTTTCGTCACCTTCGCGCAGCAAATTGCCCGCAACCACAGCGCCATCGACGCCCGCATTCTGGGCGATCTGGCGCAGTGGCGCTTCGATGGCTTTGCGGATGATGTCGATGCCGCGAGTCTGGTCGTCGTTGGCACCTTTTAAGCCCTTGAGCGCCTTGGTGGCATAGAGCAGCGAGATACCGCCGCCAGGGACGATGCCTTCTTCGACCGCAGCGCGGGTTGCATGGAGTGCATCGTCAACCCGATCCTTGCGTTCCTTGACCTCGACCTCGGTTGCGCCGCCAACCTTGATTACGGCCACCCCGCCGGCCAGCTTGGCCAGACGTTCCTGCAACTTTTCCTTGTCATAGTCGCTGGTGGTGGTTTCGATCTGGGCCCGGATCTGTTCGACCCGACCCTTGATCGTGGCGCTGTCGCCAGCCCCGTCAACGATGGTGGTGGTGTCCTTGTCGATGGTGATCCGCTTGGCCTCGCCCAGCATGTCGAGCGTGACGTTCTCTAGCTTGATGCCGAGTTCTTCGCTGATCAATTCCCCGTTGGTCAGGATCGCTATGTCCTGGAGCATCGCCTTGCGACGATCACCAAATCCCGGTGCCTTGACCGCCGCGACCTTCAGACCGCCACGCAGCCGGTTGACGACGAGGGTCGCAAGCGCTTCGCCTTCGATGTCTTCGGCGATAATCAAAAGCGGACGGCCCGACTGCACCACTGCTTCGAGGATCGGCAGCATCGCCTGTAGGTTCGACAGCTTTTTTTCGTGGATCAAGATGTATGGCTCAGCCAGCTCGACCAGCATCTTTTCCGGGTTGGTGATGAAATAGGGGCTGAGATAGCCGCGGTCGAACTGCATCCCTTCGACCACATCGAGTTCGAAATCGAGGCCCTTGGCTTCTTCGACGGTGATGACACCTTCCTTGCCGACCTTTTCCATCGCTTCGGCGATCTTTTCGCCAACGACAGTGTCGCCGTTCGCAGCGATGCTGCCAACTTGGGCGATTTCAGCCGTACCGGAAACGGGCTTGGAACGAGCCTTGAGGTCAGCAACAACTGCGGTAACCGCGAGGTCGATCCCGCGCTTCAAGTCCATCGGGTTCATCCCTGCGGCAACCGACTTCATGCCTTCGCGGACAATCGCCTGAGCCAGCACGGTGGCGGTGGTGGTGCCGTCACCTGCAATGTCGTTGGTTTTCGAAGCCACTTCGCGCACCATCTGGGCGCCCATGTTTTCAAACTTGTCCTTGAGCTCGATTTCCTTGGCGACGGTCACCCCGTCCTTGGTGATGCGCGGTGCGCCATAGCTCTTGTCGATGAGCACGTTGCGGCCCTTTGGCCCCAGCGTGATCTTTACCGCGTCGGCGAGAATGTCGACGCCCCTCATGATGCGTTCGCGGGCATCACGCCCAAATTTTACGTCCTTGGCAGCCATGTGGATGCTCCTTTGAATGAATGTTTAAATTACAGGGAAATGAGCGGCTCAGCCAACAATCCCCGGCCCGTCAACGTCAGCCAACGATTCCCAAAATGTCGCTTTCTTTCATGATCAACAGCTCTTCGCCATCAACCTTGACCTCAGTGCCCGACCATTTGCCGAACAGGATGCGGTCGCCGGACTTTACATCGGGCTTAATCCGCTCACCGTCTTCGTTGTAAGCCCCTTCGCCAACGGAAATAACTTCGCCTTCCTGAGGCTTTTCCTGAGCGGTGTCGGGGATGATGATGCCGCCAGCGGTTTTTTCTTCGGCTTCAACGCGGCGAACCAGCACGCGGTCGTGCAGGGGACGGAATTTCATGGACTACCCTTTCCTTGAATGACCGATCACGCCGTTCCGAGTTACGGATAGTGCAGCACAACCAGTCAGTCGCAATGTTGCAAATCAGCACTCTGCCTTGGTGAGTGCTAACGGGAAGCATTTGGCGATTTTCGAGGAAAGTTCAAGAGGCGATGCCCGTCTTTTTGTCGACGATCAGGGAAAAGTGATTGGCACAGCCCCCCGATTGGGACCGGGCAGCAATCCCCAATCGGCCCGGCGCGACCACCGCCACAGCAACAGCGCAGACACCACCAGCAATCCGACGGCCAAGCCGGTCCAAATGCCGACGCCCTGCCATCCCGCATTAAAACCAAGCACTATGGCGGCTCCAAAGCCGACGACCCAATAGCCAAAGCCAGCGATAATCATTGGCGTGCGGGTATCTTGAAGCCCGCGTAGCGCGCCCGCTGTGACGATCTGGGCGCCATCAACCAACTGGAATAGCGCAGCGACAAACAGATATTGCACAGCCAGCGCCATCACTGCCGCATTGGCCGGGTCAGCGGTATCAATATAGATGCTGACCAACAATTTTGGCGCGAGCCAGATCAGCAGCGCAGTGACCGCCATGCAACCGGTCCCGACCGCAATAGCGACCCAGCCGGCGCGGGCAATCCAGACATGATCCTGAGCGCCATAGGCCAGACCGACCCGGATCGTCGCCGCTTGTGCCATTCCCAGCGGCACCTGAAATGCCAGCGCTGCGATGTTGAGGGCGATGGCATGGGCGGCGACCGCATCGACACTGATCAGCCCCATCAATATGGCGGCACCGCCAAACAATGCGCCTTCCATAGTGAATGACAAGGCGACCGGCACACCGAGGCGGACAATCTGCATAAACCGCGCCCATTCGGTCCGCCACCACCGCCCAAACAGGTGAAAGCGCCGCAAATGCCGTTCATATTGCAAGATCAGGGCATAGGCGACGAGCATGAACAGGCTGGTGACAACGCTGGCGATGGCCGACCCTTCAAGGCCCAATGCCGGAAAACCGCCGTTGCCGAACACTAACAACCAGTTACCCAGCAAACCGATCGCCAATGCAATCGCGGTGATGATCATCGCCCAGCGCGGACGATCCAGCGCTGCCGCCGTCGCCCGCATCACCATCGCAGCGGTGTTGGGCACCAGCGCGAACAGCAAAATGTCGAGGAACGCCCCAGCGCGCTGCGCCACTTGCGGGTCCTGTCCGACATAAAGCAGGATCGTTTCGCCAAATGCGAGCAGCAACATGAACGGCAGCGACGCCAGCACCGCCAGCCACATCGCCATGCGGAACGACCGGCGCACTTCGCGGACATTGTTCGACCGGCGCCCTAGGTCCGCCGCGATAAGCGGGGCACAAGCGGTGGTCAGTCCCATCAGCGCCCACATGATGACGCTGAACAGCAACACGCCCAGCGCTGATGCGGCAAATTCGACCGTGCCGAGCCGCGCCACAAACATCACGTCGATGGCATATATCGCCATCTGCAACACATTTGCATCAACCAGCGGCCCCGCCAATAGAGCCAGCGCGCGCAATTCCCCCTGCCAATGCTGGGGCAGTTTGCCCGTCAAAGGCGAGAGAGGGGCGGCAATCGCGGTCATGGGAGCGGGTGCATAGCCGTGCGTGCGCAACCAGCGCCAGCACAGCGACTCCTCTGCGTCATTTTGTGCAGTCCTGTTGCAAAAGAGCATCGTTGGAAAGGCTGCGGAGGGCAGTGCCGTCTGAACACGGTAACGTCGCCATTTACACCGCTACTGCCATGCTATAATAATACAGTTATGATCAATACAGCCACTCCCCCGCTGGCCGCAGCCGCTGCTGCTGCTGCGCCGATCACCCATTATTCCACCCGTCAGGTGCTTTCGGGATTCTGGCGGGTGATGGTCGCGATCAAGGACGCGCTGGCGCTGATGTTTTTGCTGATGTTCTTTGTCCTGCTGTTTTCGCTGCTGGCCGGGCGGCCCAATCCGGCGGCACTGATTAGCGATGGCGCGCTGTTGCTGCGGCTCAATGGCACGATCAGCGAACAGCCAGCCCCACTCGATCCGTTCTCACTTTTGAGTGGCGGCACCCCAATCCGTGAATTTCGCCGCGCCGATATTGTTCGGGCGCTCGATGCTGCGGTCACTGACGACCGGGTCAAGGCCGTGGTGCTGGATCTTGATCGGTTCATGGGTGGCGGGCAAGTTGCGCTGGGCGATGTCGCCGCTGCGATTGGCCGGGTCCGCTCCGCCAACAAGCCGGTGCTGGCCTATGCCACCGCCTATGGCGACGACGCCTATCAACTCGCGGCTCAGGCGAGCGAAGTGTGGACCGAAACCGGTGGCGGGGTGTTGATAGCTGGCCCCGGCGGATCGCGCTTGTATTACAAGGGGTTGATCGACCGGCTCGGCATCACCGCCAACATCTATCGCGTCGGCACGTTCAAAAGCGCGGTCGAACCATTTTTGCGCACCGACCAGTCGCCCGAAGCCCGCGATGCCACCCTCGCCTATGCCAATGTGCTGTGGGAGCAGTGGCAGGAACAGGTCAAGCGCGCCCGACCCCGCGCACAACTGGCCGGCTTTATCGCTGACCCGACTGCCGCGATGCGCGCCAATGGCAATGACCTGGCCGCTGCGGCCCGCGCCGCCGGCTTAGTTGACCGCATTGGCACCCGCATCCAGTTTGAACGGCGGGTAGCCGCGATTGCCGGAACCCGTGATACCGACCGGCCATGGACCTACCAGCGCATCCGCCTCGACGACTATGTAGATGCCCATCCGGTTGAAGAGGATGGCGAACGCATCGCCATCATCCCGGTGGTTGGCGTAATCGTCGATGGCCGCAGCGAAAATGGCATGGCGGGCGGGGAGACCATCGCCCAGCATATCCTCGATGCGGTTTCTGATTCCGAGGTAAAGGCGATTGTCCTGCGGGTCGATTCCCCCGGCGGTTCGGTGATGGCATCCGAGCGCATCCGTTCCGCCCTGCTCGAAGCCAAGGCCAAGCGGCTGCCGATTGTCGTATCGATGGCCAATGTGGCGGCATCGGGCGGCTATTGGATATCCACACCGGCCGACAAAATCTATGCCGAGCCCGATACCATCACCGGTTCGATTGGCGTCTTTGCCATATTGCCCAGTTTTGAACGTGCGCTGGGCAACATCGGCATCACCACCGACGGAATTGAAACCACGCCATTATCCGGCGAACCCGATATATTGGGCGGGGTCAGTCCGGCGTTTAGCGCACTGGTCCAGACCAGCGTCGAACATATCTATGGCCGCTTTACCGGCCTCGTTGCGCAATCACGGCGACTGCCGCTGGCACGGGTTGAGGAAATCGCCGAAGGTCGGGTATGGGCCGGGGCGACCGCACGGCAACTGGGGCTGATCGATGCTTTTGGCGGGCTGGAAGATGCGATGAAGGAGGCAGCGCGCCTCGCACGGATCGACCCCCAGAACATTTACCCCGCCTATTTTGAAAACGAGCCTGACCCATTTGCCGAACTAATCGCCAGCCTTTCGCCCGAGGAAGAGGACGAGGATGCCACTGCTGCTGCTCCGTCG
>JBCKXT010000014.1:0-39027 GCA_038921085.1 Sphingopyxis sp. | reverse complement strand
TGTTGTCGGGAGTGCATGCGACGATTGCCGGAGTGCTGGCGGCCTTTGCGATCCCCATAATCAAGACGCCGGGCCAGCCCGATGCCAGCGATTCCCCGCTGCACCGCCTCGAACATTCGCTCACTGCCCCGGTTGCCTTTTTGATTGTGCCGCTGTTTGGCTTTGCCAATGCCGGAGTGCCGGTGCTGGGGATGGGGGCCGACGATCTGCTTACCCCGCTGCCGCTGGGGATCGCGCTCGGGCTGTTTGTGGGCAAGCAACTGGGCATTTTCGGCGCGGTCTGGCTCGCGGTCAAAACCGGATTTGCCAGCAAGCCGCGCGGCGCAACCTGGCTGCAAATCTATGGCGTCGCGATATTGTGCGGCATCGGCTTTACCATGAGCCTGTTTATCGGCGGCCTCGCCTTTGGCTTGCCAATCCTGGTCGAGGAGGCAAAGATCGGGACATTGATGGGGTCGGTCATATCGGCGATTGTCGGCTATCTGTTGCTGCGCTTTGCCCCGCTCCACCCGGACCATTTGCGTGAAGAAATCGAGCAAGCGGAAGAAATTGGCCGTGAGGGCGATGTGACAGATCTGGAAGATGTAACGGAAGAAACGACAGCATGAGAACCATGGTCATCGGCTTGGTAGCAGCGTGCGCGCTGACGGGTTGCTCACACAGGCCAGCGGCACCACGGCCCAGCCGGTGGATTTAGAGGGAGAATAGACATGATTGGGTGGGGATATAGCGTTGCTCTTGCGCTCACCCAGCAATCCCAACCGCGCTCAGGCTGAACTTGTCGAAGCCAGTGCCTGCGTCAAAGCCGGACCTACCTCACCCTCTGCTGCGAATATTCTCTTTCCTACAGTGGCTCTGCTGTGGTTCAATAGAGCATGATGGACACGCTCGCCCCGACACGCCCCGCCCCGTCGCCACCCCTCACCCAGCTTCGACTAGCTTCGCCAAGTGGACACCCTCACCCCAACCCTCTCCCGCTTGCGGGAGAGGGGGAACAAGCGCTAGCGCTAGGGGAAGCGAAAACACTTAATGCGACAAAGGAGACAATCAAAGTATGAACTAGCGCAACTTTTGTCACTTTAGGGGGGATTACTAGACCCTGATTCATACCTGTTGAATCAAAAGTGGGTCTGGTTTGTTTGTTTTCCGCCTTTTCAAGGCAGGTGTGGGATTTACTGGCGCGAACGCAGGAATAGCCAATCTGAACCCAATACGCTGCGGTAACCCCTCCGTTACGGCAAAATACCTGTCAGGCTGGCACCAGAATGGAGAAATGCTTGGGATAGCATAAACCATTTCCCGACATCTTAGACACTCGACGCCGCCTAGAGCCTGTTTCTAAAAAGTGGCTCTTGGTTATTGTCTTGCCGCGATTTCGCAAGGCCCAGATGGTTCCATCTGACTTGAAATCGCTCAAAAGGGAGTGCCAGCCAGATGACGAAAGATAATCGCACAGGTTTCGCCAAGTCAGCCCGCACCCCGTTAGAACAGCTCTTGATCGGCCAATCGCCAGCGATGGTCGAGCTGCGCAACGAAGTGGCTTTGGTTGCCAATACCACTGCGAGCATATTGATTTGCGGCCCCTCAGGCAGCGGCAAAGAGGTGGTGGCCCGCGCCCTCCATCAATCGAGCGACCGCCGCGACGGCCCCTTTGTTCCAGTCAATTGCGGCGCGATCCCTGCGGAGTTGCTCGAATCAGAACTATTCGGCCATGAAAAAGGGGCCTTTACTGGTGCCATCGCTCAATTTCGGGGGAAATTTGAACAGGCCAACGGCGGCACCTTGTTCCTCGATGAAATCGGCGACATGCCGATGGCGATGCAAGTCAAGCTGTTGCGGGTGCTGGAGGACGGCAAGGTGCAGCGGGTTGGCGGCAAAGGCCAGACCACGGTCGATGTGCGGATTGTTGCTGCTACCCACCGCGATCTGGGCAAGGCGATTGACGAGGGGCATTTCCGTGAAGACCTGTTCTACCGGATTGCGGTCTATCCGATCTTTGTTCCTGCGCTGGCTGATCGGACCAGCGACATCCCGGCGCTAATCCGCCATTTTCAACGCAACGCCGGATTTTCTCCGATCGCCAGATTTGCCGACGATGCATTTGTCCTCGCTGGCCAATATGACTGGCCAGGAAATGTTCGCGAATTGCGCAATGTCGTGCAGCGCGGGATGCTGATTCACGCCGGTCAGACCATAGATGCCCGCGCCATGGAACATTTGTTGCGCTCAGCACAGCGACCGCAACGCACCGCTCTGCCGGCTCTGCCGACGCTGGCTATCCATAATCCCTCGCCGCGAGTGGTGCCAGCGGCGCAAATGGTGCCAGTGACTGCAGCGCCCGCTGAGCTGGACGGATGCGAAGGGGTAATGATCCCGCGAGAAGATATCCTGCCGATGCAATTGCCCGACAGCAACGAGCCGGTCGATTTGCAAGAAATGCTTGCCAGTTTTGAACGGCAATGCATCATTCGTGCGCTTGATCGCGCCAATGGCAATGTCTCAGAAGCAGCGCGGCTGTTGTCGTTGCAGCGGACAACATTGATCAGCAAGCTGCAAAAATACGAGCTTGCGCGGATTGCCGCGTAATCAAGACTGCTGCGTAATCAAGACGGGGCTTGCGGGCGCTGCACCTGCGCCCAAGCCTCGGCAATCCCGGCCAGTTGCGCCCGGGCGCTGACAATCGCCTGCTGATTACTATCTTTGACAGCCTGCATGACGTCCCTGCCTATCGTCTGATAGGCGCGCTGCATCGCCCGTGCGACCTCTCCGCCCTGATCGTGGTTGAGCGATCCTTCAAGCCCGTTCATGATCGAGACAAACATCACCTGTCCTACCGCAACCGAGCTAGGCGCACCACGCTCTATCGCAAAGATCATCCTGCCCAGCGCCTTGTCCGCTTGCTCGAACAAAATGCTGATTAGCTCCACCGGGCTCGCCCCGCGCACCCGCGCCTCCAGCTCGATCTGATCGTATAACGAACAGGCCGAATGCGCCGCCCCTGTCCGTCTAGCGAGCATTATTGTTCCAGACCGCGATTTGCTGTGTAAGGTAGCTTTGAGTCGCACGGAACGCGGCAACCCGACGATCCATCGCCACATAGCTGGTCAGCAATTGTTCGCGATTTCGGGTCGAGCGCGACTCATGGATTTCGCGGGCGCTAGTGATTTCGCGTGCTTCCAGCTGCAGCCGGGCACGCGACGCGGCAAAGCCGCCACCGCCGATGCGCACGGCTTCGCTAATCGCAGCTAGCGCGCCGCCCAGACCAGGTTCGATAGTCACCACCGCCGTAGTTGCTCCATCTGCTACACTCAGGATAAGCCCAGGCGCAGCCGAACCGGCCGGGGCCACCAACTGGTTTTCGATACCGGTCATGGCAATCCCGTTAATCCGCCCCGATGCAGGCTGACCACCTGACGCGGGGACAATATCGCTGATCGTATATTGGCCCGGTCGCACCCGGCTAGGATCGCTGTTGATTGTCACCAGAGAATTATCGCTGAACTGGCCTGGCCGGAACATCGCCTCAACCCCTTGCGGGTTTGTGGCTATCACCGAGGCAAAAATAACGCGATCAAACCCGATTGTCCCGTCGCGGTTGGTGCGCACACCGATTTGTGCCAGACGATGCGGGCCATTACCTGAACTGGTCAGCGCGGTGTCGCTCAGCCGCAACAGCCGGGCGCGCAGATCATTGAGGCCGATGTCGCCGCGCAATGGTCCGGCCCCGGCACCGGCGCCGTTGCGACCGGCTTCGCTTATCTGGCCCATCAACTGGTTGTAGGCTTCGACAAAATCGCCAACCGCCTGCTCGATTTGGACGGTCGGACGGGCGCTGCCGATGGCCACCGAAACTCCGGGATCAGCCCGTTTTAAATTGATTGTCACCCCCTCAATCAGATTGGCAAAGCTGTTGCTGGCACCCGTCACGCTGACCCCGTCAACCGAAATCGCCGCATCCTGCGCTGCTTGCGCGAGCGACAGGCCGTTGCCCGCAGCAGTAGGATAGGCAAAGCGCCCCAGTTCCGTCGCCAAGCCGCTCGTCAGGGTCAACGTGAAAGTATTGGCTGCTCCGCTTTCCCCGCGCAATATCAGGCGGGCGCCCTGACTATCGCTGATTACTGATGCGACAACCCCGGCATTGGCGGCATTTATCGCGGCGGCAAGGCCGCTAACGCTGTCCGATTGCGCGCCGACGACAATATTAAAACTTCCCTTCGACGTGGTCAGCGCCAGTGTCCCCTGGCCAACTACGGCCTGGCTACTGGCAAGGCCAACCGATTGGAGGGTTTGCGACTTGGCCAACTGGTTGACGATGATGGTCGATGCGATCGCGTTGATCCGCGCCCCTGAGTTGAGGCTGACCGTGATTAGTCCGGCATCCGAGCTGGTCGGCTGGGTAGCAAGGTTGCCACCTGAGATGCGTGCGGCAAGCGCCGAGGAAAACCCGGAAATGCCACTAGCGATATCGCTGAGCGCTTGCAGCCGGGCCTGGTTGATAGTGGCCCGCCGGGTCAACAGCTCGTCTTTTGGCCGTCGTGATGCCGCAGCAAGACTGTTGACCAATGCCGTGATGTCAATGCCCGACCCGGCACCCAAAGCGCTAACTACTGATTCCATCAATTCCACTCCTCGCTACAGACATAGCAACGACCAAAATCGATGATTGTTTAGGGCAATTTCCTAGCCAGATGTTTACCTTGTCCCTCCCCTAGCGCGGCGTTCCCTTCTGGCCTTTCCCGCTGACAAACCAGCGCGTGGTTCCTGTTTGCTTCCCCTAGCGTAAACGCTAGCGCGGGGTTTTCCCTCTCCCCCTGCGGGAGAGGGTTGCGCAGGCTTGGCAGCGAAGCGTTCGGCCTCCCGCCGCACTATCGCAAAGTCCGGTCCGGCGTGCACCGCGCGATCTACCGCTGCACCGACACCGAACTCATCGTGATCCGCGTGATCCATGCCAGCGAAGATGTTCCGGATGAGATTGAGGATTTTTGGTAGGGGGTGAAAGGGGTTCGCCTCTGAGCGAGGCCTATGGTGGCTGGCACCCCCTCCGTCAGCCTTTCAGGCTGCCACCTCCCCCAGAGGGGGGATTTGGAAGTTTGGGGGTTAAGTAAACTGCCACCGTAATCCCTAATCCCGGAACTACTCGCTTGACCTGAACGCGGGCGATGCATTCGGGAAGGTGCGAAAGGTCATCCGCCGCGCTTCAGCTTTGATTTCGAATTCCCCCATTAGAATCAGCACATCGGGGGCTTCCTCCTTGGCGGAAAGACTGGCTTCAAACGGGGAAGACCCGCCATTAGCGCGTTCTTCCCGGCGCGACGCCTCTTCGATCCCAATCAAGTGGCGGTCGAGGGCAGCCCACCCTTCCTCGGTGACGGCATAGGCTTCCCCATCAATGGTCGTGATATAGCCCGTTCGAAAGAGCCACACCGTCTCGCGATCAACGGTACCACTGGTTGCTTCCTCATCCAGCCATGCTCTGAGCGCCGCTGGCTTGACGGCTTCGTTGCCGACACGCGCCGATAAACCAGCAAACATGAGGAGGATACCACTTTGGTGCTCTTTGAGCTTCATCGCCTCTTTAGCCTAATTCCGGTAATTCCGGGGACCACATGTTTGCTATCCCCAGATTTCCGCCGGAATTCCGCTGGGCTTATCGATTCAAGGCGTGCCAAGAGCCAAGGGTTGTGGCCGCAGGAAATTAAATCTTGGTGATGGTGAATCAGCGTAGAAGGCTGAAGGCGCGATCCGCGCCTGTGCTTCGACCACATCCACTTGTCACCTTGAAACCAAGTCACGGCGACGTAGACAGTTTCCAAGTGTCGCGCCACGCGCTCGACTGACCAGACAGCTGGAAACATCATTACGATTTCTGAATGATCCAGGGTTGAGTCCGTGCCCCGCCAACGAACAACCCATCGCCTCTCCACTCCCAATTCAATACACTCGCGCTTCGTCAGCCTGCACAATTGCTTTTTCGTTGCCGCCGCGATCCAAAAGTCGGGTTACAGCTACTATTGATACGCTACTCAAAATGGCGATACACTCTGCATGTTTGATCGGTGAGATTTCAGCATCAATGAGCACGCGCGGATCAACATTCAGTCCCAGATTCAAGGCCAAGGTTAGAGCAAAGGTCGCAGCATCAGGGGCGCCCCATACCCTTGCTTCTTCATCAACGAGACGGCTGCATCCATCACGTTGGACGAGACGAGTTGGTGGACAACTATGCTATTCAAATTCGCTTGATCACTCGAAGCAAATATCTCGTTCGTTATTCGCGTTCGTTCGAACACATCAATACACCCGCGCCTGTGGCTTGATATACTCGGCCTCATCCGACAGCGTATATTCGTGGACCGGACGATAGTCGATTTTGACATCGCCGCTGCCCCTTGCTTTATCCGGCCCACCCCAGCCGTCGAACCACGTGAGGCTGTGCTTCATCCAGTTTTTATCGTCGCGCTTGGGGAAATCCTCATGCGCATGGGCGCCGCGACTTTCCTTGCGGTTCGACGCGCCGTGGATGGTGCAGGTCGCTTGGGCAATCAGATTGTCCAGCTCCAGCGTTTCAATCAGGTCGGTGTTCCAGATCAGGCTACGGTCGGTGACGCCAATGTCTCCCATCCGCTTATATGTCTGCGCCAGCTTTGCCTTGCCCTCGTCGAGCAGCGCAGTGTCGCGGAACACCGCGCAATGCGTCTGCATCACGCGCTGCATGTCGTCGCGCACCTGTGCCGTCGGCGAACCACCGCTGGCAAAGCGGAAATGGTCAAGCCGAGCCAGCGCCAGATCAGCCGAACTTGCGGGCAGCGGTTTTTGCACCGCGCCGGGTGTGACATTGGCTTTGAGGTGGAGGCCGGTGGCGCGGCCAAACACGACTAGATCGATCAGGCTGTTAGACCCCAGCCGGTTGGCCCCATGGACCGAAACGCAGGCGGCTTCGCCGATGGCATAGAGGCCGGGGACGATGACTTCCGGGTCTTTGCCGATTTTTGTAACCACCTGGCCATGATAATTGCACGGAATGCCGCCCATATTGTAATGGACCGTCGGGCACACTGGCAGCGGCTGGCGGGTCAGATCAACCCCCGCGAACACTTTGCCGCTTTCGGTAATGCCGGGCAGACGTTCGGCTAGCACCTTGGCATCGATATGGTCGAGGTGGAGGTAGATATAGTCCTTGTTCGGGCCGACGCCGCGCCCTGCGCGGATTTCCAGCGCCATCGAGCGTGACACCACATCGCGGCTCGCCAGATCCTTGGCCGACGGGGCATAGCGCTCCATAAAGCGCTCCCCCTCAGAGTTGGTGAGGTAACCGCCTTCACCGCGTGCGCCCTCGGTAATCAGCACACCCGCGCCATAAATACCGGTCGGGTGGAACTGGACAAACTCCATATCTTGGAGCGGCAGCCCAGCGCGCAAAACCATCGCGCCGCCGTCGCCGGTGCAGGTGTGGGCGCTGGTTGCGGTGTAATAGGCGCGGCCATAACCGCCGGTCGCCAGCACTACCGCTTGGCTGGTAAAGCGGTGGATTGAGCCATCGTCCATGCACAGCGCGATGACCCCGCGACATTCCGGGCCGTTGGTACCATCCTCCATAATCAGGTCGATTGCGAAATATTCGATGAAAAAGTCCGCGTCGTATTTGAGGCTCTGTTGATATAGCGCATGGAGCATCGCGTGGCCGGTGCGGTCAGCAGCAGCAGCGGTGCGCTGGACCGGGGGGCCGGCCCCCATATTTTGCATATGGCCGCCGAACGGCCGCTGGTAGATGGTGCCATCGGCATTGCGGCTGAACGGCACGCCAGCATGTTCCAGCTCATACACCGCAGCGGGGGCTTCGCGCACCATATATTCAATAGCGTCCTGGTCTCCCAGCCAGTCGGATCCCTTGACGGTGTCATACATGTGCCAGGTCCAATGGTCTGGCGAATTGTTGCCGAGGCTGGCGGCAATCCCGCCCTGTGCCGCGACGGTGTGGCTGCGGGTCGGAAACACCTTGGTAATACAGGCGGTCTTCAGCCCCGCCTCGGCACTGCCCATGGTGGCGCGCAGGCCGGAGCCACCCGCACCGACAACTACTGCATCATAGACGTGGTCGATAATCTTGTATGCGGACTGCGCGGTGCCGCTCTGGCTATTGGCTGGCATTGCCAGCGCCCCCCAAGGCAATGCTGGTGATGGCGAATAGCGCTGTGATCAGCCCGCCCCAGACAAAGAATGTCAGCATCAACAACGATCCCAGTTTGGTCGCTTCGTCATGGACATAATCCTCGATCAGCACGGTCAGGCCCAGCCGCAGATGGGTGAACATGCTGATCACCAGCAACAGCATCGGCACCGCTGCTACCGGTTGTGACAGCCAGCGCTTGACTGAATCCAAATTAGAAAAGTCCCCCGTCACCAGACTGGTTATCAACCAGGTCATCAGCGCCAGATTGGCGATCGCAGTGCCCCGCTGGGTCAGCCAGTGGTGGGTGACCTCATTGCTCGAACTAGGCCCGTGAACGTGACCCAAATCAGTGCTATTGCCCATGTCAAAGCCCCCTGTAGAGAATGTAAATCCACAATGCTGCGGTCAGCACTGCGGGAATGATCGCCACCACCAGCGACCATGTGCGGTTGGTATTAAGCTCATACCCCGCGCCGGTGTCGAGTAACAGGTGGCGCAGGCCTGACGAGCTATGCTGAAAAAATGCCCAGGTCAGGCCAACCAGAACCATCCGCCCAAGCCAGTTCCAGTTGCTCAACCCCTCAGCCGCGCTCTGCTGCCAGACAAGGTTGACAAATGTGGCATAGGCTTCGGCTCCGGTTGCCGCCGAACCCAGCCACCACAACAGCATCAGAGTGCCGACAATCGCCATCCCGTCCCCGGCTGCGCGATGCATAATCGACACCATCATGTGCGGTCCCCAGCGATAAACCTGTAGATGCGGCGACAGTGGCCGGTTGTTATCGGCTGCCATGATGCTTGTTTTCCCCATATTTTGATGCTTTGATCGTTCCACCCGCGCTAGCGGTCCGATTATGACATTTGCAACCCCTATCGGACATGTCAGGTGCAAATGTCAGAATCGCAAGGACCACTAGCAACACTAAGTCTCTAGTGGAGTTTTAATTTCAACATTCGCCCTTCGACTGCCTGCAAGGCAGGCGCTCAGGATAAACTTCAGCCGGAGGCTGAAACTAGGATTGCCGCCAGCGGGATGCGAATGTTGAAATCACTCCACTAGCGGCCACCGAACACACTTTAACGTATGACCAGAGCGATGCAACCGCGCACATCCCACCGCGCTGGCCTGCCAGCGGGAAAGATCAAACAAGAAGACTAGAACCGCATTTTGGTTCAACCGAAATGAATCAGGGTCTAGGCCCAATGAGGCAAGCTCATTGAGCCTTGGTATCAGGGCAGGTTGTAGATGGTCATCCGGCAAGCGCCAAGCACTGGCTCACCCGCCCTTTGCCCTGGTGCTGGATCACATGGCCGCACCGCCACGCTGACCCCGTCGCTAACTCGTCCAGCCTGCCCCCCGGCGCTGGTTCGATTGCCATTCGCCTGTTGCAGCACTCCATCGCTGATCCGGGCACTGCTGGGCAGGACAACCACCCGCGCCTGTGCCAGCGCAGTTGCCCGCACAGTGGAAGTGTTTTCTGCCGCAGCCGGAGCAGGACTGGCAGAAAAGTTCGCAGCCACCAGCCCACAGACCAGTGGCGCTATCCCCGCACGCCTTAGGATCAGCCGCGCATATGCGACCGGATCGACCCTCGCCAGTTCAGGCAATTTTGACCTGTGCGCAACCGCATCAAGGTCCAAGGCGCGCGTGGATTGCTCGTTTGATTTTGTCTGCATGCGCGCAGTCCTCCCCATCGAAAATAGCCGACAGATAAGGAAACGGAAAAACATGCCGCTGGTTTAGTGGAGGGTCGCTGAGGGAAGCCAACCGCTTAACCTATCTGCCCCGCAGCGGGACAAAGGTTAAAATCATTAACCATGAAACTCTGGCAACCACGTGAAAAAGGCTAGCCAAACAGTCGCCCGACCAGACTGCGGTCGCGCAAAATTTCGTGCGCCGCATTATGCCCCGGAGCGCCGGTGACGCCGCCGCCAGGGTGGGTGCCCGAACCGCACATATACAGGCCCGAAATCGGGCCACGATAATCACCATGACCCAGCACCGGCCGCGCTGCCCACAATTGATCCAAACTCATATGGCCGTGCATGATGTCACCGTCGATCAGCCCGAACTTGCGCTCCAGATCGAGTGGTGAGTGGATTTGCCGAGCGATGATTGCGCCCTTGAAGTTTGGCGCATGTTTGGTGACGGTATCGACGATCAGGTCTGCCGCCACCTCGCGTGCATCATCCCATGACCGTGGGCTGCCGTCGGCATTGGGCGGCAGCACCGGCGCGAATTGCTGGCAGAACAGGCTGGCTATGTGCATCCCAGGCGGGGCGAGGCTGTCATCGACGCTGGTCGGCAGCTTCATTTCGACAATCGGTTCATCCGACCAGCCCTTGGCGCGAGCATCGCTATATGCCTTGTCCATATAATCAAGGGTCGGGGCGATGATGATGCCGCAGGTGTGGTGCTCCGCCGTTTGCTTGCCGGGCAGGACGGTGAAGTCGGGCAGCTCAGACAGCGCGACATTCATCCGGAACGTCCCCGAACCGGTTTTATAGCCGTCCATCCGCCGTGCGAACTGCGGGGTTAAGTCCGCCCGATCGACCAGTTGCCGATAAAGCAACGCCGGACCGACATTGGCGGCGATAACTTTGGCGGCAATCTCCTCGCCGCTTTCGAGTCTGACCCCGACAGCCTTGTTGCCCCCGGCTTTCGCTGGGGCAGGCTCGACCAGCACTTTGGCGACCGGCGTCTCCAGGCTGATTTCGACCCCGGCCTCAACACAGGCCTCGGCCATATACTGGGTGATCGCCCCCATCCCGCCGACACTATGGCCCCACATCCCCTTTTTGCCGTTAATCTCCCCAAACACATGGTGGAGGAGAACATAGGCGCTGCCCGGGGTATCAACGCTGGCATAATTGCCGACCACTGCGTCAAAGCCAAACGCCGCTTTCACATGGTCATTTTCATACCAGCTATCGAGGAAATTGCGCGCCGATTTGACAAACAGGTCCAGGACATCGCGCTGTGCCTCGATGTCCATCTTTGCGAGCCGCCGCCCCTGCGCAGCCGCCGCCAACAGCGCGCGCACCCCGCCGCCGGCATTGGGCGGAGTTTTGAGCGCCATGTCGCGCAGCACCTCGGCGACCCGTTCCAGCGCCTCCTCATATTTCGGAAATGTCTCGGCGTCCTTTTGGCTAAAGCGGGCGAACTCGGCTTGGGTTCGGGCGGTGCCGCCACCCAGCTTTAGATAGCCGTCGTCATGCGGGAAAAAGTTGCTGATGGTGCGCTCGATAATTCGCCAGCCGCGTTGGTGCAGGCGCATGTCGCGGATGACCTTTGGCCGCAGTAGGCTGACGGTATAGCTGGCGGTAGAATTGCGGAATCCGGGGTGAAACTCCTCGGTCACGCACGCCCCGCCGATGATTGCGCGGCGTTCTAGCACGCGCACCTTCATCCCCGCCCGTGCGAGGTAAAAGGCACAGACAAGGCCATTATGGCCGCCGCCTATAATCAGCGCGTCATAGGCTTTGGTCATCTATTGGCCCCCCATTTACTGGTCCGCACTTGCTCCATCCTGCGGGTGGCGCATGGTGCAGCCGCGCCTCAGGGATAAGGTCGCGGATCTTTCGAGCAAAGCTGCGCAGGCACACTTCGCTGGTGGCAATCGGCCCCGCGCTATAATGACTGGTCTGCATCCCGCGCTGGACCCGCTCGATCAGCCAGGTGTCTTCACGATTGACGGTGCGGTTGATCCTTTCATTGGCATAGCGCGCCAGCCGCATCGTCCGGCGTTCATCCAGTGGAATATTGGCATCGGCCAACGCATAGGTCATCACCCGCAACATACAACTAGTCGGGCCGGTCGGCACCCAGTGCATGAAATCAATCTGATCGGCATAAAGGTCGAACGCCATGTTCGGCCACAGTTTGAAATAGAGCCACAACCGCTGATATTCGTCGGGCAGATGGGGGACGCGGGGCAAATGCGCCTGATAGAATCTCTCCCAAAAATTGTTCGACGGACGCTCGGCTAGCTGGCCTGACATCTTGTCGACCCAGCCCATCGCCTCAACCGCATAGCTTTTGCCAAACAGCCGGGTCAGCCCGTCATGAGCCACCGTAATGTGCAGATTGTCCGAATAATTATCGCCGACATTCTTCCAGTTCACCGCGCGCGGTCGCGACCAGGCAGTGCCAATCGGCTGCATCTCGGCAAGGCGGTAATGCGCGACTTCAGCCTCAGCAGGGGCCATCATTTCCGACACACTGGGGCCGCCGTCGCCCTGCAGCCGGATAAACACAAAGCCATGCCAAATGTCGATGTCGATCCGGTGCAGGCCTGTTTTGGCCATATCGAGCGACGGATAATCGCTGCGCATCGGCACCCCGCTCAGCCGCCCGTCGAGCGCATAGCTCCAAGCATGATAGGGGCAGACCAGTTTCTTAACGCAACCAGATGGGCCATCGACCAGCCGCGTCGCACGGTGGCGACAGACGTTGGCAAAGGCCCGCACCTGACCATCATCGCCGCGCACCACGACGATGCTTTCGCCCAACAGGTCGAGCGTCTGATACGAGCCGGCGACCGGTAAATCGGACAGGTGGCAGACGATCTGCCATGCCGGGCGGATGACCCGATCCATTTCGAGGGCATGATATTCGGGGTTGTGATAAATCCAGCCGGGCAGGCTCCAATCCGCATCCGCATCCAGGCCAGCCGTTTTGATGTGTGTAACTGTCGCCATGACCAATCGCCGCCATTATCCGCCAATATCAAAATGGTGCCGCTTACAGGACTCGAACCTGTGACCCCCGCATTACGAATGCGATGCTCTACCAGCTGAGCTAAAGCGGCACGGCCCTGCGTTCCTGCGGCGGTTCGGTTAGCAGCAACCCCGGCCCATGACAAGACTATCCACCTCGGTCAGCGCCGCACAAACCAGTGCTGACCCGCAGGTTTTGCTTATCGGCTTTAACGATGTGTTTACCATTTTTAGGGCATTAACCGGATGACCGAAATCAGGACCAAGCCACTATGGACAGCTTGCGCAGGACGATTGACAGCCATGCCGATGTGTCGGCAGAGACGCCTGGTATCGAAGCCCCGCCGTTGATCGGCCAGGACGAACGGCGGATGCATGTGCGCGCCTATAACTTTTGGGCCAAGCTGCTCGCAGGGCGCTCCTTCCCTTCCATCGAGTCGCTTGACGTCAATGACCTTGGCGATTTCGGGCCAAATTCCATCCTGCTTGATTTTACCTCGGGTATCGAAAACCCCGCCATTGCCTTTGTCGGGGAAGCGATAGCTGCGGAATGCGAACTGGCTGACAGCGTCGAGTATATCGCCGACGTCCCGCGCCGATCACTGCTGTCGCGCCTGACCGACCATTATCTTCAGATCATCGCCAATCGTGCGCCAATCGGTTTTGAAGCAGAGTTCGTCAATGAAAAGGGGGTAAACATCATGTATCGCGGGGTGTTGCTGCCCTTTTCGTCCGATGACGATACGATTGATTTCATCCTCGGCGTGATCAACTGGAAACAGGTCGCAGAGTCCGAACTGGTCGATGCGCTGAGCGAGGAAATGGCTGCTGCCGCCCTAGCGGCGCCCCATGCCCGGCCAACCGTGCCAGTATGGGCCGATGGTCCGGTCGCGTCCCACAAGGCGACGATGGACTTGGGTGATGACTATGCCCATGACGGCGATGCGGATAGCTGGGACAATAGCGAAGCACCACTGATTTTGGACCAACCGCTCACCGGTGAAGCGATTGACCGCGACCATGCCAGTCTCGCCGACTGGCTCGCCAATGCGCGCGAATGTGCCAATGCCGCTGCCCAAGCCCATGTGCGAGGTCATCAGGCCCTGTATCATGCTATCGGACAGGCTTGGGAGTTTGCCAGCGCTGCCAAGGCTGCACCCCAAGATTATGCCGAGTTACTGAGCGAGGCCGGGGTTGCTGTATCCGAAAAATCCCCGATGACCCCGGTCGTCAAACTGGTGTTTGGCGCGCAGTATGACAAGACTCGGCTGGCCGAATATGCTGCCGTGCTGGGCCATGCTGCCGAGGAAAATATCGCTCCGGATGGCTTGAACGCCTATCTGTCCGGCTATGAAAATGGCATCAAGGGCCTAGTCAAGGCTGTCCGTTCGGCGCGCCGCGCACACACGCCTGTCCGCGACCCGATGGCCGGTGTGGCCGAAAAGCTGCGTCGCGCAGTGCCGCTGGCACAGCTTGAATTGCCCTATGTCGAAAGCGAAGCGGAGTTCACTGTGCTGGTCGCTAGGCGGATGAGCGATGGCACACACACCATCATCGCGATGATCGGTGATGACGACGCCCAGCGTGACCGGACGCTAAAGGCCGCAGCAAAGCGCCATTGAACCAAGGCTCCAACCGGCGTAATAAAATTTCGCCAGTTTGAACGATACTGTCACCTGCAGGGGTTGAGCCAAGGCTCCAACCGGCGCATAGGCATGGCTCTTTTGGCAGCGACCGAGCCAGCGCTATCATTGGAAACGGACGCATTGCGTGCCCGCAACCGGTGCTAGAGGGTGACCCGGACAGAAAATCGAGTGCGATATGCCCAAGCGCGACGAAAACGCAATAACTGGCCAAAATCAGCAAACCCTCCCGCAAGCGATATTAGATACGCTTTTGGCCGCGCTTAGCGACAGCGCCCTGCCCGAGGATGAGCAGGACAGAGACATCGCCTCGTGGCAGGATGTTGCTACATTTATGGCCAGTGTCGCAACCTTGCGTGACCATGGCCAGCCATCGATTCACCTGGAAACGATGGCTGGTGGCGAGGGCGAGCGGCGGATGCGCCTCGCGCTGGTAAATGACGACATGCCGTTTCTGGTCGATTCGGTTTCCGCAGCGGTATCCAATGCCGGTTTAATAATTGCCCGGATCATCCATCCGGTGGTCGCCGTCCGTCGTAATACGGATGGCCGCTTGACCGACATCCTTGATCGCGATGCCAGCGGTGAGCGGCGCGAATCGATGATCTATATGGAAATTGAGCGCGTCGATGCCCGCAAAAGACGCGAACTGGTGCAGGATCTTGAGCGCGTCTTGGCTGACGTGCGGGCAGCCGTGGCCGACTGGCTAAAGCTGCAAGCTGCCATGCACGACGATGCCGAGACGTGCCGTGACAGTGAAGCTGTTGCATTGCTGCGCTGGTTCCTCGATCGCAATTTTACCCTGATCGGCCATCAGCGCCATTTGATCGACGGTCGTACCACCGACATGCTGGGGATTTGCCGCAGCGATAATCGCCCGCTGCTGGCTGATGCCACGGTCAAGGCCGCCATCCAATGGTTCGAGCGCGGCGGCCGGGTGCCGTTGATCGTCAAATCCAACCAGATGTCGAGGATTCATCGCACGGTCTTAATCGATCTGATCATCTTGCCGGTCCACGATGTGTCTGGCCTTAGCGGCATTTCCATCCATGCCGGGATGTGGACCAGTGCGGCATTGTCCACGCCGCCAGAACGGGTGCCGCTGCTGCGCAACATGCTGTCCGAGCTGTTCAAAAAATTCGGCTTTGACCCGGCTGGCCATGCTGGCAAGGCATTGGCGCATGTGCTGACTCAGTTACCGCACGATCTGCTGATCGCCTGCGACGCGAGTGAAGTTGAAATGCTGGCGCTGACCGCGATGTCGATTGCTGACCGGCCACGGCCAAAGCTGTATCTGCTGACCTCGCCGCTGCAACGCCACCTGTTTGCCTTTGTCTGGTTGCCGCGTGACGAGGTCTCGACCGGTCGCCGCTTGGCGATCCAGGAGCTGTTGATCAGCCACAGCAAGGGCAAGCTGTTGTCGTGGAGCATCGCGATGGAAGAAGGCGGCGCGGCTAGGCTGCGCTATGCCCTCGACCTGCGCGGTGACGGGGTCATCCCGGATGCCGCTGTGCTCGACGCCGAGTTGGAGAGGATGGTGCGCGGCTGGGTGCAAGCGGTCGAGGCCGCCTTGTCTGACCTTGGCGAAGGGCGGGCGAGCGTGCTCGCCAGCCGCCATGCCAACCGCTTTCCACCGGCCTATCGCCTGTCCAAAGGACCGCAAGAGGCCGCGCTCGATATTCTGCGCCTCCATGGCCTCGACGACACCCGCCCAATCGGGGTGCGTTTGAGCAAGGCCGCTGCGAGCGATCTTGGCGCAATGAAGCTCAAGGTCTATAGTATCAATGGCCCCCTGCCGCTGTCTCGGGTTGTTCCAGCGCTTGAAAATTTCGGCTTTTTCGTGCTCGAAGAAGTCCCAGCTGCGCTACAGGGAGATCGCTCAGACCATTTGCACGACTTTCAACTCAACCTGTTGGGCGCGCCATCCGGGTTGATCAATGATGCCGCACGCATTGCGATTATCGAGGCAGCGATTGCCGCTGTGTTGCAGGGTGAGGCGGAAAATGACGCATTCAACCAATTGGTGGTGCAAACCCGAATTGCTCCCGAGGCGGTCATCTGGTTGCGCGCATGGTATCGCTATTTGCGCCAAGCCGGGGCCAATTATGACCTTGCAACATTTGTCTGCGCACTGCGCGGTGCCCCTGCTGTCACCCACGCGCTGATCGACCTGTTCGTTGCGCTGCACCACCCCGACAGGATTTCAGACAGCATGGCTTTGGCAGCCCGCAGCGCCATTGCCACCGGCCTTGACGAGGTTGCTGCGATTGATGAGGACCGGATTTTGCGGCTGATGCTGGCGGTGGTCGAAGCGACGCTGCGGACCAACGCCTTTGCCCCCGCCGCAAAGGAGGCTCTGGCCTTCAAACTCGACAGCCACGGCATTCCCGGCCTGCCCAAACCACTGCCGTGGCGCGAGATTTTCGTATATTCTTGGCGGGTGGAGGGCATCCACATGCGTGCCGGCGCGATCGCGAGGGGCGGATTGCGCTGGTCAGACCGGCGGGACGACTTCCGCACCGAGGTATTGGGCCTGATGAAGGCGCAGCGGGTCAAAAATGCGGTGATCGTGCCGACCGGCGCAAAGGGGGGGTTCTATCCCAAGCATTTGCCAGACCCCACCGCTGATCGCGATGCGTGGATCGCCGAAGGAACCGAATGCTACCGCATCTTCATCCGCACCCTGTTGTCAGTCACCGATAATCTTGTGGCCGGCAACGTAGTCCACCCCGATACAGTTGTGATCCGTGACGGGCCTGACCCCTATTTCGTGGTTGCTGCTGACAAGGGGACAGCGACATTTTCCGACATCGCCAATGGCATTGCCCAAGCCCGGGGCTTTTGGCTGGACGACGCCTTTGCCAGCGGCGGCTCCAATGGCTATGACCACAAGGCGATGGGCATCACCGCCAAGGGTGCCTGGATTTCGGTGCAGCGCCATTTCCTCGAAATGGGAATGGACGTGCAAGCTGATGTTATCAGCGTGGTTGGCGTCGGAGACATGTCCGGTGACGTGTTCGGCAACGGCATGTTACTGTCCAAATCATTGAAACTGATCGCGGCATTTGACCACCGCCACATCTTCATCGACCCCAACCCTGACCCGGCGACAAGCTGGGCCGAGCGGGAGCGGCTGTTTGCGCTGCCGCGATCAAGCTGGGCCGACTATGACAGCAAGCTGCTGTCCAAGGGCGGCGGCATATTTCCGCGCAGCCAAAAAATAATGATTTTGTCGCCCGAAGCACGGACAGCATTGGCGATTGACGCCGAACGCATCGAACCTGCGGCATTGATCTCGGCGATCCTCACGGCCCCTGCCGATCTGTTGTGGTTTGGCGGCATCGGCACCTATGTCAAAGCAGCTGCGCAAAATAATGCCGATGTCGGCGATCCCGCCAATGACCGGTTGCGGGTCGATGCCGAAGATTTGCGCGCCAAAGTCATTGGTGAGGGTGCCAATCTGGCCATTTCTCAGGCGGCGCGGATTGCCTTTGCCCTGCGCGGGGGACGTATCAATGCCGATTTTATCGACAATAGCGCTGGCGTCGACTGTTCCGATAACGAAGTGAACATCAAAATCGCACTGAATGCGGCGCGGCGCGAAGCCGGCCTCGGCGAGGAAGCGCGTAACCAGTTGTTGGCCGAGATGACCGACGCGGTTGCTGGGCTGGTTTTGAATGACAACCGGCTGCAGGCGCTGGCATTGTCGATTGCCGAACGCGGCGGGGTTGCTGCCATGCCGGTAATCCTGCGGCTGATCGACCAGTTTGAAGCCGATGGCGTGCTGGACCGGATGGTCGAGGGGTTCGCCCCCAATGACGAACTGACCCGGCGCACCCAGGAAATGCGCGGACTGACCCGGCCGGAACTGGCGGTCATCCTGTCCACCGCCAAACTGACGATCCAAGCCGCCGCCGAAGCCGCGCATCTGGGCAAAGACCCGTTGATGGACGATGAACTTTTGTCGGCGTTCCCGGCCGCGATGGGCAAAGGGCAGCGTGAGGTGATTTTGTCGCACCAGTTGCGCAATGAAATAGTGGCCACCAAAGTCGCCAACCGCCTGGTCAACCGGATGGGCCTGACCCATCCCTTTGAGCTTGCCGAGGAAGAAGGGGTTGGTCTGGCAGATGTCACCGAAGCCTTTGTCATCGCAGAACATCTGTTCGGACTTCAAGAGTTGTGGCGGATGATCGACAGCGCTGAGGTCGCCGAGGATGTGCGCTTGATGCTCTATACCGAAGTGGCAATCGAAGCGCGGGCGCATATGGCCGACCTGATCCGCAACGCGGTGGCCGGTCGCTCATTGGCGCAATGCGTCGCCGACCTTAAACCGGGCATTTCGACGCTCGACAAGATGAGCAATAAATTGCTGTTGTCGCAGGGGCGCGACCAAGCCAATGCCTTTACCCAGCGGCTGGTGGACAAGGGGGCACCGGTGGAACTGGCCGAAGCGGTGGTCCATCTGGCCGAGCTTGACGGGGCAGTAGGCATTGTCGCGCTGGCCCGTGCGCAACAGTCAGATCCGATTGTAATCACCCGCGCTTTCACCGCTTTCGGACAGGCAACCGGGCTTGATTGGGCGCAAGGGGCGGCGATGCAACTGTCACCCAGCGACCCATGGGAACGCTTGCTGGTCGCCGGATTAGCCCGGGATTTCCAGCAAATGCGGCTCGAGACGATTGCCCGCCTGAGCGGCGAGGCCCAAGCCGCAAGCCAAGATTGGCTGGAGCGCAACAGCGCACGGGTGCAACAGTTCCGCACCTTTGTGACGCGCGCCCAGGCCAGCCTCGTGCCTTCTCCGGCGATGTTGGCGCAACTTGCCGGACAGGCGCGGACATTATTGTCGCGGCCCTGATCGATGCGGGAAACAGGGTGAGAGAGAGGATTTTGAGAGAGGGAGGAGATTATCATGCAATGGATTGTGCGGGGATTAGTTAGCCTGTGGGCGATATTCTTTGGCTGGACCGGCCTTGTAGGGGTGATCAGTTCGGCGACCTATGCCGAGATGTTCGGGATTAGCGGCGATGTCGTGGCGATGAACACCATCCGCGCTGATCTATCGTCCTTTTTCATCGTTAGTGCGCTGGCCGCAGGATGGGCGGCGCTGCGCCCTGACCAGCATTGGCTGTTGTTCATCCCCGCAGCGCTGTTTGGCATAGCGATGATTGGCCGGATTATCGGGGTGATGATGGGTGATCCGTTTGCCGGCCCGATCAGCATGTCGATCATGGTAGAGGGCGGCTCGGTGCTGTTGCTGCTCACTGCCCAGCGCTGGATGGCCCGACACACTGACAGCGCGGCCTGAAACAACCCTTTGTTTACCGGCTGAACGCTTCTTCTATTGAGACATAGAGCAGGACCAGCGCAAAGCTGGCGACCATAGCGGCGAACAATAGCACGGCGGGGTTCATCAAGGGGTTGGTCATCGGATCACGCCTTTCGATCATGGTGGCTAGTGGTCCGATCCTGCCTGCAAAGCTCCATGCCTGTCTTTGATCCGTATCAATTTTGCCGCTGCGGCCTGAAACATCGCGCCCGCAAGCGGTATTTGTCTCCTCCAAAGGTGAGTAAGGCTCTAGGATATTTTCTTACCGCGATTTCGCAAGGTGTCAGAAGCTTGCTTTTCCCTTCCCCTAGCGCAAGTGCTAGCGGGCTCCATCTGACTTGAAATCGCTCAAGGGCCTCAATCCATTCCGGGATAGCGCGCATATTCGGTAATCGTGCCGAGATGCGCCATCCAGCCCAGCCGTTCAGCGACCTGAATCTGGACACCGGGCACATGATCCTGTGCATCATCCAGCGTCGAGGACTGAATGTCGATGATGCCCGGCAGCATCGCATCGTTGGTGTAGAGCAAGCCGGTTCCGCACTGGATGCAAAAATGGCGACGGCCATGTTCGCTGCTTGCATAAATGCTGGCTTCGCCCGCTGTCACCCGCACCGCATCGCTCGGAAAAGCCATCCATGCCACCGCCGGAGCGCCAGCGCAGCGTCGGCAATCGCTGCAATGGCACAGCGCATGATGGTCCGCCGCTCCGGTCGCTTCGTAACGGACCGCGCCGCAATGACATCCCCCGGTCAGCATCATCCTGTCTCCTCTGTGACATATCTCATGTGGAACATAACAGATACATATCGCCTTTGCCAGCGGCATTTGCTCGGGGGATTGCAGCGGCAGGCAAAGCTGCGCATAAAGGGCTTAGTCGCGTTGGAACAGACTAGCAGGTGACGGCGCAAAGCCGCGTCCGCAACAATGCCCACCATAATGGGCCGGGGAATTGCAAATATGACTGAACCAAATGGCACACCAACCACCGGCGGTTTTGACCTCAATCGCCCGACCATCGTCAGCCTGCTCTATCTGGGTGGTTTCATCACCGGTATCAGCGGCTTTGTCGGGCTGATCCTCGCCTTTATCTGGAAGGGCGATTCGGACATGCAGCCATGGGAGGAATCCCACTATCAATATCTGATCAACACATTCTGGCTGGGTCTGGGCGCGAGCATCATCGGGTTCATCCTGATGTTCGTGCTGATCGGGTTTTTTATTCTGTTTGCGGCCATGGCACTGGTGATTGCCCGCAGCGTGATGTCGCTGGTCAAAGCGCAAAAACGCGAGCCAATGCCCAACCCCGGTAGCTGGACGATCTGACTCAAAATCGCGCTAGTTTCCGATGGTGACATTTGATTGTTACGTCATTGCGACCCCGGCGCAGGCCGGGGGAAGCAAGGACGAAAGCGGCTTAACCTATTGAAATTATTCCACTAGTCTGGCTTGACGCCGCACCCAGTAATAGACCGGCAGGCCAAGCAGCATCAGGGCCAGACCCCACAGGTCAGCCTTTAGCCCCAGTCCCCACACCATCCACACGACAAATCCTGCGGAAACCAGCGCCGCCCACCTGAGCGGCACGTCATCGGGCAGCAGTTTGACGCAGCCTATTCGGCAGGTTGACGCGCCGCTCCCATTGAGCGCATCCAATAAACCGGCAGTGCTGTGAGCATCAGCGCGAGGCTGAGTGCGCTGACTTCGATCCCTGCACCGACCATTACAACGCACGAAAAGGCCAACCCCGCCAGCGCGGCGGGAACGGCGATGCGGCGGATGAGCGCGGCCAGACAGATGGCGGCGAACAGCCAAAGCGAGGACGAGGTGGTGAGCAGCACGACAAAGATGAAGACGCCGCCCAGCGTCGGGCTGCTGGTGGTCAGCACAAGCAGGCTGGCAAGCGTTGAGCTGATGATGAGCGCGCGCACTGGGACATCGCGCGCATCGGTTTTGGCGAACCATGGCGGGAGCAAACCCGAACGCGCCATGCGCAGCGGGATTTCGCCCTGGCCCAGCACTGTGCTGTTCAATGCGCCGATGGCGGCAATGGCGGCAAAGGCGGCGACAACATAGCCCGCATTGGTCCCGACCCATGTTTCGACGAACAACGCAAAGGGTGCGTTCGATGCGGCGAGCTGGTCGGGCGGCAGGGTCAGCGCGATGCCCGATCCGACGATGATATAAATCAGGCCGGTCAGCACCGTCCCAACCATCGTCGCGCGCATGATGGTGCGGGCGGGATCACGCACCCGTCCGGAGACGACCCCGGCAGTTTCGAAACCGAGCAGCGGAAACAGGGTCAGCGTCATCGCAGCGAACAGGCCGGTGAACATGGTGTCGGGCGGTGGCAGCGGTGGCAGCGGGGCCTGTCCTGTCGGCACGATGACCGCGATGATCACCGCCACCGCGATCAGCGGTAGCAGTTTCAATATTGTGGTCAGCACCTGAAATTGCCCGACGATCTGCGCGCCCGCAAAATTGAGCGCGGTTAGTGCCCAGATGATCGCGACCGATGTCATCGCGCCGGTGAACGGGGTTGCTGTCAACCCCGGCACGAACACGCCGAGATAGCTGGTCGCGGCGATGGCAAGCGCGGCGGCCGCTGCCCATGCCGACACCCAATAGCTCCAGCCGACCAGCACTCCGGGGACGGGGCCGAGCACGCTACTGGCAATCGCGACGATGCCGTTTTCGTGCGGCATCGCCTGGGTCAAGCGAGCTATGGCAAAGCCGATGCACAGCACGCCTGCGATGCTGATCATCCACGCGAGCACCCCGGTCCAGCCATAAGGCGCAATCGCGACCGGCAGCAGAAAAATACCCGAGCCTATCATGCTGCCGACGATCAGCGCGGCGGCCGTCCAAAACCCGAACGGTCGTTCGCTCGTGTCTGTCTGCCTGGTCATGCAGTCGTGCCTCCCCCTTGCTACCACTCTTCGTCACCCCGGACTTGATCCGGGGTCCATTCTGAACACTGGTAATTATTTCCCAATGGATGCTGAATCAAGTTCAGCATGACGAAGGTTGAGATTGCCACTGTTAAGCATCAATTGCACCCGATGGCGAATCGCCGCTACAGCGTTGATCATGGCAACCACCGTTCTTCCTGTATCCAATTGGCTGTCGACCAATGGTCGATACCACCCCCGGCTGATCGGCGCGGCGCTTGCGCTCGCTGACAACCGGCTATCGGATGCCGAGCCATTACTGCGGGCGCATCTGAAAGCTGACCCGTTTGATGTGGCGGCGATGCGGATGCTGGCGGAACTGGCGGGCAGGATCGGGCGATACAAGGATGCCGAGAAACTGCTGCGCCGCGCTCTCGAACTGCGGCCCGCCTTTGCGCCTGCCCGCGCCAATCTCGCGATCACCCTTTACCGCCTGAACCGCCCAACCGAGGCGATATCCGAACTGGACAGGCTCATCACCGACGACCCCGATAATGTTGGTCATGCCAATTTGAAGGCGGCGGCATTGGGGCGGATTGGCGGCTTTGATGATGCCATCGCCCTGTATGAAGGGGTGCTAAAACAACTGCCCAACCAACCCAAAGTGTGGATGAGCTATGGCCATATGCTCAAGACAGTGGGGCGGCAGGCGGATGGCATTGCCGCCTATCGCCGCGCCCTCAGCTTTGCTCCAACTTTGGGGGAAGTGTGGTGGAGCCTCGCCAATCTCAAGACCGTGCGCTTTGATGATGCCGATATTGCTGCGATGCAGGCTGCTCTTGATGCCCCCGACCTGGCTGATGAGGATCGCTTTCACTTGGACTTTGCGCTGGGCAAGGCGTTTGAGGATCACAAGCGAGCCGATGTCGCCTTTGCCCATTATGCGGCGGGCAATGCCTTGCGCCGAACAAAGCAAAGCTATGACGCGGACGAGACCGAGGGCTTTGTCGATGCCAGCATTGCGCTGGCGGACGCGGGTTTTTTTGCTGAGCGGGCGGGGATGGGCTGCGCTGCTGCCGACCCGATTTTCATCCTCGGGATGCCGCGCGCCGGATCGACCCTGATCGAACAGATATTGTCGAGCCACCCGATGGTCGAGGGGACATCCGAACTGCCCGACATCCCCGCCATCGCCCGACGGATCAGCGATTATCCCAATGGACTCGCGGCCCTGTCGCCCGAGCAATTGGGCGCGATGGGTGAGGAGTATCTCCAGCGCACCCGGATCCAGCGGCAGACGGATCGCCCATATTTCATCGACAAGCTGCCGAATAACTGGGCGCATCTGCCGTTAATCCAGCTTATCCTGCCCAATGCGATCATCATCGATGCGCGGCGGCACCCGCTGGGCTGTTGCTTTTCCAATTTCAAACAGCATTTTGCACGCGGACAGGGGTTCAGCTATGCGCTTGATGACATGGGACGCTATTACCGCGATTATGTGCGGCTGATGGCCCATGTCGATGCGGCGCTCCCCGGCCGCGTCCATCGCGTCCAATATGAAGCGATGGTCGATGAGACCGAGCCACAGGTGCGGGCGCTGCTGGCGGCTTGTGGCCTAGCATTCGATCCCACCTGCCTTGAGTTTCATCGCACCCAGCGCGCCGTACGCACCGCCAGTTCCGAACAGGTGCGCCAGCCAATCTTTCGCGAAGGCACTGCGGCATGGCGGGCGTTTGAACCATGGCTCGGCCCGCTCAAGGCGGCTTTGGGCGACATTTTGGACACCTGTCCGGCTGGGCCTGCCCAGCCCTGATCGTGGCAATATTGCCACGGCATATCAATATTTTGCTTCATTGTGAGGCTTTAGGTTGACGGCATGGGCCAAGCAGGACAATCCTCACGCAGCAATTTTATCCTGGGGGCCACCATGAGAACCATTCGCCATACTGCACTATTTGCAGCGCTGCTTTCGTCTTCGTCCATTTTGACAACCACAGCGGTTGCGCAAACAACGGCGACACCGGCCGCCAGCGAAGATGAGAGTGACGACATCATCGTTACCGCGCAAAAGCGTGAGGAAAATCTCCAGGACGTGCCGATCAGCGTGCAGGTGCTCAGCACCCGCCGCCTCGACCAGCTAGGCATCTCCAACTTTAACCAGTTCACCCAGTTTCTGCCCTCGGTCGCGTTCCAAAGCTCGCAGCCAGGGGTGACGACCGTCTATATGCGCGGTGTGGCGTCGGGCGGCGATGGCAATCACTCAGGCTCACTGCCTTCGGTCGGGGTTTACCTCGACGAACAGCCGATCACCACCATCGGCGGTACGCTCGACATTCATATCTATGACATTGCCCGGATCGAAAGCCTCGCTGGACCACAAGGCACGCTGTATGGCGCGTCGTCACAGGCCGGGACCATCAGGATCATTACCAATCGCCCCGATGCCAGCGGCTTTGATGGGCGTATCGATGCCGAACTGAACAGCGTTCACAGCGGCGGTATTGGCGGCAAGGTGGAGGGGATGGTCAACGCCCCGCTGTCGGAAAATGCCGCCCTGCGCATCGTCGGTTTCTATCGGCGCGATGCCGGCTTTATCGACAATGTTGCCGGCACCCGGACGTTTTTGCCGCAACCGGGTGGGTTTGTGGTCAGCAACGCTCCCTTTGTCGAAGCTGACTATAATGATCTGGAAGTCTATGGCGGTCGGGCGGCGCTGCAGATCGACTTGGACGACAGCTGGACAGTGACCCCGGCGGTGATGTTCCAGGAAATGAAATCGACCGGCAGCTTTGGCTATGACCCACTGGTTGGCGACCTGCAGATCCAGCGCTTTGGTCCCGAGTTTCGCAATGACCGCTTTATTCAGGCGGCGCTGACGATTGAGGGGCAGATCGGCAATTGGGATCTGACCTATGCCGGGGCCTATCTCGACCGGCAGGTTGAACAATCGAGCGATTATATCGACTACGCCGAAGCCTATGACAGCCTCTATTCGTCGGTCGGTGGTATCGCTGGCTATTTCTATTTTACCAATGCTGCGGGCGCACAGGTCAACCCGCGCCAGCAGGTCGTCGGCAGCGATCATTTCAAGAAACTAAGCCAGGAAATCCGCATATCCTCGCCGCAGGATGCGCGCTTCCGGGTGGTTGCCGGGGCGTTTTTCCAACGCCAAAGTAACCAGATTTTACAAGATTACCAGGTCGCTGGTCTGGACCCGCTATTGTCGGTCAACGGCCGTGCGGGGACATTATGGCTGACCCGTCAGGAACGGGTTGACCGCGACTATGCCATTTTTGGTGAAGCCAGCTATGACATCACCGACACAGTGACGCTGACCGCCGGTGGACGCTTGTTCCGCTATGACAATACGCTGATCGGCTTTTTCGGTTTTGGCCGTAACCCAGCGTTTATTCAGGGCGCGGCTGGCAATCCTGCGCCCAATGGGGCGGGCAGCAGCCGCACGGGAGTTGCGGGTTGTTTCACCACCAGCGGGGTCCGTCTGCGTGATGCGCAATTGGCCGGACAGACCAACACGACGCTGATCCCGGGCGTGGTTCCGGGGACGCCGTGCACCAACCTCGCCAATTTCGAGAATGGCGGCTTGGTTCCGGTTGAGGCAAAGGACAATGGCTTTACCCACCGCGTCAACCTCAATTGGGACGTGACCGACGATGTCCTGCTCTATGCCACATGGTCACGCGGTTTCCGTCCGGGCGGGATCAACCGACGCGCTGATGTGTCCCCCTATGCTGCGGATTTTCTCACCAACTATGAAATCGGCTGGAAAACGACCCTTGGCGGCTCGGTGCGCTTCAACGGCGCGATCTATCAACAGAACTGGGATGAGTTCCAATTCTCATTCCTTGGGACAAACAGCTTTACGGTGATCAATAATGGCCCGAATGCGCGTATTCGCGGCGTGGAAGCGGACCTCAACTATTCAGCCAACGGGTTCAACTTTACCGCAGCGGCATCTTATACCGATGCCCAGTCCCGGCAAAACCTGTGCGCGGCTGCTGATCTGACCTTTGCCTGCACCGGTGCTGGCAATTCCATCAGCGCGCCTGCGGGCACGCGGTTGCCGATTACGCCCAAGTTCAAGGCAAGCGCGAGCGCACGTTACGCCTTTGACCTGGGGGATGCGCGTGCGCATGTGCAGGGCGTAGTGTCGCATCAAGGCTCGGCTTCGTCCGACATCAGAACAGGCCCAGCGGCGTCTGTAGGGCGGTTGGCCGGTTTTGCGACGGTCGGACTTTCGACCGGGATTGACTGGTCGAACTGGACGTTCGAAGCCTTTGTCGCGAACCTGTTTGATGAACGCGGCCAATTGTCGCGTTTTCAACAGTGCGGCAACTGTTCGCAGCGCACCTACATTGTGCCCAACCAACCGCGCACCTTTGGGCTGCGGGCCGGTTATCGGTTCTGATCGGCTGGGCTAAATAGGGAATGATAGGATGGCATTTCGCCGCATTGTGATGGGCGCAGCCCTGCTGTGCACAGCGGGTTGTGGCGGTCCTGGCGAACAGACTGCGCCTGCGGAACCGGCGAGCGTGGCTGCACCATCCACTGCTGTTGCCGTCGCAGTACCATCTACCCCGGTGGCGGTGACCGCTCCGGGCGCTGATCTGGCCAGCCTGACGGGGGATACGACACGCGGGCAAACCGTGTTCAACCAATGCCGCGCCTGTCATACTGTGGAGGCGGGGCGCAACGGCATCGGCCCCAGCCTTGCCGGGATTGTCGGGCGCGAAGCCGGTGCAGTTCCAGCCTATGCCTATAGTTCGGCCAACAAGAACAGCCATTTGCGCTGGGACCCGCAGACCATCTTTACCTATCTCGAAGCGCCAGCGCGCACGGTGCCTGGCACAAAGATGGGCTTTGCCTTGCGCGATGCACAGCAACGTGCAGACGTCATCGCCTATCTCGAGACGCTGAGGTAAGCGAAAAATATCATAATGCGCGCAGCGCCTCGGCTGGCCGCGCCGACATCAACGGGATCGATCCTATGAGGCCGATCCCCAGCGTAATCAGCGCGCCGCCTGCTAGTGTCGCACCGACCACCAGCCAGTCCGGCGACCAGTTGAAGTCAAATACGCCGGTGATGACATACCATGCCGCAGCGCCGCCAAGGGCGAGCGCAACCAGCGCCAGCACTGTTGCGAGCAGGGCATATTCAATCGCCTGTGCAGCGAGAATCTGCCAGCGGGTCGCGCCGAGCACCTTCATGATGACGCTGTCGTAGCTGCGGCTCTGGCGCGATGCTGCGATCGCCCCGACCAACACCGCGATGCCAGCCAAGATGGTGATCGATGCCGCAGCCAGTATCGCCGCAGACATTTGTTCCAGCAACGCGGTCACTTGGGTCAACACTTCGCCGACTGCGATGATGCTGACCGATGGCAATGCACCCAGCACGGCGCGGGAAATTGCTGCCTCCCGCTCAGGCTCGGTGTTGATTGTCGCAGCCAGCGTGTGCGGAGCGTTGACCAGCGTGTTGGGCGAAAACACCAGGATGTAATTGAACCCCATCGTTTCCCAGTTGATCTGGCGCAGCGATGCGATCCGCGCCTCGATCTCGCGGCCCAAGACGCTAACCACCAGCGTGTCACCGACACCAATCCCCAATATCCCGGCGGCTTCTTGGTCGAGACTGACCAGCGGCGGTCCGGCATAATTGGCTGGCCACCAGGCTCCGGCGGTCAATTCGCTGCCATCGGGCAAGGTGGCGGCATAGGTGATGCCACGGTCGCCGCGCAGGAACCACGCCCCTTCGGGCACAATGTCGAGCTCGGCTACGCGCTGTCCGGCATAGGCGACAATCGTGCCACGCAACGCTGGGACCGTCTGGATCGTCGCAGTTGGCGCTACCTGACCCACTAATTGACGGAAAAGCGCGGCCTTGCTGGCTGGAATGTCGAGGACGAACTGGCTTGGTGCGCGCAGCGGGACAGTGCGCGCGATCTCGTTGCTCAGGCTGGTCTGGATTGCGGCCAGCGTGACGAACAGGGTCAGCGCCAGCCCGAGTGCAACCACCAGCGCAGATGTTTGCGCGCCGGGGCGGTGCAGGTTGGCAACGGCGAGGCGCAGCAGCGGGCGGCGGGGGCGCGGCACTCGCCCTGCCAGATACCGCACCCCGTACCCCAGCGCCAACAGCAACAGCAAAACCGCAGCAACTGCACCGAGCACAATCGCGGAAAACAGCGGCTCGCGTGCGGTGCCTAGCGCCAGGGCGATCACTGCGGCGATCGCGGCTGCAACCACGACAATGGTTGCCCGGTCCAGACCCCATCGCGGATCGACCGTGGCGCGAAACAGTGCGGCTGCGGGCTGTGTCTTTGCCCGTGCCAGCGGCGGCAAGGTAAAGATCAATGCGACAAGAAGGCCATAAGCGGCTGCCGTCATCAGCGCGACCGGCTGGATATTCAACCCCGGCTGCACTGGCAATGCATCACCCAATGCCGCCACCAATGCCGGTGGGATCAATGCCCCGGCCAGCAACCCCAACAGGATCGCAGCCCCAGCAATCATGCCGATCTGGAGCAGATAGATGCGCCGGATATCGCCCGATTGCGCGCCCAGTATTTTCAATGTGGCGATGCCATTGCGCCGCGCCGCCAAATAGGATGCGACCCCGTTACTGACGCCGATGCCGGCAATGACCAACGCAGTCAGCCCAATCAGGCTGAGAAACTGCCCCATCCGTTCAAAGAAGCGTCCGGCACTTGGCGCGGCGCCAAAGCGATCCTTGACCGTCCAGCCATTGGTTCGGTGGGTTTCGGCTAGGCTGCCGGCGATGCTGCGGGCGTTGGCCGATGGCAACATGCGGATGCGGTATTTGGCGGTGAACAGGCTGCCCGGTTGCATCAGGCCCGTGCGCTCCAGCCCCGCAATATTGGTCAAAGCCACTGGTCCCAAGGTAAAGCCTTCGCCGACCCGGTCTGGCTCACTGCCGATGATTCCGGCAATCGTGAATATCGCGCTACCAAAACGCAGTGAGCCGCCCGGGGCGACATTCAAACGGTCAGCAAGCGCGCGGTCAATCAACAGGCCGCCGGACGACAATGGCGGGGCAATCCGGCCATCCTCCAGCGTCAACCGGCCATAAAGCGGATAGGCTGCATCAACCGCCTTGAGTTCGCTTAGGACCGCCGCTGGCCCGGCCAGCCCGCCGTCAACTGCTGGGGCAGCTGCGCGGGGCGCGTCAACCTGGGGCCGCTGGGCCATCGCCCGCATCCGCACCGTTTCACTCAGTGTCCCTAACCCAGCAAACGCCTGTCGTTCCTGCGCAGTCGCCATCCGCTGCGGCACAGACAGTTCGATATCGCCGCCCAGCAACACTTGGCCGCGCTCGGCCAATTCGCCGGTCAGGCTGCTGGTCAGGCTGCCGATCGCCGCCAGTGTGCCGACGCCCAGAACCATGCAGATGACCAGCAGCCTTAGCCCGCGCAATCCTCCCTTCAGGTCGCGCCGGGCCAGTGTCCAACTGGCTTTCCAGCTCAAATTGGTCATTGCAGCGCCATTTGCGCGACTTGGCGATCCGCAACAATCTGTCCATCGCGCATCTCGACGATACGGTCACACCGCTCTGCCAGCGCTGTGTCGTGGGTGATGATGACCAGCGTTGCGCTGGTGGCGGCGCGTTGCGCAAACAACAGGTCGATGATCGCAGCACCAGTGGTCGCATCCAGATTGCCGGTCGGCTCGTCGGCAAAGATGATCTGCGGGCGCGGCGCAACCGCACGCGCAATCGCCACCCGTTGCTGTTCGCCGCCTGACAACTGGGTGGGATAGTGGCTGGTGCGGTGATCCAGACCAACAGCGGTCAAAGCGACATTCGCAATCGCAAAGGCGTCCTTGTTGCCCGCCAGCTCCAGCGGCACGGCGACATTCTCGAGTGCCGTCATGGTCGGTAACAGGTGAAAACTTTGCAGGATGATGCCTATGCGCCCGCGCCGCATCGCCGCCAGCTCGTCCTCATCCAATTGGGTGCAATCAACCCCCGCGATGCTGACCGCACCGCTGGTGACCCGCTCCAAGCCAGACAGCACCGCCATCAGCGATGATTTGCCAGAACCCGACGCGCCCAATATGGCGATGCTCTGTCCGTGCGGCACGTCAAGGTCGATACCGCGCAGGATAATAACCGGGGCGGCGCGGCTGCCCAAAACCAGAGTGACATTGCGCGCACAAATTGCGATAGCGTGCTGTGTGGCCACGATTTCCGAGCCATCAGATATTGCCACCTGATTTGAAATCGCGCTAGCCGCGTCATTGTTGCTGTCCATTCAAGAGGAGCTTTCTGCTGAAATGCGAAACTTTGTTCTGATTATCTTGTCCGGGTTCGCCGCGCTGGCTTTGGTGTCTTGTTCAGATAGGTCACAGTTGGCGCAGGACAAGGGCGCGGCCGCAAACTCTGCCGCCAATGACAGCGCGCGGCGACCATTGGGTCCGCAAACCAGGTTGATCCTGGCATTCGGAGACAGCCTTTTCGCTGGCTATGGTCTCGCGCCCGATCAGGGGTTTGCGCCGGAACTGGAACGGGCACTGACACAAATGGGGCGCGATGTGCGGGTCCATAACGGCGGCGTGTCGGGGGACACCACGGCGGCGGCACTGGCCCGGCTGGCCTTCACCCTCGACGGACTGCCGCGCAAGCCTGATCTGGTGATTGTCGGGCTGGGCGGCAATGATATGCTGCGCGGTCTCGCGCCCGAACAGACCCGCGCCAATATGGCAGCGATCTTGGCTGAACTGGATCGGCGCGGCATTCCCGTGATGCTGACCGGGATGCGAGCATCGCCGAACATGGGGGCAGAATACGGGGCCGCATTCAACCCCATCTTTCCTGATCTGGCGCGCGCCCACGATGCTGAACTCTATCCCTTTTTCCTCAACGGCGTGGTCGGCCAAGCCAATCTGATCTTGGCCGATGGCATCCACCCCAATGATCGCGGGATTGATGTCGTGGTGGCGCGGGTGGCGCCCGTAGTTGCGCGGGTGCTGCTGGCACCTTGATCGACCAGTATGACGCCATCGTCGTCGGCGCAGGCGCGGCCGGGCTATATTGTGCGGCGGTTGCGGGTCAGCGTGGCCGCCGGATATTGCTGATCGACCATAGCGATCAACCGGGCCGCAAGATACTGATCTCAGGCGGTGGCCGCTGTAACTTCACCAACATCTACACCGCCGCCGACCGCTTCATTTCAGCCAATCCGCATTTCGCCAAGTCGGCGCTAGGGCGCTACGGTCCACAGGATTTCATCGATCTGGTCGATGCGCACCATATCGCCTGGCACGAAAAGACGTTGGGCCAGTTGTTCTGTGATGGTTCCGCCAAACAGATTGTCGCGATGCTGATGGCGGAATGTGCTGCGACGCGCGACGGCGGGTCCGTCGCCCACAGTTTTGGCGTTGGTGTTACTGGCGTCCGTCATGCCGATGGACAGTATCACCTGAGCCTAGGCGGCAGCACGGTATCCGCGCCCAGTCTGGTCCTGGCTACCGGCGGCCTGTCGATTCCAAAGCTCGGCGCGACCGGATTTGCCTATGATGTCGCACGGCAGTTCGGGCTAAAGGTCGTGGAGCCGCGTCCGGCGCTGGTGCCGCTAACCCTGGGCGGCGATGAAACCATGTTTCGCACATTGTCAGGCGTCTCTGCACCGGTGGAGGCGCGGGCCGGCTGTGCTGCATTTCGCGAGGCCGCGCTGTTCACCCATCGTGGCCTGTCGGGTCCCGCGATCCTCCAGGTGTCGAGTTACTGGCGGCATGGCGGCGCTGTCTGCGTCGATTTTCTGCCTGACCACGGCAGCGATTGGTTGCTGGCGGCAAAGCGCAGTCACCCGCGCACGACTGTTCGCAAACTGTTGACGATGGCAATAGCGGCGCGACTGGCCGATGCATTGTGCGACCAGTTGCCCGAAATGTTGCACTGCGACATAACGCTCGCCAATTGTCCCGATACTGTGCTAGGGGCGATTTCGGCCCGGATTTCCGACTGGCATTTCCACCCCAATGGCAGCGAAGGCTTTGCCAAGGCGGAAGTGACCGTCGGCGGTATAAGCACCGCCGAGCTGTCGTCCAAGGACATGAGTGCGCGGCGCATGCCGGGACTGTATGTCATCGGCGAGGCTGTGGACGTCACCGGCTGGCTCGGTGGCTATAATTTTCAATGGGCGTGGGCGAGCGGATGGGCCGCAGGCCAGTCGCTCTGACACATAGGATGGCTCGGCCTGCATGACCTGCGGGGCGCCACTGCTTATATTGGAACTTTGATGCCATTTTCCTCTCTTCCGCCGATGCTCGGCGAAGCGCTTTTAGCTCGTGGATATACCACACCCACCCCGGTCCAGGCAGCGGTCATCGAACCCGATGCTGTAGGCCGCGACCTGATTGTTTCGGCCCAGACCGGGTCGGGCAAGACCGTCGCTTTTGGTCTGGCTATGGCCAATGAATTGATCTGCGATCCGGCCACATTGGCGTTGGCCAAGGGTCCGTTGGCGCTAGTCATCGCGCCAACCCGTGAACTGGCGCTCCAGGTCAGCCGCGAGCTATTGTGGCTGTTTCGTGCGACGGGTGCGCGCATCGCCACCTGTGTCGGGGGGATGGATGCCAGCCGCGAACGGCGGATGCTGGGCCATGGTGCCCATATTGTTGTCGGGACACCTGGTCGTTTGCGCGATCACCTTGAACGCGGCGCGCTTGATCTATCGCATCTGATGGTCGCGGTGCTCGATGAAGCTGACGAAATGCTCGACATGGGCTTTCGTGATGATCTGGAGCAATTGCTCGACGCGACGCCGGCGACAAGGCGCACGATGCTGTTTTCAGCCACCATCCCAAAGCCGATTGTCGCGCTCGCCAAACGCTATCAAAAGGACGCGCTGCGGATTTCGACAGTCGGGGATGATCGCGGCCACGGTGACATCACCTATCAGGCGGTCACCATTGCTCCAGCCGACATTGAAAATGCGGTAGTCAATCTGTTGCGCTTGCATGAAGCGGAAACCGCGCTGCTGTTTTGTGCGACCCGCGACAATGTCCGCCACTTGCACGCCAGTCTGATCGAACGTGGATTTGCTGCTGTTGCTCTGTCGGGCGAACATAGCCAGTCGGAACGTAATCATGCACTGCAAGCGATGCGCGACCGGCGGGTGCGGGTCTGTGTCGCTACTGACGTTGCCGCACGCGGCCTCGATTTGCCGACCCTCAGCCTGGTTATCCATGTCGAGCTGCCCCGCGATGCAGAGGCTTTGCAACACCGTTCAGGCCGGACCGGGCGGGCGGGTAAAAAGGGGACGGCTGTGCTGCTGGTCCCCTACCCGCGCCGTCGCCGGGTTGAAATGATGCTGCGCGATGCCAAGATTAATGCCCAATGGATCGGGCCGCCGAGCCCAGAAGACATTCGTGAACGAGACCGTGAGCGATTGATCGAAACATTGCTGGCACCGGTGGAAACCGATGAAGAAGACGCGCTGCTCGCCACGCGGCTGCTGGCTGAAAAATCGCCAGAAGATATTGCGGCGGCGCTGGTCCATTTGCATCGATCCAAAATGCCTGCACCCGAAGAATTGCTGGCGGATAGCGGACCAACCCCCCGTAGAGACAGGGAGGGCCGCGACCGCGAAGACCACGCACCGCGCCCCGGTTTTGAAAATACCGTCTGGTTCCGAATGGATGTCGGGCGTCGGCAAAATGCTGATCCGCGCTGGTTGTTGCCATTGCTGTGTCGCCGTGGCCATGTGACCAAGGGCGAGATTGGCGCTATCCGCATCACCCCCAATGAAACCTTTGTGCAGATCCCGTTCGCCATCGCGGATCGATTTGCCGAATCGCTGAAACGCACCGAACGACCCGATGCCGAGGACGAAAGCGGGATTGTGATTGCGCCTGCGCCAAATGGCCCCACCCCCGGCCCGGATCGTGGGCCGCCACGGGACCAGCCGCGCCGCGCACCAACGGGCAGTCGGCCTGATGATCGACCCTCTGCTCCCGCGCCGCGCCGCCAGCTTGTCGCTCGCGAAGCTGGCCCGGGTGGAGAAAGCCCCCGGCTAAAGGGGCCACGCGCTCCCGGCCCCCGCCCCACAGCTTTGCGTCCCGGTGCTTCGCGCCCTGGGAGCAAACGCAGCCCCGGCAACTTTCCGCCGCAAGCGGGCGGTCGCGCCCCCTTCCGCGGCAAACCAACCAAGCGTTAGAGCAGGATGACATTTGATTGTTACGTCATTCTCACGAAAGATAATTTAGAGTGATTTTTTGTGCCGCCATATGATAGCATCTGACTATAAGTCCTGAGTGAGCAAGCAGGCAGATAGATGGGTGGAGTGCGGCATGGACTATGATCTGGTGATTCGCGGCGGCACGATTGTCGATGGCAGCGGCGCTGCGCCGTTTGCGGGCGATGTCGCGATCAATGGCGAGCAGATCGTTGCGGTCGGACAAGTGACCGGCCGGGGCCGCGAGGAAATTGACGCCAGCGGCTGCATCGTCACCCCAGGCTTTGTCGATATTCATACCCATTATGACGGTCAGGCGACATGGGACCCAGAGATGGCACCGTCTTCGTGGCACGGGGTGACTACCGTCATCATGGGCAATTGCGGGGTTGGCTTTGCGCCTGCAAAACCCGACAAACATGACTGGTTAATCGGTTTGATGGAGGGCGTGGAGGATATTCCGGGGACCGCGCTGGCCGAAGGGATGACGTGGGACTGGGAGACTTTCCCACAGTATCTCGATGCGCTCGAAAAACTGCCGCGCACCATTGATGTCGGCACCCATGTCCCGCATGGCGCGGTGCGGGCCTATGTTCTGGGGGATCGTGAAAAGCCCGGAGCCATCCCTACCCCCGACGATATCGCACAAATGTCGCAAATCGTTGAGGAAGGATTACGCGCAGGAGCGCTAGGGTTTTCCACATCGCGCACGGTCTTGCACAAATCGGTGGATGGCGAGCTGGTTCCAGGCACCACTGCCACGGCCGAGGAATTGATCGCAATCGGTCGGGCGATGGGCCGGGTCGGCTATGGCGTGTTCGAAATGGCCAGCGATTTGAAGCGCGAGTGGAATGAATTTGCCTGGATGGGCGATCTCAGCCGTGAAACCGGCCTGCCGGTGACATTTGCCGCGCTGCAATCGATCGCCAAGGAAATGCCGCTCGAAGAACAGATTGCGCAAATGCGGGCGCAGAACGACAATGGTGCCAATATCGTCGCGCAAATTGCCCTGCGCGGCAACGGTATCATCATGGCGTGGCAAGGCACGGTGCACCCGTTCCGCCTAAAGCCAGCATGGGCCGAAATTGAAAATCTGCCCTGGGATGAGCAACTGGCACATTTGCGCGATCCGGCCTTTCGCGCGCGGATGATCGGCGAGGAAAGCGTCTTTCCAAAAAGCGATCTCATCGAATTGCTGCGCATTGTCACCGGCGGCTGGTTCATCCAGTTCGAAATGGACGATGATTTCAATTACGAACCGACCCAGAGCGAAACCATCTTGGCCCGCGCCGCCGCTGCTGGCGTTTCGAGCGCAGAATATGCCTATGACCTGTTGATGGAGGATGACGGCACCGGATTCATCTATTTCCCCATCCTCAATTATCGCGACGGCAATTTGAACTTTCTGGAGGAGCTTCAGCTCAGCGATGATTGCGTCAACAGCCTGTCTGACGGCGGGGCACATTGCGGGACTATTTGCGATGCGGCGTCGCCGACTTTCATGTTGCAACATTGGGTGCGCGACCGCGCCGGACAGCGGATCAGCCTGGAAAATGCCGTCAAGCGGCAATGCCATGACACCGCACGGCTGTATGGCCTGAATGATCGCGGCTTGCTCAAGCCCGACTATCTGGCGGACCTCAACATCATCGACATGGCGCGGATAAAACTGGGCAAGCCATGGCTGGCATTCGACCTGCCTGCGGGCGGCAAAAGATTGTTACAGCGCGCCACCGGCTATGTCGCCACCATCAAGTCCGGCCAAGTGACATTCCGTGAAGGGGTGATGCAAGGGCCGGTGCCGGGCCGGGTGGTGCGCGGTCCCCAATCCGTCGGCTTAGCGATGGCCGCCGAATAGCGCCAATTGCCTAGCCTTGGCCTCTCTCCCGTGAAGCAAATGATGCGGCCCGTCGCCCTGCGGCCAGCGCAACCCTTGTTGCTGACCCTGCTGGCGTTCGCCGCTGTCCCTCTGGCGGTTTCGCCCGCGCTTGCCAAATCACTCTCCGCTCACATCGTGACACCAGGCAATGCCGAGGTTCAAGCGGCGATTGATCGCATCCAGCAGGACTCCAACTATCAACTGCAACTACCCAAGATGGAGCCAAAGCCGCAAATGCAAATGCAAATGCCAGATTGGCTGCGGGCATTGTTCAATTGGCTAGCCGGCGACGGCCAATGGCTGGTCAACGCTGTGTTCGGCTTGGCCATCATCGCAGCGGTGGTGTTCATCCTCTATCTAACGGTGCCTGCGGTGCGCGATGCGATTGAACGGTTTAGGGGGCGCTTTAGGCGCAAGTCCGACGACGAGCCAGCCGAGCCGCTGTGGCAACCGGATGCGGCGGCGGTGCTGGGCCTGCTCGCCGATGCCGATGCGCTGGCAGAGCAGGGACGGTTTGGCGAGGCCGTGCATGTGCTGTTGAACCATAGCGTCACAGATATTCAACGCCATCGCCCGGATGCGCTGCGTCCGGCGTTTACCGCGCGCGCCATCGCCCTGCTCGATGACCTGCCAGAGGCTGCCCGACTGGCGTTTGGCAAGATTGCGGTGGCGGTAGAGCGCAGCCTGTGGGCGCGCCGCCCGATTGGCCAAGCCGAATGGGCAGATGCGCGAGCGGCGTATCAGGATTTCGCCTTTGGCGCGCATTGGCGTGGAGCAAGGGCATGAGCGCAGCATCGAGCAATGCCCTTGACGCCAACCCCTTTGACGGGCGGATTATTGCCGGTCTGATTATTGCCGGGATCATCGGCTTTGTCAGTTTTTGGGTGCTATCGGCATTTGCCCCAGAACTCAGTTCGGGGCGCAATGGCGAAGGCCATGCGCTGTCGCGCTCGGCGGTCGGATTTGCCGGAGTGGTCGAATTGGCGCGGGCTGGGGGCCACAGAGCGCAGGTAATCCGCGATCCCGACGCCGGGGTGGCGGGGGCCAGTGACAGCGAGCTTGGCGGCCTGTTGGTGCTCACCCCCAAATCCACCACCTTGGCGTCGGAAATCACAGACAGGATCGATGACACTGATGGTTCGGTGCTGATTATTCTGCCCAAATATCAGGCCATGACCGAACTCGGCGGCGCAGACCGGGTTGCGCGGTATAACTTGGCTGCAAATCCTGCGGCGGTTTTGCAGCAAGCCGAGGGAGCGGAGGCTTTTCGGGTCACCCGACTCGCCCCGTCGCAACGAAGGGTGAATGCCAATCTGTGGGGGGAAGGGGAAGTGACGCTGCACCTGCCGCCACAACTGCAATTGCTGTCAGGCAAGCGGTTGAAACCTGTCATCAGCATTGATGGCGCAACCTTGGTGGGGGAGCTTGCCGGTCGCGGCAGCACCTATGTCTTGTCGGACCCGGATCTGCTCAACAATCTGGCAATGCACGATGATGCGCGCGCTGCTGCTGCGCTGGACATGCTGCGGGCGCTGGCGGGTCCGGGCGAACCGATTGGATTTGATGTCACCCTCAACGGGCTGGGCGGGGGTCAGCAAAGCTTGCTGCGGATGGCCTTTACCCCACCGTTCTTGGCGCTGACCCTGTGTCTGTTGTTTGCCGGGCTGCTCGCGTTGTGGCAGGGGTTTGTCCGGTTCGGCCCGCCATGGCGCGAAGAGCGCGGGATTGCGCTGGGCAAGCGAGCGCTGGTCGCCACTCATGCCCGGCTAGTGGTGCAGGCCCGCCGGACACGGCATTTTGGCGCACGCTATGGCGCGATGATCCGCGAAGCGGCGGCGCGCCGTTTGCACGCGCCTTCCCAGCTTGGCGGTTTGGCGCTGGATGATTGGCTCGACCGCTTTGCCGACAGCAAAGGACGGCGTTTTTCGGCGTTGCTGGAACGACTGGAAAGCGCCCGAACCACCGATGAATGTGTAGCAAGCGCACGGGCGCTGGGCCAATGGCGAAAGGATGTTTTGCGTGACAGTGAATGAGGTAGAGGCTCTGGGAGCGGCGGTGGCTGCCGAGGTCGGCAAGGCTGTGGTCGGCCAGACCCAAGTGATCGAACGCCTGCTCGTCGCCCTGATGGCAGGCGGCCATGTCCTGCTCGAAGGGCCGCCAGGGACCGCCAAGACACTCCTCGCACAG
>JBCKXT010000013.1:0-41728 GCA_038921085.1 Sphingopyxis sp. | reverse complement strand
CGCGGGTGACGATGCGAGTGTGGGCCAGTAGTCCGGCATCGAGCGCCATACCCGGTATCATCGTGCACCCCAGGCCATTGTCGACCATCTGCACCAGGGTGTGCAATGATGTCCCCATCATCCTGGCGCCAGCGCGCAAATCGGGCCGGTTGCACGCCGCGAGCGCATGGTCCTTGAGGCAATGACCATCCTCCAGCAACAACAGTTGCGCAGGTTCAATGCTCGACGGGGGAACAGTATCTGGCATCATCTTTGCCCAGCTTTGCGGGATCGCCAGCAGCAAACGGTCCTCGAACAGCGCGGCATGTTCGACGTCGCCGCAGGCATAGGGCAGGGCCAGCAACACACAATCAACCTGTCCATGGTGCAGATTGTCACAGGCGGCCTGGCTGGTTTCCTCGCGCAGAAACAGCTGCAACTCAGGGCGTTCGGCGCGCAGATGCGGCAATAATTTGGGCAATAGAAACGGCGCGATGGTCGGGATCACGCTCATCCGCAATTCCCCGGCCAGTGGGGTGCCAGCCGCCGCGACCATTGCCGACAATTCCTCTGCTTCGCGCAGGACACGATGCGCCCGCGCGACAATCGCATCGCCCAATGCGGTAAAGCGCACAACCCGGCGAGTGCGTTCCACCAGCACGGTCCCGAGCAGCGATTCCAGTTCGCGGATACCGGCCGACAATGTCGATTGGGTAACGAAACAGGCTGTGGCAGCACGACCGAAATGACCATGTTCGTGCAGCGCAACCAGATATTGCAGTTGCTTGAGGGTCGGCAGATAGGTTTGCATAGTCTTTGCATCTATTAGGGTAAGCGCTAGGGGGAAGCGAACATAAAAAAAGGTCGCAACATGTTTAAACCCCTGATTGACTATCTGGCTTCGATAAAGGCGCGCGATCCGGCCCCTAGGTCGCACTGGGAAATCCTGCTCTATCCGGGGCTGTGGGCGGTCGCCTGGCATCGCGTGGCGCACTGGCTGTTCGAGGCGGAGCTGTTTTTCCTAGCCCGCCTGATCAACCATCTGTCGCGCTTTGCGACGGGCATCGACATCCACCCTGGTGCCAAAATCGGCCGCCACCTGTTTATCGATCACGGTTTTACGGTGATCGGTGAGACTGCAGAGATTGGCGATAATGTCACGATTTATCAGTGTGTTACTTTGGGCGGAACCGATCCGGCTAATGGCATTGCGGGCAAACGCCATCCGACACTGTGCGATGGGGTTATCGTCGGTTCGGGCGCACAGATATTGGGGCCAATCACGGTCGGTGCACGGGCGCGGATTGGGGCCAATGCGGTGGTGACCAAGGATGTCATGGCTGGCGCAGTGATGGTCGGCATCCCGGCCAAGCCGATGCTGGTCGATGCAGCCGAATATGCGCGCGAATTCACTCCCTATGGAACGCCATGCTGTGACGGGTTCGACCCGCAAACCCAGAAACTGGAACTGATGCAGTGCCAATTGCTCGAAATGCAGGCCCGACTGGCACAGCTGCGCACGGAACTGGACATGGCGAGCGCGGGCGCGGGGGATGCCGACCCGATCAGCGCGGTATCTGGGCGAAAGAAAGAAAAGGGCTGACGCGCCTTCTTTGCGCTTCCCCTAGCGTAAACGCTAGCGCGTGTTTTCTCGCTTCCCCTACGGTAAACCGTAGCGCGGGCGCCTTCTAAATCCTCCCCCAATGGGGGAGGTGGCAGCTCCCGGACTTGATCCGGGAGATGACGGTGGGGTGTTTGGGTTCGGGACTGGGCAGCCTCGCAGCATCTGGCCACCGCTCGACCGCTCCACCCCCTCCACCGCCATACGGCGGTCCCCCTCCCCCGATGGGGGAGGATTTAACAATAAGGGCGCACTCTGGCACTTTACCTGCGGGCAGCTATCGGCAATAGCACAGCCCTGATGAGCCAATTCCCCGCCATTCGCCTGCGCCGGACCCGCGCTTCGGCTTGGAGCCGCGCGCTATACCGCGAGCATCAATTGCTGGCGCAAGACCTGATCTGGCCAATGTTTGTCACGAGCGGCGATAGTGAGGAGCCGATAACCTCGCTGCCAGGGGTCAGCCGCTGGGGCGTAAAAGGGATTGTTGAGCGAGCGCGCGAAGCTGTCGATCTGGGCATTCCAGCCATAGCCCTATTTCCCAACACCCCGCCGCAGTTGCGCAGCCCCAAGGGCGATGAAGCGCTCAACCCAGACAATCTGGTGTGTCGTGCCATAGCTGCGATCAAGGACGCGCTGGGCGATGCGATCGGGGTCATCGCCGATGTCGCTCTCGACCCCTATACCAGCCACGGTCAGGATGGGCTGGTCGATGACTACGGCTATGTCGTCAATGACCCGAGCGTCGAAGTGCTGGCCGAGCAAGCGGTCGTGCTGGCCCGCGCCGGAGCAGATATTGTCGCCCCTTCGGACATGATGGACGGCAGGGTCGCGGCGATCCGCAGCGCGCTCGAAATCGACGGGCATCACAATGTCCAGATCATGAGCTATGCCGCTAAATATGCCAGCGCTTTTTACGGTCCGTTCCGCAACGCGGTGGGTTCAGGCGGGCTGCTCAAGGGGGACAAGCGCAGTTACCAGATGGACCCCGGCAATGGCGAGGAGGCATTGCGCGAGGTTGCGATGGACATTGCCGAGGGCGCCGACAGCATCATGGTCAAACCCGGCATGCCCTATCTCGACATTATCGCGGCAGTGCGCGCCAATTTTTCGGTACCGGTCTTTGCCTATCAGGTGTCGGGCGAATATGCGATGATCGAGGCTGCGGCAGCAGCGGGTGTTGGCGACCGCGATGCGATGATGATGGAAAGCCTCATCGCTTTCAAGCGTGCTGGCTGCACCGGCATCCTCACTTACTATGCGGCGCATGCGGCCCGATTGATCCGTGGCTGATGCCGTCCTGTCGACAGCGCGCCTGCGCCTGCGCACATGGGACGAGGCGGACATCGCTCCGTTCATGCAGCACCTCAACACGCCAACGGTCATGCAATGGCTGGGCGGGGTTCAGGATGCAGCGACGTTTCGCGCCGCCTATGACCGCATACAGGACTGTCAGCGCACCCATGGCCATTGTTTCTGGATCGTCGAGCGCACGAGCGACGATGCGTTGCTGGGCTTTTGCGGCCTCAAACGGGTCAATTCCGACGGCGCGCACAATCTTGGCGATTTCGAGATTGGCTGGCGACTGCGCGAAGATGCGTGGGGCCATGGCTATGCCCGCGAAGCCGCTGAGGCCACGCTCACCGCCGCCTTTGACCGCTATGGCGCCACCCATGTCGTGGCCTTCACCGTGCGCGAAAATGCCGCGTCGTGGGGCCTGATGCAGCGGCTAGGGATGATCCGCGCCAGGGAATTAGATTTTAGTGGCGGCTTTTCCGGTCCCGGCAAAGAAAAAGTCATCGTCTACAAGATTGACCGAAGGGATTGGATGCAGTGACATCACAAGCGACCAGCACAGCAATGGAAACCGCAAGTGCGCTATCGACCCGCCGCTTGTTCACAATAACCATCCTGGTCGGTTCGTTCCTGCTGTTTCTGGTGCAACCGATGATCGCACGCATGGCCCTACCCCGGTTGGGCGGAGCGCCAGCGGTGTGGAACAGCGCGATGCTGGTCTATCAGGCGTTGCTGCTGGGCGGCTATGCTTGGGCGCACTGGCTGGGGCGCTTTACCATCCAGCGGCAGTTGATCCTGCACGGCGGGCTATTACTGCTCGCGGTTGTGCTGAGCGTGTTCCCGATTGGCCTGCGTCCGGAACTGATCCCGCCATCGGATGCCAATGTCATCCTGTTTGTGCCTTTATTGCTGGTCCTGTCGGTGGGCACGGTGCTGTTTGCGATTTCAGCCCAAGCCCCGCTGATGCAGCGCTGGTTTGCCAATAGCGCGCCGGGGGCCAACCCCTATGCGCTGTATGCCGCGTCCAATCTGGGCAGCTTTGGCGGGTTGATTGCTTATCCGCTGCTGGTTGAACCCAATATGCGCCTGATCTGGCAAAGCTGGGGCTGGAGCGCGCTGTATCTGGGGTTGGTCGGCCTCGTCATTGCCTGCGGCTTTACCGCGATCCGTTCAAGTGGCGGATCGGCTGTGCCAAGGCCCGTCCTCGCCCCTACTTCGCAAGCGCCAAGCCGCAGCCGCATCGGTTTGTGGATAGCATTATCGGCGGTGCCTTCTGGCCTGATGCTGTCGACCACCACCCACCTCACCACCGACATCATGGCGATGCCGCTGATGTGGGCGATCCCGCTCGGCCTCTATTTGCTCAGCTTTACGATTGCCTTTGCCGAGCGGCGCTGGCTCGCCAATTTCTTCACCCTGCTCGCACCGGCCATGCTGTTGCTGGCGGGTGGCTTGTCGATGTGGTCGCAAGGTGGCGGCGGATTTATGATTGCGACCACCAGCCTGGTGATGCTGTTCACCGTCGCGGTGTCGCTCCATTCGCGCCTCTATGACCTGCGCCCCGGACCCGATCGTCTGACCTTTTTCTACCTCATCATGTCGGTTGGCGGAGCGCTCGGCGGGTTGTTCTGCGCGCTGATCGCGCCGCTGATCTTTGACTGGGTTTATGAACATCCGATTCTGGTGGTCGCTGCCGCGATATTGTTGCCGCTGCCGCCGCTGATCCCTTGGGCCGACTGGATCAAGGTGCCGCATCAATGGCACCGGATTATCTCCCTGCTGCTTGGCCTGATTGCGCTGGGCACCGGCCTTTGGTTGAGTGCGAATTGGACCGGCAATCGGACCACGCCTGAAATGATTGCAGCGGCCATCATCGTTTTTACTGGCCTCGCCTCCATCGGCTGGCGGCTGGCCTTTTTGGCGGCACTGCTCGCGCTGCTATTTGGCTTTGGCGGGCGCGAGACGATCAATGCGTCGCTAACGGATGCCCGCACCCGCAGCTATTTTGGGGTCTACACCATTCGCGAAAACCCGATCACCAATCAACATACCTTGTCGCATGGCACGACCTTGCACGGCACCCAGTTGACCACCCCCGGCCTCGAACTTACCAAGACCAGCTATTATGGCCCCCATTCCGGCGTCGGCTTGGCGTTCAGCCGCGCTGAGCGCCTATATGGCAGCGCCGCCCGCATCGGCGTGATCGGTTTGGGCACCGGCACGCTGGCTTGTTACCGGCGGCCTGGGCAGGATTGGACAATTTACGAAATTGATCCTGCCATGGTCCGGATCGCGCGCGATTTAGGGCAGTTTACCTTTATCCCACGCTGCGCGCCTGATGTGCCGATTGTGCTGGGTGATGCCCGCCTAAGGTTGCAGGAACGTGCGCCGGCATCACTCGACTTGCTCGCGGTTGATGCATTCTCATCTGACGCGATCCCGCTTCACCTGCTGACCCGCGAAGCCTTTGATGTCTATGGTGCTGCGGTGCAGCAGGAGGGGGTCGTGCTGGTCCACATCTCCAATCGTTTTATCGATCTGGAACCGGTGCTGCGGGCATTGGTGGTGGAGGCTGGCTGGCACGCCATGCTGCGCCGTGACGAGCCGGACGAGGCCGACTATGATCTGGCGCGGACAGGCTCGATCTGGGTCGCGATGTCGCGCAGTCAGGCGGCGATCAACCAGCTGGTGGCGGCATCAGCCGATGCGTCAGATGGTCGTGGCACTTGGCGGCTACTCGACGACAAGCGCCAAGCGCGGCTATGGAGCGATGATTTTGCTTCGGTGTTGCCGCTGCTGGTGCTCGGCGGCCCCGAACATTGACCGGCTTATTCACTTGGGGAAATGATCTGTGATGCACCGTCCTGACGTCACCATCCTTTCAATCAATGGCAAAACGCCAAACATTGCCGACAGCGCCTTTGTCGCGCCCGGTTGCCGGATCATCGGTGATGTCATCATCGGGCCCGACGCCAGCATCTGGTATAACTGCGTAGTGCGCGGTGATGTGAACCGCATCCGCATTGGTGCCCGCAGCAATGTCCAGGATGGGTCCGTCATTCATTGTGACAGCCCCGACCCGCGCCATCCAGACGGCTTTCCGACCATCATCGGCGATGATGTGCTGATCGGTCATATGGCGATGATTCACGGCTGCACATTGCAAAATCGCGCCTTTGTCGGGCTGGGAGCGATAGTCATGAACGGCTGTGTCATAGAGGGCGATGCGATGCTGGCGGCGGGCGCGCTGTTGACGACGGGCAAACGCATCGCATCAGGCGAACTGTGGGGCGGGCGCCCGGCCACGAAAATGCGAGAGCTGCCCGACATGGCGATTGCCGAAATGCAGTTGGGGGTCACCCATTATGTCGAAAATGGCCGGCGTCACGCTGCCGCTATCGCTTGCGATAGGGGAAGGCCAGACAATACCGCTGCCCTCACACCGGATTCTGGCCAATGAAGGCAACCATCTGGCACAATCCGGCCTGTGGCACGTCGCGCAAGACGCTGACGCTCCTTGAGGAAACTCCGGGAATCGAACTGACGATCATCCACTATCTGGAACAGCCCTATGATCGAGCGCTGCTGGCGGGACTTATCGCCGCAGCCGGACTGACCCCGGCACAGGCGCTGCGGCAGCGCGGCACTGATGCTGGCGAGCGCGGGCTTGCTGATGCAGACGCCGACATCATCATCGACGCGATGGTCGCCAACCCCGCCTATGTCGACCGCCCGTTTGTCGAAACCGAAAAGGGCGTGCGCTTGTGCCGCCCACAGGAACGGGTTTGCGAAATACTGTAGATCGTAAAGTCACCCATCAAAATTTGAAGTTCAGGGTAAAGCGCGCATTGGTTGGTGCGCCGGTCGAAATATTATTGTCGCTGTGGGCATTGGGGAAATAGCGCTCATTCAGGATATTTTCGACGTTGACCTGGGCCTCTATCGCATCGGTCAGTTTGAAATAGAGCGCCGCGTCAATCCGGGTATAGCCGGGCAATCGCGTCGCATTGCTGATCGTCGCAAACTGGCTAGACTGATGATAGATGCCCAACCCGACGGCAAAGCGATCGCTCGCCTGATAGCGGTTCCACAGGCTCACCTGATCACGCGACGTCTGCGCCAGCCTGCGTCCAGCCGGTGCCGACGAAGTGGTGGTGGAGATTTCGCCATCAATCCGGGCATAACCCAGCGCGATTTGCCATTGCGGGGTGATCTGCCCGACCAAGCCAAACTCGACCCCCGAGCTACGCTGTGTTCCGGTCTGGACGATGGTTCCAGCCACTGGCCCTGGTGCGCGGGTGTTGCTGCGGTCGAGACGGAATACGGCGACACTAGCGGTGAGGTTATGGCGGATATTCCATTTCGCCCCGACTTCATAATTGTCGAACTGTTCCGGCTCCAGCGCGGCGCTGGTCAGATCGAGGCTGGCGAACTGGTCCCCCGATTGCGGCAGGAACGAGCGGGTATAGCTGACATAGAGTGAAGCCTCCTCGACCGGCTTTGCGACAATACCGACCCGAGGCGACCACAGGTCGTCGGTGCGGCTGAACCTCTGGTTGGTGAACAGGTTGGTCACACCAACGTCAAGGCTGTCATAGCGCAATCCCGCGATCACATCGATATGGTCAGACAGGCTGATCTGGTCCTGAATGTACAAAGATGTCTGGCGCAGCGCGCTGGCCACGGCGCGATTGGAATTGCCGGTGGGTCCAGCGACAAAGGTCACAGCGGGAATGGTGACCGGATCGCCAAAGCGGACATCGGCGCGGCGACCGGCGGATGTCAGCACCAGCGGATTGAAAAAGCCGTTGATGCGTTCGACAGAGGAATCCTGATCGGTATATTCCGCGCCGATCAGCAGCACATGACCGATTCCGCCGGTGTTGCCGCGCCATTGCGCATTGATTTGCGCGATTGTGTTCTGGCGGTTCGATGGTTCACTATAGGCTTCGATGCCAATCACCTGTTGCCCGATGAATGGGCCAGCGGTTGCGGTGCGCACCGCCGTGACCGGAAAGGCATTGGAATAGATTTTGTCATAGTCGCCATAGAGCGCTTGGGCGGACAGGGTCAGACTGTCGGTCAGGTCAGCCTCGACGCGAAAGTTGACAACATGCGCCTCGAATTGAGCGGTATTCAGCCCGCGAACCCCAAAATAGGCATCGCGAAACCCTCTGACAGGCCCGGCAGGTAACGCCAGCGTGCCGCTAAAGGCAGACGGTATGCCGCGATCAACCACTCGCTCGTCATTGACATATTCATAACCCAGTTGGACCCGCACGCGCTCGCCCAACTCTGCACCAATGACGGGATTGACCGCATAGCGGTCGCCCGAAAAGGCATCACGGTGATTGCCCAGCCGTTCATAGAATCCGTTGATCCGCAGAGCAGCTTGGCCCAAAAGCGGCTGGTTGATGTCCACCGAGCCATAGCCGCTGCCAAAACTGTTGGCCGATAGGGTCGCAGCGACAAAGCGCTCACCCCCAACCGCGCCCTTGGTGATGCGGTTTATCAAACCCCCGCCGCCGCCGCGACCAAAGATCATCGCGTTGGGGCCGCGATGAACCTCGACCCGATCAACATTATAAAAGCTGCGGAAATACTGAACATCGTCGCGCAATCCATCGACAAAGAAATCGGCGGTGGAGTTATTGCCGCGAAAGGTGATCTGGTCACGATGCCCTTCGCCTTGCCCTGCTGACAGGCCGGGAGTCAGCCGCACCAGATCGGCCACCGAACGGATCTGTTGGTCAGACAATTGCCGAGCCGTCACCACCGCGATCGATTGCGGGACATCGAGTATCGCGGTGTCGGTCTTGGTCCCGCTGGTGGTGGTGATGGTGCGATAGCCATCGACTCGGCCGGTGACGATGATGTCGCGGTTTTCCCCGTCGGCGTCGGCATCGGCAGCAGCAGCGTCGGCGGCATCGGCGTAAGCATCGGCATCGGCGGCGATGCTCGCTGATGCGGGCGAAGCCATCAGCAGCGTCATGGCAATGGCAGAAATGCCTAGCAATTGGGTCGCACGAAATGTAATTGGCAGAATCATCATGTATTCCATTTAGAGCCTTTTTGAGTGATATGGACACATCGAGCGGCTCGAAAAAGGCGGTAAAACACGCGCTAGGCCTTGGCCTAGGGGAAGCGAGAGAAAACAAACTAGAGCCAGATTTTGATTGGCATCAAAATCGACAGGCTCTAGGTCAGGAGAGCGGCCATATTGCGAACGCCAATCAATTGCAAGGCTATTGCGAGTTATTCGCATTTATATTTCATGCGGCTGTTGCCCATCTGCCATCGTCCAGCGGGCATGCCCCAAAGGCACCGCATCAAACAACGGCAATTCGGTTCCGGTCATCCACACCTGACCACCACCATCCGCCAATCGCGCAAACAATGCGGCGCGGCGTTGCGGGTCCAAATGGGCGGCGATTTCATCGAGTAACAGGATCGGTCGCTGCGCCCGCTTCTCGGCAATCAAGTCGCCATGTGCCAATATGATCGACAGCAACAGCGCCTTTTGCTCGCCGGTGGAGCAACGGGCCGCAGCTTGCCCTTGTTCGGCATGGGTCACCGCCAGATCGACCCGATGTGGCCCGGCAAGCGCACGCCCGGCGGCGGCGTCACGCCGACGCGATTGCGCAAAAACCTCGCGTAGCTGGTCGTGCTCCCACGCCGAAGCAGCGTCCCCATCTGGCCCCGCCAGTTTCAGTGCTGGCCGGGCGAACAGCGATTCAGGTAACGCACCAAGCTGTCCGCCAAGCTGTTCGATCAGGCTATGGCGCGCATGGTCCACGGCGCAACCATGGTCTGCCAGTTGAAGCTCCAACGCATCAAGCCACGCCGGATCGGGGTGAACGTCGCCCGCCAGCAACCGCAATCGCGCACGCAAAGCTGCGTCATAGCGGCTGGCATGATGGGCATGGCCTGGCACCAGCGCCAGGGTCAAGCGATCAAGAAAGCGCCGCCGCTGGCTAGCGGCTTCGACGAACAGCCGGTCCATCGCCGGGGTCAGCCACAGCACCGCCATCCATTCCGCCAGAGTTGTGGCCGCAGCGTCCGCGCCATTGATCCGCACCCGACGGCGGCCGGGGGCATCGGCGCTCACCGCAGTTCCGATGGCGATCTCGTGCAGTGCGGGGTCTGTTGATGCGCACCGCGCCGAAATGGCAAAGCCTTGGTCAGAGCCATCGCGGACCATCTCGGCCAGTGCTACCCCTCGCAGGCCGCGCCCTGGTGCCAGCAAAGACAGTGCCTCAAGCATGTTGGTCTTGCCCGCCCCATTGGCACCGACCAACAGGTTGAGACCGGGGCCAGGTTCGATAACGCTAGCCGCATGGTTGCGAAAATCGGTCAAAGCGAGCTGCGCTACATGCATGCCTCCCCCTAACCGCGCAGGCCAATCGACGCCACTGCCTTTATCGGCGTGTATTTTGCCAATTATCAGGATTATCTAGCACTAACTGGTATTTATTTCCTTTGGGCGTGGGGAAGAGGTCGGGAGAACGGTTCAAATAGGCCGTTTGTTCAAATTGGCATGCTCCCTGCAACACAGCTTACATCCTGGGAACAACCCCGGAAACACACGCCCCAACACACGCCCCAGAGGAAAAATCACATGAACCATATCAACACCAGCGCGCTGACCAGCTATGTAATAGCAACCGTGATTGCGGTTTGCTCGACCGCCATCCTGTTCGCAGTCATTGCGGCGCCCGCAGCATCGTCTGCCACCTACTTCGTCACCTGATCATGCCGCAGACCAGTCAACCCATTCAAAGGTCAAACACCATGGAACGCAAATTCCGCCTCGACCGGGCCAACGGCAAACTGCTCGGAGTGTGCTCCGGCATGGGCAGTTATTTCAACATCACCCCGCTGTTCATGCGGATCGGCTTTGTCGCCGCCACATTGATGTTCGGCCTACCGGTCGTGCTCTATTTCATCATCGCGCTGGTGGCAGATTGATGCCGCTAGACTTTAGTTTCAGTTGCACTGAAACGCTCTGTGCCAGCCCAATCCCCCTACGGCAGGCCGTAGCGCGCTCTTATCTAGCTTCCCCTACGGCGGGCCGTAGCGCGGCTTTCTTGTCTGGCCTTTCCCGCTGGTAAACCAGCGCGGGCTTATCATTCTTGAAAATTATCAAGAGCAAACCGTCCCGGACCTCGGCAAAAGATCAAGAACAATGCGCCAAAAATAGCAATGTTTTTGAACAGCGGACCGACATGGCCTGGCGCAAAATGGATCGCTACGGTGATCGGAACGAGGGTGGCGAACAATACCAGCGCCGAAAGCCGCGTCATCCAGCCAAGCGCCAATGTGATCCCAGCGACAATAAAGGCTGCACCCGAAAGCCACAGCAGCCAAGACGGATCACCAATCATGTTGATAACACCCGACCACGGGGATTCCTTTATCCGCTCTAGCATGTCACTATGTCCACCGAAATGGCCGAGGCCTCCGATGATAAAGATCAGGCTGGTCAGTAGCCGGAATACCGGATCGGCAAAGGCAGTCATGTTTGGGGCTGGTGTTAGCCAATTATTAATTTTGCGGATCATATCAAGCTTCCTTCGCGTCAGGCTCGCCTTTTGGCCTTGCAATGTTGCTACCGTCGTCATGGATTAATACCAAGGCTCAATGAGCTTGACTCATTTGGCCTTGGTTAAGCCAGTGCGGCGATTGAGCGTTTCCAAGGTGCGATGCGTTAGCATCTTGGCACCTTGGTATAACGTGGCAAAAAGCGTCATTATGCGAACGATATACCTCGCCGGTCAGGTCATGCAACAGGTGTAAGCGTTCAAGCACATCCATCACCTGACCCTAGACTCTTCGGTCGTCAGATGGTTAAGTGTCGTCTTCGACAACATCCGGAGCAGAGACATGAATCCGAATAAGGCACTGTGGGAGAAAGGCGATTTCACCAAGATCGCCGCGGCAATGCGCGAGAGCGGCGACGAGCTCGTTAAGAGCCTTGAGTTAAGCCGTGGAATGGACGTGCTGGATCTAGGCTGTGGGGACGGCACTACGGCGCTTCCGGCAGCACAACGCGGCGCGAACGTACTTGGCGTAGACATCGCCGAGAATCTTGTGGCTGCTGGTAACGATCGCGCCAGTGCGGCAGGGCTTGAAAACCTCCGCTTTCAAGTAGGCGACGCTTCCGATCTGCGCGACCTTGCCGATCAGAGTTTTGACCTTTTGATCAGCATGTTCGGGGCGATGTTTGCGCCGCGTCCATTTGATGTTGCTAAGGAAATGGTGCGCGTCACGCGTAGCGGCGGATGTATAGTGATGGGAAACTGGATCCCGGGTGACCCGACATTCATCGCCCAGGTGCTGAAAATCAGTGCTGCCTATTCGCCGCCTCCGCCCGACGGATTCATAAGCCCCGTTGCGTGGGGCGTTGAAGATAACGCCAAGGAGCGCTTTGGTGCAGCTGGTGTTCCGGCGGAAAATATCGCGTGCGAGCGTGCGACCTATGTCTTCCGCTATCCTAGACCGCCAGCCGAACTGTTCCATATATTTAAGCACTATTATGGGCCGACAATGAACGCCTTCGAGGAGGCATCGAAGGACGGGAGGGCTGGTCAACTAGAGGCCGAGCTGACAAGTTTGTTCCAAGAGCATAATCGCGCTGGTGCGGATCGGACTGAAATCCCCGCGACCTTCCTCAAGGTGACCGTCACTAAACCCTAAGCAGTCATCAACTGGCGAAAGCGGACATTGACCTGATTTGCCTTTTGGGGCTATTTCAAAGGCCGAAGGAGCAGCAATATGGGGCAAACGCTTCAGCTTTCTCATTTTGGACTCAGGACGCGGGATATGCCCGCAGCCGTCGATTGGTACGCCCGGACATTCGATGCGCGGGTGCATTTTCAGAACGAGCTCGCGGCGTTCATGAGCTTCGACGATGAGCACCATCGCTTTGTCCTGTGGGACGACGGCGAAACGGGTGAAAAGTCGGAAAATGCCAGGGGCGTCGATCACATAGGCTTCGGCTGCGGTGGCCCGTCGGATCTGGCAGATCAATACCAGCGCCTAAAGGCCTTGGGGCTTTTTCCGACGCTCTGCGTCAACCACCACTTCACATCGTCGCTCTACTATCGCGACCCCGACGACAATGAGGTCGAGATTACCTGTGACAACAAGCCGACGAAGGCCGAGTGCGTCGCCTTCATGGCAACTTCGGAAATGGCCACCGCGATGCGGCCCCCGCTTTTCGGTGCTGCATTCGATCCAGAGGAATTGCTGAGGCGCCGCGACCAGGGCGCCTCAGACAAGGAGCTAGCCCGCATCGGGCTGTGAATCCAGTGTCCTCAATAGGTGGTGGGTTCAACGGGTCGCTGCCGGCAAACTGGCTCGTACCGCAGGTTTTGTAGTACGATGCGGCTACGCAGGGAGGAAAACATCAATGACCTCAGCGCCGCTTCCGCAACTCGATCGCCCATTCCTGACCGATGCCGGGCTCGAAACCGACATTCTGTTCAATCGAGGAATCGACCTGCCGCATTTTGCCTCAGTTATCCTGCTCAAGACCGAGGAGGGCCGACAAGCGCTAGAGGACTACTTCCGCGGTTTTCTGGAGCTTGCGAAGCGCATGGGCAGCGGTCTCATCCTTGAGAGCGCCACCTGGCGAGCTAGTCGTGATTGGGCGGAGCCGCTCGGACTTTCTCAAGCCGAACTCGATGCCTTAAACCGCGAGGCCGTTCGCATGCTAGTTCGGCTGCGTGAGACGTATCAGTCGGCGGTTCCTGATATTATCGTCAGCGGCTGCATCGGGCCTCGCGGGGACGGTTACGATCCCGGGAGGATCATGGGCGTTGAAGAAGCTGAAGCCTACCACTCGCATCAGGCGAACGTGCTCGCCTCTGCCGGTGCTGACATGCTGACTGGCATCACCATGACAAACGTCCCGGAAGCGATCGGCCTCGCGCGGGCTGCGAGGGCGCTTGAAGTGCCGGTTGCGATCAGCTTCACGGTCGAAACAGATGGGCGGCTGCCCACCGGTGATCGGCTCGCCGATGCAGTTACGGCTGTTGATGAGGCCGTGAGCGCCTATCCTGCCTACTACATGATCAACTGTGCGCATCCGACGCACTTCGCCTCCTCGCTTGATGAAAACGCAGAATGGACGTCGCGCATCCGCGGTGTACGGGCGAATGCATCGCGCTGTAGCCATGCGGAACTCGATGCTATGAGCGAACTCGACACGGGCGACATAGCCGAGCTTGCGGGGCTTTATCGCGAGCTCCGGCAGCGGTTTCCGAGGATCAACGTCCTTGGCGGCTGCTGCGGTACCGATTTGCGACACGTCACCGCGATTGCGGAGGCGTGTCTGCGTCACTGACGGCTGGCGGTCCGCCGAACGTCCGCGACTGGTCGAAAGATGACGTTGAGAAACGAAGGTCGCTTTAGACGGCGTTGCGTGCGATCACTTCCCGCAACCGCTTGATGATGGTGACCCCTACGGGAATCGAACCCGTGTTTCAGCCGTGAAAGGGCCGCGTCCTAACCGCTAGACGAAGGGGCCATGGCCAAGCTAGGCTTGGGGTGCAGGCGCGCCCATTAGGATGCTGATGCAGGCTGGTCAAGCTGCGAAGCTGGGTCCAGGGACGAATAATCACGCCAAGGCTGCATCGAAGGACGGGAGGGCTGGTCAACTTGAGGCCGAGCTGACAAGGCTGTTTCAGGAGCATAATTGCGCTGGTGCGGATAGGACAGAAATCCCCGCAACCGCCTGGCGATGGTGACCCCTACGGGAATCGAACCCGTGTTTCAGCCGTGAGAGGGCCGCGTCCTAACCGCTAGACGAAGGGGCCATGACCAAGCCAAACTTGTCATCAGGCGCGGCCATTAGGATGATGCTGCAAAGGGGTCAAGCTGGGAAGCCGCACACTTACGGATTGATCAGACAAGGGCTGCATCATCCAGATGCATTTCCGCCGCGCCGCGCCCCGACCAATCATCGCGCTTAATCCGGCCGGCCAACCACAACCGGGCACCTGGCCTCAGCGCCAGCAGCGCTTGGCCCAATGGTCCATCGGCGGCGCGAAAGGCAATCGACTTGAACGAGCGGCCATCGTCGCCAGCGGCGACCATCCGGACATGGCCATTGCCCACGACATCAACCTTGACCGGGCGCACCGGCCCGACCGCAATCCTCGGCTGGGGCCAGCCATGCCCATAAGGACCGCCCAGTTCCACCGCTTCGGCAAAGGCGGCGTTGACCCCGCCCGGCGCGAGCAGCGCATCAATCAACAGCGAACGGCCCAGTTGCGCGGCTGCTACATCAGTGGCGAGGCGTTCGGCGATCCAGCTGGCAAAGCGCTCCACCCCGCCTGCCGCAACCGTCAGCCCCGCCGCCATTGGGTGGCCTCCGCCTGCAATCAGCAAACCCGCGTCGCGCGCAGCGATGACCGCCGCGCCCAGATCGACACCATCGATTGAGCGGCCAGAGCCTTTGCCGACGCCATCGTCATCGAGTGCAATGATGATGGCGGGGCGGCCTAGCCGTTCCTTGACCCGGCTGGCGACAATCCCGATCACCCCGGCGTGCCAGCCTACGCCCGCAATGACGGCGACCGGGGCATTGGCCGTCACATCGGCGAGCGCCAATACTTGTTCGGTGACGACCGCTTCGATGGCGCGGCGTTCCTGATTGAGCCGGTCGAGTTCGGCGGCAATCGCTCGCGCTTCGCCGCTGTCCTGGGTGGTCAACAGACGCACCCCCAAGTCCGATTGCCCCACCCGTCCGCCTGCATTGATCCGGGGGCCAAGCGCAAAGCCCAGATCGTGCGCGGCGGGGGCATGTTTGAGCTGGGCAACGTCAGCGAGCGCGGCAAGGCCGATGTTGCCGCGTCGCGCCATGACCTTTAGCCCCTGGGCGACAAAGGCGCGATTAAGCCCGCGCAACTTGGCGACATCTGCGACCGTGCCGAGCGCAACAATGTCGAGCAGAGCCATCAGATCCGGCTCATCGCGATCAGCAAAATAGCCCTCGCCGCGCATCTTTCGGATCAGCGCCGCAGCCAACAAAAAGGCAACCCCGACCGCCGCCAAATGGCCATGCGCACGACCCTGGGCGCTCTCATCGAGGCGGTTTGGATTAACCAGCGCCAGCGCGGGGGGGAGCAGCGTCGTGCACTGATGGTGATCGACGACGATCACATCGAGGCCCGCATCACGCGCCGCCTCCAGTGCTGCAAATGCCTGCGCCCCGCAATCAACCGTCACCACCAGCGAAGCCCCCTCGGCTTTCAGCGCGACCAATGCCTCTGCGGATGGACCATAGCCTTCGAGCAAACGGTCGGGGATATAGGCCCGGGCTGGCGCGCCCAATCCCGCCAGCACCCGCAGCAGTAGCGCCGCCGATGTCGCGCCATCGACATCATAATCGCCATAGACGACCACCGATTCGCCGCTGCGAACAGCTGCTGCCAAACGGTCTGCTGCGCGGTCCATATCCACAAACACCGACGGGTCGGGCATGAAAGCGCGCAGCGTGGGCCGCCGATAGTCCTCCAACCGATCAGGCTCGGCCCTGCGCGTCAGCAAAATCCGGGTGATGAGATCATCGGGCAGGTCGGCGGTGTCCCTGCCCCCGGCCCCGACACCGGTCCGCCAGCGCCATTCCTGACCAGATAAGGAGCGCTCAACCCCAAGGGCTGCCTCAATGCCGCCGCTCATCGCACGGCCAAGACATCGCCGCGCAGACCATAGGCTGCGATGACGGGTATCGCGCTGATCCGATGCTGCCCCCACTTGCCACCGGGCACGCCAAATTCGATGGTGGCGACACCAAAGCGGCGCAGCAACGGACCGACCACAATATCAGCGCTTTGAACATTGCGAGCAGGCAGGATGATATGGCGGCGGGTCAGAAATCCCTTGGTTATGTGAACCAGCCGCCCGTCAAAATGCCAGCGCCGATTGCGCCAGTCGAGCCAACCCGACAGCAGCAGGAATAGCGCGCTGAGAACCGGAATCCAGATCACCCAGCGAAACTCAGGCTCGAACATCGAAACGGCAGCGGCAAAGGCAATGGTGGTGATGCCGAGCATCAGCAACGGCACAGAAGCCATGACGATGGGGTGGGAGCGATGCCAGTCGCCAGATGCAGCCGCCAAGCCTTCCTCCACCCCGGCACGGTCCAGCGCGACTTGCTCCAAAATCGCATCGGCTTCCCCCAATCTGGCGAATGGTGCAACGACATGGTCGGATTCATTGTTTCCGTCACTGGCCAGACTTTGCAGCTTGAGTTCATACCAGCCAAACCAGCGACGGACTAAGCCGGTCAGCAATATCGCCGCCTGAACCCGAGCGATTGGAATGGTAACATCGGTCCGGGTGGTCAGTCCGCGCGTCCGGCGAAACCCGCGCGGGGTGCGGGTCAGGCGAAACCCCCAGTCACGCAGCACAGTGCGGACAACCCCGGTCGCCATGCCCAGCAAGACGAGAACGACCATCCCGGCGACAATCGACAGCCAGCGGTGCAGCATGATCCAGCTTTCGAGCTGGGTACCTTTGGCCAAATCCCTCCACACATCAAAATCGAACGGGTTAAACGGCAACACTCGATCAAATGTCTGGACCAAACCGAACAGGATGCCCAGCACCGCTAGCGAAAAGTTGAACAATCCGGCAATCATCAAACGTCTTGGCGTCATTGCAAACAGCAGTTGATCATCCTTGATCAAGGGTTCCGTCCTGCCGCTTACTGCCTCGCCTAGGGCAACGCTCGCTGCCCCATCATTGGCCGACGGAGCTAGGCGATAATCGCGAACATGGTCCCGTAGAGCCTGTGCCTGAGCAAGGGCAATCGCGTTCAGTTTTCCATCATCCTTTTTGTCACTGGCCGCCGACCCGGTTTCAAAACCGACCGTGGCAACCCCCAACATCCGTTGCAACACGCCCTGTTCAATCGAAACGTCCTGAATACGGTCAAATGGGATGGTGCGGTCATTGCGGCTAAACACGCCGCTGGTGATGGCGATGTCCGCGTCGTTCACTTGCCAGTGGAACCGGGTCCAGGCCACCCAGGCAAAGATCAGTGAAAGCACAGCGAACAGCGCAATCGCCGGCACAATCAGGTGCCGGTTGCCAGTGGCCACCAACGCTAAAATGGCAGGCAAGATATTGACCATTTGCGGGCCGAGGCGCGCAAACGCCAACGCCAAGCTCGCCGGGTGCAGCCTCTGCGCCTCCCTCAGCGGCAACGCAACAGCAACAGCAATAGGCAAGGCGCTGGCGGCGTCGGTCATGCGAAGTCGGTCTGGATATGCCCGCGGATAGTATCGCGCATCACTATCGCATCGGCATACGCCAGCCCCGGCAGGGTGACGGTGCTATTGTGCGTCCCGGCGGTATGGACAACGACGTGTGCCACCTTTGCCAGCCGTTCAATCGGCCCCTGACCGATATCGATATGCTGCACCCGGACAAAGGGAACGATGGTATCGCTGTGGAACATCATCCCGCGCAGCACCCGCAGGCTGTCCGCGCCCATGACATAGCCGAGGCGGCGATGCTGGCGGGTGGGCATGATAGTCCCCAACAGCAACGCCAATAGGACCGACGCGACGCTCAAAAAGCCCCAAGGCAGGCCACCATCGCGCAGCAACAACACATCAACAGCGATAGCAAAGCCAACCACGGGCACAGCGGCTATCAGCCAGCGCACCCGTAAAACGGTGCGATAACCGGGTTGGGCGGGGAGGATTGCCGCTTGGTCTTGGTCTGTCATCCAACTGTTTTAGAGCGGTCAGGCGGAGGCGCAAGCCACTATCAAGGGCACAACGTTACGGCGTCACGATGGCAAAACCGGGTGTCGGCGGCGCATGGCTGGCGAGCCAAGCCTGAAGCGCAGCAACGTCACCCGACAATTGCAATTGCCCCGCCGCAACCAAATCTGCCATCCGCGCCCGGCCGCTCAACAACCCGCCAAAGGCCATGCGAGTCATCCGCACTTCTGCGACAGCCAGTGCGTCTGATGGTCCAAGACGCGGGATTTCGATGACCCCGCGCTGCTCGACCGTCACCACTTCACTGGTATCGGTAAAGCTGAACCGGAAAAAGCGCGGGCTGGAGACCGGTTGGGTCAGCGCCAGCCTCGTTGCCAGGGCATTGAACAGGTCGAGCGTCGGGATGGCGGCGATAAAATCTGACGATTGCTGGCGCGCCGCCCCGCCTTGCAGGTCGGATCCGCGCAAGCGCGCCGCCGCCGTCAGATAATAGTTTCGCCATGCCCCTGATTCCGCTTGATAGCCCAATTGGTCGTACGTGTCGGCAAGCGCAGATTTGCCAGCGTCATGGGCAGGATCAGCAAACACCAGATGATTAAGCAATTGCGCCGCCCAGCGATAGTTGCCCGCTGCATAGGCGGCGCGACCAGCCGCCAGCAGCCGGTCCGGCCCGCCCGCGAGGTCAACATAGCCGCGCGCAGCTTGTTCCGGTGGCAAGGGATCATAATTGGCCGGAACCCCGTCCCACCAGCCGAAATAGCGCTGATAGACCGCCTTGGCATTATGATTGATGGTGCCGTAATAGCCGCGCACCGAAGGGTCGATCACCAATCCGGTGACGGCATCCAGCGCATCGGGCAGTTCCTGCAATGTCGCCCCGCCATTGGCCGCGCCCAAGGTGCGGTCATGAACAAAACGATACAGGTCGCGATGTCCGGCCAGCATATCGCGCACCCGATCGCCGCCAAATGTTGGCCAGCCATGCGATGCCAGTTGCAATTGGGCATCTGCGCCCCAACGACCCAGCATATCGTCGATAACCTGCGACCAGCGTAAGCCATCGCGGATTTGGGCACCGCGCAACGTCAGCAGATTGTGAAACGTCTTGGTCACCACCTCCGCCGTGTGCAGCGCATGATACCGCGGGATGTAAAAGGCAAATTCGGATGGTGCCTCGGTGTTGGCGGCATCGATGAACTGAAACTCCAGCCCGTCGATGATCAACGTCGCCCCTTCGGTTCCAACCGTTTCAGTCGGGGCGATGAATCCCATCGTCCCCCCCGCCAGGCGCGGGCCAAGGCCGGTATCCACCTGTCCCATTGGTCCAGCAGGCAGACCTGCCCCAAACATATAGCCCGCGCGCGTCAGCATTGCGGGGCCTGCAATCACATTTTCGCTGACTGCTTCTTGGGTAAAGCCGTGCGGGGCGATGATCCGCACCTCGCCGCGAGCAACGGCAGCGGGGTCAATTACCCCGCCGACCCCCCCAAAATGGTCGATATGGCTGTGAGTGTATAGCACAGCCCGCACTGGACGATCCCCCAGATGCTCGCGGACCAGCGCCATTGCTGCTGCTGCGGCTTCCTCGGTGGTCAGCGTGTCGATGATGATCCAGCCGCTATCACCACGAATGATCGTCATCACCGAAATATCATATCCGCGCACTTGCCATATCGCGCCGGGGACCACTTCAAACAGGCCATGCACTGCATTGCGGCGCGCCTGTCGCCACAGTCGCGGGTTGACCGTGTCGGGCGCGACCTTAGCGTTCAGAAAGGCATAGGGTCGCCAATCCAAAATCAGGTTGCCGGAGCTGGTGCGGATGACGCCATCGGAGATTGATGCGATCAGCCCCTGACGGGCGGCGGCGTCCTCGATTGCTTCTAGTTGCTCGTCGATCTGTGCTTGTGCCAGTGCCGCCGCATTGCTGCTGCGTGTCGCATCGCTGGCTGGTTGCTGGGCCAGCCCAGACGTGGCCAGCAACGTGGCCAGCAACGGGGCCAGCAACGGGGCAATCATGGCGGAGCCAGCCCGTTGAAACTTTCGCATTGTCACAGCCGCTCTCCCCTTGCGCTTTATTCCTCAAAGTGATTTCAAGACCGCCGCGTCGGCTTGCCGACGGGAAAGGCCAGACAAGATAGTGTTGCTAGTGGTCCTTTTGATTCTGACATTTGCACCAGACATGTCCGACAGGGGAGGCAAATGTCAGAACCGGACCACTAGTGACGCCGAATGCTTACATAATCCGTTCGAGTGGCCTGTCCAGAGCGCCTGAAAGTCGCACCTATATGCAGCGCGCCCCCTTGCCCTGTGCTCTGGCCGTCGCTACAGGCGCAGCAGTCCGGCAAGGCAGGCCCAGATAGGGGTATAGCTCAGTTGGTAGAGCATCGGTCTCCAAAACCGAGGGCCGTGGGTTCGAGTCCCCCTGCCCCTGCCAGCCTTGCCCCACTAGAGCCTTTTCAAGCCGGATGGAAACATCCGGCGGCTCGGAAAAGGCGGTAAACAAACAAACCTAGAGCCACTTTTAGATTCCACCAATGTGGATCAGGCTCTAGTGGTCCGATCCCCGCCTTCGCGAGGACAGGCTTTGATTGAACCAAAATCTGGCTCTAGCAACCGGCTTTTCAATAGCTGTGATTATAGCGAGGCCGCACCGAACGTGTCGCACCGTGCCGGATCGCCGCTGTCCAGACCGCGCCGTAGCCAGCGCATCCGCTGTTCACTGGTCCCGTGGGTAAAGCTTTCAGGCACGGGCCGCTGTCCTGCGCCGCGCATCAGCGTATCATCGCCGATGGCGCTGGCAGCGCGCATCGCTTCTTCCATATCGCCAGCTTCCAGCGCCCGGCTGCCATCACGGTTACGGGCTCGCCCGGCCCAAACCCCGGCATAACAGTCAGCCTGTAGCTCGACCCGCACCTGCACCGCATTGCCGTCTGCCGCGCTACCACGCGCCTGAAGCTGGCGCGCCTGATCCAGCACGCCCGATAAACCCTGAATATGGTGGCCAACCTCATGCGCGATGACATAGGCTTGGGCGGCATCACCCGCCGCGCCGAAACGGTCATTCAACTCTGCAAAAAAGGCGGTATCGAGATAGACGCCCTGATCGCTCGGGCAATAAAATGGCCCCATCGCCGATTGCGCTGCACCGCAGGCCGATTGGTTTTGGTCGGTGAAAAAGTTGAGGCTGGGGCGCTGATACTGGCGATTGCGCTCGGCAATTATCGGTTCCCACACCGCATGGGTGCTGCCAAACACGTTGCAGGCCCAGCGCTCCTCAGCAGTATCGCAAGCGACATTGCCCTCACCCGAACTGCGTGTCGTGGGCGACCCCCCGCCGGACATATCGCCAAGCGAGAGGATGCCGCTGTTCATCACGACAAAACCGATCACCACGATCAGCAATATCCCGCCGCAACCCAGACGTCGCCCAAACAGCATGGGGAGCAGGCTGAACAGGATGTTGAGGCCGCCACCGCCGCCGCCTCTGCCAAATCCGCCGCCGCCGCGACCCAAGTCGCGAATATCATCGCCAGGGTCATAATCGTCTAGGCGCATGGTCATTCCCCAATAATCAGAGCCAATCTGGGCTACAGCCACGCTCACAGCAACGCTCACAGCCCAACCCACGGATAGACGGACAAAGGGCGAAACAAAAGCGGCGAATCCGATCAGTGATTGACGGCGCACCCCTTGGCATCAATAGGATGGCATCAATAGGATAGCGTCAACACCAACCCGCCAAACCCGACCACAGGAGCATCGCATCATGTCCCAATCATTGGTCGGCAGAACCTCCCTGATTACCGGTTCGACCAGCGGCATCGGCCTTGGCTATGCTCGCGCATTGGCGGCGCAAGGAGCAGCGGTGATGATCAATGGTTTTGGCGATGCCGGAGCGATTGCCGGCTATGTCGCCGAACTCGCCGCACTGAACGGTGGCCGAGCCGCCCATTCAGGGGCCGACATGACCAACCCCGAACAGATCAGGGCGATGGTCGCCGACTGCGCCGCGCAATTTGGCGGCCCCGATATTCTCATCAACAATGCCGGGATCCAGCATGTCGCGCCGATCGACGAGTTTGTGGATGACAAATGGGATGCGATCATCGCGATCATCCTGTCGTCGGCCTTTCATGCCACAAAGGCGGCGTTACCGGCGATGAAGGCCAAGCGCTGGGGCCGCATCATCAACACCGGATCGATGCACGCTCTGGTCGCCAGCCCCTATAAATCCGCCTATAATGCCGCCAAGCACGGCCTTTCCGGCTTGACCAAGACGGTTGCACTCGAAGTCGCCACGCAAGGGATTACCGTCAATTGCATCTGCCCCGGCTATGTCTGGACGCCGCTGGTCGAAAACCAGATTCCCGACACGATGAAGGCGCGCGGCCTAACCCGCGAGCAAGTCATCAACGATGTGCTGCTCGACAAACAGCCGCAAAAGCAATTCGTCCAGATCGAACAACTCGCCAGCTTGATGCTCTATCTGTGCAGCGACGGAGCAGCTGCCATCACCGGTGCCAACCTGTCGATGGATGGCGGATGGACCGCGCAATGACGCGCCTCTACGGGCCATTGGCACGCTCAGCGGTGTTGGCAGCGGTGCTGGCAGCGGTGCTGGTCATCCTGTCAGGCTGCGGCGCGATGCAGACCCCCAGCGGCACCATCAGCCGCGAGCGGGCGATAAGCACCAGCGATTGGCACCATGTTGCAACCAATGCCGACCGTGCCCGGCTCCGCAACTGGTGGTCGGCCTGGAGCGCAGCTTTGGCCAGCGCGCACAGCGACGGCCATGGTGCCGCCATCACAGCCGAGGGCGCGCTGCTCGACCCACAGGCCGCATTGCCCGGCCCCGCCTTGCCACCCGGCGATTATCACTGCCGCACCATCAAGCTGGGCAGGCCGGGTGCCAGCTCTTTGGCCAGTGCTGGATTGGCCTATGTCACCTATCCGCGCTTTGCCTGCCGTGTAACGAGCGAAGGCACGGTGCTTGGTTTTACCAAGCTGACCGGCTCCCAACGGCAGAGTGGCTTGATTTTCCCCGACGATGATCGGCGCAGTGTCTTTCTTGGAACAACTGCCCTTGGCGACGAACAACGTCCGCCCGACTATGGCGCTGATGCCGCACGCAATGCTGCCGCATGGGTCGAACGGATCGGGCCGCAGCAATGGCGGATGGTGTTCCCGCGTCCGGCGTTCGAGAGTATCGTTGATGTGCTGGAACTGGTGCCGGTAGCAGAATGACGGTGAGGGGTGCCTGCCATGTCGCCACCGACTGAACCGATCAGGCCGCGTGCCACCACCACACCCCGTCGCGATCCTCCCGCACAATCCGTCCGGCAACTTCCAAGTACCGCAAATGCGCCAGCGCCTCGCCAGTCGCCAGCCCGAGATGCTCTGGGCCTATTTCCCGCCGGAACAACAGCGCAAAGCAATCCACCGCACGGCGTGGCTCGACCAGCGTTGAAGCAATCACATCGAGCCGCCCGTGATGTTCGTCGTGCAGCGCCTGCAGCCGCAGATGCAGCCCGCGAAACGGCTCGCCATGCGCCGGACAGACCAGCAGATCTGCGGGCAGTTGCAGCAACCGGTCAATCGAGCCGAGCCATTCTCCGAGCGGATCAGCTTCTGGTTCGCCACTGCTCAGCGACACATTGGAACTGATACGGGGCAGCACCTGATCGCCCGAAACCAATATGCCGTCCTTGTCATTCCACAAACAGGCATGTTCAGGACTATGCCCGGAACCCATCACCACCTGCCATTGATGCGCGCCAAAGGACAGGCGCTGGCCATCGGTCATGCGGCGATAGCCATAGGGCAGGCGAAACACCATCCGGCCAAAGCGCCCCCACCCCTGTGCCCGCGCCCGTTCTATGGCATCATCGTCCCAACCCGCGCCGCGTTGCATGGCCGACACTTCGGCTGGCGGCTCGTCGCGCACGTCGGTAATCATCAGCCGCGCCGTCAACCATTCGCCGCGAGTCATATACAAAGGCACATCAAACCGTTTTACCAGCCATCCGGCGAGGCCAATATGGTCGGGATGCATATGGGTGCAGACGATCCGGGTGATCCGGGTATCGACCAGCGACCCGGCAAATAATGCCTTCCACGCATCGCTGCATGGCTCCAGCATCAAGCCGGTATCCACCACCGCGACGCCAGCGGCTCCATCGGCATCATCGTCGAGCAGCCAGCTATTGATATGGCCGAGCGACCCCGGCAACGGGATGCGCGCCCAGCTTAGGCTGTCGGCCAGACGGATGGTTTCGCCAGACCCCGGCACCACTTTGCCCCAAGGATAGGTCAGACCAGCGGCGCTGGTCGGAACCAATCCCTCGTCGCCGGTCAGCGAGGCATCGGGCGACACGCTTTGCCCGGCCAGCGCAGCGGTCTTGTCTGGCTTTTCCCGCCGGTAAACCAGCGCAGCATCGGCGCGCTCGGCGTTATTCCGCGTTGACATCTGCAGCAGGCGCATTGAGGGCAGCGGCCAGTGCAGCTTCCTCCGCCGCTGCAGCCTCGATGGCGGCAATCTCTGCGGCGGCCAGATGCGCAGCAGCGCGTTCAGCCTTGAGCTCTTCGATCAAGGCGGCACGATCCCCGTCCAGACGCAAATCAACGGGCGCGGCGACAATGCCCGCTTTTTTTGCAGCCTTTGCTACCAGTGCATCAAGCTCGCGCTGCGAGCACAGGCCCAATGTCACCGGATCCTTGGGCATGATGTTGCCGATGTTCCAGTGGCTACGTTCACGAATCGCATCAATGGTGGTGCGGGTGGTGCCGATCAGCTTGCCGATTGCGGCATTGGATATTTCAGGATGATTGCGGATCAGCCATGAAATGCCGTCGGGCTTGTCCTGACGCTTGGACAGCGGGGTATAACGCGGCCCCTTGGTCCGGCGGATCTGGTCTGGTCCTTTGAGCATCTCTAGGCGATAGGCCGGGTCCGACTGCCCGCGCTCAATCTCTTCCATCGTCAGTTCATGCGCCCGCACCGGATCACGACCGATCAGCTTGGTCATGGCGGTATCGTCGGCAATCGCTTGGACTTCCAAGATGTGCAGGCCGCAAAATTCGGCGATCTGGACAAATGTCAGTGCGCTGTTGTCAACCAGCCAGGCGGCGGTTGCATGTGGCATCAATGGCTGGGCCATGCCGATACTCCTTTTGAGCCAATCGGCTCCTGAAACAATTAAGCCCTCCGGCTCACGAATAAATAGGGCCGCCCCTTGCGGAGCGGCCGGAATATGGTTCGTGCCCTAGCGCGCTCTGCGCTGCGGGGCAAGAGGGGGAGCGGCGGGTGGTGCAATGATGGGTGCAGGCAGGGCCTCCTATCCTGCGATGTGAGCAGCCGCTAGTGCGAAGTCTTTCCAGCCTTGGGTGGCCGCGATGGGCGCGCACAGATAAAGGGCAACAACAATCACCGCCGCACCCACGATCCAGACAGGATGGGGGCGGCCTCGCGTTCTCCAATCGTAGATCACGCCTGCCATAACAAAAAGCAAAAGGGGGAAATTCGGCATTAACAGGATGGCCACCGGTGGCGGCATATCCAGCCCAGGTCGCAGGCCCGGCCCGGCGCCGTTCACCAGGAAGAATATGACCCGGCCAATCGCAGCCGGAAGCAACGAGATCGTTGCAAGCAGCATCAATCTCTTGTGCGCTTCCGGACGGGGGATATTGGCGATAGCCGCAACGAAGAAACCACCAAACAGCAACATAGATGTCAGTGGCACGATTAAAAAGGATAGCGCGGCGTCACCATGCCCCAGCGCCAGTCGCGTATTCATCGAGGTTGTTGCTGTCGCAACGCCCAATATGACCAAGGCGGTCGCAAGCCCGATCCCGGCCATACCCCAAGCGCGATGATGGGTCATACGCCCACTCCCTGCGAGCCATGCCTGTGAGAGCAACAAAAGCGTCCAGCCGAAAAATACAGCCGCATGGATATGAAGCAGTGGCGTGCCACTGAACGTCCCGGCCGGCAATTGCATCCAATAGGTCGGTGCAAAAGCACCAAACGCGAACAGCGCAATCGTCGCAGCCATCCCCACATAGAAATAGCGTGTTTTGGCTCCAACCGAGCCAGTCGTCTCATAGGTCATGCCGGTATCCCCCCGTAGTGTGAAACCTATTTTAGAGCCTGATGCGCAAACCGCAACACTCCATCATCACTCCATTGTCAGGACGATTTTGCCAAAATGACCGCCCGATTCCATCCGGCGGTGCGCCTCGGCTGCTTCGGTCAGGGGAAAGCTCATGTCCATCGCTGGTTTCAATCGCCCTTCGGCGACATGCGGCCAGACGGTGCGAGCCAGCTCATCAGCCACCAGCCCCTTGAACCCGGTCGAACGCGGGCGCAGCGTCGATCCGGTCAGGGTCAGGCGGCGGCGCATGATCTCCATGATATTAATCTCTGCCGTTGCCCCGCGCTGAAAGGCAATCGAGACATGCCGCCCATCATCCGCCAAGCATTGCAGGTTGCGCGGGAGATAATCGCCGCCAACCATGTCGAGCACTGCGGCCACGCCCTTGCCATCACTGATCCGCAGTACCTCTGCGACAAAGTCCTGACGGCTGTAGTCCACTGCATGGTGCGCGCCCCAATCAACTGCTGCCTCGCATTTTTCGGCATTGCCGCATGTCACAATAATGGTGATGTCGAACAACCGGCACAGCGATATCGCCATGGTCCCGATGCCACTGGTCCCACCATGAACCAGCACCACATCACCGGCGCAAGCATAGGCGCGCTCGAACAAATTGGTCCACACCGTAAACAGGGTTTCGGGCATGGCGGCGGCTTCAAGCATCGACAAAGCGGGCGGCACCGGCAGACAAGTGGCGATTGGCGACACCGCAAATTGTGCATAGCCGCCGCCAGGGACCAGCGCGCACATCCGTTGCCCCAGCACTTCGCGCGGCACGCCTGGGCCAACCGCGACGATCTCTCCCGCCACTTCCAATCCGGGAATCGGCGATGCACCCGGCGGCGGCGGATATACACCCATGCGTTGCAATAGATCAGGGCGATTGACCCCTGCGGCAGCAACCCGGATCAGCACCTCGCCCTCTGCTGGGACGGGCAGCGGCAGGTCGATGGCACGCAGCGCATCCGGGCCACCGGGCGTCGAACAATCCATGGCGATCATGGTTTTTGGCAACATCTCGGCCAACTCCCCCAAACAGCAGGCCCACCGCCCCATTATATTGTCCGCGCCAAATGCGCGAAATGGCAGTCGCATATTGACAGGAGCAAGCAGCAAAGGTCAACATGCCGTATGGATGCCGATGACTTCTTTACAGCGCGGCCTGACGACCCGCTGACCCTGCTGAAACGGGAGGATATTGATCGATTGTCGCTCGATGAACTGGATGCGCGGGTTATCGCCCTTGAAGCGGAAATCGCCCGAACTAAGGCGCGGGCGCATTATGCCGTTAATCATAAAGCAATCGCCGATGGGCTATTCAAGCGCGATTGAGGGATGAACTGCGCCGTGCCAGTATCAACCCTTACCAAGCGGGCCTTGCCAAGCGGGTTCTGGCACACGACATGAGTGGGATAACGAAAGCGGGATAGTGGTGAACGGCAAGCCCGGATTTCCCGCTGATACAATTGGCAAACATCCGGCCTGGCCATCCGGGAAGTGGAGTGTGCGCTATGCCTTCCTTTGCGGAAAGCCTTGAGAAAACCCTGCACAATGCCCTGCGTTTCGCGGGTGACCGCGACCATGAATATGCTGCGCTGGAACATTTGCTGCTGGCACTGATCGACGATGCCAATGCCTCCGAAGTGATGGTCGCATGCGGGGTCAATCTGTCCGATCTCAAGGGCGCGGTGACGCATTATCTCGATACCGAACTCGATTCGCTCAAAACCCGTGATGATGGCGACCCGACCCCGACCAGCGGATTTCAGCGGGTCATCCAGCGCGCTATCCTCCACGTCCAATCGTCGGGCAAGGACGAAGTGACCGGTGCCAATGTTCTGGTTGCGCTGTTTTCTGAACGCGAAAGCTATGCCGTCTATTTCCTCCAGCAGCAGGATATGAGCCGCCTCGATGCGGTCAGTTTTCTGAGCCATGGCGTCGGCAAGGGTGGCAAAGCCATCGCCGCACCGAGTGAAAGCGAACCCGGTAATGAACCGCGCTCCGAAGCCAAGGCTGAAAAGGGCAAAAAGGATTCCGCGCTCGACCAATATACCGTCAACCTGAATGAAAAGGCGCGCAAAGGTCGCGTGGACCCGCTGATCGGACGCAATGCCGAAATAGACCGGACCATCCAGATCCTGTGCCGCCGGTCAAAGAATAACCCGCTTTATGTCGGCGAGCCCGGGGTTGGAAAAACCGCGATTGCCGAGGGGCTGGCGCGCAAGATCATCGAAGGCGACGTGCCAGAGGTGTTGTTACCGGCGGTCATCTATTCGCTCGACATGGGAGCCTTGCTGGCGGGTACCCGCTATCGCGGCGATTTTGAAGAGCGGCTAAAACAGGTGGTCTCGGAACTCGAAGCGATCCCCGATGCCATCTTGTTCATCGACGAGATTCACACCGTCATTGGGGCCGGCGCAACCAGCGGCGGGGCGATGGATGCGTCCAACCTGCTCAAACCGGCATTGTCAGGCGGACTGATCCGCTGCATCGGTTCGACCACCTACAAGGAGTTCCGCAACCATTTTGAAAAGGATCGTGCGCTGCTCCGCCGCTTTCAGAAAATTGATGTGGCCGAACCCAGTGTCGAGGATACCGTCAAGATATTATTTGGTCTGCGTTCGGCCTATGAAGCCCATCATTCGGTCAAATATACCAATGATGCGATCAAGGCGGCGGTCGAATTGTCGGCGCGCTATATCAATGACCGCAAACTGCCCGACAAGGCGATCGACGTGATTGACGAAGTCGGGGCGATGCAGATGCTGGTGTCGCCAAACAAACGGCGCAAGACGATCACGCCAAAGGAAATCGAGGCAGTGATTGCCACCATGGCGCGGATTCCGCCCAAAACTGTGTCGAGCGACGACAAGCGCATCCTTGCAACACTCGAAACCGATCTCAAACGCGTCGTGTTTGGCCAAGACAAGGCAATTGCCGTGCTGGCCTCTGCCATCAAGCTCAGCCGTGCGGGTCTGCGCGAACCGGAAAAGCCGATTGGCAATTATCTGTTTTCCGGCCCGACCGGGGTGGGCAAGACCGAAGTCGCCAAGCAACTTGCGTTGATCATGGGCATTCCCATCCAGCGTTTTGACATGTCCGAATATATGGAACGCCATTCGGTCAGCCGGTTGATCGGCGCACCGCCGGGCTATGTCGGTTATGATCAGGGCGGATTGCTGACCGACGCGATCGACCAGAACCCGCATTGCGTGCTGTTGCTCGACGAAGTTGAAAAAGCGCACACTGACCTGTTCAATATCTTGTTGCAGGTCATGGATCATGGCCGCTTGACCGACCATCACGGCAAGAGCATCGATTTCCGCAATGTCGTGCTGATCATGACCACCAACGCCGGCGCGTCGGACATGGCCCGCGAATCGATCGGCTTTGGCACCATGAGCCGCGAGGATGTCCAGGAAGATGCGGTGAAGAAACTCTTCACCCCCGAATTCCGTAACCGGCTCGATGCGATTGTCCCGTTCAACTATCTGCCACCCGAAGTGGTCGCAAGGGTAGTCGACAAATTCATCCTCCAGCTCGAATTGCAACTGGCGGATCGCAATGTCCACATCCAGCTCGATGATCCGGCCCGCCAATGGCTGACCGCCAAGGGCTATGACAAGCTATATGGCGCACGCCCGATGGGCCGCCTGATCCAGGAAAAGATCAAGCAACCGCTCGCGGAGGAATTGCTGTTCGGCAAGCTGGTCCATGGCGGCGAGGTCAAAGTCAGGATGAAGGATGGCGAGGACGGCCCCGAACTCGCGTTTGAAATCACCCCCGCCCCGCCCAAGGTCAAGGCGACCAAGGCCAAGGGCAAAAAGGCCGAAAGCAGCGCCGGGTAGGGTAGGCTGTGCTCTCATTCACGGACAAAATACTGTGGAACCCCTTTCGTCATTCCCGCCCTCTTCCTCGTCATTACGAGGAACCCCGGACCTGATCCGGGGGACGAAGCAATCCAGAGCGCACTAGCGTCTGCGCTAGGGGACGCGAGAAAAAACACCGAGATGGATTGCTTCGCTACGCTCGCAATGACGCAGCAATTAAATGTCATCACGCTCGCCCTCGCCACACAGTCCTGCTAACAACCGAACATCGGGTCGCGCCGAATGTACCATATCCTTTGATTGAGGTGTTGACCCATGCGCGTATCGACCATCCTGAAAATCACCACCGCGACCTTTGCCGCAGGCGCCGCCATCGGCCTTGCAATAATCCCCGACGCCCGCTCGCAATCCGGGCCTGCGCGTCCGGCGCGCTATGACATGGACGTTGGCACCGCGAGCGGCATCGGGCTTGGCGGCAATTTCAATCCGCTGGCGATGCTGCGCGGCGGCCGCAATGAACCGCGCAAGGAGTTATATCTTCGGCTGGGGTCCGGCCAGCGACCCGCAGTCGCCCCCAGTGCCAACCATTTCATGCCGCCGGGCGCACGGCTGGGGGCGTCGGTGCCTTTGCTGACCCCGCCGCGCGCGCCCGATGGTGAAAGCGAGCAGGTGCCGGGTCAGAATGCAGGTGAACGGCCACAAGGACGCATCCTCATATTCTGGGGCTGCGGCGCGCATGCCCCTGCCGGGCAGCCGGTGATCATCGACCTCGCCCGCCTCTCGTCCGGTCAAGTGCCAGCGGGCCTGTTTTCGACCACTGTCCCGCGCGACCGCAGCGTCACCTATAGCAATAGCACCACCTATGGCGATTGGCCCAACGGCACCAGCCGCGCCCAATTGAGCGCGCCAAGCTCATTGCTCGGTGCCCACCGCATCGCGGGCAATTATTCGCCGGAAATCGGCTTTTCGCTGGATCAAGATTTCATGTCCGCGCTCACCGCCAACAGCGCCGGGCAAGCGGACCAGTCCATACTGCTCAGTTGGAACAGCGTTGCCAATGCCACCGGCTATTATGCCTGGACCATGGGTTTTAGGTCACAAGAAGGGCGCGGCGGCAGCGGCGACATGGTGTGGTGGTCATCGAGCGCCAGTCAGCAATTTGGCGGCGCACTGTGGGACTGGATTTCGCCTGGCACCGTCAACAGATTGATCCAGCAGCGGGTGGTGATGCCGCCCAGCCAGACCAACTGCCTGATCCCCGCCGAAGTCAAAGCGGCCGCGCCCGATTTCATGATGGGCAACCTCTATGGCTATGGGCCAGAGGCTAATTTTGCTTACCCGCCCCGTCCCGCCAATGCCCGCACCCCATGGCACCCGATCTGGACCGCACGGGTGCGATATCGCTCAAGCACCAGTTGGATGGTCGGCTTACCGGGAGAAGAGGCGAGCAACGGCAATCAACCCGCGCCGTGCCGTCGTCGTCGCGGCGGTGTGCTGGGAGGAGTGATCGGCGGAGTCTTGGGCGGCAATAGCGGTTGCTAAAAAGCCAAACTCGCCGCTAGCGTTTACGCTAGAGGAAGGCCAAATTAAAAGTTAACCGATACCCGTCCGTAAACAAAGCGACCATTGAAACCGAATGGAGAAAAGCCGCTGTAAGGCAGGAAAAAGCCAGTCAAGCCATAGTTCTGGCCATTGACCACTCCGGCAAAGACAGTATCGGGATAATTGTCAAAGACATTGTTTGCGCCGACAGCGAACTCGACGAACCCGGCTGGTTTGAATCGCAGCTCAAGGTCGAACACCCATTCGCTGCCGAGCGGCTGGTCACGCGGGGCATCGACACCGGGGACGACCACCGATCCGAACCGATTGCCGCGCGCGGTCGCCGAAAAAGCGTCCATGTCCCAGTCAAAGCCGAGGTTGATCTTGTCCTTTGGCTGGCCGTCGGTGATACGTATCGATTCCTGACGCCCGAACAGGGTCAGACCCGGCAGGGTTGGCAAGACAGCGCGGCCGGTAATCGTCGTCGAGTTATTGTTATACCCGGCGGTCAGGCGCAAACGGCCCATGCCAAAGTCCGGCACCCGATAGGCGGCAACGATGTCGAACCCTTCGGTCCTAGTATCAATCCCGTTGATAAAGAAACGCGCCGTGCTGATGTTGTTGAAACCTGCCCCGACCAACAGCGCAACCACCGCCGCCCCTTGCAAGTTTTCGGTCACCACAATCCGGTTGTTGATCTTGATGTTGTAATAATCGGCGGTGATGCTCAGCCCGTCGATCAGGTCGATGGTCACGCCGCCAGACAGATTGATCGATTCTTCGGGTTCAAGCGGCTGTGAACCAAGCGCGCGAGCGACAGGACTCGATACCGGAAAGGTGCCGATTTCAAGCGGCACGCCGTTGACAACGTTGGTCGATGTGGTGGCGTAAAACTGCTGGTGCAGCGATGGTGCACGAAAACCGGTCGAAGCAGAGGCGCGGAAACCGAGGCCCTCAAATGGTTCAAAACGAGCCGCCAGCTTGCCATTTGCGGTGCTGCCAAAGTCGGAGAAACGTTCATAGCGGCCAGCGGCCTGCACCGTCAGCGCGTCGGTGAGGTCGCTTTCCAGTTCGAGATAGGCGGCATAGCTGTTGCGCGATGCATCAACCTCGTTTGCCGGACGGAAACCGGGAAACACCTGTGACCCGGACACCGCATTGAACGGTGAGGCAGCGAATGGCCCGGCCGCAAAGCTTTGCAGTTCGCCAGCGACGATGCGGAAATTCTCGTCGCGATATTCACCGCCGAACGCAATCGACAGGCCATTGGCGAGGAACGGCACTTCGCGCTGGATGTCGAGGTTGAAAGTGGTCTGGCCAAAGCGTAGGCTGCCAGCATCAAATTTGCGGGAGCTGTTGGCCCCGCCAAAGGAAGTGTTGAAGCTGTTCTCGACCCCGAACTGGAATGCGTTGCGGCCATAAACCACCGACAGGTCATAATTCCAGTCAGACACTTCACCGCGCACCCCCAGCGCCACCGACAAATCTTCGATCTCGGACACGATCTTCGGCAAGAAACCGTCGGCATAGAAAGGAACAAAGGTCGTCGTGCTGGCCGAAAAGTCGCGGTTACGGGAGTCATTAGCGCGGCGATAAAAGCCAGTGCTTTCGCCATCACGGATATTGTAACTGGCAAAGCTATAGACTTCTGCGCCTGGGCCAACATCGTAACCGGCATTGAGGAACAGCGACATGTCAGTCGTGTCGGCATCGCCGAAACGATGGCTGAAGCGGTTGAAGGTCAGTTCGCGCGGATCGACCAATCCGCCGATCAGCGGATATTGCGTCCGAGGGTCCGCAGCGGTGCGGTTGGTCAAATTGCGATCCTGAAATTGGGCGGTGAAGTTCAAAAAGCCGCCAGCTCCAACTGGCAGGCCATAGTTGAATGCAAATGTGGTGGTGCCGCCATCGCGGCGTTCACGTTCGCCATCGCTGTTCAACAGGTAGACGCCACCAGCTCCCGCATTGGGATTGAGCGCGGGCTGACCATTAGCCTGTAACTGCACCCCGGTGACATTGGGCACACCGTCGAGCGTCGTGATGTACTGGCCATAAGTGACTTGGGCACGGCCGCCTTCGGAGCGGCGCAACTGGATGTTGAGCACCCCGGCAATCGCGTCCGAGCCATATTGCGAGGAAGCACCGTCACGCAGCACTTCGATCCGTTCGATCGCCAGCGGAGGGATGGTGTTCAAATCCACCGCAGCCGAGCCGCGACCCACCGAATTGTTGATGTTGAGCAATGCGCTGGTGTGGCGGCGCTTGCCATTGACCAGCACCAGAGTCTGGTCAGGCGACAGGCCGCGCAATGTGGCCGGGCGCAGCACATCGGTGCCGTCGGTGACCGACGGTTGCGGGAAATTGAACGATGGTACCAACTGGCTGAGCAGCCGGTTGACCTCGGTATAGCCACTGTCGGTCAGAGCTTCGCCACTGATGACATCAATCGGCACTGGGCTGTCCGCAACGGTGCGGTCGGTCCGGCGTGAGCCGATGACGACGAGGTCGGGGTTGGTTGCGCCTTCTTCCGCCGCTTGAGCAAAGGCGGTTGATGGCACTGTGGCCAGCGCAACTGCGAGCGCAGCCAGACTGGCGCGGCGCGCGGTTGACAGGGTCTTGGGTGCAACAGAGCGCATCATGAAAACTCCAAATTATTTTCGACACTATATCGGATGCAAAACATTTAGGCGCCCGACTGGCAATGGCCAAGCCTTCGCCCCGAAAAGCAGCATATTTCTTAACAACTGTGCCTTTGCCGCCACAGGCATTCGAGGTTGCTAGTGATGCGGCATCGTCCTTGCGAGAAGCGTAGCGACGAGGCAATGACGGCACGAGAGCGGGTCTTTTCTAGCTTCCCCTAAGGCAAGCCTTAGCGCGTCTTTTCCCCAACTGAACTGGTCATGCGGATTCCGCGCTGCTAACGGCGGAGCAGGATGACATCTGATACCCAAACGCCAGGCGGCGCCAACCCGATTATCGACACTCCGTTCGCTGGTGCGCTGTCCGAGCGCTACCTGGTTTATGCGCTGTCAACGATTACCGCACGCTCGCTGCCTGACCTGCGCGATGGCCTCAAACCCGTGCACCGGCGGCTGCTGTGGGCGATGCGCGGGCTGAAACTCGACCCGGCTCAGGGGCACAAGAAATCAGCCCGGATCGTCGGTGAAGTGATTGGCAAATATCACCCGCACGGCGACACCGCCGCCTATGACGCGATGGTGCGGATGGCACAGGATTTTGCGCTGCGCTATCCGCTGGTCGATGGCCAGGGCAATTTTGGCAATATCGATGGCGATAATGCTGCGGCCTATCGTTATACCGAAGCCAGACTGACTAGGGTCGCAATCGACCTGATGGCGGGCCTCGACGAGGGCACGGTCGATTACAAGCCGACCTATAATGGCGAGGAGCATGAGCCGGAGATCATGCCCGGCCTGTTTCCCAACCTGCTCGCCAATGGCGCTAGCGGAATTGCGGTCGGCATGGCGACCAACGTGCCCCCGCACAACGCCGCAGAGGTGATTGATGCGGCGCTGCTGCTAATCGACAAGCCCGAAGCGGACTTGTCTGAGCTGCTGGCCTGTGTGCGCGGCCCTGATCTTCCCACCGGCGGCCTGATCGTCGATAGCGCCGATAGCATCGCGGCGGCTTATGCGAGCGGACGCGGGAGTTTCAGAGTGCGGGCGCGCTTTGCCGAGACACCGGAAAAAGGCGAAGGGCCGGGCGCGTGGCAGCTCATCGTTACCCAAATCCCCTATGGGGTCGCCAAGGGCAAGTTGATCGAACAGATTGCCCAGATCATCGCCGACAAGAAATTGCCGATATTGGAGGATGTCCGCGACGAATCGACCGAGGATGTCCGCATCGTCCTGGTGCCCAAGAGCCGCAATGTGGACCCCGATGTCTTGATCGAAAGCCTCTATCGCCTGACCGATCTGGAAACCCGCATCCAGCTCAACTTGAATGTCCTCGACGCCACCCGAACCCCGCGCGTGATGGGGTTAAAACAAGTGCTCGAAGAATGGCTACGGCACCAGTTCAATGTGCTGGTCCGCCGGACCCGGCACCACATTGAGCGGATTGATGACCGGCTGGAACTGGTTGGCGGTTACATCATCGCCTATCTTAACCTCGACCGGGTGATCGCCATCATCCGCAGCGAAGATCAACCAAAGCCGATAATGATCGCCGAGTTTGCGCTGACCGACCGGCAGGCCGAAGCGATCCTTAACATGCGCTTGCGATCTTTGCGCAAGCTGGAGGAAATGGAGTTACAGCGCGAGCGTGACGCGCTGGCCAAGCAACGCGAAGAGCTGGTGCAATTGCTCGACAGTCCGGCGCGGCAACGCACCATGATGAAACGCGACCTTGGCAAATTGCGCGAAACCTATGGGCCGCACACTGCGCTGGGGGCGCGGCGCACGACAATCGCACAGGCCGCTCCCGCCCTCGACATCCCGGCAGAAGCAATGATCGAACGCGAGCCGATCACCGTCATCTTGTCGCAGCGCGGCTGGATCCGGGCGATGCGCAGCCATATCGATGGCGCGGCCAGAGCCAAGCTGACCTTTAAGGAGGGCGACGATCTGGCCTATGCCATCCACGCCCAAACCACCGACCGGATATTGATCGCCGCAGCCAACGGCCGTTTCTATACGCTGGCCGCCGACAAGTTGCCGGGCGGGCGCGGCTTTGGCGAACCGGTGCAGTTGATGGTCGACATGGAAAGCGGTCGTAATGGCGACGCTGATGGCAACTGCGTCGCGATGCTGGTCGGCAATCCGCACTCCAAGCTATTGGTTGCCACCAGCAGCGGCCATGGCTTTGTCGTCAATGGCAGCGACCTGATCGCTGAAACCCGCAAGGGCAAGCAGGTTGTCAATCTCAAGGTCGGCAGCAGCCTGTGCGTCGTGCAAGCGATCAGCGCCGGGCAAGACATGGTCGCTGTCGTCGGCGACAATCGCAAACTGGTGATTTTCCCGATCAGCGACCTTCCCGAAATGGCGCGGGGCCAAGGGGTGATGCTCCAGCGCTACAAGGATGGCGGGCTGTCCGATGCGACGCTGTTGACGTTTGCACATGGGCTAAGTTGGCCGATGGGCGGCGATAGCGGGCGGACCCGCACCCAAAGCGACCTGTCGCCATGGCTGGGAGCACGCGCCAGTGCCGGGCGCATCGCGCCTAGCGGCTTCCCGCGCGAGAACCGCTTCGCCCCGCGCTAATCACCAAACCCGCACAAAACAGCCAAGCCGTTCATTTTACCGAATATTCATGGCTTTGCCGCTAAGAGTCTGATCCATGCCTATCCGGACCAAACCCACGTCTGACGATACCCTCCCTTTGCCCATGGCGGGACAAAGCGATACCGCACATTCATCGCCACCGCCATGGCTTGATGCGCTGCCCCATGCCGCAGCGATCATCGTCGCGGGCCAGCACGCCCTTGCAATCCGCTATGCGAACGCCTGCTTTTGGCAATTGCATGACCATGATGCGATCCTCGTAGCCAAGACCCCGCTGGCCAATGCCTGTCGCGCAATTCTGTCTAGGCAAGCGGATCGCACCTCGCTGTTCTGGGCGCAATCTGGATTTTGCGGTCGCAGCTTTGAGGCTTCGGTAGCACCATTGCGCGATGACGATGGCAGAGCGACCGTCCTGTTGTCGCTGATCGACCGCACCACCTTGGTTCGCAGTGAAGCGAATCTGCGCCGCGAACTTTTGTCCGACAGCCTGACCGGCCTGCCCAACCGCAGCGGCTTTGGTGATATTTTGGATCAGCGGATGCAGGCGCAGCAGCCCAGCGGCCATGCCCTGACCCTGCTGATTATTGATCTGCTGCGGTTTAGCCGGATCAACGAGAGCATTGGCGCCCTGGCCGGCGACGAGCTGTTGCTGACGGTAGCCAACCGATTGAAACACCAGTGTCGCAGCGGCGATGTACTGGCGCGGATCGGCGGCGACGAATTTGCAATACTTGGCGCAACACGCGGCGGCGCGGCGAGTGCTCGCCGTATGGCAGCGCGGATCAGGCGGGCCTTTGACCAGCCCTTTCGGATCGGTGACATGCTGATTAATGTGGATTGTGCTATTGGCGGGATTGCCCGGCTTGGCAGCGGCCACAATGGCGCCCAACAGGATGCGCCAGAGCTGATCCGTCAGGCATTGATCGCGCTCAAACAGGCCAAGCGCGAAGACGGTGTTGCTTTTTACAAGCCGCTTGCCTTGGTGCAGTTGCACCACCGGTTTGATCGGGAAACCGCATTGCGCACCGCCATTGCGCACGGTGAAATCACCCTTGCCTTTCAACCGCTAATCGAGATGAAGCGGCGGCAGATTATCGGCTTTGAAGCGCTGGCGCGCTGGACCCTCAATGGCCAGCCGATTGCCCCTGGCGAATTTGTTCCAATTGCCGAGGATAGCGGATTGATCGTGCCCTTGGGTCGCCATGTTATCGAGCGGGCTTTGCAGACATTGGCCAAGTGGGACCAGCAATCGGGGCAGGAAGTGCCCGTTTACATCGCGGTCAACGTATCGCCGATCCAGCTCGCAAGGGACGATATTGTCGCGGTCATCAAAGTTGCGCTGGCGCACTCGGGGATCAACGGAGGCCGCTTGATGATCGAAGTGACCGAAAGCAGTGTCGTCGAAAATCCCGATTCAGCCGAAGCGATTTTGCGGGCGCTCGCCGCGCTCGGCGTGCGGATCGCAATGGATGATTTTGGCACCGGCCATTCCAATATCGCCAATCTGCAACGCTTGCCGATCCACACCCTAAAGATCGACCGCAGCCTGGTTGCCGGTATTGATAGCAGCAATGACTCGCTCGCAATTGTCCGCACCATTCAGCGATTGGCCGAGGCTCTGGGGCTAAAAACCACGGCCGAGGGGATAGAGAGCGAAACCGTGGCCCAGCAAATCGCCGCGATAGGCTGTGACACCGGTCAGGGGTATTTATTCTCCCGCCCGCTCACAGCTGATGATGCCTTTGCCGCATGGCAGGCCGCCAACCGCAGATAGCAGGCAATAGTCCGTCAGGCGCGGGCAACCAGTGCTCTTGCAATGGCCAAAGTCGCCGTCCGGTCTGGAAACCCGGCGGCCACCCATTGATCCTCTACCGCCCGCAGCCGCCGCGCCACATCAGGCCCCGCTGTCACCCCGAGGGCGATGATGTCGCCGCCACCGATTGGCAGCCGTGGCGGTTGCCAGCTCGATAGCATGGCAAGACTAGCGCGCGGATCATCCGCCAGCAGCAACAGCCTGTCCTGTGCCCCCATGATACCGATATAATAGCCTAGTGCACGGACCCCAGCGCTGCCGCCATCAGGCAATGACGAACCACCCCGCGCCGCGACAATACGCTTGCGGTTGCGGTTCGACAGTTTCAGCCGCGATGCAACGCTGTCTGCGGCCACGGCATCGGTTGGCAACAGCGCCACCAATCGCCGCACTGCATCTGGCGGGATGTTCGCAAGCGCCTCATTGGCGAGTAATTTGCCGACCCGCCCTGGCCCGCCTGCTCCTGCTTCGGGGATGATTTCCGCCAGCACCCCGGTTTCCACCATCAGCGTCAAAGCGGGAACCGGATCGCCCAGCGCCAGAATCCGCAACAGTTCATCGGCCACCCGTTCGCGTGACAGGCCGCGCAATTGCGGCGCACGCTGGCGGATCAGCGCTATGGTGCCGGCATCGGCACCTCCCTGCGCAAAGCGAGCGGTAAAGCGGAACCAGCGCAGGATGCGCAAATGATCCTCGTCAATCCGCTGGCCAGCATCGCCGATGAAGCGGACACGTCCGGCAGCAAGATCAGCAATGCCGCCGGTGGGATCATAGAGCGCGCCAGACAGCGGGTCGGCATAAAGCGCGTTGATGGTAAAGTCCCTTCGCGCCGCGTCCTCGTCCCAGTCATCGGTATAGGCGACCGTGGCGCGGCGACCGTCGGTTGCAACATCGCGCCGCAACGTCGTCACCTCAAAGCCCCGCCTGTCGATAACCGCAGTAATCGTGCCATGGGCAATACCGGTCGGCACCGACTTTATTCCGGCCGCTTTCAGCTTTGCGATGACAGCGTCGGGCAACAGGCGGGTCGCCAAATCAAAGTCCTTGACTGGCAGGCCGACCAGCGTGTCGCGCACAGCGCCGCCGACAACCCTGGTCACTTCAGGTCCATCGAGCGCGGCCAGCAACGCCAGCAACGCCGGATCGTGGCGCCATGCGACATCGGGCAATTGTCCCTGGCTCACCTGGTATCATCCCGATTGAGTGCATGCGGCTCTCGATCAAGCCCCAGCATCGCGGCAATGTTGCGGATCATGCTCGCCGTCACCCCCCAGATGCGCTCCCCCTCGGCCATGCCTTCCCAATAATGGCGCACCCCGCCCTGCCAATCGATCGACTGGCGCACCAGCTTGTCGGGATTGAACAGATGGTCACAGCGCACTTCAAACATTCGTGCAACCTCCACCGGGTCGGCGACCAGCGGCAAATCGGGCGGGATGACCGCCAGCACCGGGGTGATAATATAGCCGCTGCCGGTGCGAAAGGGCATAGCAAGTCCAATCACATCGACCCATTCAGGGGCCAAGCCCACCTCCTCATGCGCCTCACGCAGCGCGGTTGCGATGCTGTCAGCATCATTGTCGTCAGCCTGCCCGCCGGGGAAAGCGACCTGATCTGCATGGCTGCGCAAATGCGGCTGTCGCCGGGTCAGCAGCAATGTCGGGTGCGGCCGATCGACAAAGGCGACCAGCACCGCTGCTACTTTGGGTTGTGCCATTCCGGGCGTGGACCAATCCCCCTCATCCTCGACAAGGGGCGCAAGGGTGGCCCCGTTGGCCAATAGCCTAGCAAGGCGGTGGGCCAAATTCATCGCAACCTCACGCCACATCACCCATGGCAAAGCTGTGCCCCATCGAGCGCACCTGCCACCGCGCATCCACCAGCTCTGCCAAGGCATAATAGACCGGGCGCGCGAGGCGAGCCTGCAACGGACGGTCTTGGCTACCGCGTACATGCAAATATGGCAGACGCCCCGCCGGTCCGTCACGCAGCACAATCGGGTGGTCAGCACCAGCCATCACCACATCGCCGGTATTGAGGCGAAAGACCAAGCATGGCTGCCCGTCCAGCTCATCTTGACGCATCTCGACCGCCACAAAGGCAGCGTCATCGACGGATATGGTCATTTGTTCGGCAGGGGTCACGAGCACATGACTGCCATCGGCTTCGCGGCGCAGCACCCGGCTGAACAGGCGGACCATCGCTGGACGGCGAATCTCGGCTCCCTCGTGGAACCAGCGACCATCCACTGCAATCCGCATATCGATTGTGCCGCAATGCTGCGGATGCCAACGCTCGACCGGCGGTGGCGCATCCACGTCGGCAAAGGCGATAAGCTGTTCCAGCGCGCTGGTCGCAAAGTCAGGGGGTGGCAATAGCGGTTTCACAGCAGCAACCCTGTCGCAGCGCCGCCGCCTGCGCAAGCCCCCAGCATCGCATCCTCTGGGGCCGATGCCGGGCCTAAAGTGACAAAAGTTGCGCTAGTTCATACTTTGATTGTCTCCTTTGTCA
>JBCKXT010000012.1:0-43106 GCA_038921085.1 Sphingopyxis sp. | reverse complement strand
GCAGCAAGGACGGGCGGCGGGGGAATCAGCGCTGTCGTCACCGGAAATATGGGTTCGCGAAGCGGTTGCGGTTGCGGTTGCGGCGGCGGGGGCACCATCTGTGCTGCGTCGTCGGCTGCGGTCGTGGCGACCACCTGATCGCTATTGCCCCTGACCATAACACCGACCGCAAGCGCAGGCAGCACGGCGGCGACACAGCCGCTCAGCACCAGCGTCAGCGCCAGTCCCAAAGCAATTGTGCCCGATGCGGGCCGACCGCAGTTCATGCCATCTCCCATCACGCCATCTCCCTTTCCCTGACGGTGCGAAACTCAATTTTCTTGTCATAGGGCGCGCCGATAATCATCCGCTGCACGTAAACGCCGGGCAGGTGGATGCAGTCGGGGTCGAGGGCACCGACGGGGACAATTTCCTCCACTTCAACCACGCAGACCTTGCCACAGGTCGCGGCGGGCAGGTTGAAATTACGCGCAGTCTTGCGGAACATCAAATTGCCGCTTTCGTCAGCCTTCCAAGCCTTGATGATCGCGAGGTCGGCAAAGATGCCGAGTTCGAGGATATAATCCTCGCCGCCAAAGTTCTTCACCTCTTTGCCATCGGCGACCTGGGTGCCAACCCCGGTCTTGGTGTAAAAGCCGGGGATCCCCGCGCCGCCAGCGCGCATCCGTTCAGCCAGTGTCCCCTGCGGGCAAAACTCTACTTCCAGTTCGCCAGCCAGATATTGCCGCTCAAACTCCTTATTCTCGCCGACATAGGACGACATCATCTTTTTTATCTGGCGGGTGCGCAACAGCTTGCCCAGCCCCTCCCCGTCAATCCCGGCATTGTTCGAAGCGAGCGTCAGTCCAGTGACGCCGCTGGCGACAATGGCGTCGATCAACCGTTCGGGGATGCCACACAGGCCAAATCCGCCCGCCGCGATCAGCATGTCATTGCGCAGCAACCCGTCAAGCGCGGCACCGGCATCAGGATAGAGTTTCTTCATTGGCGGGCAGCCCTCCATTCAGTTGGGGGTGTTATTTGTTAATAGGGTTCACGCGAACCTTGGGCAATGCCGATTGTGGCTTTGCAGGTTTGCCGGTATCTTTGATCTGCATCATTGTGGTGCGGTGCAAATTGGTCAAAGCTTTGGTACGCGGCGTACCAACGCCCTAAAACCCATGGAGGACAACATGCGCTCTATACTGATTCATGCCGATGACAGTGCGGCCAATGCCGTGCGCCTGCAAACCGCGCTTGATCTGGCGCGGGCGGCGAACGGGCATGTCATGCTGCACGTCAACACCCCCTTTCAGCGCTTTATTGCACTGGACCCGTTCGGCGGGGTGTTTCTGGCGGCGGATGCGGTTCGCGAAGCGGAGCAACGCGAAACGGCCTTGGTAGAAAAATTGGCACAGCAGCTTGGGCAAGAAGACGTCAGTTGGAACATTGAAACCAGCTCTAGCGAATGGGTTGATGCGCTGGTCAGTTCGGCACGGCTCGCCGATCTAGTGATTGTGACGCTCAATCTTCGCAATGCTGACCACCCTGCCAGCAACGCCGGTCAGGTTGGGGCGCTAGCCTTGGCGCTGCATTCTCCATTGCTCGCTTTGCCTTCAACCCATCAGCGCTTTGCCGTCGAAGGTCGGGCCATGCTATGTTGGGATGGCGGACATGAATCGGCCAATGCGTTGCGCGCAGCAGTGCCGTTGCTGACCCGCGCCGCGCAGGTTGATGTGGTGACGGTGGCCGAGAAACGGGGCGGTTTTCCTTCGACAGATGCGCTGCGCTATTTGTCGTCGTATGGTGTTCATGCCGAACTTGTCGAGCGCGAGCGCGGGCTGGAAACGGTAGAGGAGGCGCTGGAACATACCGCCGTGGAACGCGGCGCCGACTGGCTGGTGATGGGTGCCTATGGGCACAGCCGGTTGCGCGAAACCTTGTTCGGCGGGGTTACCCGCTATTTCCTTGACACGGCAAAGTTTCCATTGCTGCTGGTGCACTGAACACGCGCTAGCCCTTGGGCTAGGGGAAGCGAACAGGAACGCGCTACGCCTTGGCGTAGGGGAAGCGAACAAGAACGCGCCACCTTCTCCCCTTGTGGGAGAAGGATATGAAGCCTTGGTCGCGCAGCGACTTAGGCGCAGTTGGATGAGGGGTTACTTAACTAGCGGGCATGGCAGACACCCCTCACCCAGCTTCGTCTAGGCAGCAAGCTGCCAAGTCTGCGCAACCCTCTCCCACAAGGGGAGAGGGATAGAACGCGCTCCGCCTCCATGTGGTTAGAGGCTTCAAAGGGCGAGGAGGTGATGACGCCGCCGAAATCGAAAATGACGGTGGTGTATGTCAAGGTGTTTCAGCACCCGATTTTCAGAAAGAATGATTTGTATAAATCAGTGCGTGTCAAACTCATCAAGCGTAAACTTCAGTTCCATCGCGGCATAAAGTTCTAATAGATACTGATCGACATGACATTCTACCTCTAAAAAGCTCAATCGGCCGTTCCTCAACAACAACATCTGCCTATCAAATTCTGCTCTAAAATCCAGATCTGTGAACAGCTTTGCTCTGGACTCTCCTGGCCTATACGAAGCCCTAATCTGAGTAGCCAAACGTGCTTGTTTGAATACAAAAGACGAATAATGGCTATTAGTTATTTGCCCTCTTATGCGATTTTCCAGATTGCGAGTTCTTCCAACATGCACTGCATTTTCCTCGTTCCAGAAGATATAAATAGCTTTTACGCCCTTCCATGATGAACAGGGTTTTACTGCAAATTTTTCTGCGTTGATTAGATTTGCATAAAGACCGGGAATACGTTCGACATGTGATTTGAAGACTGAGTTCATTGTCAAGATGCCTCTCTCAATATTGCAACCTCAACCCCGGCCTTGCCCAGTCGATCGCCGCCAACCGGCCGCTGCCTGACAGGGTGATATAGGCGGTCATCCGGTCGGGGCCGGCCCAGCAAATGTTGGTGGTGAAAATATCGTCGGTGGGCACAAACTCGACTAATTCTCCCGCTGGTGAGACAACGCTGATGCCGCATTCGCCGATAGTGGCGACACAGATATTGCCGCATTCCTCGATACCCAGCGAATCAAAGAACTTATAGCCTGCGGGACGATAGAGCGGGATCCCCGGCCCCGCCGGACCCGCCGCATCATCGACCTTGCCTGGCGCGATGACATTGAACGCGGTCAGGCGGCAGGTATAGGTTTCGGCAACATACAGCGTCTTGCCATCGGGTGACAGGCCGATGCCATTGGGGTTGTAACTGGGGAAAATGACCTCTTCCATGAAACTGCCGTCAGCCTTGGCATAGAATATCCCGACGATGTCGTGGCAACGCGTCGTAAAATCCTGTTTGCCATGGTCGGTGAACCAAAAGCCGCCATGCTGGTCGAAGACAATGTCGTTTGGCCCGCGCAGCATACAGCCAAAATCGCCCGATTTATAAAGCACCTCCACCGCGCCGGTGGCGATGTCGATCCGTTCGATCCGCCCGCCAGAATAGTCGTCGGCAATGCCGTGCGGGGCAATATAGCCACCCTGTTCGACATAGTTGAAGCCGCCATTGTTGCAGCAATAGAGTTTTCCGTCCGGGCCAATCGCCAGACCATTGGGTCCGCCGCCGGTCGTCGCAACTGTCGATTTGCTGCCGTCAGCGGCGACGCGGGTGATGCATCCACTGGCGATTTCGGTCAGGATGATGCTGCCGTCAGGCATCGCCACTGGTCCTTCGGGAAAGCGTAATCCGTCGGTTATAATCCGCATGCTCATGACGAAACTCTCCAAGTCTTTTTACCGCAGCCTATCTGGGGTCTGTTATTTCTGCTCATCCGGCTTAAGTGAAGCAGCGGCCAACGACAATCCCTTGTGGACGATGTCTACAACTACAAGCCCGTGTTTCGACCAAGAGGAGTTTCCTATGACTGCCAACTATGCTGCTGACCTTGGTCTGTTTCTCGATGGGGCGTGGGCCAATGCTGAGGGGCGTGATGCGATGCCGGTGCTCAACCCGGCGACGGGAGCTGCGATGGCCGATCTGCCAATGGCGACGCAGGCGGATCTGGAACTGGCGCTGGCTGCGGCGGAGCGCGGCTTTGCATTGTGGCGGACAACCCCGGTGGAAGCGCGGGCGGCGGTGTTGCACAAGACCGCCGATTTGCTGCGCGAACGGGCGGAGCATATTGCAACGCTGCTGACGCTGGAACAGGGCAAGCCGATTGCCGAGGCCAAGGGCGAGGTGATGGGCGCGGCCCAGATGTTTGATTGGTCCGCTGAGGACGCAAAGCGCCAATATGGCCGCACTCTGGTTCGTCCGTCGGGGCAGCGTTCGGTGGTGCTGCGGCAACCGGTCGGCCCGGTCGCGACGTTTACACCATGGAATTTCCCGATTTATTTGATGGCCAAGAAACTGTCGGCTGCACTGGCTGCGGGCTGTTCGGTGATTGCCAAACCGGCGGAGGAAACCCCGGGCTGCACCACCGCATTGATGCGCTGCCTTGCTGATGCGGGCCTGCCCGCCGGGGTCGCGCAACTGGTGTTTGGTGAGCCTGCCATGATTAGCGCGACATTGATTGCATCGCCCGTCATCCGCAAGATCAGCTTTACCGGGTCCACCGCTGTTGGCAAACATCTGATGCGACAGTGCGCCGATACCGTCACCGCATCGACGATGGAGCTGGGCGGGCACGCGCCGGTGCTGGTGTTTGATGACTGCGACCTCACCAAGACACTGGATATGGTGGTCCCGCAAAAGTTCCGCAATGCGGGGCAGGTTTGCGTTTCGCCCACCCGCTTTTTTGTTCACGCCGCCATCTACGATGATTTTGTCCGTGGCTTTGCCGAGCGCACAGCCCGCATCACTGTCGGCAATGGCATGGACAGCGCGGTGCAAATGGGTCCGCTCGCCAATGCCCGCCGGCCAGATGCGATTGCCGCACTGATCGAAGACGCGGTGGCCCAAGGTGCGCGGGTCGTCGCAGGTGGCGCCCGTGATAACGGCCCCGGCAATTTCTTTCGCCCGACATTGCTTGCCGATGTTCCCGACAGCGCAGCGATTATGTCCACCGAACCCTTTGGCCCGGTGGCGGCCCTGCAACTATTCACTGACTTTGACGCAGTCATTGCCGCCGCCAATTCGACACCCTTTGGCCTTGCCGCCTTTGCCTTTACCGAAAATGGCCGCAGAGCCAATCTGATCGGCGATGCGTTGGAGGCGGGGATGGTCGGGATCAATACATTTGGCGTGTCGGGTGCCGACACCCCCTTTGGCGGGGTCAAGCAATCGGGCTATGGCAGCGAAGGCGGGGCCGAGGGCATCGACAATTATTGCGTGACCAAGGCGGTGCACAGCGCGTGAGTGACGCATCGCCACTCGCCCGCCGCCTGTGGCTGGTCGGAGGTATGGCCAGTGTGGCGACGGGCACGATTGGCATATTTGTGCCGCTGGTGCCGACGGTCCCGTTTTACATATTGGCGGCATTTTGTTTTGCCCGCAGCAACCGTGCGTGGGAGGCGCGCTTGCTGGCTCACCCGCGCTTTGGTCCGCACATTGTCGCGTGGCGCGAGCGCGGCAGCATCAGCCGCAAGGGCAAATTGGCAGCCACCGGTGCTTTTGCTGTCAGCATCGCACTGGGTTTTGCCATGCTCAGCCTGCCATGGCTGTTGCTACCCCCGGCGGTCGCGGCAATTTCGCTGACTTGGCTGTGGACCCGGCCCGAGTGACCGCCCGTGCCTCAAGGCATCTTATGAAGCATGAACATGCTATTTTCTTGCTGTTTACGGGGTTACGGGTTGATTAGGGCGCAATTCGACGATGTCATTGCGGGCGACCCTGCCTTCAGTAATTTCCACCCGTGCAAAATGATCATCGACAATTGCATTGATCGTGACTGCGCCGACGCGTTCACGCCTAAAGTTAGGCACGGTTGACCTTGGTGATCCGGGCAGTTGTCTGACCCGATAAACATCGAGCACTTGCCCGGTCCGGGCACCATCGGCGCGGCCGATGCAGATAACGGCGGCATCGCGTTGGACATGTACGACCTGACCACGCATCAACCACGTATGCGCCAGTCCTTGGGCTGCGACCGGCGCGGCAAGCACCATCGCCCACCCCGCCAGACCCATGATGAGAGCTTTTTTCATGCGATATTCTCCTGACTATGGCGACACTGGATCGACCGTGAATGCTAGTGGAGCGAATTTGACATTTGAGTCCCGCTTGCCGAAACTCCGCTCGCAAATGTCAAATTCAAAAGCTCCACTAGATTCATAAGGTTGCTAGTAGTCCTTATTGATTCTGACATTTGCCACTGACCTAGCCGCTATGGGATGCAAATGTCAGAATCGGACCACTAGAGTTATGATTGGTATGCCCGATTGTCTGATTGGTCATTGATTTGCATCAACAAGAACAGCATCCCATTTCCGAGCGGCGCAAAAGGCGATAAGGGGCAAATATGACACAGAAACGCAGCGGCGGCCGCATCCTCGTTGACCAACTGGTTATCCAAGGGTGCGAGCGCATTTTCACGGTTCCAGGCGAGAGTTTTCTCGCGGTGCTCGATGCCCTCTACGACGTCCCCGCGATCGACACGGTGGTGTGCCGCCAAGAAGGAGGCGTGGCCTTTATGGCTTGCGCGGATGGCACCATGACCGGTCGCCCCGGTGTAGCATTTGTGACGCGCGGTCCCGGAGCGAGCAACGCCAGCATCGGGGTTCATGTTGCGATGCAGGATAGCCAGCCGATGATCCTGTTCATCGGCGATGTTGACCGATCAATGCGCGACCGCGAAGGCTTTCAAGAGGTGGATTTCACCGCAATGTTCCGCCCCTTGTGCAAATGGGCGGCGCGGATCGACAGCGCACAGCGCATCCCCGAATATGTTGCCCGCGCCTATGCCACCGCCATGTCGGGGCGTCCGGGGCCGGTAGTGCTGGCCCTGCCCGAAGACATGCTGTGCGATATCGTTGCTGCGCTTGACCGGCCTCGGGTTGAGCCACCCGAACAGGATCCGGACGGCGCGGCGATGGAGGTGTTCATGGACCTGCTCAAGGATGCAGCTGCGCCCATCGCGATCATCGGCGGGGCCGGTTGGAATGCGGGCGCCGCACATTACTGGGCACAATTTGCGACCCGGGTTGGCCTGCCCACTGCGGTGGCCTTTCGCCGACAGGACGCGATCGACAACAATTGCCCGATTTATGCCGGGAATCTGGGCTATGGCCCCAATCCAAAGCTGGTTGCGCGGATAAAAGCTGCCGACCTCATCATCGCTGTCGGGGCGCGACTGGGCGAGGCAACCACCGATGGCTACAGCCTGATTACCCCCGATCATCCCGATCAGATATTGGTCCATGTCCACCCTGATCCGAATGAACTCAACAGTGTCTATCGTGCCGACCTGCCGATTTGCGCCTATCCGCATGAGTTTGCGGAGATGGCGGCGCTGTGGGGCGATGATGTCATCTCGTTCGACAGCGGAGCACAGGCGCATGCTGAATGGCTTGAATGGAGCACGCCTGCGCCGTTCGACACGCAGGTTGATCTTGGGATGTGCGTTGCGGCAATGCGTGAGGCGCTGCCTGCCGATACGATCATCTGCAACGGAGCGGGCAATTTTTCTGGCTGGTGGCACCGTCACTGGGTCTATGCCGGGCCATCGTGCCAATTGGCCCCGACCGCCGGCGCGATGGGCTATGGGGTGCCAGCCGCAGTGGCGGCGGCGCGGCGCAACCCTGAGCGGATGGTCTTCGCGCTGGCTGGGGATGGCGATTTCCTGATGAACGGGCAGGAACTGGCGACAGCGGTGCAACATGGTTGCGACATGCTGGTGATCGTCGTCGACAATGGCGCTTATGGCACCATCCGGATGCATCAGGAACGCGATTTTCCTGGGCGGTTATCGGCGACGACATTGCGAAATCCGGATTTTGCCGCGCTGGCGCGGGCCTATGGCGGCTGGGCGGCCACGGTTGAGACGACGGCGGATTTTGCTCCTGCACTGGCACAGGCGATGGAGCAAAAGGGGGTGCGGCTGTTGCACCTGAAAACCGATGTAGAACGGATCAGCGCCGGGACGACGATCAGCGCGCTCAGGGCGGCTCGGGCAAAATAGGCCCTGACCCTAGGTTCTGATGGTGCCACTTGACTTGAAATCACTCTAAAATCCTCCCCCAGTGGGGGAGGATTTAGGGGAGCACCCGCGATCAGGCCGGGGAGACTTCGCCCTCGGTCTCAGCCTTGCGCGGGCGTCCACGCCGCTTTGGTGCGGCCGGAGCGCCAGCTTCTGCTGTCGCCACAGCTTCACGCGCTGGCTCGATACCGATGGCGGGCGGCAAGACTGCAACATCAATACTCAACGGGACGTCCCCGTCTGCATTGCTGCCGCGGTCGTTGAAGTCGCGCCTTGGACGGCGCGGATAGTTGATTTCACTATCGCCTGATTGCGCTGTGCGACGGGGCTGGTCGCGCTCTGGCCTGTCACGGGCGGGCTGTTCGCGCCCGATATGTTCGCGCCCGACATGTTCGCGCCCGATATGTTCGCGCCCGATATGTTCGCGCTCTGGCCTGTCGCCATCAGCTGAACGGCCATTGGGCCGGTCATTTGGTCGTTCATTGCGTACTTCGCTGCGCCCATTGCGATTGTCGCGATCACGTTGCCCATCACGCTGCCCGTCGCGATTGCGTGGTGCCCGGCCGATCAAATCAATGGCGTCCAGTTCGTCGCCGTCATTGGCACCGTCATCGTCATCTTGTGGATCTTCGCGGCTGTCACCGCCCTCATCAAAACGGCTGCGTTGTTCGTCTTGGCGGGAACGGGCGTCGGACAGGACACGGAAATAATGGTCGGCGAACTGGAGATAATATTCCATCATCACCCGGTCGCTAGACAGTTGGGCATCGCGCGCCATATTGCGATATTTTTCCAGCAACTGGGTCGCATTGCCCCGGGCGCGATTGTCAATCCGGTTACCCTGATCGTTGTTGCGGCCCTGACCAGATTGGCGTGGGTTGCTGTTGCTGCTGTTGCTGCGGCCGCGTCGGCGTCCGCTTTGACGATTGTTCATCGACACTGTTTGTCCTTAGAATCTGTTGCACTTTGGTGGAAATACAATGCGGGTCTAGTGTATTTGGTTGCCGCCTTTTTCGAGCCGTTCGATGTACCCATCTCACTCAAAAAGGCTCTGAGAAGAAACGCGGTCTATCCCTGACTCGGCCCTGTGCGGACCCTCGTCGGTCCCTGCCTGTCACAAACGCCCCAGAATGTGGGTCGAACGGGCTGGTTTGCCGAATGGGAACATTTGCAGCGATCCTCAACCCACACGGGTTACACAGGGCATCCGCTGCATCCCCGCCCTAGCGCCTCGGCCCAGCAAAGCAAGCAAAAACGTCAGATGAGGCGACATATCAAGGCACGGTCCCGTCCGCCCAGATCCTGACGGCAGGTCACGGCCAGCCCCCCATCGGTCGCCAGTGCGGTTACCGCCGCTCGCTGCGTCGCGCCAATTTCGATGATCGCGATGCCGCCACCGCTCAGTCTGCCAGCGAGCGTCGGGATAATCTGGCGATAGGCATCGAGGCCATCGTTACCCGCAAACAGGGCAGTATGCGGTTCATAATCCCGCACATCGCGCATCAATGGATCGTCAGCAGCGATGTAGGGCGGGTTGCACAAGATGAGCTCGGCCGCACCCCCATCGGCCCATCCTCCGGCGGCGAAATTGGCGTGGTCGGCCAATCCGAGGGCGCGAGCATTGGTGCGGGCATAGGCCAATGCCTGATCGCTGTTATCAATCCCGACCCCGCACGCATTGGGCCATTGGTCGAGCGCGGCCAGCAACAATGTGCCCGGACCAGTGCCAAGATCAAGGATGGTGCGAGGCCCCGTTGGTCCGAAATGCGCGACCGCTGCTTCGATCAGGGTTTCGCTGTCCGGGCGGGGAATCAGCGCCCCCGGCCCGACGGCAAGGCGGATCGTCCAGAAATCGCGATAGCCGAGGATATAGGCGACCGGCTCATGAGTAATCCGCCGCGCCAGCAGCCTAGCAAAGCTGCGGGGGACGCTGTGGTGATCGGGGTCGAGCAACACCGCGCTGCGTTCGACGCCCAGCGCATGCGCCATCAGCAATTCGGCGTCGAGCCGGGGCGTATCGCTAATCGGTTCCAGTTGCTGCGCGGCTTGGGCCAAAGCTGCGCGGACGCTCATACCTCTCCCATCGCCGCCAGTCGCTGCGCCTCATCCTCGGCGATCAGCGCCCCGACCAGTTCATCTAGATCGCCTTCCAATATATCTGGCAGGCGATGCAGGGTCAGGTTGATGCGGTGGTCGGTCACCCGCCCTTGCGGAAAATTATAGGTGCGGATGCGTTCGGACCGGTCGCCCGATCCGACCATCGATTTGCGTTCCCCGGCGCGCTGCGCATGCAATTTCTCGCGCTCCAGATCATAAAGCCGGGTGCGCAGCACCTCCATCGCCTTGGCGCGGTTCTTGTGCTGGCTGCGCTGGTCCTGCTGGATGACGACGAGGCCGGAGGGGATGTGGGTGATGCGAATCGCGCTGTCGGTAGTGTTGACGTGCTGACCGCCCGCGCCAGACGAACGGTATATATCGACTTTCAGGTCACCTTCGTTGATCTGGACGTCCACCTCGGTTGCTTCGGGCAAGACCGCAACGGTCGCTGCACTGGTATGGATGCGGCCCTGGCTTTCGGTGGCGGGAACCCGCTGGACCCGGTGGACCCCGCTTTCAAACTTGAGCTTGGCGAACACCCCCGCTCCGGAAACGCTCGCCACCACTTCCCTGTATCCCCCGACTTCGGCCTCGCTGGCGGATACCATTGTCATGCGCCAACCCTGCTTTTCCGCATATTTGCTATACATCCGGAGCAAATCGCCCGCGAACAGCGCCGCTTCGCCGCCGCCGGTGCCGGCGCGGATTTCAAGCATGGCGGATCGTTCATCGGCTGCATCACGCGGCAACAGGGCGATGGCGAGCGCATGGTCGGCCAGATCGAGCGCAGCGTCGATGCCGCTCATTTCCTCTTCGGCCATAGCCTTTAATTCAGCATCGCTGCCCGAACTCATCTCCACCAGCTCCGCATGTTCGGTGCGCAACCTAGCGACTTCGCGGGCCGCCCTGGCGACAGGCTCCAGTTCGGCATAATCCTTGGAGGCTTGGACAAAGGCCGCGCCATCCAACGCGCCGGACGCCAATCGCGCCGACAGCTCGTCATGGCGGGAGGTGATCTGGCCGATGCGTTGGTCGGAAATGCGCATTACTCAAATCCTCCCCGGAACGGGGAGGGGGACTGCAAAGCGGTGGAGGGGGCGGGGCGGGAAAGCACCATCTTCGTCATGCTGAACTCGTTTCAGCATCCATGGTCGGCCCTTGAGACAGAATTGGACCATGGACCCTGAAACAAGTTCAGGGTGACGAGGATGGGAGATGACGGAAATGCGGGTCATGGGCGATCGACGTCGCCATCCACTGAACGCACATGTGGCAAGACAATCAGGTCGAGATCGCTGCCGTTAAAATGTGTTTCCTTTGAGCGACTGAGGTTCACCGCCCCCGGGCCTTGGACATAGACGAGCGCGTCAACTCCGGCCTTTCGTGCCACCTCGGCCTGTCGTTTGGCATCACCCCGGTATGCGTTGGTGACGTTATGTCCTGCCGCACGCAGCGCACGGCTGAGTGCGGCAGCTTCGCCGATCAGGTCGGGTCGGTCGGGGATAATCGCAAATAGCGGCGCAGCCCTGACTGGCGCATCGACCAACATCGCCAGACGCTCGATCCCCGCAGCCCAGCCGACCGCCGGGGTTGCCGGGCCGCCCAGTGCCTCGATCAACCCGTCATAGCGCCCGCCGCCCAGCACGGTTCCTTGCGCGCCGAGCCGGTCGGTGACGAACTCGAACGCGGTGTGGCGGTAATAATCAAGCCCGCGCACCAGCCGGGCATCGCGGGTCCACGCGACCCCGGCGGCATCCAGTCCAGCGGTGACGGCAGCAAAGAAATCGCGCGCTTCGTTCGTCAAAAAAGCGTCAATATCGGGCGCAGAATCCGCTGCCGGCCGGTCGCGCGGATCCTTTGAATCAAGGATACGCATCGGGTTGCGCTCCAGCCGCAGTAAACTGTCTTCGGACAAATCTGATCTATATGCTTGAAAATGCTCAACTAATCCGGCCCGCCACGCGTCACGACTGGCCGCATCGCCCAAAGTATTGAGTTGCAGGGTTACGCCATCGGCTATTTTCAATTCCATGAGCAACTGGTCGGCAAAGCACAGCAGTTCGACATCGGCGGCGGGTTCTGCTGCACCAATCACTTCGGCGTCGAGTTGATGAAATTGGCGATAGCGGCCCTTTTGCGGGCGCTCATAACGGAACAGCGGGCCGTGAGTTGCCACCTTTAACGGCGCATATTGCTGCCAGCCATTGGTGATATAGGCGCGGGCGATGCCAGCGGTAAATTCAGGGCGCAGAGAGATTGAATCGCCGTTGCGATCATCGAACGAGTACATTTCCTTGGCCACAACGTCGGTGGCCTCGCCCAGCGAGCGGGTAAAGACTGCGGTCGGTTCGATCACTGGCACCTCTATGCGGCCAAAGCCATAGAGGCGGCGCACCCGGTCGAACGTGTCGACCACGTGCTGAAAGCGGTCGGCGGCCTCGCCGATCATGTCCTGTGTGCCGCGAACCGGGTGGGGCGTGTCTGAACGTGCCATGGGTCGGGGCCCTAATCGAAAAAACTGCGTTCTGCCAGTCGCTCTATGCCATGCGATGCAAAGTGGGCTGGACGCCGCCCATCGGGCGCGGCATGAGCTAGTGGAGTGATTTCAACATTCGCATCCCGCTGGCGGCAAACCCGGTTTCGCGAATGTTGAAATTAAAACTCCACTAGAAACTTAGTGTTGCTAGTGGTCCTTTTGATTCTGACATTTGCTCATGACATGTCCGACAGGGGATGCAAATGTCAGAATCGGACCACTAGTCACCATTTGTTTTTGCAGATGTATTTTACGCGACAGGGGATTTATCGTGTCCATCCGAGGTCAAACCGCATTTTTGGCGGCAACAGTTGCGGCCCTGGCGCTAGGGATAGGCGGCCCCGCTGTCGCCCAGCGCAGCGCACCGCCGATTGCTGCGCCGCTACCGGCGTCAGCCAGCGCCGCTGTCAGCGCCCAGCCCTATCCCGGCATTATGGAGCTGGAGGTGGACGCCAGCGATGTCGTGCGCGCCATTTTTTCGGTCCGCCAGACCATTCCAGTGGCTGCGGCGGGCGAACTGGTGCTGCGCTATCCCCAATGGCTGCCGGGCAAACATGGGCCACGCGGGGCGATTGCAGAGGTGTCTGGCCTGAGCTTTACGGCGGGCGGACAACCGCTGATCTGGCGGCGCGACCCGTATAATGTTTTTGCCATTCACGTCGATGTCCCCGCCGGTGTGCGCAGCATCGAAGCGCGCTTTCAGTTCCTGTCACCAACCCGCGAAACTGAGGGGCGGGTGGCCGTGACCCCGGCGATACTCAACCTGCAATGGGAACAAGTGTCCTTCTATCCTGCAGGCTATGCGACGCGCGGCATCCGCGTCCGGCCCAGCGTGACCCTGCCCGCCGGGTGGACAGGGGTTGCCGCGCTTGATGGCGCTGTCACCACCGGCAACCGCATCAGCTATGGCGTGACCGACTATGAAACATTGATTGATTCGCCGATGTTTGCTGGCGCGCATTATCGCCGTTGGGATTTGGGCCACAATGTTGCGCTGAACGTTGTCGCGGATGAGGCTCGGTTTCTGGGGGCGCTGCCCGAACATATCGCGGCCCATGCGGCGCTGGTCGAAGAAGCGGTGACATTGTTCGGATCGCGGCCCTTTGACCGCTATGAATTTTTGCTGGCGCTGAGCGAGGGATTGGGCGGCATTGGCCTGGAGCATCATCGCAGTTCCGAAAACAGCCGGGAAACCGACTATTTCACCGAATGGGACACCAATGGTTCGGAACGCGGGCTGTTGCCGCATGAACTGACCCACAGCTGGAACGGTAAATATCGCCGCCCAGTGGGCCTGTGGACGCCAGATTATGACGTGCCGATGGATGACCGATTGTTGTGGGTTTACGAAGGACAGACCAGTTTTTGGGATATGGTGCTGGCTGCACGTTCGGGGATGCAGTCCCGCGAAATGGTGCTGGGCGAATGGGCTCGCTCTGCTGCGGTGTATCAGGTTCAGCCCGGCCGCGCATGGCGCAGTGTCGAAGATACGACCTTTGATCCGATCATGGCGGCGCGCAAACCTCGCCCGTTCGCCAGCGCCACCCGCAACGAAGATTATTACAACGAAAGCTCACTTATCTGGCTGGAGGCCGACATGGTCATCCGCGAAGCGACAGCGGGCACTCGCAGCCTCGATGATTTTGCCCGCGTCTTTTTTGGTGGCCGCGATGGCGACTGGGGCACGGTGACTTATGACTTTGACGAGGTTGTGCGCACCTTAAACGGGGTCATGCCCTATGACTGGGCGGCATTTTTCGACACCCGCATCCGCCAGCCGGGACAGCCCGCGCCGCTGGCTGGATTTACCATTGGCGGTTATGCGCTGGTGTTTCGCGATACCCCCAATGTGTTTGACGTCGAGCGGATGCGTGAGGGGCGGATTATCGACCTCCTTTTCTCTTTGGGGATTGTGATTGACCGCAGCGCCATTGTGACATCGGTCCAATATGGCGGGCCGATGTTTGAAGCGGCTGTCACTAATGGCACTAAGATTTTGGCGGTTGACGGCATGGCCTATAGCGACGAACGGTTGCGCGCGGCGGTTACTGCGGCGCTCGGCGGTAACAGGCCGATCACCCTGCTGGTGGAAAAGGATGGCCGCTATCGCACCATCACGCCGGCCTGGACCGGGGGCTTGCGCTATCCGTATCTGGAACGTCAGGGTGACGGCCCGTCACGATTGGACCAACTGCTGGAGGCCCGTCGCCCTCCGGTTGCGGTTGCGGGCTGAAACAGCTCGCTCGCGCGGCTTTTGAGGAGAAACAATGTGCGTATCGACCTGATCCCTGCTGGCGATAATCCGCCCCATTCCCTCAACATCGTCATCGAAGTGCCAATTGGCGGAGAGCCGGTTAAATATGAGCTAGACAAGGCGTCAGGCGCATTGTTCGTCGACCGCATTTTGCACACGTCGATGCGCTATCCGGCCAATTATGGCTTTGTGCCGCATACGCTGGGCGAGGATGGCGACCCGCTCGACGCGCTGGTGATTGCGCGTTCGCCGATTATTCCCGGCGCGGTCATCCGCGTTCGCCCGATTGGGGTCTTGCTGATGGATGATGACAAGGGCGGCGATGAGAAATTGATTACGGTGCCGGTCGACACCACCTTTCCCTATTATTCAGAAATCATGAGCCACAATGAATTACCGCCGATTATCACCCAACAAATCGAACATTTCTTTCAGCATTACAAAGATTTGGAACCCGGCAAATGGGCCAAGATCAAGGGGTGGGGCGATGCCGATGAGGCCAAACGGATCATCATGGAATGTATCGAACGGGCAAAGGCACAGGGTTAGTGGTCCTTTGCCATCTTTTTCCCGGCCAAGCGCGCTACCTGCCACAGGGTGAACAGGCCCATTGCGGCCCAGACAATGTTGAGCGCAGCCGACGGGATCGCGCCATTATAGCCCGAATTGAGCACGAACCCCGTGGCACCGACAACATTCATCCATTGATAGATGCGCCCGCGCGCCTCCAGCTTGCCGAGCGATAGCAGGACGTAACTAGCAAGGATCAGCAGTGCCGCCGCCCAGCCGATGATTTCGATGAGGATGTGGTTCCAAGTCATGCATAGCACGTAGCGCATGTGGCAACATCGCGAAAGTGGGCCGGGCTGGCAGCGGCGCGTGGCGGATATATTGGAGGGCTATGTGGCGGGAAAGGCTGGTTAGAGCGGGATGACATTTGATTGGATCGTCATTGCCAACAAGCCCTTAGCCCCTAATCCGTTCGCCCTGAGCTTGTCGAAGCCTGTCCTGAGCGCCTGCAAGGCAGTCGAAGGGGGCTGGCTTTGCTTTTTCCCAAGTGGAAGAAAGAAGGACAATGCTTCGACAAGCTCAGCACGAACGGTTTTTGGGTAGACCGGTGTTGAACAATAGGGATTGGCCTAACCTAGCCTATTCTGTCCAGCAATCACCATATCGCCCACCGGAATCACAAACTTCGACTCCGTCTTGAATTGAGTGTGGCTCAAGAAGATCAAATCATGGACTGGTGACAAGCCCGACCAAGAATAAGCGACGATGGCAGCGGCTACCCTCGCGATCAGCCTTGCCCAAGTCAAATTCAGCATTTTAAGCCGCTAGTTTCCTTGCTCATCTGCGAAAAAAGCGTATTTGACACTCTTGTCTAAGAGTTCCTTAAATCGGGCTTTATCGCCAAAAATGCGTGCCGGAATTACCGCGTATTCATTCTTAACGTGGCCGTTCGGGAAATATTTGAAACGAGCGACGCCTGCCTCTTTGAAAAGATCGGTTAGAACGCTCGGAGGCAGTTTCAAGGCCAAGCCAAATTTCCCGCAAGAGATAAAGATATTGCCATCGACGTAGCCTGCTATCGCTCCAAAGCAGTTCTTGAACTCCAACCGATGCTTCTTAGCAAGTCCGGGATAGACTAACTCCAACAGCTCTTTCAGCATACCAAGATAGTCGCTCTTCTTCATAGATACCTGACTTGATAGGCTAAATCACTCTATGCCGCCAGTTTCCGCAGCACATAGAGCAAAATGCCGCCATTCATGAAATACTCGACCTCGTTCGCGGTATCGATCCGGCACAGCGTGTTGAACGTGAATGTGCTGCCGTCGGCCCGGGTCACCTCCACCTCGACGCTCTGGCGCGGTTGCAGGCTGGCGACATTGCGGACGGTGAAACTGTCATCGCCGGTCAGGCCCAGTGAGTTGCGGGTCTGGCCATCGACGAACTGGAGCGGCAATACCCCCATCCCGACGAGGTTGCTTCGGTGGATGCGTTCAAAACTTTCGACGATGACCGCGCGCACGCCGAGCAAATTGGTCCCCTTTGCTGCCCAGTCGCGTGAGCTGCCGGTGCCATATTCCTTGCCCGCGATAACCACCAACGGTGTGCCATCGGCCTTGTGCCGCATCGCCGCGTCATAGATGGCCATGGCCTCGCCCTTATAGTGCGACATGCCGCCCTCTATCCCCGGCACCATTTCATTCTTGATCCGGGTGTTGGCAAAGGTGCCGCGCATCATCACCTCATGGTGCCCGCGCCGCGCGCCATAGCTGTTGAAGTCGGCCTTTGCGACCTGATGCTCGATAAGCCATTTGCCCGCCGGACTGTCGGCCTTGATCGCGCCGGCCGGTGAAATATGGTCGGTGGTGATCGAATCGCCCAGAATCGCCAGCGGCTTTGCCCCGATGATGTCGCCAACCGGTGCGGGGGTCATCGACATCCCTTCAAAATAGGGCGGATTGGCAACATAGGTTGACCCGGCGCGCCAGTGGTATGTTTCAGACCCTTCGACCTCGATTGCCCGCCAATGCTCGTCTCCCTCGTAAACGCTGGCGTAGCGCGCCAAGAACATGTCGCGATCAATACAGGCGGCCATGGTCTCGGCAACCTCCTGATTGGTTGGCCAGATGTCCCTAAGATAGACATCGCTGCCGTCGGTCGCTTGGCCAATCGGGGTGGTGGTGAAATCCTCGGTCACCGTGCCCTTGAGCGCATAGGCCACCACCAGCGGCGGTGAGGCGAGGAAATTGGCGCGCACATCAAGGTTGATACGACCTTCAAAATTGCGATTGCCCGAAATGACCGACGCGACAACAATGTCGTGCTCGTTGATCGCCCTGGAAATCGGTTCGGCGAGCGGACCGCTATTGCCGATGCAGGTGGTGCAGCCATAGCCGACCAGATTAAAGCCGATGGCATCGAGGTCTGCGGTGAGGCCAGAGCGGTCGAAATAGTCGGTCACAACCTTGCTGCCGGGGGCGAGGCTGGTCTTGACCCATGGCTTGGGCTTGAGGCCAAAGGCATTGGCCTTGCGCGCCACCAGCCCGGCCGCAATCATCACGCTGGGGTTCGACGTGTTGGTGCAGCTGGTGATCGCGGCGATAACAACGTCGCCGTCGCCGATGTCGTGGGGCAGCCCCTCCACCGCGACGCGTTTGAAGCCGTCATGGTGATAGGTTGTGACGAGGTCAGCGTTAAACACATCATCCACTTGCGTCAGAATAACCTTGTCCTGCGGCCGCTTTGGACCGGCAAGGCTGGGGACAACGCTGTTCATGTCGAGGGTGAGGGTGGAGGTGAACACCGGGTCAGGCGCATCGGCCAAGCGCCACAGCCCCTGCGCCCTGGCATAAGCCTCGGTCAGCGCGATCTGATGTTCGTCGCGCCCGGTCAGCCGCATATAGTCGAGCGTCTTGTCATCAATGCCGAAAATGCCGCAGGTCGCACCATATTCGGGAGCCATGTTGGCGAGCGTCGCCCGGTCAGCCAGACTGAGCGCATCAAGGCCGGGGCCATAATATTCGACAAAGTGGCCCACCACACCCTTGGCGCGCAGCATCTGGGTCACGGTCAGCACCAGATCGGTCGCGGTCACTCCTTCATTCAATGTGCCGGTCAGTTTGAAACCGGTCACTTCGGGGATCAGCATGCTGACCGGCTGGCCGAGCATCGCGGCTTCGGCTTCGATCCCGCCAACTCCCCAGCCGAGCACGCCCAGCCCGTTAATCATCGTCGTGTGGCTGTCGGTGCCGACGCAGGTATCAGGATAGGCAATCGTCGCACCGTCGGGTGCCACACTGGTCCACACCGCTTGGGCGATATGTTCCAGATTGACCTGATGACAGATGCCGGTGCCGGGGGGGACGGCCTTGAAATTGTCGAGGCTCTTTGAACCCCATTTCAAAAAGTCATAGCGCTCGCCATTACGATAATATTCCATTTCGACATTTTTCTCGAACGCCTTTGCATGACCAAATTCGTCAACCATGACGCTGTGGTCGATGACCAGATGGACTGGCACCAGCGGGTTGATTTTGCTGGTGTCGCCGCCCAGTTTGGCAATCGCATCGCGCATCGCGGCGAGATCAACGACGCAAGGGACGCCGGTGAAATCCTGCAACAGCACCCGCGCCGGTCGATACTGGATCTCACGCTGCGACACCGGATTATTCTGCCAGGCGACCAGCGCCTTTATGTCGTCGATCGACACGGTAAAGCCGCCGTCTTCGAACCGCAGCAGATTTTCCAGCAACACCTTCATGCAGAAGGGCAGGCGGGACACGTCGCCATAGGCGGCCGCCGCCTTGGCAATGCTGAAATAATCATAGCTTTTGCCGCCCACATTGAGCGTGCTACGGCAACCGGTGCTGTCCTGTCCGATGGCGGTCATGGTGGCGTTTTCCCTATTCCTGTGAAGCGAATGCGGTGGCGCACTGCTGCGCTGGCATGAACCGGGGGAACGCGTGCGCCCGTTATATCTGGCGCGTCAACCGGCACGAACGCAAAGCGATGCGGTAACTGGCACAATACCTTAGCGAATGGCGGCGCGGGTGAAAAGGGGGGAATGGGGGCGGGCCAACGGCTACCCCGCGATCGAACCACCCAGCGCCGCGTGGACCAGCCCGCCATCGACTGTGATTGTCTCCCCGATCACATAATCGCCGGCACGGCTGCACAGGTATATCGCGGCTGCGGCCATGTCTTCGGCGGTGCCGATCCGCTTGGCCGGAATGTTGGGGGCTACAGCATCGCCATGGTCGCGGGCAGCCTTGTTCATCGTACTGGCAAAGGCACCCGGCGCAATCGCGGTGACGTTGATATGGTCACGCACCAGCCGCGCCGCCAACCGTTTGGTCAGATATAGAATGGCCGCTTTTGATGCGTGATAACTATAGGTTTCCATAGAGTTGAGCCTGAGGCCATCGATTGATCCGACATTGACCACTTTCGCGGGGCGATCCGCAGTGCCAGCCGCCTTGAGCAGCGGATAGAGCGCCTGGGTCAGGAAAAACGGTCCCTTGACATTGACGTCCATCACCTTGTCCCAGCCGCTTTCGGGGAAATCATCAAATGGCGCGCCCCATGCGGCTCCGGCATTGTTGATCAGGATGTCGAGTTTGGTTTCGCGCTCGGCAATCGCGGCAGCCAGCGCGCGGCAGCCCTCGACCGTCGAGACATCGCCGGGGATGCCGACAACGCGGTCGCCAAAGTGTTCGACGGCGGCGGCGACCTGTGGGCCTTTTCTGGCGCTGATATAGACGCGCTCACAGCCAGCGGCCAAAAACCCCTCGACAAACATCGCGCCGATACCGCGCGATCCGCCGGTGATGAGGGCGGTTTTGCCGTGCAGGCCAAACAGGCTGTTCAAATCCATGTGTTTTCTCCGCTATGCTCTATGCTTCGATAGGCTCAGCATGAGCGGGTGTAGCTCGGGTTCGGGTTGCTCAATATCCGTTGAGCCGCGCAACCCGGTCGATATGATAATGGCTGTCGCCCATATATTCGCCAAGCGCGCGGTCGCGCTTCATATACAGGCCGATGTCATATTCATCGGTCATGCCGATGCCGCCGTGCATCTGCACCCCTTCGCGCACCGCAAGACTGACCGCCTGACCGACCTTTGCCTTGGCCACCGAGACCATCAGTTCAGCGCCGTCATTGCCCCCAGACAGTGCTTCGGCGTCGAGTAATTGCTGGGCTTTCATCACTGCGGCGCGGGCGATCTCCATTTCCGAATAGAGGTGTGCTGCACGATGTTGCAGTGACTGAAACGAGCCAATAAACTTGCCGAACTGCTTGCGCTGCCTGAGGTAAGTCATGGTCATGGCCATAGCCCCCGCGCCCACGCCGAGCATTTCTGCCGCAGCGCCAGTGCGGGCAGTAGCCAGTAGCGTCTTGAGTATCGCCCAGCCCTGATCGACCTCTCCCACCACCGCGTCAGCATCGACCATCACCCCGTCAAGCGTCAGTTTCGAGGCCAGCGAGGAGTCAACCAGACGGCGCGGATCGGCGCTCAACCCGGCGGCACCTTGCGCTACCGCAAACAAGGTCAGTCCGTCGCTTTCCCCGGCTGAACCGCTGGTCCTAGCGGCGACCAGCAGCATGTCGGCAACATGGCCATGCAGCACGAAACATTTCTTGCCGGATAGCTTAAAGCCATTGCCAGCGCGTTCAGCCCGCAATGCGGTGCGTTCGGGGCGATGACGCGGGCTTTCATCAATGGCAAGGGCAATCACCGCATCGCCCGCTGCGATCTGTGGCAACCATTCATCCGCTACCGCCCCGCCCGCAGCACGCAGCGTGCTGGCCGCTGCAACCGAAGTGGAAAGGAACGGCGAGGGGGTTAGGTTGCGGCCGATTTCTTCAAGCACAATCCCCGCCTCGACATGGCCGAGGCCCAGACCACCCTTGTCCTCTGGCACCAGAATACCGGTGAAACCCATTTCGGCAAATTGTTTCCATACGTCGCGGGAAAAACCGGTCGCGTCGTTGCTGTCGCGCAGTTTGCGCAGGTGCGAAACCGGCGCTGCATCAGCGATAAATGGCGCAGCGCTGTCCTTTAGCATCGCCTGGTCGTCGGTATGATAAAGTGGCATGATTTTCCTAATCCTGTTTCGTCATTCCCGCGAAGGCGGGAATCCAGCGCCCGCTCTGGCCGATGACGCAATGTCCGGTGATGGTTCCCCGCCTTTGCGGGGATGACGAGTCTTTCCCCATATGACCTAACCGTCCGGCAGCTCAAGAATCCGCTTTGCAATGATGTTGAGCATCACTTCGCTGGTCCCGCCCTCAATCGAATTGGCTTTCGTCCTCAGCCACATGCGCGAACGGGCGCCGCCGCGAGTTTCCTCGCTGTCCCATTCCAGCCCCATAGAGCCTGAACCCGACATCACCAGCTCGTGGCGGCGTTTGTTCAGCTCGGTGCCGGCATATTTCATCATGTTGGAGCTGGCCGGGTGGGCGCGTCCGCTCTTCCACATGTCCATAAAGCGTTCGCCCATCGCCCGAAAGGCAAAGACATCGACATCAAATTTGGCCATTTCGGCCCGCAGTATCGGATCGTCGAGCTCGCCCTGCTCATTCTTGCCGAGCGATTTGGTAAACAGCGCCCCGACCGACACCATATTGCCGCCCGCGCCGCCGCCTGAGATCATCTCGCGCTCGTGGCCCAGCAGATATTTGGCAACGTCCCAGCCGCGATTGACGGTGCCGACGAACTGGTCCTTTGGCACCTGCACATTGTCGAAAAAAGTCTCGCAGAAAGGCGAATTGCCAGAGATTAGCAGGATCGGCTTAGTCGACACGCCGGGTGACGCCATGTCGAACAGCATAAAGGTGATGCCCTGATATTTATTTGTCTTGTCGGTGCGGACCAGACAGAAAATCCAGTCGGCCAGATCGGCATAGCTGGTCCAGATTTTCTGGCCGTTGACGATCCAATGATCGCCCTTATCCTCGCCAAATGTCTGTAAAGAAACCAGATCGCTGCCCGCACCAGGTTCGCTATATCCTTGGCACCAGCGGATTTCACCGCGCGCAATCTGGCCCAGATAATGGACCTTTTGCTCCTCGGTGCCGAACTGGAGCAGCGCTGGGCCGAGCATCCAGATGCCGAACGACGACAGCGGCGAGCGGGCATTAATCCGCGCCATTTCCTCGCGCAGCAGCTTGGTCTGGGCAGCGGTCAGGCCCGCGCCGCCATATGCCTTTGGCCAGTCTGGCACGGTATACCCCTTGGCCACACAGGCTTCGAGCCATTGGCGCTGGGCGTCGTTTTTGAACACCCAGTTGCGCCCGCCCCAACAGGCGTCGTCTGGATCGGTGACTGGCTCGCGCATTTCTGGCGGGCAGTTCGCTTTCAGCCAAAGCCGCACCTCGGTGCGAAACATGTCGAGATCGTCGCTCATCGGATGTCCTTTCAGCCAGATCAATTGACGTTTACGTAAAGCGATTCGCCCCCACAGCGCAAGCGCCCATTTGCGAGACAAGGATGCCGTAGCGGCATTGCCGGAGGCTTGACGAATGCCCTGTATCAAAAGCATGATATGGTGAAACCTACCTCCAGCGCGGACCAGCCGATAGCCCGCAGGTGAGTCGGGGTAAGAGGGAAATGTCAGCGATGCGATTTGCAGGGAAAACCGTCGTCATCACCGGCGCAGCATCAGGCATCGGCAGGGCCACGTGCCTGTTATTCGCGTCTGAGGGTGCAACCGTCATCGCTGGCGACATCGACGAAGAAGCCGGGGTCGATCTTTCTGCGACTTCCAATGGCACCATCCATTTCCTCCGCACCGACGTTAGTAGCGTTGCAGATATCAAGGCGTTGATGGATTTCGCGGCGGAAAAAACCGGCGGCATCGATGTGGTGTTCAACAACGCCGGAGCGGTAGGTGACCGGGCCGGCATAGACGAGATTGACGCCGATGGCTGGGACGCGACGATGGACCTGTTGCTGCGCTCGGTCGCGATGGGGATCCGTTACGCCATACCACATATGATCGGTCGCGACGGCGCGTCCATCGTCAACACCGCGAGTATCGCGGGGCTGGGCGCGGGATACTCACCGACCGCCTATGCGGTCGCAAAATGCGGCGTCATTCACCTGACCAAAGTCGGCGCGACCGACCTTGCCAAACATAATATCCGGATGAACGCGATTTGCCCCGGTTTTATCCAAACCAATATCTTTGCCTCTGCGCTGGAAATAAAGGGCAAAGCACGGACTTCGGCAAACCAAGTCATTGCGGCGATTGCGCAGAAAGCCCAGCCGGTAAAACGCGGCGGCGAGCCCGACGACATCGCTCATATGGTTGCCTTTCTCGCCAGTAAGGAAGCAGGGTTCATTACGGGATCGCATTTTGTCGTTGATGGCGGCATCACCACCGGGCCGCGCCACGCCTGGGACGAAAATGCGCCCCAGATGTTTGACGCGCTACAAAGTTTTGTGGGTGCGACGGACGCATGACATTGCCGCCATCTGAGCGGCTGCCGCTGCGCATCAAATTGGGTAACGGCTTTGGCTCTGCGGCCTATGGTGTGAAGGAAAATGGCTTTGCGACGCTGTTGTTGCTGTTCTACAATCAGGTGCTGGGGCTTGACGCGGGAGCTGTCGGCCTCGTCCTGCTGTGTGCGTTATTGCTCGATGCGATGATCGACCCGCTGGTCGGATTTTGGAGTGACAAGACCCACAGCCGCTGGGGTAAGCGGCACCCGTGGATGTATGCGGCGATCCTGCCGATGGCATTGGCGTGGATTGCCCTGTGGCATCCGCCACAGGTCGAAAATGCGACGCTTTATGCTTATTTGCTCGGCTTTGCGTTTCTAATGCGGGCGGCCGTTTCCTGTTACGAGATCCCTGCGCTGTCGGTCGTGCCAGGCCTTACTAGCGATTATGACGAGCGCACCTCAATCACCCGGTGGCGGTTCATGTTCGGGTGGGCTGGCGGTCTGCTGATGTTGACACTGGCGTTCGGCGTATTTCTCGTTCCGTCCGAAGCCTATCCGGTTGGCCAGCTGAATCTCGACGGATACCAGCTCTATGGCTGGGCCGGGGCGGCGCTGATGATTGTCGCCACGCTGGTCGGTGCTCTGACCACGCATCGACGCATCGCTGCGCTGCATTCGGTTCCGCCGACCCACCTGCCGCTCGGCGCCACCATCCGGCAATTGCGAAAAACGCTGTCGAACAAGGCCTATCTGGTATTGCTCGCAGGTTCGCTGTTTGCATTCGTCAATCAGGGCATGACCTTTTCATCTACGACCTACTTGCTGAGTTATTATTGGGAAATGCCGCAGTCCGGATTCATTGCCTATGCGCTGACCCTGTTCGTCGGTGTCATCGGCGCGTTCCTGCTGGTCGGGTGGATGCAATCACGGGTGGAAAAACGCAGCGGCGCGGTCGCCGCCGGCATCGCGTCGCTGGTGTTTGCGGTCATCCCCTATGGGTTGCGGATGGCGGATATGTTCCCGGCCAACCACAGCCCGGCGCTGATCCCGACGTTGTTCACTCTGGTGACCATTTCCAACGGGTTGGCCACCGCCGCGGTCATGCTCACGCAATCGATGGCCGCCGATGTCGTCGAAGCATCTCAGCGTGAAACCGGTGAACGGTCGGAGGGTGTATTTTTCTCGGGCTATTTCTTTGTCCAGAAATGCGCGACAGGTCTAGGCATCTTTATCACCGGCACGATGATCAGTCTGTCCAGATTCCCGGCACAGGCCGTGCCCGGCGCGGTCGATGCGACCGTCCTGCAAAATCTCGCCATCTATTTCCTGATCGTGCTGGTCACATTTGCAACGGCGAGCATCGCCTGCATATCGCGATTTCCAATCAATCGGGCTGACCACAACGAAAATATACGCCGCTTGGCCGCAGAACTGAAAACATCGCCATAAATGCGGCTGGCAATTCCCAGCGATTGACCCCAAGGTTGACGCAAACGTAAAGCACCAAAAAACAGGAGCGAGTTATGGATTTTGACTTCAGCGAACGGCAAACTCACTGGCAGGGGCGGGTGCGCGAGTTCATCGACAACCATGTCCGGCCTGCGGTGCCGACCTATAAGGCACAGGATGCTGCGGGCGACCGCTGGAAAGTCATTCCCGTTGTTCAGGAGCTCAAGGCCAAGGCCAAGGCACAGGGCATCTGGAACCTGTTCATGCCGCCGCGCCAGCCGACCCACCATCATGTCGATGAGACGTTCGAGTTTGAAGGGCCGGGTCTGACCAACCTTGAATATGCGCTATGTGCTGAGGAAATGGGCCGGGTCGGCATCTCGTCCGAGAGTTTTAACTGCTCAGCGCCCGACACTGGCAATATGGAGGTATTCCACCGTTACGGCACCCGTGCGCAAAAGGACCGCTGGCTGGAGCCGTTGATGAATGGCGAGATTCGTTCTGCGTTCCTGATGACCGAGCCGCGGGTCGCATCATCCGATGCTACCAACATCGAATGCCGGATTGATCGTGACGGCGACGATTATGTCATCAATGGCCTCAAATGGTGGTCGTCGGGCGCTGGCGACCCGCGCTGCAAAGTCGCGATTGTCATGGGCAAGACTGATTTTGGGGCCAAGCGCCACGCCCAACAATCGATGGTGCTGATGCCGATGGACGCGCCGGGCGTCACCATATTGCGCCACCTGCCGGTGTTTGGTTATGATGATGCGCCGCACGGCCATATGGAAATCGAACTCAAGGATGTCCGCGTCAATGCCGAAGACGCGATGTTGCTGGGCGAAGGGCGCGGCTTTGAAATAGCCCAGGGGCGCCTAGGGCCGGGCCGGATCCACCACTGTATGCGGACCATCGGGGTTGCCGAAGATGCGCTGGAAAAAATGACCCGCCGCTTGTTGACCCGGGTCGCATTCGGCAAGGCGATTGCCGAATATAGCGTGTGGGAAGAACGGATTGCCCGCGCCCGGATCGACATTGAAATGACCCGTCTGCTCTGTCTCAAGGCCGCAGACTTGATGGACAAGGCGGGCAGCAAAGTCGCGCAAAACGAGATTGCGATGATCAAGGTTCAGGCACCGAACATGGCGCTCAAAATCATCGACGATGCCATACAGGCGCATGGCGGTGCGGGTGTCAGCGAAGATTTCGGCCTCGCCTCGGCCTATGCCCATCAACGCACGCTGCGTCTGGCTGACGGTCCCGATGAAGTCCACGCCCGTTCCATCGCGCGGGCTGAGTTTGGCAAATATGGCGGCCGCGACGCGATCAATGCCGCCAAGGAGGGCTTTTCCTCGGGCGATCTGGGGGTGGCGAGGTGAAAGCCGCCGTCCTCAACGAAGCGGGCAAACCACTCATCATTGAACAGGTCCAGATCGACAAGCCCGGGCCGCATGAGGTGTTGATCCGCACCGCTGCTTGTGGCCTGTGCCACAGCGACCTGCATTTCATCGATGGTGCCTATCCCCACCCCATGCCATGTATTCCGGGGCATGAGGCGGCCGGCATCGTCGAAGCGGTCGGCAGCGAAGTGCGCACGGTCAAAGTTGGCGATGCGGTCGTTACCTGCCTCTCGGCCTTTTGCGGCCATTGCGAATTTTGCGTCACCGGGCGAATGGCGCTGTGTATGGGCGGCGATACGCGGCGCAAACCGGGCGAAGCGCCCCGCTTGAACCGGCCCGATGGCAGCCTGGTCAACCAGATGCTCAACCTGTCGGCCTTTGCCGAAATGATGCTGATCCACGAACATGCCTGTGTCACCATCAACCCCGAGATGCCGCTGGATCGCGCCGCCATCATCGGCTGCGCGGTGACGACGGGGGCGGGCACGATTTTCAACGTCTGCAAAGTAACGCCGGGGGAAACCGTGGCGGTCATCGGCTGCGGCGGGGTTGGCCTCGCCACCATCAACGCGGCCAAGATCGCCGGGGCGGGGAGGATTATCGCCGCCGACCCGATCCCCGAAAAGCGAGCACTGGCGATCAAGCTGGGCGCGACCGATGTCATCGATGCCACCGCTGAGGGTGCTGCGGCCAGCATTGTCGAAATGACCAAGGGCGGGGTGGACCATGCGATCGAGGCGGTCGGCCGTCCGGCTTCGGCCCAACTCGCGGTCAGCATATTGCGGCGAGGCGGAACCGCGACAATATTGGGAATGATGCCGCTTGGCGAAAAAGTCGGGCTGTCCGCAATGGACCTGTTGCAAAGCAAGAAATTGCAGGGCGCGATCATGGGCGGCAACCACTTTCCAGTCGATATCCCGCGTCTGGTCGATTTTTACATGCGCGGGCTGCTCGATCTCGACAGTATCATTGCCGAGCGCATCCAGCTCGACGCGATCAACGCCGGATTTGATGTCATGCGCCGGGGCGATGCCGCGCGCAGTGTGATCGTGTTCAACTGATGCCCCCGCCGCTCAATGCGCAGGAGGCTTTTTCTGGGACGGTTGTCCCCGAGGGAGCAGACCGGCTGGACGAGGCAAAACTGACGCCATGGATGAAAGCCAATGTTGCGGGCTTTGCTGGCCCAATTGAGGTGCTCAAATTTTCAGGCGGGCAATCAAACCCAACCTATCGGATCAATGCCGCCAGCGGTTCCTATGTCCTGCGGCGCAAGCCGTTCGGGCCATTGTTACCCTCCGCCCACGCGGTTGACCGTGAATATAGGGTTATTTCCGGACTCCATCCCACCGGCTTTCCAGTCGCCCGCCCCTATGGCCTGTGCACCGATGACAGCGTGATCGGCAGCTGGTTTTATATCATGGCGATGGTCGAAGGACGGACCATTTGGGACGGGGCGATGCCGGGGTCCGATCCGGCAACCCGGCGGGCAACTTATGAAGCGATGATCGATACCCTAGCGTTGCTCCATAATACCGATGTTGCAGCGGCAGGACTTGCGGAATTTGGCAAGCCCGGCAATTATTTCGGGCGTCAGGTTGACCGTTGGACCAAGCAATACCGGCTCGCCGAAACCGAAGTGATGCCCGATGTAGAAAGACTGATCGCATGGCTGCCCGCGACATTGCCAGAGCAGACCCGCACCAGCGTGGTCCATGGCGACTATCGCATCGATAATTTGATTTTTGACGCCAGCGCGCCTCGTGTCGTTGCGGTGCTCGATTGGGAATTATCGACGCTCGGCGATCCGCTGGCCGATTTCACTTACCTCGCGATGGCTTGGGTGACCGACAATGCCGGCCGTTCTGGGGTAAAAGACCTCGACCGCAAGGCGCTGGGCATTCCCGAACTGGACGAGGTAGTGACGCGCTATTGCGCCGCGACGGACCGCGACGGAGTGCCCGACATGAACTGGTATTTCGCCTATAATTTCTTTCGCCTGACCGGGATTCTGCAGGGGATCAAGAAACGCGTCATCGAAGGCACCGCCAATTCCGCCCATGCTAGGGACATGTCCGAACGTGTCGCACCTCTGGCTGCTGCTGCTTGGGGTTTTGCCGAAGTTGCCGGGGCATCATGACAAATCGACAAAAGGGGTATGACCATGGGTCAGCTTGACGGCAAAGTCGCAATCATCACCGGCGCGGGGTCCGGTATCGGGCGGGCCAGCGCGCTACGTTTCGCCGCCGAAGGGGCGCGGCTGGTGCTTGGCGACAAGAGTGAGGCGGTGCATGAAACTGCGCGGATGGTCACAGCGGCTGGCGGCACTGCAACCGCGCTGCAAATGGACGCGGGCACCGAGGCCGATGTCGCCAGCATGGTTGCGGCGGCTATGGACAATTATGGTGGACTGGACATTGCCTTTGCCAATGCAGGCATTAGCGGCGGCATGCCCGGCATATTTGACCTCACCCCCGAAGAATGGACCGAAGTGCTCAGGGTCAATTTGATCGGGCCGTTCCTGATGATCAAGCACGCTGGCAAAGCGATGTGGGATCAGGCCAAGGAAAACCCCGAACGTACCGGCTCGATCATCCTGACCGCCAGCGTTGCGGGCATCCGATCTGGCGCTGGCGGCCCAGCCTATTCGGCGTCAAAAGCCGGGGTCATCAACCTAGCCAAAGTTTCAGCGCAGCAACTGACCGGCACTGGGGTGCGGGTCAATGCGATCTGCCCCGGCCTGACCGAAACCGGCATGACCAAACCGACCTTTGACTATGCCTTGGACAAGGGCGTGACCCACAAACTGGGGCAGCTTAACCCACTCAAGCGCGCGGCCCAGCCCAGCGAGTTGGCCAATGTTGCACTGTTCCTCGCCAGCGACCAGTCAAGCTATGTCAATGGACAGGCGATTGTCGTTGATGGCGGCCTGTCCAGTTCCCATCCCGTGATCCGGCAATTGACCGGCCAGACCGCTGTTTGACGTAAAGGACAATAGTGATGCAATTTCGTGAGCTTGGTGACAGCGGCATAAGCGTGTCGGAAATCTGTCTGGGTAGCTGGCTGACCTATGGTGTCGGAGTTGAAGCGGATACCGCCCGGGCCTGTATCGACCGGGCCTTTGACGAAGGCATCAACTTCATCGACACCGCCAATATCTATGGCGTCGGCGCTGCCGAGACATTTTTGGGTGAGGCGCTAAAAGATCGGCGGCGCGACAGCTATGTGATGGCGACCAAGCTCTATTTCCCGATGACCGAGCGCGACAAGGGTTTGTCAGCGGCGCAGGTCACCAAACAGCTCGATGCCAGCCTGACGCGGCTCCAGACCGACTATATCGACCTGTATCAATGCCACCGCTATGATGATGAAACCCCGATTGAGGAAACCATGGGCGCTTTGTCTGACGCTGTGCGCAGCGGTAAAGTGCGCGCAATCGGCTTTTCCGAATGGTCGCCTGCGAACATCAAAGATGCGCTGGCAGTGCCCGGCACCGTCAAGTTCGTCTCCAGCCAGCCACAATATTCGCTGCTCTGGCGGCGGCCGGAAAAATCGGTCATCCCGCTGTGCGCGGCCAATGGAATCAGTCAGATTGTCTGGTCGCCGCTGGCGCAAGGGGTGCTGACTGGCAAATATCAGCGAGGCATGCCGGTGCCCAGCGATTCGCGGGCGAATAATGATGCGATGAACCAGTTCATCACACAGTGGCTCAACGACGATATTATGGGGGCGGTTGAACAGCTCAAGCTGCTCGCCGATCAGGCGGGCTGCACGCTGGCCCAATTCGCGCTGGCATGGGTGCTGCGTGAGCCCAATGTGACCAGCGCAATTATCGGGGCCAGCCGCCCGGAACAGGTCAGCGAAAATGCCGCCGCCAGTGGACTTAAAATCGATCCCGCGCTGTTTGCCGAGGCACAGAGAATTGCCCAAGGAGCGCGGGCAGCATGACCCTGATCGCTGGCAATCCTTCAGACCTAGGTTTTCTGCCCGACCGGCTGGAGCGCATCAACGTTCATATCCAGTCGAAATATCTCGATACTGGTCGCCTCCCCCATGCCGCACTGCTGATCGGGCGCGGCGACGAGATTGCCCATCTGTGGACGTCGGGAGTGAAGCAAGATGCGATCTTTCGCATCGCCAGCATGACCAAGCCGATCACCTCGATCGCCCTGATGCAACTGGTCGAGCAAGGCAAAATCGCGCTAAGCCATCCGATTGCGAAATACATTCCAGAATTCAAGAATCTTGGTGTGTTTGTAGCGGGTGGGGGCAATGTGTCGTTTGTCTCACGCCCGCCCGTATCCCCGCCCACGGTCATCGACCTGATGCGACACACAGCCGGATTTACATACTCATTTCAGGAACGCTCGCCGGTTGATGCCGCGCATCGCAGGGCCGATCTCGAAAGTTGGGCCAAATGGGACAATGATGAATTTGTCGGGATATTAAAGGATATTCCCCTCGAATTCGATCCCGGCACCCGCTGGAACTATTCGGTTGCAACCGATCTGGTCGGGATCATCGTGGCGCGGGTGTCAGGGCAGTCGCTGGGGGATTATTTCCGTGACCATATCTTCGGGCCGCTCGGGATGGATGACACCAGCTTTGTCGTACCGCCGGACAAGGCCGACCGCCTGCCTGCGGCCTATGCCTGGCATCCGACCGAAAAGATGAAATTGGCCGATAAAGCCGGTGCGAAAAGCGGCTGGGCAAGACCGCGCAAGTTCCAGTCTGGCGGCGGCGGACTGGCTTCGACCATCGGCGACTATCACCGTTTTTGCCGGATGCTGGTCAATCGCGGTGCGCTTGACGGGGCCCAGATAATTAGCCCCAAAACACTTGAATTGATGACAGCAAACCATTTACCGGACGGGCAGGATCTGACCCAGATGTCGCAATCGCTGTTCAGCGAAGCGGAAAATGCTGGGGTCGGATTTGGCCTCGGCTTTGCCAGCACTATGGACCCGGCCAAAACCATGCTGCCCGGCAGTGTGGGCGAGTTTTACTGGGGCGGGATGTATTCAACGGCCTTTTTCGTCGATCCTGTTGAGCACATCATCATGATTTTTATGACCCAGTTAATGCCCTCATCCACTTACCCGATCCGCCGCGAAATCAAGACCATGCTGTATGCGGCTCTGGCCGCCTGACCCCAAATTACGGAGATTATGATGACCGAAGATATGCCCGCATCCGTCACCAGCCAGCGTCATGGCAATGTCATGGCGATTGTCGTCAACAACCCGCCGGTCAATGCCCTGTCGTGGCATGTCCGACAGGGTCTGGCCGACCATTTTGCGGCCGCGCTGGCCGATGACAGCGTCGAAGCGATTGTGCTGCGCTGTGATGGCACGACCTTCATCGCGGGCGCAGACATCACCGAATTTGGCAAACCGCCGCGCGGACCCGATTTCAATGTCTTGCTGAGCAGCATTGAGGCTGCCACTAAACCGGTGGTCGCCGCCATCCACGGCACTGCGCTGGGCGGCGGGCTGGAAACCGCTCTGGTCTGCCATTACCGCGTCGCGGTGCCATCGGCCAAGCTGGGCGTTCCCGAAGTCAAGCTGGGGCTGCTGCCCGGCGCCGGTGGCACCCAGCGATTGCCGCGTGTCGTCGGCATTGCCATCGCGGCGCAGATGGCATCGAGCGGCGAACCGCTGTCGGCCACAGCAGCGCTCGACGCGGGGCTGGTGGATCGGCTGGCCGGTGAAGACAGCTTGGTTGCCGATGCCATCGCCTTTGCCCGTGAAGCGATCACCATGGGGCCGCGCCCGACTCGCGACCGCCCGGTGTTTGGCGATGTGACTGTGATCGAGGCGATCAAAACCGCCAATGCCCGCAAGTGGAAGGGGTTCGAAGCACCCTATGCCAATCTCGCCTGTATCGAGGCCGCAACCCGCCTGCCGTTCGACGAGGGCATGGCGTTTGAACGGACCGAATTCATGAAACTGATGTTCGGCAGCCAGTCCGCAGCCCAGCGCCACCTGTTCTTTGCCGAACGTCAGGCCGCCAAAATCGACGGTCTGGCCAAAGATACCCCGCTGCGTGACATCAAGCGTGTCGGGGTAATCGGCGCAGGCACGATGGGCGGCGGCATCACCATGAACTTCCTCGCCAAGGGCATTCCCGTCACCATCGTCGAAATGGCACAGGATAATCTCGATCGCGGCGTCGGCGTGATCCGCAAGAATTACGAGGCATCCGCAGCCAAGGGTCGATTTACCAGCGAACAGGTGGAGGGGATGATGGGGCTGCTCACCCCGTCACTCAGCCTCAACGATCTGGCCGACTGCGATCTGGTCATCGAGGCGGTCTATGAGAGCATGGAGGTCAAAAAAGAAGTGTTCGGCAAACTTGACGCGATCTGCAAGCCGGGCGCGATCCTCGCCTCCAATACCAGCTACCTCAATGTCGATGAGATAGCGTCGGCGACCAAGCGGCCCGGCGATGTGCTCGGCATGCATTTTTTCTCGCCCGCCAATGTCATGAAGCTGCTGGAGGTGGTGCGCGGGGAAAAGACTGCGCCGGATGTACTGGCCACCACCATGGCAATCGGCAAAAAGATTGGCAAAGTCGCGGTGGTTGCGGGTGTCTGTCCCGGATTTATCGGCAACCGGATGCTCAACCAGCGACAAATCCCGGCCAATCAATTGCTGATGGAGGGGGCAACCCCCGACCAAATCGATCAGGTCCATACCGATTTCGGGATGCCGATGGGGCCGTTCCAGATGAGCGACCTCGCGGGCATCGACATTGGCTGGCACCGTGACCCCGCCCGCATCGAATCGCTGCGCGACGCGCTATGTGCCGCCGGCCGGTTTGGCCAAAAGAACGGCAAGGGCTTTTACGATTATGACGCACAGCGCAATCGCAGCGTCAGCGCAGAGGCCAATGCGATCATCGAGGAGTTCCGTGCAAAATCAAACCTGCCCAAACGTGAGATCACGACTCAGGAGATCATCGAACGCACGCTCTATCCGATGGTCAATGAAGGCCATCTGATCCTCGAGGAGGGCAAGGCACAGCGCGCTTCGGACATCGATGTGGTGTGGATCTATGGCTATGGCTGGCCAGTCTATCGCGGCGGGCCGATGTTCTGGGGCGACCTCGAAGGGGCCGCAAAGATCGTCGAGGCGCTCGAACGGCATGGGGTCAAGGTTGCGCCAAGCCTAAAGGCAAAGGCGGGGTAACGGCTGTCCTGCCGACTTTATCGAGCCGTCAGAGGCACTAGCGCCTGATGACTTTGCATTGAATCGTCATTGCGAGGAACCCCGGACCTGATCCGGGGGACGCGGCAATCCAGCAACCCCGAGATGGATTGCTTCCCCCGGCATGCGCCGGGGTCGCAATGACGAATTGCATCAATCAAATGTCATCACGCACTAGCGCCTGCGCTAGAGCCTGCCCCGGCGGAGTCGAAGACGGGCGTAGCCCAACGCCGGGGGGACGCCAGAGGGAACCATCTGGCTTGAAAAGGCTCTAGGATCGCATGGCCAAAGTTCGTGAAAGTTCGGGCCAAACAGAGTTTTTGCGGCAGACGCAGCTTTACTAGAATCGGTTCCATTGAATAGCTAATAAATCATTATAAAACAAATAGTTAGAGTGATTCCCGTGCGGGAAAAGTCACAAAAATTACTCATTTTTGCATTAGGGTAAAGCGAGAAAAACACCGTGGTGGATTGCATCGCTCCGCATAGCCACAAGGCACCGCTACCCAGCCCCTTGCTTCACCCGCGCATGGTAAAGGGAGAGAGCTTAAATAGGGAATGTTGCAACTGTCACCGTAATTACCGTAATCCGTAATCCCACTTCACTTCAGGAGTATCGTAAGCAGTGCAAGTAGTAAACTCGGCGGAGTCAGCCAAATTGCTTTCTTGAGAAAGTCATACTTGCGCGAGCATATTTTGGCTGTGTCGTAGCAGTGCTTCAGGCGTGCCTCTGTTAGGCTTTGTTCCGTGCTGGCCGCTAACTCCCGCAAATATATTTCACCGGTTGCCTTCTTGGCTACCGCGCCAAAGAAGACGAGGCCTTCATTGGATGAAACGGTGAGGCGGGGCGCGATAACGAGAAATGCCAAGGCAGTGACAAGCCCGAGAAATAGGAAGGCCAAAATCGAGATGACAAATTCGGCAGAGCAAGACGGCGCAAGGATAGTGTCCTGAATGTCGTCATTGTTGACTAGGTATCCGATGATGCCGGCGGCAAGCGTGAAAACGACACCCGCCTTGGTATCGGCTAACGCTATGTAGTGCCTGACGTAGCTTTCATGAAAGGATGCGAAATCGGAGTGGGGCTTGTCAAATATGATTGATCGTGAAGGAGCGACAGTCGGTTCACTTGGAATGGGCGGCTCAAGACGGGGCGCGGCCTTGACGGCCGCAGGCAGCTCAGTCGGCTGCGGACGTTTCTGTTCTTCTTCTTGGGCAGTCATATCGTTGGCACCTACCACCGGCCAGTATAGTGCCAGAACGAATAAGGTGTATTCGATTGGCGGTACACCCAGCCGGAATTGGAGGTTTCAAGTTTTGCAAACCTGCGAATCCACTCCTCCGGAAGCCCACGGCACATCATGTCCCCGAGAAGGATCGTATCGGGATTGGCAACGGAAAGCATCTTCGAAGCGATATTGGCCGTCGTACCCACAGCTACAATGCCGTTGAAGCGACGCGCGGCGCCCACCTTGGCGACGGTAATTAACCCGTGTTCCATACAGATTCTGAATTGGAGAGGCGCAATGTTGGAACGAACTAGCAACGGATTGATTATGGTCTCAGCGGCTGAAAACATCGTAAGCGCACACGATAACGCGCGCTGCTGAATGGAGATGCTTGGAAGGTCATTCTTAGCGAAATAAGCCATGAGGCCATCGCCAGTGTTTTTCTCTACGACACCGCTGTGATCCTCGATTATCTTGATCATCTCGGTAAAAAACAGCGAAAGTATCTGTATGATCACCATCTGCTCATCCGCACCTTCAGATGGCCGGCTTGAGAATTTGCAGATGTCCAGGAACATGACCGTGGCCTCAATCCGCCGTCCTTCGTAGATGGCGATGTCATCGGCCTCCGGGATGACCCGACCGAGGGGCGCAGGGTTTGGGCGGGCTATGATCTTGTTGTGCGTTTCGATGACCCTCCCAATCTGGGCGCGATAATATGCGGGCGTGAGCTCGTTGGATGAAGGAATGGGCATCACCGCATCCGATACGCCTGATAGATGGGCAATCCGACACTGGCGCCATCGAACTCAACTTCGGTGGCACGCTCCAGCCATTTGACGTGTATCAGCTCGTACAGACCACGGCCGATCCTGAACTCGTTGGCTTCGCAGCTTTCCTCAATCTTGACTGCGCGATTGAGTGCATCGCTCGCAACCTCGAGGGACGAAAAGCCGGTTGTCGGAACGCTCATTCGGCGGACAATGGCCTCACCGTAGTCGGCTCCGATCCGTATGTCGAGGTGCGGCACTCCAACCTTCCGGAGCGCGGGATTGATAGATTTATGAAGCACATAGAGGATGCTCAAACCCATATCGATGACCGCATCGCAGAGGTTTGTGAAAGATGGATAGTCGATATAGGCGATGAAACCATCCCCTTTGGTTTTGAGGATTGAGCCGTTGAACTGGCCAACGACAGTACCCAACTCCCGGATGAACAGATCGTAGGCTCGGTCGAAGGCGGAGGCATCGTTCCTCCGAAGTGCTGTTGCGCCGCAAATGTCGACCGATATGAAGCCAAGGTTCCTTTCCCGATCCTCTGGAGCCAGCGCGTAATGCGACACCGCCTTTTCTTTGGGCGGAACATAATCTCCGCCGTCCAGTTCATGCTCCAGTGCGCTCAACCTATCATCGGCATAGGCCGCGGTTGAGCCGATCGAGGAAGAAAGGGCATAGCTTGGCAAGCCAGGCAGAAACCCGCCTATCATGACATCAAGCGTAAACGCAGTTTTCAGGTATTTATCGACGTAGAGTGTTTCGCCATCCTTTTCGATTTTGTCGTATCGGCGCGGATCGGGCTGCATCCTAAATTGCACTATTCGCGTTTCTTCGTCGAAACTGATGACTTCCATCAAGAAGTCGGCGCGCATGGGCTTGTGCTTAGGGTCTGGCTCGGTGTTGGAAACCATACTGTGACATTATCATGCGTGTTTGGCTCCCGCAAGCTGCCGTGTGAAAGCAATCCCCATGGACTGTGAGCTACGGCCATCTCGCCGCCCAATTACGGTCAATTACGGTCAATTACGGTTAATTACGGTGTAATTACGGTTAATTACGGTGCAATTACGGTGACAGTTGCAACATTCCCCTTTTTGTCGCGCACCGCCCCCTTCGGCGCAGCTCAGGAGAGCCTTGCAATGTAGGATTTTTCGCGTCAGCATGGCGGTTGGCCGGGGTTGTCCCGACCAACTCTACCGCCCGCTCTTTGACGCTGTTGATCCCCCACCCCCAACCCCTCCCGCACGCGGGAGGGGGGAATAGAAAGCTGCGCCGGTTTACCGGCGGGAAAAGCCAGACAAGAACGCGCTAGCGCTTGCGCTAGGGGAAGCGAAGAAAGCGCTTAAAGTGACAAAGGAGACAAGCGACCCACGAACTAGCGCAACTTTTGTCACTCTAGGTCACATACCCATAACTAACGCTATTGAGGTTTGAAGCGATTTTGTTCAGTGTTAGGAGGCAGGCAGCGGGAATATGTCGATATTTCAATGGCTGCCGACGCCACACTGGACAAAATCGATCAAATCCTGAAAGGACGCCAGAATGGCTTTCATCTCGAACCAAAATGCCCTTGGAAGCAGAATAACTGCTCCCAGCGGCCATTTTCGCCCCATATGTTCGCCATTTTGTCGCCTCAGCTGCGTGATTAGTGAGTCCTGACCCTAGAGTTATGAAACGTCTTGCCGTCTATTGCGGGTCAGCGACCCCTAGTGACCCCGCCTATATCGCCACCGCCCGTGCAACCGGAGCCATGCTCGCTGCGCTGGGGATTGGGGTCGTTTATGGCGGCGGGCGATTGGGGCTGATGGGCGCACTTGCCGATGCCGCACTGGCGGCGGGCGGCGAGGTTATCGGGGTCATTCCAGAGGCATTGGTCGGAAGCGAAGTCGCGCACCGGGGCTGCACCGAGCTGCACGTGGTTTCCGGAATGCATGAGCGCAAGCGGCTGTTCACCGACTTGTCTGACGGGTTTTTGACCCTGCCCGGTGGCGTTGGGACGATGGACGAGCTGTGGGAGGCGATTAGCTGGGCGCAACTGGGCTATCACCAAAAGCCGGTCGGCTTGCTCAATAGCGGCGGATTTTTTGACCAACTCATCGCGTTCAACCGGACCATGGCGGAGGTCGGCTTTGTCCGCGAGGCGCATCAAGGCATCATGATCGTGCGCGATGACTTGGCCGAGCTGCTGGGCGCGATGGCCACCTATGTTCCGCACAAAACGATCTTTGCGATGAAGGCTGCGGATTTGTGAGCGCCTCCCCCGAATCTAGGGGGGAAGTTACCGCGACCACAATCTGCCTGACCGGTTCAGGTCAATGATGCCGCAGATTCCGCCTTGCGCAAATTTCGCAGTTCGAGGCCGGCGGTGAGCAGCGGCGTCGGTGTTTGCGCAAATTGTCCCGGGGTCATGCCGATGAAGTGGCGGAACTCGCGGTTGCGGTGTGACTGGTCATAATAGCGCAACTCCGTCAATTCCTGCTCGCTGGGCTGCGACAGACCGCGCATCGCCGATGCCATGTCGAGGAAGCGGCTGCGGCGCAGCACCGTCTTTGGGCTCATCCCGAAACTCGCCCGGCAATGGCGCTCCAGCTGTCGCGATGACATGCCGATGCGGGTAGCTGCATCGCGGATCATGATGGTGCTGTCTGTGCGGGCGATCAGTTCAAATTCGGCCATAGCCGGTTCGACCACAATGCCGCCACGGGATTGGATCAAGGCGGCAAGATGCGCCTCTATGGTAGCCACGACCGCATTGTCATCATCGTCGCGCAATGCGGCGATGGCGGCAAACAGCCGGTCCGACGCGTCGCCCCACAGGTCGTGGAGTGACAGCATCTGGTCGGTATAGGCGTTGGCCGGATGATCGAACAGGGTCCGCCAGCCAGCGGGGCAAAAAGCGATGCCAACGACGTGAAAGCCGCCGCGCACCCGCACCGTCAACGGTCGAGCATTGGGTCCAGAGAACACCATCCGGCCAACATTAGTCCATTGCCCAAGCGCGGCCTCGGTAGCCCAGTCCCCTCGGATGAGGATGCGGATAAAGGCGGTTTCAGCCAGCAACCGGTCGACCAGTTCAAAGTCGTCTGGAGCATTGACCGAAAACACATAATGGCGTGCGATCACATCGGCGAGCGCCGGTGATGGCGGGTAATTACGCGAACGAAGCAAGCGGGCGACCTCTTCACTTATTTTTTCACGCCAGCCATGTTTGCATGGATTGGGCGTGTATTGGGCCAATAGTGCATGGATTGCGCCCATATTGCAATGGTTCACAATAGCATCGTTATTGTCACAATCACCGGACAATGCCGTGACCTGGATCATAGCGGCTGTGCACCAATTATCATAATGAGCGTGAAACGCAGCTGGTTTATTGACCTGAATACCGCAAAGGAATAAGATGTGGCTATGAAACCCTCAACATTTCTTTCCCGCTCAACCATGGCGCTGGCTTGTGCGGGCTTGGTCGTGTCGGTTCCAGCGTTGGTCTTGCCAATCAGCGCGGCGGAGGCGCAATTTGGCGGGCTGTTGGGACGCTCACCTCCCAGCGACACCAATACTACCCAACCACAGGCGGACAGTTGCGAAGCGCAAACCCGCAGTGGCAGTGGCGGCATTGGCCGGTCGATCCTGCGTGGCGCGCTGGGCGCTGCGACCAGCCAGGTCGGCCGAATTGGCAGCGTCGCGCGTTTTGTCCCCTCGCTCAGCGTTGCGGACGCGCTGACCAATGCCATTGCCTGCCGCCTTGACGAGCCTGAACAGCTCAAGGCCAAGGATGCAACGCTGGAGGCCACCCGCAGCGAGACCGTCGGCACCAGCGTTGCCTGGACCAGCGATACCCGTGCGGATGTAACCGGCAGATCGACGATTGTCGCACTTGAAGACCAACCTGCGGCGAGAGGAAGAGGCCGGGGTGGCGGCGTTGGCGGTGGCCGCTGCATGTTGGTGGATGATGTCATCCTCATCAATGGTGAGGAAACCGTGGCGCAAAAGCGGATGTGCCGGGTGCCGCCTGAAACGCGCTATGCGCTATCTGCATGAACTGTAATCTTCGGGCTTTTACCGCATTATGCTGTGCGCTGGCGTTGATGGGACAATCGGCGCGCAATCGTGACCCCGCCAATCCGACCTGCCCGCGAACCCCCAATTGGACCGATTTTGCGCAGATGCAGTTGACGCCGACCACCCGCAACGGCCTGCGTATCCTGCTTGCCGAAGGGGTGATTGACGCGGAACTGCCAACCCGGTTGCGTGCCGTTCTTGAGGCAGAACCGGTTATTGATGAAATCTGGCTACGCTCCGCCGGCGGCAATGCCCGGGCTGGCACCGAAGCGGGTAGGATAATAAGGGCTAGGTTTCGCGAAGTTGGTGCTTTGATTGCAACCCGAATCCCCAATGGCTGGACCTGCTTTTCCGCCTGTAACTTCATGTTTCTGGGCGGCAGCGCCCGCATCGTTGAACCGACCGGTGTTTTCATGGTCCACATGTTCACCTTTACTGGCGACCGAGGTATAATCCGCTACAGTGTCGAAAGCGGCACCGAAGCAACAACCGAATTGATCGGCGATGTCGAACAGGAAAGTGCCCTGCTCGCCAGTGAGGACAATGATTTTCTCGTGCGAATGGGTATTCCAAGGACGCTGTTGACGGAAATGATGTATCAGCAGCGCGCCGTGGCCTCTGGCACAACGCCGCCTCAGCGCAGGTGCCTGACCCGTGATGAATTGTCCCGCTATCGGGTGCACCGGCCGCCGTCCAAGGACGAATAACGCAATCGCCTTCTAGAGCCTGACCCAGGATTATTTGGTGCCTATCCCATGCCCCCCATGCTTGAAATGATTGCGGTGGCGCTTGGCCTCGCCAACATCGTGCTGCTGATACGCCGCAGCATCTGGAACTATCCGTTCGGCCTTGTCATGGTTGCGCTGTATTTCCTGATTTTTCGCGATGCGCGGCTCTATTCCGACATGCTGCTGCAAGTGTTTTTCTTTGCCGTTCAGGGCTGGGGCTGGCGGGCGTGGGCGCGCGCCGGTGGTCTTGATGGTCCGGTTGCGGTGGCGCGATTGTCAAACGACCAGCGCTGGTATTGGAGCGGCGGGGTCATCCTTGCCACCGCGCTGTGGGGCTGGGGGATGCACTATTTCACCGATGCTACAGCGCCATGGTGGGATGCCGCTGTGGCGATGGGCAGCGTCGCGGCGCAAATCCTCCTCGTCCAGCGGCGCATCGAAAACTGGGTTGGCTGGATCATCGTCGATGTGCTGGCGATCGGCCTTTTTGCCAGTCGCGGCCTCAACCTGACGGCAGGGCTGTATGGCGTGTTCCTGTTGCTCAGCATCTGGGGCCTGATCGAATGGCGGCGAGCGGCGCGCGTCGCCGCAATGCCTGCTGCATGACCCTGTCCACCATTTGTGTCGTGGGCGCAGAGAGCACCGGCAAAAGTATGCTGGCCGGAGCGTTGGCGGAGCATTTCGGCGTCGGCGCGGTGACCGAATATGCGCGAGCTTATTGTGCCAGCCACGGCAATGCCCTGACCATGGAGCAGCTCGTGCATATTGGCGAGGTTCAGGACCGCAATATCCGCGCTGCCGTGCTCGATGGCGACAATCGCGGTGCCCCGCTGGTCATTGCCGATACCGACGCGATTGTGACATCGGTGTGGGCAGCGAGTGGCGGCGAGCCGCTGGAGCGATTTCCAGTCAAATGGAATCATTTGACGGTTAAGAAATCGCGGCAATCAAGCACATTAGACCCGCATTTTGGTTCAACCAAAATGAGAACGGGTCTAGACCCGTGGTTTGGCGGCGAGTTGTTTGAGAGCGCTCTCTATCTCGTCACCGAAAATGACCTGCCGTGGATTGATGACGGGGTGCGTATCCAGACCAGCCAGGCCATGCGCGACCGGTTTCGCGAGGCGCTGACCGCCGAACTAGACCGGCGCGGACTGCACTGGGTCGGCATTGCCGGGGTGGGTGAACACCGCCTGACCCGTGCGCTCGCCGCCATTGCCAAACACTGCCCGCTGATCGCGCCAGATGCCGGGACCAGATGACAGCCCCGCCCTACGCTGCTAACGGGCGCGGATGACCGAGCTTTCCCACATCCGCAATTTTTCCATCATCGCCCATATCGACCATGGCAAGTCCACATTGGCCGACCGGCTGATCCAGCATACCGGCGGTCTGAGCGAGCGCGAAATGACCGCGCAGGTGCTCGACAATATGGACATTGAAAAGGAACGCGGGATCACCATCAAGGCGCAGACCGTGCGCCTGGCCTATACCGCGCTGGATGGCGAGACCTATCAGCTCAATCTGATGGACACCCCTGGCCACGTCGATTTTGCCTATGAAGTATCGCGCAGCCTTGCCGCGTGTGAAGGCGCTTTGCTGGTCGTTGATGCAGCGCAGGGGGTCGAGGCACAGACGCTCGCCAATGTCTATCAATCGATTGAGCATGACCATGAAATCGTTCCGGTCATCAACAAGATTGATCTGCCCGCCGCCGATGTCGACAAGGTCAAGGCAGAGATCGAAGAAATCATCGGCCTGCCCGCCGACAACGCTGTCCTCACCTCGGCCAAGACCGGCATCGGCATCGCCGAGGTGCTGGAAGCCATCGTTACCCGCATCCCGCCGCCAAAGGGCGACGCGCAAGCACCGCTCAAAGCGATGCTGGTCGACAGTTGGTATGACCCCTATCTGGGTGTCGTCATCCTGATCCGCGTCATCGATGGCGTCATCAAAAGGGGCCAGCAGATCAAATTCATGGCTGCGGGCACCACCCACCTCATCGACCGGGTCGGTTGCATGCGGCCAAAAATTGAACAACTGGAACAGCTCAGCTGCGGTGAAGTCGGCTTTATCACCGCGCAGATCAAGGATGTGGCACAGGCGCGGGTCGGCGACACCATCACCGATGCCAAACGCCCGGCCGCAACCGCGCTGCCGGGGTTCAAGCCAGTCCAGCCGGTGGTGTTTTGCGGCCTGTTCCCGACCGATGCTGCCGACTTTGAAAAACTGCGTGAGAGCATCAGCAGATTGCGCCTCAACGACGCCAGTTTCAGCTTTGAAATG
>JBCKXT010000011.1:0-43628 GCA_038921085.1 Sphingopyxis sp. | reverse complement strand
CCCGCCGTCGACGCCCGCTTCGCCATTTGTCGCAAGTCCAGCCAGTAGTGCCGCCGCACAGCGGTCGAGCAAATCCTGCTGGGTTGAGCGGATGACGAAATTGCAGCCAACCCGGCCTTCGCGAAAGAATGGATAGCTGCCGATCTGGCAGCCCGGATGCGCCTGTTCGGTGGCACCCAGCATTTCGGAGATTTCGCTTTCGGTCACCCAGCACCCGATGGTGCGCGATAGCAGCGGCAGACCGCCCTCTAACTGGCCGGTCAGCGCATCGAGCATGCCTGCGGTAATGCCGGGCACGCCAGCCATGATAAAGATGTTGCTGATACGAATACCCGGCGCGCCGCTCATCCGATTGGCGATCAGTTCCGCACCTTCGGGCACCCGTGCCATCCGCAGCCGTGCGTCGGTGACGCCGCCTCGGGTGGCATAATAGCGCGTCAATATCGCCACCGCATCGGGGTGGTGGACGACGCCGACGCCAAGCGCCTTGGCAATCGCAGCGACGGTAATGTCATCATGGGTCGGGCCGATACCGCCGGTGGTGAATAAATAATCGTTGCGCCCGCGCAGCGCGTTGACCGCTTCAATGATGCGATCTTCGACATCGGGCACGATGCGCACTTCAACGAGGCGGATGCCCTGGACGTTAAGCCAAGTGGCGACTTGCGCGATATTTTTGTCCTGTGTCCGGCCCGACAGGATTTCGTCACCAATGATGACCAGCGCAGCGGTCCAGATTTTCGGATCTTTGCTCATGCCTGCCGCCATAGGTCATAAACTCATAACTAGCACTGCCGATCATCAATATGCCTATGCCACCGTCTCGCCAATCGGGTCGAACGATGCTATTATAGTCACCATGGACTATGTGACGATCGCTGACGAAGCCACCGCAAAGGTGCCCATAGTGCGCGACGGCTCGATCCGCCTGCACGGCCCCGCCGGTTTTGCCGGGATGCGCCGCGCGGGGGAGCTGGCAGCAGCAGCCCTCGACATGCTGGTGCCGCATGTCGCGCCCGGTGCGGTTACCGAAGAACTCGACCGGCGGGTGCTGGACTTTGTTCTGGCCGCCGGAGCGGTCCCCGCAACCATCGGCTATCGCGGTTATACTCACAGCAGTTGCATTTCGATCAACCATGTCGTCTGCCACGGCATCCCGTCGGACAAGACGCTAAAGGACGGCGACATCGTCAACATCGACATCACCGTGATTGTCGATGGCTGGCACGGCGACACCAGCCGGATGTTCCTGGTCGGTGATGTTCCACTAAAAGCCCGCAGACTGGTCGATGTCACCTATGAATGTCTGATGCTGGGGATTGCACAGGCGCTGCCGGGCAACACCGTCGGTGATATTGGCCACGCCATCCAAAGCCATGCCGAAGCCCAGCGCTATGGCGTGGTCCGCGACTTTTGCGGGCATGGGCTTGGCCGGTTATTCCATGACGTGCCCGAAATCGTCCATATCGGACAGCCCGGACAGGGGCCGGAATTGCGACCCGGCATGTTCTTTACCATCGAACCGATGATCAACCTGGGCAAGGCGGGGGTCAAAATCCTCGACGATGGCTGGACCGCAGTGACCCGCGACCGCTCGCTGTCGGCCCAGTTTGAACATAGCATCGGGATTACCGAAACCGGCTGCGAGATTTTCACAGCCAGCCCCGGCGGGTTCGACCACCCGCCCTATTGAATGGTCGCTCCCCGCGCTGCGCCCCGGGCTTGATCCGGACCACTAAAGCGATTTTTTGTCAGTTGAAAATATCAGCCTGACCGACCGGGACCAAGGTCCGGTAAACCCCGGCAGTGATGGCCACGCCCAATATGCCCACTGGAACGCCCGTCAGCACTGCCGACAGGAATGCTCCGCCATTGCCGCCCAACAGGCTGCCAATCACCCCGCCAATCAAGCCCAAAATGCTGAAAATAACTAGCCCAGCAATTATCAACAGCATCAAATAGCCCAGCATCGGCCATTGGTTTGGGCCGGTAAGCCGCCACGATTGCGACAGGCCGAACAATGGATTGGCGCTGCGGGCATCGGCCATAGCAGGGCCCATCACCCACAGCCGCATCGTCAGCCACAACATCAACGGCAGCAACAACAGGGCCATGAGCATTATCACTCCGGCAGCAGCCATCGCCCCGGACGATCCGCCCGCCGACCCGCCTGTAAACATCGCGCCCGCGCCCAATGCCACCACCAGCAAACCAAAGACTATAGCCAAGGCAATAAAAATCACCCCCCAAAACAATAGCGATAGCACCGCAGCGCTCAGGCCATAGGTCAGCAGCGAGGTGATGTCCTGTTCATCCGACAGGCCGGCGCGATAGGCGGCAAAAGTCCCGGTTGACTGGATGATCGCACCAATCAATCCCCCCACCAGCAACCCTGGCAACATGGTCTGGATAAAATCCTGCGGGTTGCCGCCCTGCATAGATGTCGCCATTTGCTGGCTCAGCAAATCAAGGTTGATCCCAAATGCGAAAATCTGGATTGCCGAGCCAATCAGCACGCTGCCGCCGATCAGAATCAACAATATGGTGAAATTGCGGGTGAGAAAGGCGACGCCTTGCGACCACGCCTCTCCGATGGTGAAATTACTCATGGCAAACCCCCTACGTTACAAATTGGTGGCCAATGATGACATGGCTTCGACAATTGGCAAGCCCCCTGCTCGCCACGCGAAAAAAAGTGTATGCCACCGGCATGACAACGATTGCCGCCGCCCCCGACTGGCAGACCTCGCACGGCCTGACCGCCTATCCCGATGCGCTGGCGGATATGGAGGAGCGCGCTGCGGCCATCCATGCTGGTACCGCCAGCGAGCGCATCTGGCTGGTTGAGCACCCCCCTGTGTATACCGCAGGGACTAGCGCTGATCCCGCCGAGTTGATTGACGCACGATTTCCGGTGTTTAATGCCGGACGCGGTGGCCGCTACACCTATCATGGGCCGGGCCAGCGGGTCGCCTATGTCCAGGTCAATCTGGCGACACGCGGTCGCGATGTCCGCAATTTTGTCCACGCCATCGAAACTTGGGTGATTGCTACGCTCGCCGAGTTTGGTGTGGCGGCTCACCGGGCCGAGGGGCGGATCGGCATCTGGTGCATGGGGCCTGATGGGCGCGAGGCAAAAATCGGCGCGATCGGGGTGCGCGTCAGACGATGGGTGACTTTGCACGGCCTGTCCATCAACGTATCGCCCGACCTCTCCCATTTTGGCGGCATCGTCCCATGCGGGATCAGCGACTATCCGGTCACCAGCCTGTCAGCCCTCGGCCATGATGTCACGATGGCCGATGTCGATGCTGCCCTCCATCGCCATCTCGGCGCTTTCCTTTGTGATCTGGATGTGGCTAAGACTGGACCATGACCAAGCCGCGCCTGACCCATTGTTGCCGATTGTCCGCTATTGTCATAGCCCTCGCGCTGCCGCTTGGTGGCTGCGACTGGTTTGCGGGCCAAAGCGCCGATACCCAAATGCGCAACGTCGAGATATTGCCTGGCAGTGCCAGCGACGAGATGATCACCCTCGATCAGGCAAGCGGCGATGGCACCTCGCTCGACACCAGCACTACCGCTGGCCCGGTTGTGCCCGGCGCGCCCAGCGTTGCCGAGGATGAAGACACTTCGGCGGCGGGGGCGGATGCCGCCGATACCCAAGGCCAAGATGACACGTCGAACAATGGCGATGTCATCATCCGTCCACCATCAGGTGGAGCAGAACCGGCCGAGCCGACCAAATAGGGTCAGGGCAGGCCCAGCAGCTTGTGGGTTTGCAACGACAGCCGCCAGCGCGGATGGTCGCCAACAAAGCCAATCGCTTGCGCCAATGCATCGGCGCGTTTGGTGTCGTCGGCGATGTCCATCGGCTGGATCAGGTGGTGAGCAAAATCCCACTCCTCCATCGCCAGCCAGTCAGACCCCGACTGCGGCCACACCAGTTTTAATTCATCACCGCTGGTCTGGACCGTCGTACTGCCTGCCTTTGGGCTGATGCAAATCCAGTCGATGCTACGCGGCACCGCGATGGTGCCATTGCTTTCAATCGCGATTTCAAAACCGGCATCATGCAGCGAGGTGATGAGGGCATTATCGACCTGCAGCATCGGCTCGCCGCCGGTCAGGACGACAAAGCGCCGCTCCATGCCTGTTCCCCAAAGTGCCGCTATCTGCGCTGCGAGTGCGTCCGCATCGCCATAGCGCCCGCCATTGTCACCATCCATGCCGACAAAATCAGTGTCGCAAAACTGACAGACGGCGCTGGCGCGATCCGCCTCCCGCCCGGTCCACAAATTGCAGCCGGTAAAGCGGCAGAACATAGCGCGGCGTCCGGCGTGGACGCCTTCACCCTGCAAAGTCAGGAATATCTCTTTGACGGCATAGCTCATGGCAGCTGCGGCGTTACGGCATAGCGGGTCGGATCGGGCAGGCCCGCCTCGACAAAGCCCTTGGCGCGCAACCGGCAAGCGTCGCACTCACCGCAATGCAGGCCCTCGGCGGTCGGATCATAACAGCTCCAGCTCATCCCCGCATCCAGCCCCAGGTCATGTGCAGCCCGCGCAATGCCGCCCTTTGTCATGTGCAGCAGCGGGGTTTCAAAGCAAAATAGGTCGCCCTCAACCCCGGCCCGCGTGGCCAGATTGGCGGTGGCAGCAAAGGCATCGACAAAGGCGGGGCGGCAATCTGGATAGCCCGAATAATCGAGCGCATTAACCCCGACATAGATGCGCTTTGCCCCGCGTGCCTCCGCCAAACCAAGCGCGAGACTGAGGAATATGGTGTTGCGCGCGGGCACATAGGTGACCGGAATGCCCGGTGCCACGCCGGTTTTTGGCACTGCAATGTCTGCGGTCAGCGCCGATCCGCCAAACTGGCGCAGGTCGAGCGGCACCACCAGATGTTCCGCAACGTCCAGCGCCGCAGCAATCCGCCGTGCAGCATCCAGCTCACAGCGGTGGCGCTGGTTATAGTCCACCGTCAGCGCGATGACGCGCTGCCCCGCCGCCCGTGCAAGGCCGGTGCAGACCATCGAATCCATCCCGCCGGACAATAACACTATGGCAAGGGATGGATCGAGCGACAAAATTGGTCCGGCCTATGTTGCGGAGAAACCTCAGGATGCTGTGGCGCGGACGGCGCACAATGGCAAGCCTAGGTCCTGACCCTAGGTCAATCAAGGAAGAACCCGCTAATGGCGCGCAACCGCCCGTCTTTTGAAAGCAATCCAAAGCTGGTTCCATGCTGTAGCACCGCGCCATCCGGCCCCAGCATCACCCAGTTAGCGAGCGACCGGTCATTATGATTGTGCACCGATTTTATTTGAAAGGTGCAACCTGGTGCACTTTCCTGAAAACCGCCCATATAGACTGATAATGCCTCACGCCCTTCGACCATGCCATTGGGATCACAATAGCTTGCATCATCGGCCAAGCAAGCAACGAGTTCAGTCTTACGGGTATCAGCAGCATCATTCCAAATTGCCGAGTAGCGTGTCCACAAAGCTTCGACTGTCATACTATTTTCCTTTGCAAATAATTGAATTCATCATTGACAAGATTTTCTAGCGCCGCCTTGTCCCAGCCAGCGCGCACAAGCACGAGGATGCCTTGATACAGTGCGAGCAACTTCGCAGCAGTCTGTAACGGATCCTGACCCGCGACCATCATCCCGGTCCGCTTCGCCACACACAGGCGTTCGCTAAAGATAGCCAACAACAAACTGAGGCCTTCATCAACACCATTTGGCAAATCGCCTGCCCCACCAAATTCAATGGCGGAATTGGTAACCAAGCATCCGAAAGAGCCTTCACCCGGTTCATGCAAGAGAGACAGGAACAGATTACGCAGCCCATCCAATCCCGCAGCTTTTGAGGCGTAACTGGCAAGGCGGTCTCGCAGGACATGATTGTTATAATGGGCAAAGGCGGCACGAAACAAACCCGCCTTATCGCCATAGCTGTTATAGATGCTGCCAGCCTTCAAACCTGTTTCTGTTTCTAGGTCCTTGATCGAAACGGCACCGTAACCCTTGCGCCGGAATAGTTCCATCGCACCGGTCAAGACCGTATCTTCGTCATATCCTTTTGAACGCCCCATCGGCAATATCTTTTCTTGAATGATCGTTCTAGAATAAACATTCAAGAAAATTGGTCAAGCTCAAAATATGGGATTGGTGATTATCGTGATGGCAAAATGCCAAAAAAATGGGCCGCACCCGGTTAAGAGCGCGGCCCAGGATGATCCGAAGATCTGCTAGGGAGGGAGTGAGCCACAAAAGGGTTCACAGCCAGCCTTTTCCCATATGATGGTGAAGAATCGGTTAATGGCGCACGGGCTTAACCAAGGTCCAATGAGACAAGCTCATTGAGCCTTGGTATCAGTTGCAACTGCCCACACGCCGCCCCTCAAAAGCAATTGAAAATGGCGCACCGCGCACGATCCCCTGGGTTTCGATCTGGACCAGCCGGTTGGTTTCGTGGCGGATGATGGTGTGGCCATGGCCCACGCGGCCACAGTCGTAATTGACGGTGACGCTGCGCGCTTCGTCGGCCACCACAAACTGCGAACATTGCGCCCCATCATGCCGCAACTGAATCAACTGACGGCCATTCGACAAACAGATGCTGCGAGTCGGAAAGACATTGTCGCGATCGATTAACTGCCATTGGCCGAGTTCGAGTGTGTCGAGCATCGCCAGCCCAGGGGTTTGCGCTAACGCCGGCAAAGCTAGCAAAGCTGCGCTGATCGACAGCACAGTCACCCGCAAAAGCCGGCGCGGGATTATCATCGCATCACCCGTGAAGATTACTCGATTTCGCTTCATTTTCGCCCCTTTGGCCACCTCTGCAATATACATAGTGTAGTTGAATGAAGGATTTACAAGGACAGCGATCTGGGCGCTCACCTAAAAAGGCGCAGAGGGAGGCGCGCGCTCTGAAACACCCCCACTTCGTCATTCCCGCGAAGGAGGGGAGTCGAAGACGAACGCAGGACAATCCATCACCCAAGGGTCAGGCAACAAGCAACTGTGCTTAGGTCATAAACTCAAAACTAACACTGCCGAAGCGTCAAAATGGCGAACATATCGGGGGAAAAGCCGCAAGAACCGTACTCGCAACGACGCGATAACAGGCTCTGGATCAATCGCCGCTCAAGATACGCTCGACCAGCTGTTTGACTGTCGGGGTGAAATTATTCGAATAAAACGGGTCTTGTTGGAACCGGAACGCGGCATGGCCAGCGAACATCAGATTATTCTGTATGCCGCCGCCATGGGCAATCGACTGCAACGTCTTTTGGATGCAGAAACTGCGCGGATCAGCCAGCCGTCCGGTGCTGTGGTCATCATGGTCTTTCCATGACGAAAAGCCGCAATGCGACAGGCAGCCCATACATTCTGTCTGGTCGGTGTGGATGCGGGTGCGCTCATCTGGGGTGACAAAGACGATGGTGTCGTCGGGCGTTTTGAGCGCGTTGACAAATCCTTGCGCCATCCAGCCGCGCGCCAGGTCCGCGCTTTGCGGCGCGACCCAATATTTCTTGCGATCCACCTCCAGCCGGTAACTGTTGATACCGCACTCAATCTTGCCAAATGGGATCTGCCGCTGGGACCGCGTCATCAAATTATCAAGGAACTGTGTCTTGACCGCCGAGGAATAAAATCCGGTCGGCGAAAATTTGTGGAGCAGGACATCGCCCTCATTGACGTGGCGCAGTGCCTCCTTCCAATCCGCCGGGATCGGGCTTTCGTGGGTCAGCAATGGCCGGGTGCCGAACTGAAAGCTGATCTGGCCCAGCTCTGGATTGTCGATCCAATGTTCCCAGTCGCGCAGATACCAAACCCCTCCCGCCATGATGATCGGCAGGTCGTCAGAAATCCCCTCGGCGCGCATCACATCACGCACCGCCTTGACCCTTGGATAGGGGTCCTCTGGCACGAGTGGGTCTTCGGCGTTGGACAGGCCATTGTGGCCGCCTGCCAGCCACGGGTCTTCATAGACCACTGCGCCCAGCCATTCGGGCACCTTGCTATAAGCGCGCTTCCACAATGCCCGAAAGGCGCGGGCCGAGGAAATAATTGGCAAATAATAGACGCCATATTTGGCCGCTATCTCCGACAGCTTATAGGGCATGCCAGCACCACAGGTCACTCCATCGACCAGCCCACGGGTCGCATCCAGAACGCCGTGCAAAATCGGCTGCGAACCACCCATTTCCCACAACACATTGATATTGACGGCCCCGCGTCCCGCAGCAATGTCGTGGGCGCGCTTGATCTGGGCTATCGCCCCGCGAATCCCATAATCGACCAATTCCTGATGGCGCTCGACCCGCGTGGCGCCGTGAAACACCTGGGGAATCATCTCGCCATTATCGTCATAGCTGTCGGCATTGACCGCGCTGATCGTGCCGATCCCACCAGCCGCCGCCCAAGCCCCGGAACTCGCATGATTGGTTGCGGAAACACCCTTGCCGCCTTCGATCAATGGCCAGACTTCGCGTCCGCCATAGACGATGGGCTTAACTCCCTTGAACACCAGCAAAGCTCCCTTGTTCACCCCCGTGAATCGATTGCCCATAGTTGATGGGGGCGAAAAAAGCCCGCGCTAATTTCTATGACCGTTAGCTGGCAACAGCGCAGCAGCGGGCTTGCCGACTGCGGCGGCATAAAGTGTGGCGTAGCGCTCAATCATCCGTTCTTGCGCAAACTCGGCTTTGGCCCGCGCCGCGTTGTCGCGGCCGATGGCACGGCGCAGCAGAGGATCGCTCGCCAATCGCATGATTGCCTCTGCCAGCACGGCGGCTGATGCTGGAACGATGAAGGCTGCGTTAGCGGGTGCAACCATCACGGCGACATCACCGACCGGCGTCGAAACGATGGGCAATGCGGCGGCCATCCCCTCCATCACCGCAATTGGTTGTTGCTCCGACAGCGACGACAAAGCGAGAATATCAAAATGGCCGACAATGCTCGCCGGGTCGGCAACAAAGCCAGCCAGCAGCAGCCGGTCAGTCACGCCGAGGCGCTCTGCCGCTGCAGCAATCACCGCCCGCTCAGGCCCCTCCCCCGCTATCACCAGCCGGACATGGGGCGGGGTGAGCGCCAATGCCTCTATCATCAGAGGCAAGTTCTTGACCGCACGCAGTCCGGCAATTGTCCCCACGACAATATCGCCCTTGTTGCGAACAAAGCCGGGAATGGCTCCAGCCTGTGGGGGTTTGGCATAATCGGAGACAGCAATCCCGTTGGAGATGCGCACCACCTTGTCCCCGCCATGCCACACCGACTGGGCAATCGCTTCGAGCCGATGACTGGGCACGACAATCGCCCGTGCGGTCGGCAATGCAACCCGGCGAAAGGCGTTGCGTTTCCAGTTCAGCCGTTCGCTTTCGTCGGCGTTGAACCCGTCTTCATGGTGGATCAGAGGCGGCAAGGCCATGAACGGCGATAACAGCCGGTGCGCCATCACCGCATCCATCGCACCCCAATTGTAACTGAGCACCAGGTCAAAGCCCTGCATATAGCGGGCAAGCGCGACATAGCGCCCCGGCGACGGCTTGCCATGCAAAGGTGGTGCGGGAATCGGGAAATCCACCGCAACCACCGGGTCGATGGCAGCGCGTGCACCCAGTTGGTCTGGCATCGCCGACAAAATCACATGCCTCGCCCGCGCACCAAAAGCGTTCATCAGCGCCACCGCCCGTGCTTCCTTTCCTCCCAGCGAAAAGGTCGAATGGCAATGCAAGATGGCGATGCGGTCCGGGTCAGTCATAAGCGCTCGCCCGCTCAGGCCGGAACCGACGCGATCAGCGCCTCGATTGCGGCCAGTGCTGCGGGTTCGTCGAGGGTCGGGGCATGGCCGACCCTGGGGATCGTCAGCAACCGTGCATTGTCGAGCCGGCCCACCATCCGCTTGGCTGTGCGCGCCGACAAAATGTCCGACAAGGCCCCGCGCACGACAAGCGTTGGCACTTTCTTGAGCTGAGCAAAGGCCGGCCACAGATCCCCCCCCGCAGCTCCGCCGGGCAGTTTGAATGGCTGGGCGATATTGCTGTCATAGTCGGGGATGATCCGCCCCTCGGGGGTCAAGCGGTGGGTGCGTTTGACCATTATCAGCCATTCCTCCAGCGACCAGTCGGGATATACGCTAGCATTGGCAGCGGCGATGCTGCGCGCCGCATGAACCCATGTCGGAAAATTTGCCGATTGCCCGACATAGCCTCGAATCCGGTCGAGTCCCGCCGCTTCGATTTGCGGGCCAACGTCATTCAGCACCACGCCCGCTACCCGCGCTGGCTGCATCGCAGCGATCAACATCGAGATCAGCCCGCCCAGCGATGTGCCAATCGCAATAAAGCGATCAATCCCCTCGGCGTCGAGCAGCGCGGTGACATCCTGAACATAGGTCAGCGGCATATAGCTCATCGCATCTTTGGCATAGCCGCTCTCGCCGCGCCCGCGAATATCGAGCACATAGACGCGGCGGTTCCTCGCCAACAGCGGCGCGAGCAGCGAAAAGTCTCGCGCATTGCGGGTCAGGCCGGGCATGCACATAATCGGGAGCGCCTTGGTCGGCTTGGGCGGGTCATAGATACGGGCATGGAGCCGGATGCCGTCAGCGGACCACCAGAAATGGTCGCGCCATGCTAAATCTTTGGCTTTTACACTTGCACGCACGGCTATCATGCCAACATATTGCCGCATGGACAGCCAGACGCAAGCGCAACCCCACACAGAACAACCACCAATCGCCGCGATTGCCGATTTTATTGCCGATCCGGTCGAGGGTACAGCATTTCCCGGCCATCAATTGCGCTGGCGTAACGACCGGGCCGCAGCCAGCATTGGTCTGGACGCACTGGATGATGCAGCATGGATCGACCATTTCGGTCGCTTTCAGCCCTTGCTCGACAATATGCCGCAGCCGCTGGCGCTGCGCTATCATGGCCACCAGTTCGGCAGCTATAATCCTGATCTGGGCGACGGTCGCGGGTTCCTGTTTGCGCAATTGCGTGCGGATGATGGCCGCTGGCTTGATCTGGGGACCAAAGGGTCGGGGCAAACCCCCTATAGCCGCTTTGGCGATGGGCGATTGACCCTGAAGGGTGCGATGCGAGAATTGCTCGCAACCGAAATGCTTGAGGCATTGGGGGTTTCCACATCGCGAACATTTTCGATCATCGAAACCGGAGAGCAATTGCAGCGTGGTGACGAACCGTCACCGACCCGCTCCGCCGTGATGGTGCGCCTCAACCACGGGCATATCCGGATCGGCAGTTTTCAGCGGCTCGCCGCCCTGGACCAGCCAGCCGAGATGGAGCGGTTGTTGCGCTATAGCCTGACCAGTTTGCTGGGCCATGACCACAGCCAGGTGGCCTCCATGCCGGTTGATGAGGCCGCAGCATTGCTGGTGCGCGAAACAGCAACACGCTGTGCCCACACCGTTGCGACACAAATGGTTGCGGGGTTCGTCCACGGCGTCCTCAACACCGACAATATCAATGTCACGGGGGAGAGTTTCGACTATGGCCCATGGCGCTTTACCCCGACATGGGATCCCGGATTTACCGCCGCCTATTTCGACCACCAGTCGCTCTATGCCTTTGGCCGGCAACCCCATGTGGTCCATTGGAACGTCGGTCAACTCGCCATGGCGCTCAGCCTGATTGCCCCGGCTGAGCCATTGGCGGCAGGGCTGGAAAGCTTTGCCCCAGCCTATGAAGCCGCGATTGCCCGGCAGTTTTGCTGGCGGCTGGGGGTGGCACAGGGCGATGCTGAACAGGACAAGGCGCTGGTGATCGCAGGCGAAGCCTTTATGCGCACTAGCGCCGCGTTGATCGACCGCTTTTTTATCGACTGGGCGGACCGGAACATGCCAGCAGCGGCGGCCAATGCGGGCGCTGAACATGCCGCACTGGTCGCGGCACTGGCGGACCGCACAACTACCCGTGGCCCATGGTGGCAGGATGTCGCCCCGCAATCACTGCATATCGAGGAGGTGGAGACGCTGTGGGCCGCGATTGCCGACAATGACGACTGGCAGCCGCTCTATGCCAAAGTCAGCGCCATCCGCGCCATGGGAGCCGCGCTCGCCTGCTAGCGGGAAAGGCCAAAACCCTAGCCCTTGGCGTAGACAATGGGCTGGGGGGCAATATAAGGGGGATTGTGCCGTCTGACCTAATCTCCATTGAGCCTGCAACCGGGGCCGGGCTGTGGCGCGGCCCAATCGGCGATGTCGATACCGAAGTCGCAGCAGCGCGGGCGGCGGGGCCTGCATGGGCAGCATTGCCTATAATGCACCGGGTCAATGCGCTCAAACGCTTTGCCGAACGGTTGAAATCCGACCCCGAACCGCTTGCCGACTTGATCGCACGCGAAACCGGAAAGCCGTTGTGGGAAGCGCGAACCGAGGTTGAATCGGTGTGCAACAAGGTCGATATTTCGGTCAAAGCCTATGCCGAACGCACCGCCCAGCGCCGCAGTGAGGGTGAACACGGTTCCCGCACTGCCGTCCGTCACAAACCGCATGGGGTGATGGCGGTGCTTGGCCCGTTTAATTTCCCGGCGCATTTGCCGGGTGGCCATATCATCCCGGCGCTGCTCGCGGGCAATAGCATAGTCTTCAAACCATCGGAAAAAACCCCGGCGGTCGGGACGATGCTGGTCGATTTATTTCATGCAGCTGGCGTCCCAACCGGGGTCATCCGGTTGTTGATCGGCGGGCCGGACGAGGGCAAGGCGCTGGTCGCCCATTCCGACATCGACGGCGTGTTGTTCACCGGGTCAGCGCACGTAGGCATCGCCATCAACCGCGCGCTCGCGCAGCGCCCCGACCGTATCATTGCACTCGAAATGGGCGGCAACAACCCGATTGTCGCATGGGACACCTCCGACTTGGCCAATGCCGCGACGCTGATCGTGCAATCCGCATTCCTGTCAGCGGGGCAACGCTGTTCCAACGCACGGCGGCTGATTGTCAAGGAGGAACTGGCCAGCGCGCTGCTCGACGAAGTGCGCAAGCTGACCGCCCGGCTGATCGTCGGCGCACCCCACGACGATCCGGCCCCGTTCATGGGTCCGGTGATCGACAATGAAACCGCCGACGGGCTGATGGACAGTTTCCTCTATCTCATCTCCAATGGAGGTCAGGCAGTCCTTTTCATGACCCGCCCCGACGAACGCTTGCCGTTCCTGACCCCGGGGATAGTCGATGTCACCAATGTCGCCGAGCGCCCCGATGTCGAACTGTTCGGGCCATTGCTGCAGGTCACCCGGGTCGCAACCTTTGACGCCGCCATCACCGAAGCCAATGCGACGGCTTTCGGCCTGTCAGCGGCTTTGATTGGCGGGTCGCCACAGCACTATGACCAGTTCTGGGCCAATGTCAGGGCCGGGGTCATCAACTGGAACAAACCGACCAACGGTGCTCTATCCTCGCACCCATTTGGCGGGGTCGGCCTGTCAGGCAATCACCGCCCCAGCGCCTATTATGCCGCAGACTACTGCGCTTATCCGGTCGCCTCGAACGAAGCCGAACGACCCCGTGCGACCATCGGCATCGGCCTTTCCAAGCAATAGGGATAGCCCATGTCGATAGCGGCGCTTTAGCAGGGCCAAGACATGATGCTTTGGCACTTGCGCAGGTTGCGCGCAGATGTGTCAGGATGACTGCAACCTCCACCAACGCCGCCCCCACCCGAGCCGCAACCGGCAGCGGCATCGTCTACCTCGTCGGCGCCGGCCCTGGTGCTGCTGACCTGTTGACGTTGCGCGCTGCACGGTTGCTCGAACGCGCCAGCGTGGTTGTTCACGACGGACTGGTTGATGCGAGCGTGCTGGCGATGATCCATCCCATGGCGCGGCTGATTTGTGTTGCCAAGCAACGCAGCCGTCACAGTGTGTCGCAAGATGACATCAACGCCATGCTGATCGCCGAAGCGCGCGCGGGCCATGATGTCATCCGGCTAAAGGGTGGTGACCCGTTCATCTTTGGCCGTGGCGGCGAGGAAGCAACGGCGTGCCGCGATGCGGGCATTGCAGTAGAGGTCGTGCCGGGCGTGTCGGCAGCCTTGGGCTGTGCCGCAGAGGCGATGCTGCCGCTGACCCACCGCGATGTATCGAGCGCGGTTAGCTTTGTCGCGGGCCAGTGCAAGGGTTTAACCGATCAAAATTGGGCTGGGCTTGCCGGACAGGACCGCACCCTGGTCATCTATATGGGGGTCGCCACCGCCGCTGACATCACCGAAAAACTTATCGCCGACGGGGTTGCTCCCGACATGCCGGTGGCCGTGCTCGAACGCGGCACCCGCGGCGGCGCACGGGCGATCCGCACCCTGCTGACCGATCTTGGCGGGATGATCGAGCGCGACCGGGTACAAAGCCCTGCGATCATTGTGGTTGGTGAGGTTGTGTTGCAATCGGATGCAGTTGACCGGCTGCATGCGCTGGCCGAACACATGGAGGAACTGGCGTGAAATTGCTGACCGGCAATGATTTGAAATCGGGCGCGGTGACCTGGTGGACCGGCGCTGGCTGGTCGCTGCATGTCGAAGATGCCGCCGATGTCGGCGAGCACGGCGAAGCCATCCTGTCCGCCGAACAAGGCGCACGGCGGGTCAACGCCGCTTATGTCATTGCCGCCGTCCCGACCACTGATGGCCCCCGCCCGGCGCATATCAAGGACCGGGTGCGGGCACTTGGCCCGACGGTGCGCGGCGACCTCACCCTCAAACCCGCCGATCCAACCGCAGGCGAATGGATAATCTGACATGTATAAATATGACAATTATGATCAAGCCATCGTCGATGCCCGCGTCGCCGAGTTTCGCGATCAGGTGAGCCGCCGCCTGTCGGGCGAAATGACCGAGGATCAGTTCAAACCCTTGCGGCTGATGAACGGCCTGTATCTCCAACTCCATGCCTATATGCTACGGGTCGCCATCCCCTATGGCACCCTCGACAGCCGCCAGATGCGAATGCTGGCCCATATCGCGCGCAAATATGACCGCGACTACGGCCATTTTACCACCCGCCAAAACATCCAGTATAACTGGATCAAGCTGGAACAATGCGCCGACTTGCTGGAGGAGTTGGCGAGCGTCGAAATGCACGCCATCCAAACCAGCGGCAATTGCATCCGCAACATTTCGTCGGACCAATATGCCGGTGCTGCGGCGGACGAGGTGGCCGACCCCCGACCATGGGCCGAGCTGCTGCGCCAGTGGTCGAGCTTTCACCCCGAGTTCAGTTATCTGCCGCGCAAGTTCAAGATTGCGGTGATTGCCAGCCGCGAAGACCGCGCCGCGATGCGCCTGCACGACATCGGCATCGAACTGGTCAAACAGGACGGAGTGCTCGGCGCGCGGGTGTTCGTCGGCGGCGGGATGGGCCGGACCCCGATGATCGCTCCGGAAATCAATCCATTTGTGCGGGCTGACGACCTGCTGAGCTATGTTGAGGCGTGCTTGCGCGTCTATAATCGTTATGGCCGCCGCGACAATATCTACAAGGCGCGGATCAAAATCCTGATCCACGAGATTGGTGCTGATGCCTATCGCGAGCAAGTGGCGGTAGAATTTGCCCATGTCAAAACGCTGGGCATCGACCCGCCGCTGGCCGAACTGGAGCGGATCAGCGCCTTTTTCGCGCCGCCAGCTTTTGAAGCGGACGCTACCGACAGCGTAGACCGCAGCGACCCCGATTTTGCGGTCTGGATCGACCAGAATGTGAAGGTCCACAAGCAATCGGGCTATGCCATCGTCAACATCAGCCTGAAACCGATTGGCGGGATTCCAGGCGATGCTTCATCGGCGCAGATCGACGTGATGGCCGATCTTGCCGAGCAATACAGCTTTGACGAACTGCGCATCACCCATACCCAGAACATCGTGCTGCCGCATGTCGCCAAGCGCGATCTTTATGCGGTTTGGGCGGCGCTGAATGACGCTGGCCTCGCCAATGCCAATCTCGACCTGATTAGCGACATCATCGCCTGCCCCGGGCTTGATTATTGCAGCCTCGCCAATGCCCGCTCGATCCCGGTCGCGCAGAAAATCGCGCTGCGTTTTGCCGACCCCGCATGCCAGCGCGACTTGGGCGAAATCAAGCTCAAAATATCCGGCTGTATCAATGGCTGCGGCCATCATCATGCCGGGCACATCGGCATATTGGGGGTCGATCGCAAAGGCGTTGAAAATTACCAGCTTTTGCTCGGCGGATCGGGCGCCGAGGATGTCAGCCTTGGCAAGATTATTGGCCCCGGCTTTGACGAGGACGGGATTGTAGATGCGGTCGAGAAGGCCACCGAGGTTTATAAAAAACTGCGGCAAGCCGACGAACGCTTCATCGACACCTATCGCCGGGTTGGCGTGGACCCGTTCAAGGAGGCGATCTATGGTTGAGCTTCACGAAGAGCCCGCCGTCACGCTTGACGCCTTCCTCGACCAGTCGAACGCCACCGCCGTTCGGCTCGAACCCGATGACGATGCCCGTGCGCTGATTCCGTTCCTCGACCGGCTGACGCTGGTTGAAATCGCCTTTCCGACCTTTCGCGACGGGCGGGGCTATTCATCGGCACGGATATTGCGCGAGGCTGGTTACACCGGGGAACTGCGCGCGCAAGGCGATGTGCTGGTCGATCAGATTGCCTTTATGAAGCGTTGTGGCTTTGACAGTTTTTCGCCGGAAACCTCGCTCAATCCGGATGCTGTGGAACGTGCGCTGGCCGCCTATGGCGCGTTTTACCAAAGCGCAGCGGATGCCGCCGTGCCGGTGTGGAAGTTGCGTCATGGCTGAACTGCGGATCATCGACCGGATCAACACAACTCCACGCTATAGCGACATCGATGCTATCCGGCTGAACCAGATGTTTCGTGGGCGCGACACGGACGAGATGCTGGAGCAATTGCTCTGCGAAGCGATGCTCGGCGATGCCGCGATTATCTCCAGCTTTGGTGCCGAAAGCGCGGTGCTGCTCCACCTGATCGGCAGCATCGACCCGGCTATCCCCGTCATCTTTCTCGATACCGGCAAACATTTCCCTGAAACCTTGGCCTATCGTGATGCGCTGATTGCCACCATCGGTCTGACCGGACTAATCAACGTCACGCCCGACCCATTGGAGCTGGCGCAGCGAGACGCGACTGAACTACGCTGGTCCTATGATCCCGATGGCTGTTGCGACATCCGCAAGGTGCGCCCGCTCGCCGCCGCGCTCGCCCGCTTTGATGCGCAATTTACCGGACGCAAAGGATTCCAGTCGGCGACCCGCACTGGCCTGCCACGCTTTGAAACTGAGGACGGACGCCTAAAGGTCAACCCGCTGGCCGATTGGGACAAGGCGCGCATCGACGCCTATATGGCCGACCATCAACTGCCGCTGCATCCGCTGGTGGCGCTGGGCTATCCGTCCATTGGCTGCGCACCATGCACCTCCAAAGTCCAGGCGGGTGAAGACCCGCGCACCGGGCGCTGGCGCGGCTGGGAAAAAACCGAATGCGGTCTGCACGGTGAAGTGTCCGCCGTGCCGCCGCGTGCCGACGGCAGCGAAGACCCGGTGTTCTGAACTGGCTTGGCCGGGCTATTTCAAACCGGTGATCAGCCGCGCACTGCGATGATAGGTCACATAATTCCATAGCCAGTTGATCGCAACTGACGTGCGATTGCGGAACCCGACGAGGAACCAGACATGCGCCATTCCCCACAATAGCCAGGCCGGCAGTCCAGACAGCTGCACCCAGCCCAGATCGGCAACAGCCTGTTTGCGGCCAATCGTCGCCATATTGCCATAGTTGCGATATTGGAACGGTTTGACTGACTGTCCCGAAATTGTCCGCAAGATCACTCTGGCGACATAATCGCCCTGTTGCTTTGCGACGGGCGCTACGCCGGGCAGGGTCCCCCCGTTGTTATCGGGGCAAGCCGCAGTATCCCCAATCACGAAAATCTCTGGGTGGTCGGGCGCATGCAAGTGCGGACAAGTGGAGACACGGCCAGTCCGGTCTGCATCCAGCCCGAGCCAACGGGCAGCGGGAGAGGCGACCACGCCCGCCGCCCAGACGATGGTTTGCGCCGGAACAAATTCTTCGCCAATCATCACCCCTTTGTCATGGATGTCGGTGATGCGGATGCCCAAGAGCACCTCCACGCCCAAAGATTCAAGCGATTGCTTTGCCTTTTCAGACAGGCCGACAGGAAAAGATTTGAGCAACCTTTCGCCAGAATCGATCAGGATGACGCGCGAACAATGCGGTGTGATGTGGCGAAACTCCATCGACGTCGAACGTCGCGCCAGTTCGGCAGTCGCCCCCGCCATCTCTACACCCGTCGGCCCGCCGCCGATGACGACAAAGGTCAACAGCGCATCCCGTTTGGCCTTATCGGTTTCGACTTCTGCCCGTTCGAGCGCGATCAGGATATTGTGTCGCACCTGGGTTGCGTCATCCACCGTCTTCAGCCCCGGAGCCGCTGCTTCCCAGCGATCATTGCCAAAATAGCTGTGTCGTGCGCCGCTGGCGATGATCAGCCAGTCATAGGGCACCGGCACGGAGTCCCGCAGCACGACCTGCCGCTCACCCGTATCGATGTCCGTAACGGTGTCGAGAATGACCCGGACATTTTCCTTGCCGCGCATCACCGAACGGATGGGTTGGGCAATATCTGCGGGTGACAGCGCGGCGGTTGCGACTTGATAGAGCAATGGCTGAAACAGATGGTGGTTCTGCTTGTCTATCAGGGTCACATCGACCCGCTGCCCGGCCAGACGCTTGGCCGCAGACAGGCCCCCGAAGCCGGCACCAATGATGACAACACGAGGTATCGCCCCGCCCTGGCTGTCAGACATGCCTGCCTCCTGATGATAGAAAAAATGTATATGACTAACCCACTGTTCGCTCCGCGCGCTGATATTGTTACGCTACGCCCAATGATAGCCCTAGTCCGGTTTCGCGAACATTATTGCCCGGACGCCTGAATTTTCTAATCAGCAGCCGCGACATTCATTGCGTGGCAGGTGATTGGCACTCTGATTTTCGGCGGGTTTACCAAAATTCAGCCCCGTCGGATGGCGTTCAGTCCGGCATGAATCTGATTGTGAGCATCCGGGACGAAGTAACCGCAGCGCTAAATTGACCGTCGGCAACATGGCGCAGATCGGATAGGCCAAAAGGTGTCACAAGAGCCGATCGCGACAGGCCCGCAGTGGGGTCAATGCCGATGATCCTAAGTGTATCAGCCCTGCGTTGCATGCCCGCGTCGAAATAAGCTGAAAATGCTCCCTCGATGGCCATTGTGCCCGTGCACAATCCATTATCCATTGCAAAACTCACCGTTCCGCTGACTGAATCGGCACCAAATGTCCCGTTATAGCGTCGCGACGTAAGCGGGCAGGCAGCGGGCATCAGAGTGAGTGGCTGTGTTCGAAACGGGGCCGCCAGCATTATCGCCGTTTGTTCAATGCGCGATACCCATTGCGCATTCGACAACAGGCTGACCACCATACTCGCGTCACGCCAGAGCACCAAGACACTACGGGCGCCAACGGTGGTGCCGGCGTGATGTGCAATTGCTGCACCATCCTGATCCAAACTAGTGCGCCAGCCGAACCCGACCGAATAATCCCGTTCCACCACTGGCGTGCCATCATTCAGCCGTGCCGGATGGACCATCCAATCAAAAGTTTCGGCGGTCACGATTTGGTCGCGCAGCATCCGCCCGCCAAAGCGCGCTAAGTCTGGTGCAGTCGCGCTCAGGCCGCCGCCACCCCAAGTATAGCTGAAATCATTTGGCGCAGCCCGGCGCGGTACCCGATTGATAAATTCATAGGGCCTTGCCCCCGTCAGATTATCTGAATCCGCCATATCCCGCTTGATGTCCAATCCCGGCGTAATATGTTGCGCAACATAGTCGGTGAATGGCTGCGCGGTTCGCGCTTCGACCAACGCGCCGAGCAAGGTATATCCCCACGACGAATAACTATAACGTTGGCCGGGCAACGCAAGCAGCGCACGATCCGCGAATATCGCTACTGCGGATGGACCGTCAGGATAATGCCTGCTGCCGAGATCATCGTCGACGTCCTGATAATGCGGCAGGCCTGAGGTATGCGCCGCGAGCTGGCGCGCGGTGATGGCATTCCATGCGTTATTGGTTGACGGCACTATCCGTGTAACTGGAGCATCAATGTCTATGCGGCCTTCTTGAGCCAGCCGCGCCACCGCCGTTGCGGCGATCAGTTCGTCAAGCAAGCGCTGCGAGAGCAGGTGCGGATCGAACTGCGGCGAGGGCGGCGTGGAGGGTGAGTTTGGCCCAGCAATTGCTGGCGGGGCCGCTAGAAAAACGGCGGCGATAGTGATGGCTGAAAACGGGACAATTTTGAGTGGCATGCGATCATTCTCCTATATCGTCGCCTGCCAGCCAATTGTCGCAAAACTATCGCCAAACTGCTGCTGTCTTGCTGAGCCTAACTCCCCGCGCGCACCTCTGTGGTGCGGACCCAGCCCCAGCGGCACGGACCCTGATATTCGCGCTGCCTGCGCAGCGGCGCGTCGACATTGCAATCCCCCATAGATTGTCCGGTCGCGGGAAAGACAATGCCGGTCCAGTCGCCGTCGCTCTGACAGCTCCACATCTCGCCCGCATATTCGGCCTTTGGCGGCGGGCTAGAGTCATTTGACCAATGGACCGTAACCTTGTCGGCTGCGGGCTGTGCGACAGCGGCACAGGCGTTCGCCGCTCGCTCGCCAGTCCCGACCATTACGCTGCGCGATGCGACAGGGTGAACCACGCCATCAACCGTCTGCCCCGCCAAAGCGGCATCCCCCTTTGCCAGCGCGGCTTCATCGGGAGAGCTACATGCGGCAAGACAGGCGGCAAGCCAGAGGGCAAGGACGCGCGGAAAATATGGGACAAGGATACGCATAGTCATGGTTTAGCCGACTAAGCCAAGGGTGCAAGGGGGCCGTAGCAACGACATCCGCAAATCACGTTTTCCCTTGGGTTTCCAGCGGCGATTCCCTATAGGCCACAGATGACATCCAAACCTCAAGAGCCTAGTTCAACCAGCATTAGCGGTGCCACCGGCGACAATCTGTATGGTGCTGATTCCATTAAAGTTTTGAAGGGGCTGGACGCGGTGCGCAAGCGCCCCGGCATGTATATTGGCGACACTGACGACGGTTCCGGCCTACACCATATGGTGTTCGAGGTTTCGGACAACAGCATCGACGAAGCGCTGGCCGGCCATGCGGACCGTGTCCTGATTCAACTCAACCCCGACGGGTCGGTAAGCGTCGAGGATAATGGTCGCGGCATTCCGGTCGGGATTCACACCGAAGAAGGCGTGTCGGCAGCCGAAGTCATCATGACCCAGCTCCATGCTGGCGGCAAGTTTGAGAATACGACGGAGGGTAATGCCTATAAAGTATCGGGCGGGCTGCACGGGGTCGGGGTGTCAGTGGTCAATGCGTTGAGCGAATATCTCGACCTCACCATTTGGCGCGATGGCCAGCGACATGACATGCGCTTTTGCTATGGCGATGCTCAGGCACCGCTAAAAATCACCGGGGAAGCGCCCAAGGACAGCAAAGGCCAGCCAAAGCGCGGCACCCGCGTCACCTTTTTGCCTTCGACCAACACCTTCAAAAATGTCCTCGATTTTGATTTCGACAAGCTGGAGCATCGTTTTCGCGAGCTGGCCTTTCTCAATTCAGGGGTTCGTATCATCCTCACCGATGCACGGCACGAGGAGCGCAAAGAGGTGGAACTCTATTACGAGGGCGGGATTGGTGCATTCGTCAAATATCTCGACCGCCACAAAACCGCCCTAGTGCCTGACCCCATTACCATTTCCGCCACCCGCGACGAAATTGGTATCGATGTCGCGCTGGAATGGAACGACAGCTATTACGAAAATGTCCTGGCCTTCACCAACAACATTCCGCAACGCGATGGCGGCACCCATCTGGCGGCTTTCCGGGCGGCCCTGACCCGCACCCTCAACGGTTATGCCGACCGTTCGGGGATGATGAAAAAGGAAAAAGTGACGCTGTCGGGCGAGGATATGCGCGAAGGGCTGACCGCAATCGTCTCGGTCAAGCTGCCCGATCCCAAATTTTCGTCGCAGACCAAGGACAAGCTGGTGTCATCCGAAGTGCGACAGCCGCTCGAATCGCTGATGGCGGACAAAATGGCCGAATGGCTGGAGGAAAACCCCGCGCTCGCCCGCCAGATTATCGCCAAGGTCATCGATGCTGCGGCGGCCCGCGAAGCAGCGCGCAAGGCCCGCGACCTGACCCGGCGCAAGGGCGCGATGGACATCGCCAGCCTGCCCGGAAAACTCCACGATTGTGCCGAACGCGACCCCGCCAAATCGGAGTTGTTCCTGGTCGAAGGAGACAGCGCCGGTGGCAGCGCCAAACAGGGGCGCGACAGCCATTATCAGGCGATCCTGCCGCTCAAGGGCAAAATCCTCAACGTCGAACGTGCCCGGTTTGACCGGATCATCAGCTCAAAAGAGGTTGGCACCCTGATCCAGGCGCTCGGCACCGGTATCCGCGACGAGTTTAACATCGAAAAACTGCGCTATCACAAGGTCGTCATCATGACCGACGCCGATGTCGATGGTGCCCATATCCGCACCTTGCTGTTGACATTCTTTTACCGGCAGATGCCCCAGATTATCGAGGGGGGCTATCTCTATATCGCCCAGCCACCACTGTATAAGGTCAATCGTGGCCGCTCTGAAGTCTATGTCAAGGATGACGCCGCGCTCGACCAATATCTGGTCGATGCCGGGATCGGCGGCTTGCGCTTTGACAGCGCCGAAGGCAGCCGCAGCGGCGAAGACCTACGCAGCCTGATCGACCATGCGCGGCGCTTGCGCTCGCTGATGCGCTATGTCCCGCGCCGTTATGACCAGGCGCTGGTCGAAGCGATTGCGCTGAATGGCGGGTTTGCTGCGGGCATTGATGGGGCTGGGCGCGCGGCAGCCGCTGTGCGCTGCGCAGAGTGGCTCAACGCTGCAGATGCGGCCCATGGCGAAGATGGCCGCTGGACCATGACTCTGTCCGAGGAAGGCGGTTTCCATGCGCAGCGGCGCTGGCGCGGGGTCAGTGACCATCATGTCATCGAGCCGGGATTTGGCCTGTCTGCCGAAGCACGTAAATTAGCGACATTGGCCGCAGAGGCCGGAGACACATTTGCGCGGCCAGGGAACATGGTCGCCATCGGCAGCATCGCGCTTGTCGAACCGGTCGCAATGGAGGGCGAGGAGGAAGGCGATGAAGGCGATGAAGCTCCGGTCACCCCACCAACGCCGACAAAGCGCAATGCCGATGTTGTCACCCGCCCGTCAGAGCTGCTCGACGCCATATTGGCATTTGGCCGCAAGGGCCTGACGATCGCCCGCTACAAAGGGCTGGGCGAAATGAACGCCGAACAATTGTGGGAAACCACGCTTGACCCGTCCGCTCGAACCTTGCTGCAAGTGGAGCTTGAGGCTGCCGACGTTACCGACGAGATTTTCTCGCGGCTGATGGGCGAAGAGGTCGAACCGCGCCGCGAGTTCATCCAGGAAAACGCCCTGAACGTCGCCAATCTGGACGTTTAATTGTGGCTTGGGTGTCGCGGCTTCCCCTGCGGTAAACCGCAGCACGTCCCCCCTCATCCAACTGCGCCTAAGTCGCTCCTGCTCGCTTCCCCTACGCCAAGGCGTAGCGCGTCTAACCCTCTCCCTCGGGGGGAGAAGGATGCACCAGCGCGAACTCAGCCCAGCATCCGCGCCATCATCCCATCCTTGAGGACAAAGTGATGGCGCAGGGCCGCCGCAATGTGCAGCACCAGCAGCGCGATCAGCGCGTAGGCCAGCAGCTCATGCGCTTCGTGGCTGATTTCCCATAGCGTGCTTTCCTTGATGACATTGAACTTTGGCACGTCGAACAGGCCAAAATAGCTGATCGGTGAGCGTGCCGCAGATGCCATGACCCAGCCGCTCATCGGGATCAGCACCATCATCGCATAGAGCACCGAATGGGTGAATCTGGCGGTCGCGCGTTCCCACGTCGCCATCACTGCGGGCAGCGCCGGGGCCGGATGGGTCATCCGCCACAGGATACGAACCAATGCCAGCGCCAGAAGCGATATGCCGTTCGCCTTGTGCAGCGGCAAAATAAGATCGACATTCAGGTCGCGGAGCAGGCCTGCCGACAGCTGGACGATAATCAGCAGTGCCATGCCCCAATGCAGCCAGCGCGCCACCCGTGAATAAACTTCCTGTGTCATATGACTTTCGGTCCCATTCTGCGCCAAATATCGCCTTGAACATCATTCACTAGTGACCCGAATCTAAAGTTCGCCACACCATTCGGCCAAGTCGGAGCGAACTTAAGATTCAAATGGGTCACTAGCAACTATATGATGCTAGTGTGGCTTAAGGATTTGAAATTCGCTCCGTGCCTAGCCGCTTTAATGTGGCTAATTTCATATCCGCCACACTAGTCCAGCGCAAGCCCAACCACAGGGTGCGCGGCGCCCCAAGGTCGATGGAGCCGCCCGCGTTGCGGGTGATGACATCAACATTGAACAGATTCTCACCGCGTAACACCAGCGACAGGCGCGGCCCCAGCGGCTGGCGAACCAGCGCGTCAACCGTGGTCGCGGCCGCCAATCGGTCGATGTTGCGGTCATCCTCAAACTGGACGCCGACATGGCGCAGCGACAGTTGAACCAGCCCACCCGATGGCGACCGCCAACCCACAGCGGCACCGCCAGCAACCACCGGCGACTGGGCCGGGCGCAGGCCATCAAGCGCAGCCGCCGCAGTATCGGTTGCCGACGAACGCAGCCGCGCATCGCTATACGACCAGCCCGCATCGAGCCGCCATTGGCCCAGAACAATCTGGGCCCCCGCCTCCACCCCGCGCGCGCGCAGCGAGGCAATGTTGCGCCGTTGCCGCAGATTGGGAGCGATGGTGACGTTGGTAATCGCCTCGCTCAGGCGGTTATCAAACCCGGTCAGGGTCAGCCGAACCCCTGCTAGCGGCGTCCATTCAGCCGCAATTTCCCCGCCGCGCAGCCGTTCGGGTTCAAGCGCCGGATTGGCCCGGGTGACGACTGGGAACACCGTAAAGCCGCGATAGAGTTCATTGAGCGTCGGGATGCGAAACCCGGAATAGGCAGACCCGCGCAATGTCAGCGGTCCTGCAATCTGCCATGCAGCAGCGGCTCTGAACGAGGCGATTGCTCCACTGCGCTTTGCAAGTTGCGTGTCAGTCTGAACGCTGCCGTTGGCGCGAAATTCCTGCAGCATGCCGTTGTCGAGCTGCCACTGGTCAATCCGTGCGCCGCCGCTGAGCGAAATGGGACCAAAGCGGGCATCGCTTTCAACAAAGCCGCCGATAATCACGCTGCTCCCGCCCGCACGCCGGTTCAGGGTGCGCAGACCCGATGTCGCCAGCACATCCTCTATCGCGACCCCGTCGCCACTGCGGACATCGACCCCAAGCCGCAGCGTGCGATCCGAGCCGAGCGGTGGACGCAGCTCCAGCTTTGCGCCCCAGCCGGTTGTCGGGGTGTCGCGCTGGTCCAGCACCGGACGAAAACTGGTCGCACTGACCACGATGTTGGAAAAATCGCGCGCCTGTAACCAGCCCAGCGCTTCCCACTGCCAGCGGCCTGTGCCGGTCAGCCGGACCGAGGCATCGACCCCCTCTGCCCGACTGTTGGCTCCGGCAAAGCGCAGGGTGCGATCATCGCGGAACAGGCCGATGCGGGCCGATAGCGCGGTGTGCGGCGTCACCGGAACACTCGCTGCAAGCGCGGCGCTCGATGCACGATAGCGTGCGGGCACGCTGGCGGCGACCCGCTGGCTGAGCGGCGTCGTGAAAAAACCGGTGCCGCGATCATGATGGACATCCAGCGCGACATGGCCCGCGCCCAGCGGCAGCACCAGTGCCGCATCTCCCTGCCACGCACCACGGCTGCCGCCAGTGATGCCCAGCGATAGACGATCGCGCTCGGCCAGCGCCAGACTGTCGAGTTCGATGACCCCGGCCAGCGCGCCCGCGCCAAACGGGCCGGTGCCACTGCCCCTGGTGATGCGGACCCCCGCCAGTTCCTCGACCGGCAATGCGGCAAACGGGATGAAGCCGAAAAAGGCATCGGCGACCGGCACTCCGTCGCGCACCAGCAAGGTGCGGCTCGTCGCATTACCGCCGATCGCCCGCAGCGTGATGCCCTGTGCCGACGGGTTGGCGGAGCGGCTATCCGAGCGGCGGAATTGCTGGAATCCGGGGATGCTAGCCAGCGCTGATTCCAATGATCCTGCTGCGGTGTCGTTCAACCCATCGCGGTCGATCCGCTCGACCCCATAGGCATCGGCGGCAACCGGCGCTGGCAGTGCAGTGACAATAATCGTGCCGTCCGGCTCACTGGCTGCGTTGGTTGCGCTTGCCAGCGGTTGCAGCGAACCGTCAACTACCTGTGCACTAGCCGCCATCGGCAGCAGCATGGCTGGTGCAATTACAATCAATCGGGAAAATATCATTGACCCCTCCATAGCAGCCAAAAGCATTGATGCGAGCTTTGATGTGAGCATGACAAATGGACCGTGCTGGGCTGCCTGCCGGATCGCTCCAAACCCTTTCACAACATCTACCGATGTGGCATGGGCACGACCATGCTAGAAAATGCAGGAACCGATCAACCCGCTGTACGGGACGAGGCTTTACGTGCCGCAAAGATGCGGAGGCCGAACCCGCGCCCACTATCGCAGCGCGAGTTTGTGACGATGATGGCACTGCTGATGGCGCTCAATGCCCTCGCGATTGACGTGATGCTGCCTGCCCTGCCCCAGATTGCCGCAGCGCTTGGCGCGCCATCGGCCAATGCTCAACAACATATCATTGGCACTTACTTTCTGGGGCTGGGTGTCGGTTCGCTGGTCCATGGCCCGCTGGCCGACCGGTTTGGGCGGCGGCAAATCATCCTCGTCAGTCTGATCGGGTATATATTGTCGGCACTGCTGGCAGGATATGCGCCGAGCTGGCCAACGATGCTGGCGATGCGGGTGACGCATGGCCTGTTTGGTGCCGCGATGGGGGTGGTCGCCATGGCGGTGGTCCGTGACAAGACATCGGGTGACGAAATGGCCAGATTGATGAGCATGATCTTTCTCACCTTTATGATCGTGCCGATCATTGCCCCCAGCGTCGGCCAGGCAGTGTTGTGGGTTGCCGATTGGCGATCGATATTCCTGCTATTGGCCCTGATGGGGCTGATTATGGCGGCTTGGGTTTATTGGCGACTGCCCGAAACACTCGACCCCGCCGACGCCCAACCGATGCAAGTCGCAACTATGGCCCGCAGTTGGCGTGAGGTCGCAACCCACCGTCAGGCGATGGCCTATATGATCGGCAGCGCGATTGCGATCGGGGCAAATTTTGGCTTCCTCAACAGTTCGCAACAGATTATCAGCGGCACATTCGGGCGCGGCGATATTTTCCCTTATGCCTTTGCCAGCGTTGCTGCGGGTATCGCGGTGGCCAATTACTCCAACGCCCGGCTGGTGTTGCACTTTGGGGCGCGGCGGGTGTCGCAGATCGCGGTGTTGGCATTCATCGGCTTGTCAGCGGTGCAATGGCTGCTGGCCGGCACGGGCGAAACGCTGGCGCTGTTTCTGGTTGTGGTCTGCCTCAACATGGCGATGATCGGGTTCATCGGCGCCAATTTTGCATCGATTGCGATGGAACCATTTGGCCATATTGCCGGAACCGCCTCATCCTTTCAGAACAGTTTCCGCACCCTGGTATCGGCAGGCATCGGCGCAATCATTGGCAATGCCTATGACGGCACAACCATGCCGCTGGCTCAAGGATATGTGGTGTGCGGGCTATTGACGCTGACCGCAGTGCTGTGGGGCGAGCGCGGGCGATTATTCACCCGGCCCAATCCGCCGCACCAGCCAAGCGTCCACTCCGAACGGATTTAGCTTCTTTTCTGCCCTTCCCCTAGCCCAGGGGCTAGCGGGCTTGCTCTTGCGCTGATCGGGACAAGAACGCGCTACGGCTTGCCGTAGGGGAAGCGAGACAAGATCGCCGCGCGCGTTTACGCAAATACCTGCGCGCCAATCAATTGATCGGCGGCGCCGACGTTGGCGGCGCATCGGCATCCAGCTCATGCACCTCACCATCATGCCCGCGACCGACATGACTGCGCGAACGACTGTAGGCAAAATACACTATCAATCCGATCCCCGCCCAGATTGCGAACATAATCTGGCTCTTGGGATCAAGATTATAGAAAAGATAGATGCAGCCGATGATCGCGACCGGAGCGGTCAGCATGATGAACGGGGTGCGAAACGGACGATGGCGGTTGGCATCGGTCCGCCGCAATACCATCACCGCTATCGACACAGCAGCAAATGCGAACAGCGTTCCCGAATTGGAAATATTGGCCAATTGCCCGACCGGGAAAAACGCTGCGAACAATGCCACGAAAATACCCGTCAAAATGGTAATCACGTACGGGGTGTTATAGCGCGGATGGATTTTTGAAAAAGCCTGCGGCAATAGGCCGTCACGGCTCATCACAAAAAAGATCCGGGTCTGGCCGAACATCATCATCAAAATCACCGAAGGCAGCGCCAGTCCAGCAGCTAGCCCAATCAGATTACCAATCTGCGGCCAGCCGATTTCGCGCAGCGTCCACGCCAGCGCTTCCTTTGAACAGACCACCGCTTGGTTGCCCATGGCGGCACATTGCGCCGCCATTTCGCGGCTGCCCGGTTCAAGATTGGCCACGCCCGATGCATCCATGACCGGCTGAGCGCCGACGGACCCTACCACCCCTGCAGCAACCAGCAGATAGAAAACGGTGCAGATCGCCAGCGAGCCAATCAGCCCGATCGGCATGTTGCGTTGCGGATTCTTTGTCTCCTCTGCCGCCGTGGAAACGGCGTCAAAACCGACATAGGCAAAAAAGATTGAGGCGGCTGCAGCAGAAATGCCGGCAAAGCCAAGCGGAGCAAAGGGTTCGAAATTCTCCATGTTCATGACCGGAACCGCCAGAACAATGAACAATGTCAGGGCCGCGACCTTGATTGCCACGAGGATCGAGTTGACGGTCGCGCTTTCGCGTGTGCCGATCACCAAAAGCCATGTCACCAGACCGGCGATTCCCATCGCTGGAAGATTGATGGTGCCACCGTCAAATGGCCCGAGCACCAAAGCGTCGGGTATGTCGATACTGAAGGCGTTCTCGATCAGCCCGACAACATAACCCGACCAGCCGACCGAAACCGCGCCCGCCGCCACCGCATATTCAAGGATCAGCGCCCAACCGACCATCCAAGCCAATATCTCGCCCATCACCGCATAGCTATAGGTATAGGCTGACCCTGATACGGGGACCATTGCCGCCATTTCGGCATAGCAAAGCGCCGCAACCGCGCAGACAGCGCCAGCGATGATAAAGCTGATCATCATCCCCGGCCCAGCTTTTTGCGCAGCTTCCGCCGTCAGCACGAAAATGCCGGTGCCGATTACCGCACCGACCCCCAGCATGGTCAACTGAAATGCGCCAAGCGTTCTAGCCAGAGGTTTTTTCTCTGCGGTCGCCAATATGGCGTCGAGCGACTTGATGCGGCCAAAAATCATGCAATTTCTCCCATCAAAGGTCACGCGTTCGCAAACGCGGCCTTTTTTTGCTTTGCCTATCCCATTGCGTGCGAACCTAGCGGCCCGGCGACAGAGCGCAACAACATTGTTGCGCACGCGCTAACGCGCCAGCATATTTTCTGATGCTCGGCGCTAACGCGCCAGCATTGGCCCCAGCGGACGGCCAGCAAAGATGTGGATGTGCAGATGCGCCACTTCCTGATGGCCATGCGCGCCAGTGTTGGCGAGCAGGCGGTATCCCGGCTCGACCAGCCCCGCTGCGCGTGCGACATGGCCGACCGCGCGGACATAACCGGCAATTTCGTCGGCACTGGCGCCCGACGAAAAATCGTCCCAACTGACATAGCGACCCGTCGGAATCACCAATATGTGATGGGGTGCCTGGGGGTTGATGTCGCTAAACGCCAGCGCCCATTCGTCGCGATAAACCTGATTACACGGGATTTCCCCACGCAATATGCGTGCGAAAATATTGCTGTCATCATAGGGTAGGGCTGGGTCAATGGGCATTACTTTAACTCCCGTCCCGCCTTTTCATCGAGACCCGATGTGCCATGCCGCCGCGCCAGTTCAGCCGCCACATCATCCAGCGACAGCCCCCGCATCTTTAGCAGCAGAGTCAGGTGAAACATCAGATCCGCCGCTTCGCCAACCAGCGCATCGTCGCTTTCACCCAGCGCCGCGATGATCGCCTCCACTGCTTCCTCGCCAACTTTTTGCGCGACCGCTGGCACGCCCTGCGCTGCGAGCTTGGCAACATAGGATGTATCACCATCCCCCGCAGCGAGGCGGGCAGCAATAATCTGTTCAAGGGCAGCAAAGCGGTCAGTCATAGCTTTTTCATTAGCCTTTCCCGCTCGTAAACGCGCCACCGTTTACGGTGGGGGAAGCGAAACAAGCACGCGAGCGCGGCATGCTTGTCATGCTATTGCGCCTTCGCTGTCAACCGTCCCCGCGGCCAAGCGGCGTCCGCACCGGCAAACCCGCCGCCGCCAGTGCCCGGTGCGCATCGCCAATGCTGTGCTGACCAAAGTGAAAGATCGAGGCCGCCAGCACCGCACTGGCGTGGCCTTGCACCACCCCGTCAACCAGATGGTCGAGGCTGCCGACCCCGCCACTGGCAATCACCGGCACTGAAACTGCATCGGCAATCGCACGGGTCAGGGCGATGTCATAACCATCGCGGGTGCCATCCCGGTCCATGCTGGTCACCAACAGTTCGCCAGCGCCCAAGCCGGTAAGGCGGACGGCGTGTGCGACCGCATCAATGCCGGTGGCGTTGCGTCCGCCATGGGTGAATATCTCCCACCGTGGTGAGCCATCCGGGCCCGGCGCCACTGCGCGCGCGTCAATGCTGGCGACGACGCATTGGCTGCCGAACCGGTCGGCGATGTCGGCCACCACCTCTGGACGAGCGACGGCGGCGCTATTGACCGCAACCTTGTCTGCGCCAGCCAGCAGCAGGGCGCGGGCATCATCGGCGCTGCGCACCCCGCCGCCCACGGTCAGCGGCATGAAACAGACATCGGCGGTGCGGGCAACCATATCGAGCAAAGTGCCGCGCCCCTGATGACTGGCGCTGATGTCGAGAAAGCACAGCTCATCCGCGCCCGCCGCATCATAGGCGCGAGCGGCATCCACCGGATCGCCAGCATCGCGCAGATTGACAAAGTTGATGCCCTTAACGACACGGCCATCGGCGACATCAAGACAGGGGATGACGCGGACGCGCACGGTCATTTTTGTTGGCCTTTCCCGCTCGCGCCCTTGTTGGCTTCCCCTGTCGTAAACGACAGCGCAGGCGAGCGCGGCGGTTTACCCGCCACCCCAATCGCTTCAGCCAAATTAAGCCGCCCATCATAGAGTGCGCGCCCCGTAATCACCCCCATGATACCATCCGCGACATACGGGACCAGAGCGTGAATATCCTCGATGCCAGCCACTCCCCCAGACGCAATCACCGGGATAGTGACGGCCCGTGCGAGTGCCAGCGTCGCGGCGACATTGCAGCCTTTGAGCATGCCATCGCGGCCCACGTCGGTAAACAGCAATGCAGCAACTCCGGCGTCTTCGAACCTGCGCGCAAGGTCAACTGCGGCAACATCGGACAGCTCAGCCCAGCCTTGTGTGGCGACCATCCCGTCGCGGGCATCGACCGCCACGATGATCCGGCCGGGGTGCGCTGATGCGGCAGCCCGGACAAATTCTGGGTCTTTGAGCGCGGCAGTGCCGATGATGACGCGATCAACCCCCAGCCCCAGCCAGCGTTCGACCGCCGCCATGTCTCGCACCCCGCCACCGACCTGTATCTTTCCGGCAAAGGCAGCGATGATGCCTTCCACTGCTGCACCATTGACGCTGGCCCCAGCAAAAGCCCCGTCGAGATCAACCACATGCAGATGGCTCGCTCCGGCATCGGCAAAGCTGCGCGCCTGCGCCGCCGGATTATCGCCATAGATGGTGGCGCGGGCCATATCCCCTTGCGCCAGACGCACCACCTGTCCGCCTTTGAGGTCGATCGCGGGAAAGATGATGAGCGGGGAGGTCATGGCCGCCATGCCAGAAAGCGTTCGAGCATGGCAATGCCATAGCGCTGGCTTTTTTCGGGATGAAATTGCACGCCTGCAATATTGCCTTGAGCCACCGCCGCAATGATCGGCCCGCCGTGATCGCTGGTGGCGATAACCGCGTTGGCTGGACAGCCGGACAAATGATAGCCGTGCAGGAAATAAGCCTCCCCCGGCACAATGAGCGGGTGCGCATGACTTGCCGTTACATCATTCCAACCCATGTGCGGGACGCGCACCGCCAGCGCTTGCGCTGGGGGAAGGACAGAGGGAAACGCCGCCAGCGACTGCGTTGGGGGAAGGCCAGATAATTGCGCAGCGGGGTCAGCGGGCTGCAATCGCCGCACCGTCCCGCCGATCCAGCCCAGCCCCGCATGGTGGCCATGTTCCTCGCCAGCATCGGCCAGCAATTGCATGCCCACACATATCCCAAGGAATGGCACAGCGTCACCGCGCACCCGCTGTTCCAGCGCATCAACCAGTCCATCCACGCCGCGCAATGCCGCCGCACATGCGCCAAACGCACCGACGCCGGGCAGCACGATACGCTCGGCAGTGGCGACAATAGCGGGATCGGCGGTCACGGTTACATGCCCAGCCCCAGCCAGTGCCAGCGCATTGGCCAGTGAACGCAAATTACCTGCGCCATAGTCAATCAATACGACGCTTTCAGCCATTGATGGTCTCAGCTATCCTCGTCAAGCGAGCCATGGCCCAATATCCCCTTGGTCGATGGGACAATATCGACCACACGCGGGTCTATTGCGACCGCCGCCCGCAACGCCCGCGCCAGCGCCTTGAACAGGCTTTCGGCAATATGGTGGTTATTCTCACCATACAGCGTTTCCATGTGCAGGGTGATGCCTGCGGTTTGCGCAAAACTGGAGAACCAGTGGCTGAATAGTTCAGTGTCCATTTCGCCGAGGCGCGGCTGCGAAAAGCCCGATTTCCAGATGCAGTGCGGCCGCCCGGAAATGTCGAGCACACAACGCGACAAGGTTTCATCCATCGGCGCATAGGCATGGCCATAGCGGACAATCCCGCGCCGTTCGTCCAATGCTTTGGACACGGCTTCGCCAAATGCCAACGCCGAATCCTCGACCGTGTGGTGTTGATCGACATGGAGATCGCCCGCAACCGACAGGTCCAGATCGAAAAGCGCATGGCGCGCCACTTGTTCGATCATATGATCGAGAAAGCCGATGCCGGTCGAAACGCTATATTGGCCGGTGCCGTCAAGGTTGACGGTCACACTGATCCGGGTTTCGCGAGTGTTGCGGGCGACGGAGGCGGTTCGCACTAAGCGCGGTGGGCTGGAGTCTTGCATGGCGTTCCCGTTACAGACTTTTTGAGTGAGATGGAACATTTCTCAACCCGGTAATCACGGCATTAACTATGCCCGGCGCGCATTTGCGCCCGATATGTTCGCGATTGTTTCGCCTCGGCAGGGTTAGTTATGCGTTTATGACCTAAACTTGGGAATGATTTGGCCGTTACCTGTCTCGTGGCTGGTGCGAGCACCGTTTTGCCGCTGTAATTGGAAGATAAAGGAACCTAATCATGAGTGTCATCAATACCAACTCCGCCTCGCTGCGCGCCCAAAATGGGAATCGCATGGCTAATATGGCGCTTCAAACGTCGATAGAACGTCTTTCGACCGGCAAGCGCATCAACGCCGCAAAGGACGATGCTGGCGGCCTCGCCATCGCATCATCCATGACATCGGAAATCCGCGGCAAAGGCCAGGCAGTGCGCAATGCCAATGACGGTATCAGCCTTGCCCAGACCGCCGAAGGTGCGCTGGGCGAAGTGACCAATCTGCTGCAACGCGTCCGCGAACTATCGGTCCAGAGTGCCAGCGGAACCTATTCCGCCAGCGATCGTGTCAATCTACAGGCCGAAGTTTCCCAACTCGGGGCGCAGATTACCGACATTGTCACCAATACCAAGTTCAACGGCGTGACAGTTTTCGGAACCACCGATCTCACCATCAACATCCAAACTGGCTCCGGTGCCACCGACGTCACAGCCTTGACGGTCAAAGGCTTTAGCACAGTCGCTGCGGCGGCTTCCGACATCAGCTCGGCAGCAGGTGCCACAACGGCGCTTGGAGCTGTTGATACGGCTTTGCTGGCGGTCAACACTACCCGTGCTTCGCTGGGTGCCGGACAAAGCCGGTTGGAATCGTCGGTCAACAATCTGACCAACCAGATTACCAACTTGAGCGATGCACGTTCACGGATTGAAGACGCTGACTACTCGGTAGAAACGGCCAATCTGGCCCGCGCTCAGATCCTCAGCCAGGCTTCGACGGCAATGTTGGCCCAGGCCAACCAGAGCCAGCAGGGCGTGTTGCGTCTGCTTCAGTAACCGCAGCAACAATACGGACGCCAATTTGAGGCTCAGCGATCACCATCGCTGGGCCTCATTTGTGCGGTTAGAGTGATTTCGAGGTTTGCTGCGATTTTGTTCAGTGCTAGCAAGCATGGCGCCGGAACTTGGCCTGCCCCCGCGCAGGCGGGGGTCAATTTACAAGAGCTGCGCTTCCTCGAACTATTGCCAAACAAGATGATCAGTTTTGACCAAGCCATTGCGATACTCCGCGAAGTTGCCGTCCCGCTCGGCACCGAGGATGTCCCGCTGGAAAGGGCGTATGGCCGGATATTGGCTGAGCCGGTGATTGCCCGCATCGCAGCGCCATCACGCGATACCTCAGCGATGGATGGCTATGCGGTGCGCAATGCCGATGTCGGCACCATTCCGGTCGTATTGCAGGTGATTGGCAAATCCTTTCCCGGCAAAGGATTCGACGGCATTGTTGGCGAAAATGAGGCTGTGCGCATCTTTACCGGCGCCCCGGTTCCACAAGGGGCCGACCGGGTCATTATCCAGGAAAATGTGACCGAGGCGGCTGGGAAAGCCACCATCTGCGCGGCTTTTGGCCCTGGCAGGTATATCCGCAAAGCCGGTTCGGATTTTCTTTGCGGCGAAGAACTGCTGCCTGTAAATATCCAGCTTGGCCCTGGAGCGTTGCTGGCGGCGGCGGCGGCAGATTATGGCCATGTCCGGGTATGGCGGCGGCCAAAGCTGGCGATAATCAGCACCGGAGACGAGCTTGTAGCCCCCGGCACAGCAGCACGGATGGCGGACCATATTCCTGACAGCATATCCTTTGGTATCGCCGCTTTGGTCAAGCAGCGGGGCGGCGAGCTGATATCCCAGCGTCGCGTAACCGACGCATTGCCCGACTTGCAAAGGGCTGCGGATGAAGCGGTTAGCGACGCCGATTTGATCATTGTCACCGGCGGCGCTTCGGTAGGCGAACGCGATTATGCCAAGGCGATGTTTGAAGCATTGGGACTTGAAATATTATTCGCTAAAGTCTCGGTAAAGCCCGGAAAACCGGTCTGGCTTGGCCGGGCTGGCGGCAGACTGGTGCTTGGCTTGCCGGGCAATCCGACGTCGGCAATGGTCACCGCGCGGCTGTTTCTGGCACCGTTGCTGGCCGGGCTTTCCGGCACCAGCTTTGATGCAGCGATCAACTGGCAAGCGGTGAACCTATCCGCATCGCTGCCCGATACCGGTGATCGCGAGACTTTTTTTCTGGCCCGCGATGTGGATGGTCTGGCGGTGCCGATCACCTCTTATGATTCGTCCGGCCAAAAGATGCTGCCATTTGCCGATCTGATCCTGCGTCGGGCTGCCAACCAACCCTCGATGGCATCCGGCTCTGCTGTGGTCGCGATCAGGTTTTGAAACGGGCAGGCTCAGATCAGGGTTGATGCAGCCCTGGCGGAGACGGAGGGATTCGAACCCTCGGTACCGTGTTAACAGTACGGCGGTTTAGCAAACCGCTGGTTTCAGCCACTCACCCACATCTCCGGGCCACGCAGGGCATGCGCGCCTATAGCCAGCCGCATCGCTGTGCGCAACGCAGATAACGCCCTGCACCAACAAAGCCTAAAAAAAGCATCGTCGGCTCGCTTGACCGTGAAATAGACTCACCTCGTCGCGTGATTCATTGCGCAGTCAGGCGAGTGTTTCATGATGACCGGCAAAGCTTGGGACGCGCCTATGCGTTGCCAGCTTGGCGTAAAAAAAGGGTAGCGACATGGCACAATCGTCTTGGACAGTGCGAACGACCATTGCGGCAAAGGCGGCTATGGGGGCGGCGATGATGGCCGCTTTGGCACTGACGATGAGCACTCCGACACTGGCGCAGGTCAGATCAGTGGATCCCAATGATGTGATTGATGCTGATCTTAATACGCCCCGGCCAGTTCCCACTGCGCCAACAGCCCCGAGACCGGCAGCCCCGAGACCGGCAGCCGGTAGCACGACCGAGGGGCTGGACAACTCAGCGCAATCCGCCACCGCCGCTACTGCTGAACCGGCTGTCGCCAACGCCACCGAAACCGCTGCTGCTGCGGGCCAGACCTATCGCCAAGACGATCTGATCGGTGCAGCAGAGGGCGTGTTCGGTCGCGGGGCAGAGGGCTTGGCGCGGATCATCGAGGATATTTTGCGCGAACAGGGCGAACCCAATGGCTATATCGTCGGACGCGAAGCAGGAGGCGCATTCGTGTTTGGCCTGCGTTATGGATCGGGGACATTGCACCACCGTATCGAAGGGACGATGCCGGTCTATTGGACCGGACCATCGGTCGGGTTTGATGTGGGCGCAAATGCCAGCAACACCTTTGTCCTCGTCTATAATCTGCATGACAGCGCGGATTTGTATCACCGTATCCCAGCGGGCGAAGGCGCGGCCTATCTGATTGGTGGCTTTAACGCTTCTTATCTGCGGCGCGGCGACATGGTGCTGATTCCGATCAGACTAGGCGTCGGGGCGCGGCTGGGGGTCAACGTCGGCTATATGAAGTTCACCCGCCGCCAACGCTGGCTGCCGTTTTGACCGGGCATTCTGACCCGGCAGCCAGGCTCAATGGCCCTTTTTGTCGGCCCAGATTGAGCGATAAGACAGGTAGGCGAGCAACGTCAGCACCAGCAAAAAGCCCAGTACCGCCCAGCCATATGCGTGACGGGTTGCAAGCTCTGGCTCGGCTGCCCAGACCAGAAATGCGCTGACATCACGGGCCATCGTCTCGCGGGTTGATGGTGTGCCATCGTCGAACGTCACCTGTCCGTCCGAGGTCAGCGGCGGTGGCATCGCAATGTTCAGATTGGCAAACACCGGATTGTAATACAGGCCCGGGTCCGGCCGCAGGCTGGCGGGCAGGCGGGCAGGCGGATTGGTGTAGCCCAACAGCAGCGCATGGACATAGGCCGCACCGCCATGCCGCGCCTTGGTAATCAGCGACAGGTCGGGCGGCAGAGCATTGTTGTTGGCCGCACGTGCCGCCACTTCATTGGGATAGGGCGATGGGAAATTATCTGCGGCAATGCCGGGGCGCGAAGCTAGCTCGCCAGTGTCGGGATTGATCGAGGGGATTTGGAATTGGGCGGCCAGTGTCTTGATCTGGTCCTCGTTATAGCCCAGCGCTTCGAGCGAACCAAACCGCACCAGCGACAGTCCGTGGCAGGCCGCGCAGGATTCTTGATAAACCTTTAGGCCGCGTTGCAATTGCGCTTGGTCAAAGTGACCGAACACCCCGTCGCTGGGCAGTGCGAGCGAGTATTCATGCTCGATAAAGGCTTCAGCAGCGGCGCGCTCCACCGTCAGGGGGGTGATGGCCATCGACCACAACAGCGCGGCGACAAAGCCCAGACCAGCGAGAAATCCGAATATGCGAACCATGGCTCTATTCCTCTATCCGGATCATCAGACGACCGCAGCCGCCACAGCGGCAGGCTTGCCCAACACGCTTTCGGTAATCGACATCGGCATTGGCAATGGCGTTTCAAAGTGCGTAATCATCGGCACGATGATTAGGAAATGGGCGAAATAATAGATTGTTCCTATCTGGCTGAGGATAATCCAAGGCTGCTCGGCCGGCATCACCCCGCAAATGCTCAGCAGGACAATATCGGCCATCAGCACCCAAAAGAATTTGCGATACAGCGGGCGATAGGTCGCCGAACGGATCGGTGAACGGTCAAGCCATGGCAAAAAGAACAGCAGCGCGATCGACGCAAACATCGCAACCACCCCCCACAGCTTTGCATCAACCCAGAGGAAATTGCCGGTAAAGGCGCGCAGGATCGCATAGAACGGCCAGAAATACCATTCAGGGACAATATGTGCCGGGGTTGATAGCGGGTTGGCCGGAATATAATTGTCCGGGTGACCCAGCAGGTTCGGAGAAAAGAACAGGACCGCGCAAAACAGGATCAGGAACACGCCCAGACCAAATCCGTCCTTTGCGGTATAATAAGGGTGGAATGGCACCGTGTCCTGTTCGGCTTTTATCTCGACCCCGGTGGGATTCGACGATCCAGGAATATGCAACGCCCAGACATGCAGGATAACGACCCCCACAATCACGAACGACAGCAGATAGTGTAGCGAGAAAAAGCGGTTGAGCGTCGCCTGATCGGGCACAAATCCACCCAATAACCATTGCCGAATGGGTTCGCCGATTAGCGGAATCGCCGAGAAAAAGCTGGTGATGACCTGTGCGCCCCAATAGCTCATCTGGCCCCATGGCAGCACATAGCCCATGAATGATGTCGCCATCATCAACAGCAAAATGACCACTCCGAGCAACCAGATCATTTCGCGCGGGGCCTTGTAGGAACCAAAATACAGACCGCGAAAAATGTGGATATAGACAACAATGAAGAAAAAGCTGGCCCCGTTCATGTGCGCATAGCGCATCAGCCAGCCGGCATTGACGTCGCGCATGATGTGTTCAACCGAGTTGAACGCGACCAGCGTATTGGCGGAATAATGCATCGCCAATACGATGCCGGTGACCAACTGGATGACCAGCGCAATCCCGGCCAGCACCCCAAAGTTCCAGAAATAATTTAGGTTGCGCGGCACCGGATAGCCAGCGCCAACCGCATTATAGACAAGCCGTGGCAGCGGCAGACGTTCGTCTATCCACTGCATCAGCGGGTGCTTTGGCGCATATTGCTGTGCCCAGGGAAAGCTCATCTTGGCCTGCTCCTCAGCCGATCATCACGATGGTGTCGGACGTAAACTCATAGGGCGGAACCACCAGGTTCGTCGGGGCTGGTCCCTTACGGATGCGCGCTGCGACATCATAGTGCGAGCCGTGGCAGGGGCAGAAATAGCCGCCAAAATCGCCGCGATTCTCACCCTCGGCGGCTCCCAGCGGGACACAGCCCAAATGGGTGCAGATCCCCAGCGTAATCAACCAATTCTCTTTGCCCGGCTTGGTCCGTTCAGCCAGCGTCTGGGGATCGCGCAGATCACTCGCGCTGACCTGATTGGCAGCGGTAATTTCTGCAGGTGTCAGGTTGCGGACAAACACCGGCTGCTTGCGCCAACTGGTCTTGATCGCCTGACCCGGTTCAATCGCGCTAATGTCTATTTCGGTTGTCGACAGCGCCAGAACGTCGGCAGACGGGCTCATCTGATAGACCAGCGGCACCACCGCTGCCGCCGCACCAACCCCGGCCCAGCTGAGCGCGGCAAGGTGGATGAAGTCGCGGCGGCGAACGCCATCTGGTCCGATTTCGCCAGTCAGTGCTTGCTCTGCCTGTATCGTCGCCATGCGAAAACCCTATTCTCGCCCGGATGGACGTGTTCGCCAATACGATGAGGTGGGGTGGCTATGCCATTCGCAACTTCGGCCCGCAAGACCGGCGCTGCCCCCCAGCATCAATTGGCGGCCTGATAGCCGCGCCCATGCCAATTGCCAATGGCCAATTGGCGCATTTATGGCATCACATAGCATCCGCTGCTTGCTCCACCGCTGCTTCACCGGCAAAGTGCTGCGGATGCGACCAGCTCTTGCCCTGATTCAGCCCGATATTGCGGGCAATGTAGGCACCATATTGCGCACCGTCGCTTGTTTTGGCTGCGATGTCCATATCGTCGAACCTTGCGGTTTTCCGTTTTCAGACAGAGCCTTGCAGCGTGCGGGGATGGATTATGCGGCGCGGGCATCATTGACCCGTCACAGCGACATCCCATCCTTTGTCGCCGCGATGGCTGTGGCGGCACGTCGGCTCGTCCTGCTCACCACGTCGGGCGGCACGGCTTTGACCGATGCGGATTTTATGCACTACGATGTCATCCTGCTCGGCAGTGAAAGCAGCGGCGTACCCCAATCCATTCATGATGCAGCCGCATTGCATGTCCGCATTCCCATGGCTGCGGGATTTCGCAGCTTGAATGTCGCCGTCGCCGGTGGCATCGCGCTGTACGAAGCACTGCGCCAGACTAGGTCATAAACTCATAACTAACACTGCCGAGGCGTCAAAATGGCGAATATATCGGGCGAAAATGCTCGCAGCGGATAGTCGCGCTATCTGCCAGAGTATTTTCGTTCGAGATGGAAGCCATTTTGATGTCCTTTAGGATTTGCCCGATTTTGTCCATTGCTGCGTCGGCAGCCCTTGAAATATTGACATATTCCCGCAGTCTGCCTCCTCGCACTGAACAAAATCGCTGCAAACCTCGATGGTGCTAGTTATGAGTTTATGACCTATAGCCTGATCCATCCCCGCCTTCGCGAGGACAGGCATTAGTGGAATCTGGCTCTAGATGTTTTCTTGCTTCCCCTGGCGAAAACGCCAGCGCTTTTGTTTACCGCCTTTTCCAAGCCACCGGATGTTTCCATCCGGCTTGAAAAGGCTCTAGAGGATTCGTCCTATGACCGCCCCGCACACATCGCTAGATGCCCAGCAACAGGCCGCCCGCAACTGGTTCGAATCACTCCGCACGCAGATTTGTTCGGCATTTGAAGCGATTGAGGCGGAGGCCGGCAGCGACGCCCGCTTTGACTATTTCGCCTGGGACCGGGAGGGTCCAGGGATAACCCCCGGCGCGCTCGAAAGCGGCGGTGGCGGCGGCGGGGTGCGCAGCGTCATGAAGGGCAAAGTGTTTGAAAAGGTCGGGGTCAACGTCTCGACTGTGGGCGGCGAATTTCCCCCTGATTTTGCCGAGCAAATCCACGGTGCGGCTGACAATCCCGGCTTTTTCGCAACTGGCATCAGTCTGGTCGCGCACATGGCCAACCCGCATGTCCCCGCAGTGCATATGAACACGCGCTTTTTGGTCACCACCAAGCGCTGGTTCGGGGGCGGCGCTGACCTCAACCCGCCGATCCCTTATCCCGAGGATAGCGACGCGTTTCATGCGCGGTTGCGGGCGGCGTGTATGCCATTTGGCCCCGATGTTTACGAACGCTATGCGCAGTGGGCAGAGGAGTATTTCTTTATCCCGCACCGGGGCGTAGCGCGCGGCGTCGGCGGGATATTCTATGACCATCTGGAAGTAGACAGCGACACCATGTTCGATCGCAACTTTGCCTTTACCCGCGCTGTTGGCGAAGCGTTTCTCGACGCTTTCCCGCCGATTGTCCGCCGCCGCATGGCGACGCCGTTTACCGACGCCGACCTGCATCAGCAGCGGGTGTGGCGCGGGCGCTATGCCGAGTTTAATCTGGTCCATGATCGCGGCACCCTGTTCGGGCTTAAAACCGGCGGCAATATTGATGCGATTTTGATGAGCCTGCCACCCCTGGCGGCGTGGGATTAGGTTGAGTTAGTGGAGTGATCAGGCGAGAACCGCCAACAATCCTTCAAACAGGCGCAGCCCGTCGCGGTTGCCATGGGCATCCTCGACGCCGCGTTCGGGGTGCGGCATCATCCCCAGCACATTGCCACTGGGGTTCAAAATCCCGGCGATTTGCCGCGCCGAGCCATTGACCGTATCAAGGTAGCGAAAGGCGACCCGCCCGTCGCCTTCAAGCCGGTCCAGCGTCGCATCGTCGGCAAAATAATTGCCATCTTGGTGGGCGACCGGCAACACAATTTGCTCTCCTGCATCATAGCTGCTGGTGAACAGGCTCTGGTTGTTTTCGACGATCAGCGGCACATCACGGCAGACAAAGTTGAGCGCAGCGTTGCGCATCAACGCGCCGGGCAACAACCTTGCCTCGGCCAGCACTTGAAAGCCATTGCATACCCCCAGCACTGGCACCCCGCGTGCCGCCGCTGCGACCACTGCGGCCATGATCGGACTGCGCGCAGCCATCGCCCCGGCGCGCAGATAATCGCCATAGGAAAACCCGCCCGGCAAAGCGATAAAGTCGGTGCCGTCGGGCAGGGCAGTGTCGCCATGCCACACCATATCGGGCATGCGACCGCTGGCCAGAGCAATCGCGCGCGCCATATCCCGATCACAATTAGAGCCTGGAAAGACGATGACGGCTGCGGTCATGGTTAAAAGCCGACAATCCGAAAATTCTCGATCACCGTGTTGGCGAGCAGTTTTTCGCACATTGCACGGACATTTTCCTCGGTCGTGTAATCCGCCAGTTCGAGTTCGATAAAGCGTCCGGCGCGAACACCCTCAACCCCGGCAAAGCCCAATCCGCCAAGCGCATGTTGAATGGCGCGCCCTTGTGGATCGAGCACGCCCGGCTTGAGCGTTACAAAAACCTGAATTTTCACCGCCATCCCCTTTTTATGGCTGCGCTGTGCGCGATTTAGCAAACCAGTGGCCGGGCTATGGCGAGTGCAGCGGCGGCTGGCAAGCCAGCCTAGTGGAGTTAGATCGGGATGACATTTAATTGAATCGTCATTGCGAGCGTAGCGAAGCAATCCATCTCGGCGTTGCTGGATTGCTTCGCTACGCTCGCAATGACGGAAGCGGCTCAACCCCGGCCTCCGCCGGGGCAGGCTCTAATGTCATAACGCTCTAAATTCGACATTCGCATCCCCCGCGCTCGCTGCAGGGTGGCGTCCGTTCGATGCTCTGGTTCAGAATTTCAGCGACCCGCTCAGCGACACCGACCTGCCGACATCATAGCGGTTGTAAAAGATGCGATTGTCGCCCGAACGCTGCACTTCTTGATAGTTTTGCCCGGACAGCGAGCGGACAATCCGGATACCGGGTGGATTGCCCAGATTGGGCCGTTTGCGCCATTAAGGGCTCTCAGGAGTAGCGGATCAGTCCGTCTATCTTGCACTCGCCATCAAATACAAAAGCGACGCTATGCCGGGCTCGGCTAACGCCCACATACATCTTTGCGGCAGAATCCTTGACTTGATCGTAGTTGCCGGAGGCCAGCCACTGGCGCGCCTTTCCATGAGGGAAGATAAGCACACGGTCGAAGGTCAATCCTTTGGACTCACCGAAATTCATGGCCGGATAGCCGTCGCATTGCGTGCGCCGGTCTAATCGAAGAATCTGTGGGCCAAATTTCTCGACGTAGGCAGATGATGACTGAGCGGACACGAGGAAGGCCCCGTCGTGGTCTGTGACTCTGTCGCTCTGCGAAAT
>JBCKXT010000010.1:0-45127 GCA_038921085.1 Sphingopyxis sp. | reverse complement strand
CGCTTGCCGTGCGCCAGCACCTTCGCTTCGACAAAGTCTGCCCTGACCGCCACATCAAGGCGCGGAATCTCGATCAGCTCATAGCCATAGCTGCGCCACGCCGCACTTGTCGCCTCGGCGCTGGCCAGTGCCTCGTCCCATGTCTGGGTGCGCTCGGCATAGCTCACATAAATCTCGGGCCACGGCGGCGTCACAAGTATCGGCCCGGTATAGCGCCGCGTGCGGCATGCCGCGTCCATCTCTGGCGGCACATTCAGACGTTCTAGGCGCAGAAAGCCGATAGTGTCGGGCAAACCGCGATCAAATATGGTGACGCCCGCATAGCTGCTGGCTGCTGCCAGCGCTGCAAACTCTGAGTCGAACATGGCCCTGGCAAAAGCCACAGGATGATCTGACCGCAATTCCGTCCCGCCCGGTTGCTGCAATATCGTGCGCGCAGCCTCTGGCACCACCGCTAGGCCCCGCCGCACCAGCTCAGCGATTATGGTCGACTTGCCGGTTCCCGGCCCGCCGGTGATGACGGCCGACAGGGCCATCATGATGAGACCATAGCCGCCGCCCTAACCAAATAATGTCCCGATACCCACGCTAGGGTCGATCCATCCGTCATAGATCATCTTGACCGCAACATAGATGATCACCACCAAACCAAAATACGCAATCCAGCGATAACGCTCGATATATTTAGCGATGACGTTGGCGGCGATGCCCATCAGCAACACTGCAAAGACCAGCCCGACAATCAATATCCCGGGGTGCTCGCGCGCCGCGCCCGCGACTGCCAAGACATTGTCGAGGCTCATCGAAACGTCGGCGATCGCCACCGCCCACACCGCCCCAGCAAAGCTTTTGGCTGGTCTCAAGCCCGAATCTTCGTCGCCAACAATCTCGGGAGAGCCTTGTGATTCACCGCTGGTAAAACGCAAATCGCGCCACATTCGCCATGCGACCCAGGCCAGCAGTATCCCGCCGATAAAGATCAGCCCGACAATCGCCATCAACTGGGTAACCACCAGCGCAAAGCCGATGCGCAGCACCAGTGCCGCCAGCACCCCGATCAAGATCACCTTTTTGCGTTGTTCGGCGGGCAGACCGGCAGCAAGCGCGCCAACGACAATCGCATTGTCGCCCGCCAGCACCAGATCGATCATCAGCACCTGGAAAAATGCCGCCAGCGCTGCCGGTTCGGTGATGTTGGAAAAGTCAGTAACAATTGCGGCCCACATTTCTGCAGGACCACCCAAGCCGCCCGCAGCAGTCGTTACGGCAGCAAATAAATCCAACACCATTCAGCCCTTTCGCTCAACCCTAGCCAACCATCTTACTGGTTCATGCTCTCAAAGAAATCCTCGTTGGTCTTGGAGTTTTTCATCTTGTCGAGCAGGAACTCCATCGCATCGATGGTCCCCATCTGCATCAGGATGCGGCGCAGCACCCACATTTTGGCGAGCTTGTTCTTGTCGAGCAGCAGCTCTTCCTTGCGGGTGCCCGACTTGCCGACATCGAGCGCAGGAAAGATACGCTTGTCCGAAACCTTGCGGTCAAGCACGATTTCGCTGTTGCCGGTGCCCTTGAACTCTTCAAAAATCACTTCATCCATCTTGGAACCGGTATCGATCAGCGCGGTGGCAATAATCGACAGCGAGCCGCCTTCTTCGATATTGCGCGCGGCACCAAAGAAACGCTTGGGTCGTTGCAGCGCATTGGCATCAACCCCACCGGTCAACACCTTACCCGACGATGGCACTACGGTGTTGTAAGCGCGGCCCAATCGGGTGATCGAATCGAGCAGGATGACCACATCCTTTTTATGCTCAACTAGGCGCTTGGCCTTTTCAATCACCATTTCAGCGACTTGAACGTGACGCGAAGCCGGTTCGTCAAAGGTCGAGGAGATAACCTCACCCTTGACGCTGCGCTGCATGTCGGTGACTTCCTCGGGCCGTTCATCAATCAGTAGCACGATCAGGAACACTTCGGGATGATTGTCGGTGATTGCCTTGGCGATATTCTGCAAAAGCACCGTCTTGCCGGTGCGCGGAGGTGCCACGATCAGCGCGCGCTGGCCCTTGCCCTGCGGGCTGATCAGGTCGATGACTCGCGCCGACATGTCCTTTTGGGTAGGGTCCGAGCAATCTAGGATCAGCTTTTCGTCGGGATAGAGCGGCGTCAGATTATCGAAATTGACGCGGTGACGGACAACCTCAGGATCGTCGAAATTGACCAATACCAGCTTGGTCAGGGCAAAATAGCGCTCGCCATCCTTGGGAGCGCGGATTTCGCCTTCGATGGTATCGCCGGTGCGCAGGCCATGGCGGCGAACTTGATTGGGGCTGATGTAAATATCATCTGGGCCGGCGAGGTAACTGGCCTCTGCACTACGCAGGAAACCAAAACCGTCCTGCATGACCTCTATTGTGCCGGATCCGGTAATTTCTTCACCGTCCTCGGCCATCGCCTTGAGTATGGAGAACATCAAATCCTGCTTACGCAGGGTTGATGCGCCTTCGACACCCAATTCTTCGGCCATTTGGACCAGATCGGATGGGGCCTTTTTCTTCAAATCTTTCAAATGCATAATAGTCTTTCGGTGGAAATGACGCGGTCGGCTGCTTTCCTAGGATAGAGCCGTATACGATGGGGAATCGCTTCGTCGCGCAATGGCAGATAACGGCGAGGCTCAGCCTGACCGTCGCGGCTGCATTTAGGGTTGGTCTGGGGCAGTGTCAATCACAACATAGCCCAAATCACGGTTCAAAACGGCTTGACGAACACCAACAGGATGACAGCAATGGCGATTAACCCCGGCAGTTCGTTGAGCAAGCGCAATTGGTGCCCGCTAAGGCGACGCTCGCCGCGTGCCAGTGCCTTGCCATAGCCAATCAACCAACCGTGATAAGCCGACAGGATCAGCACCAAAGCCAGTTTGGCGATGAACCAACCCTGGCTCCACACCGCGCCATGTACTGCCAGCATCAATCCGGATATCCAGACCATCACCAACGAGGGATTGAGGATGATTTTGCGCAATTTATCTTCGCGATCAATCCAGCGGATTTCCTCTGCCGAGCCTGGCTCAGATTCCTGATGATAGATAAAAAAACGCGGCATCATCAACAGTCCGGCCATCAAAAACACCACTAAAATCACATGGAGTGCCACCACCCACAGATAGGCCGCGCCCAACCATCCTGTCGCATAACCCAGCACGCTGTTTGTTTCCTTTCTGGCCTTTCCCGCTCGCAGGCGAGCGCGGCCTATCCCCCCCTTAACCTACGCACCATTTGCTCTACATGGGCAATTGGCGTGTCTGGCAAAATGCCATGCCCCAGATTAAAGATATGCGGACGACCCGCTAAGGCCGCACAGATGGCATCAATCCCCCGATTAAGCGCATCGCCACCCGCAACCAACAGCAACGGATCAAGATTACCCTGCACCGGCATATTTTTCGGCAACATTGCATTGGCCCAGGCAAGATCGATGGTTTCATCAAGGCCAATCACATCAACCTTGGTCCTTGCAACATAATCCAGCAGTTTTGCTCCCGCCCCTTTGGGAAAACCGATAATCGGTGTTTGCGGACAAATGGCACGCAAGCGTTCGATAATTTGCGCATTGGGTTCAATCACCCAGCGGGTGAATTCATCCGGAGCAAGGCTGCCCGCCCAACTATCAAATAATTGCACAGCATCAGCTCCAGCCAGGATTTGTCCAGCCAGATACTCCACAGTCATCACCACGATAGCTTCGATTAACTCGGCAAATCTTTCGCGTTGCTGATAGGCCATCCGCCGCGCTGCGCCTTGATCCTTTGATCCTTGGCCATCGACCATATAGGTCGCGACTGTCCAAGGTGATCCAGCAAAACCCAGCAGAGCCCGCCCAGCTGGCATCCGCTGTTTTACCAATCGCAAAGTTGCATAGACTGATTCAAAGCGTTCAATTGCAGGGGCTAACTGATCCAGTGCAGCTTCAGCCAGTCGCGGGGCCAAGCGCGGACCTTCGCCCGCTTCAAACCATAGCGACTGGCCCATCGCATGCGGCACAATCAAAATGTCGGAAAACAGAATTGCAGCATCACAGTCAAACCGACGCAGCGGCTGCAAGGTCACTTCACAAGCAGCCTTGCTGTCATAGACGAGATCGAGAAACCCACCCTTGTCCGCACGCAACGAGCGATATTCTGGCAGATAGCGACCAGCTTGGCGCATCAACCAAAATGGCGGCGGGTCGATGCGCTGCCCCGACAGCACTGCCAACATCGCATTGTCATGCCGAGCACCCGGACAAACCATCATAATAATAAGAGTCTTTCTTGATTGTTGTTGATAGTAGGTCGGTGGATTTCGGGGGAATAGTCGTCGCTGCCGATTTTGCCAACACCACACTGGAATCGACTCACGCTATGTCCATGAGTCGTGATTTTTATCCCCACTATCCACAGCCGGTTGGTAAGTATGTCTTACTGTGGATTGTCTTGTGGACAGAATCGGTGCCATTATGGATGAATCTTATCCACAAATCTGTCCATTGATTTATCCACAGCCAACCCACATGGATATAACGGTGAAACTGCACCTCCACCTCGTTTCTGACTCGACCGGTGAGACCTTGGAAAATATCGCCAAGGCAGCGCTCGCCCAGTTTGACGATGTCGCGGTCACCCGCCATTTCTGGCCAATGGTGCGCTCACCAGCCCATTTACAGCGGATCATGGTCGAAGTGTCCGACAACCCAGGATTGGTGTTGTTCACACTGGTCAATCGGGAGTTGCGTACAGAGCTGGAACGGGGTTGTGCGGCATTGGGATTGCCAGCCATCGCGGCGCTGGACACCGTCTATGATGCACTGTCGCAGATGCTAGGTCAAAAGGCAAAGGCGCGGCCCGGGCGCCAGCATATATTGGATGATGCCTATTTTGCGCGGGTAGAGGCTATTCATTACACCATGGCCCATGATGACGGGATTTCTCCTGATGGGTGGGAGGATGCGGATATTGTGATCGCTGGGGTCTCACGCAGTTCAAAAACACCAACCTCCATCTATCTCGCCAATCGTGGCTACAAAACCGCCAATATCCCGATTATTCCGGTATCACCTCCGCCACCCCAGTTATTTGCGCTCAAGGCACCATTGGTGGTTGGTCTCACCACCAGCGCCGACCGGCTGGTGGCGGTGCGCCGCAACCGCTTGTCCACGATGGGCGAGGATCAAGCCACAACTTATGCCGATGCACAGGCGGTTAAACAAGAGATTGGCTTTGCCAAGCGGATGTTTGCCGACAATGACTGGCCGGTGATCGATGTGACCCGCCGCTCGATTGAAGAAACCGCTTCGGCGATCATCAAATTATACGAAGACCGTCGAGCACAACAAAGCACTGGATCGACAGCGGGGGCTGAGCATTGACTGTATCCGCTATGCTGCCGATCATCCTCGCCTCGCAAAGCGCCAGTCGCCGTGCCATGCTCGATGCGGCTGGCATCGTTTATGAGGCGCGCCCGGCGCATGTCGATGAAACATCGGTAACGGCGGCGCTGCTTGCCGAAGGGCAGCCGCCAAGGGCATTGGCCGATGCGCTGGCTGAGTTAAAGGCGCTCAAGATTTCACAGGGTCATGGCGAGGCGTTGGTGATTGGCAGCGATACGATTGTGTCGGTTGAGGGGCGCTGTTTTGACAAGCCGACCGACCGCGCCGCCGCCGCCGATCACCTGTCGGCCTTTTCCGGGCGTGATATGGTGTTGACCAGTGCGGTTGTGGTGGCACAGCACGGCCAGCCGGTGTGGCGTCATGTGGATCAGGCGCGGCTGACTGTTCGCACCCTGTCGCCCGACTTTATCGCCAGCTACCTAGATGCCGAATGGCCAGCGATTGCCGGTTGCGTTGGCTGTTTCCGGATCGAAGCGATGGGGGTGCAGCTGTTTTCGGCGATCAAGGGGGATTATTTCACGATATTGGGGATGCCGCTATTGCCGCTGCTCGGTTATTTGCGCGACCGGGGCGTTATTTTATCATGATTGCCACTATTGACAGCGAAAGCCCCGGCATTGCCTATGCCGAAGTCATTGGGGATCCGGTTGTCCACAGCAAATCACCCATGATTCATCGCTTTTGGCTTGGCCAAACCGGCCTGCCCGGCCACTATCGTGCCTGCCATCTACCCCCGCACCAGCTCGCCGACTATCTCGCTTTGCGCCGCCAAGACCCGCACTGGCGTGGTTGCAACGTCACTATTCCGCACAAGCTGGCGGTGCTCGACCATGTTGCGGACCCCGGCAATCTGCGCGGCACAATTGGCGCTGCCAACACAATTTCCCGCGCAGAGGATGGCGGGTTAATTGCGACCAATACCGACGCTGCGGGCTTTTATGCACCGATCGCCAATCTTGATTTCTCCGGTCGGAATGTCGTCGTGATTGGCGCAGGCGGCGCGGCTCGTGCGGTTTTGTTTGCCCTAGCTCGGGCAGAGGTTGGCGAGGTGACGATTTTGAACCGCAATACCCTTAAAGCCAGCGCCTTGCTCGCCCATTTTGGTTTGAAGGGGCAGGCGCTGCCGCTCGGTTCGCGGATTCCGCCCGCAGCCCTGCTGGTCAATGCCAGTGCGTTGGGGATGGCGGGCCAGCCGCTACTCGACATCAACCTGGCACCCCTGCCGGATGACGCGATTGTTTATGACCTCGTCTATGCGCCGCATGTGACCGAGCTTATGGCACAGGCCGAAGATCGGGGTCTGGAGACAATCGACGGGCTGGAAATGCTGGTTGGCCAAGCGGCGCTGGGCTTTGAGCTGTTTTTCGGGGCGGAGCCGGTACGGCTGAACGATGACCAATTATATGCACTGCTTGCGGCATGACAAAAAAGGCGCCGCCACCAGCTCAGCCGCGTCGGCCTGCCGACGGGAAAGGCCAGAAAAAACGCCCGCTGGTGGTGGGCCTGACCGGCTCGATCGGGATGGGTAAATCGACGGTGGCAGCGATGCTGCGCGACATCGGCGTGCCCGTGTTTGAAGCCGACGCGGAGGTCCACCGGCTACAGGGGCCGGGAGGCGCTTTGCTTCCCCTGATCGAGGCAGCCTTTCCCGGAACAACCGGGCCTTTGGGGGTAGATCGCGGCAAATTGGGGGCGCGGGTGTTTGGCGAGGATGCGGCCCTTCGCCAGTTGGAAGATATCGTCCATCCGGCACTGGCTAAGGTGCAGGCCGGGTTTATGCTGGCCAATCGGGATGAGCCGATGATTGTTCTCGACATTCCATTACTGTTTGAAAAGGGTGGTTCGAACGCGGTTGATCGGGTCATCGTCGTTTCCGCACCCGCAGACGAGCAACGCCGCCGGGTGCTGGCTCGGCCCGGAATGACCGCGCAGAAATTTGCGGATATTTTGGCCCGTCAGACACCCGATGCACAAAAGCGTGCGCGGGCCGACCATATCATCGACACTGGCGGGTCATTTGAGCAAACCCGTCGCCAAATTGAACATGTCGTCGCTTGCCTAAGGGGCGAGAGCGGCGCATAGTCTGTCCAACCATGCGTGAAATTGTGTTCGACACCGAAACCACTGGCCTGAATGCCGAAGGCGCCGACCGCATAGTGGAAATTGGTTGCATTGAACTGGTCAACCGGGTCGAGACTGGTCGCAACTTTCACGCCTATTTCAATCCTGCACGACCGATGCCCGCAGAGGCACAGGCTGTGCATGGGCTGTCCGATGCGTTTTTGTCGGACAAGCCGACCTTTGCTGAATGCGTCGATGCGCTGTTAGAGTTTCTCGGCAGCGACGCAAAGCTGGTGGCGCATAATGCCAGTTTCGATTTTGGCTTTGTTGATGCCGAACTGCGCCGGATTGGTCGTCCACTGCTCGACCGATCGCGGATGGTGGATACGGTTGCCCTCGCTCGACGCCTCCACCCAGGCGCGAAACATAGCCTCGATGCCTTGTGTTCTCGCTATGGCATTGATCGCAGCCACCGGGTCAAACACGGCGCTTTGCTTGATGCAGAGTTGTTGGCGCAACTCTATGTCGAAATGACTGGCGGCCGTCAGATCGGTCTTGAACTGGGCAAAGAGGCAGCACAGGCTGCCGCAGCGAGTAATGCAGGGCCCAGGCAAGCCTCCGGCGGCATAGCCGACCGGCCATTTCGTGCGCCGCGAGCACATGCCCCGCTGGCCTGCGAGCTGGTGCGTCACGCGGCCTTCATTACCAAGATTGATAATGCGCTGTGGGGCGATGTTCCCGCCACAGATGGGGAGGCTGTAACGCCGCAATGATTATACCGACCAAAATGACTCTGCCGACCAACCATTGACCAACGAGAAAAGGAGCAAGCTTATGGAAATCCGTGTTTCCGGTCACCAACTCGAAACGGGCGAATCCCTTCAGACCCACGTCACGGACCGGATGAATGGAATCGCGGACAAATATTTTTCCAGAGCCATTTCCGCTCACGCTACATTCGGTCGAGGCCCGCACGATTCGGTGACCTGCGATATTGTCGCCCATGTGATGCAAGGGGTGCTGCTGAAAGGGCATGGCGGCGCTCAAGATGTGCATCTCGCCTTTGCAGCGGCGGCCGATCGGATTGAAAAACAACTGCGCCGCTATATGCGCCGCCTCAAGGACAAGGGTGGTCAGAAAGCGGACCCGGTGAGTTTGGACCAACTGGCTTACAACGCCGGTTACACCGTGTTCGACGCAGGCGAGGCAGAGGAAGAAGCGGGCGACGCCCCGGTCATTATCGCCGAGACCCGGGTGGATATTCCCACCGCCAGCGTGTCGGACGCGGTGATGATGCTTGACCTGCGCAACACCGGGGCGCTGTTGTTTGTCAACGCCGTGTCCGGGATTCACAACATGGTCTATCGCCGCAATGATGGCACGATTGGCTGGGTTGAGCCGCGACTGAATTGACCACGGGTCGGTGCCGTTACGATTTAGCCGGATATTTCGGCGCTGGTATTTTAATGCTTGTGGGAGTAAGGGCCGCTCGCGATCACAAATGGGGAACCTGACACGGGCCTTGATGATGGTTCGTTTTTCCCAAATTTATTAAAGAATAATGATCATGAACAGGCTGGCCGACCTTATTTATCCCGCGACTGTGCGCGCCCAAGTGGTGGTCGATTCCAAACGCAATTTTTTCCCATTGGCAGGCGCCCTGGCGGCTTCTGCGCTGGGTCTTGATGCGAGCGAAGTCGCCGAGGCATTGCTTGAGCGAGAGCGGCTGGGCTCCACCGCCTTTGGTCGCGGCATGGCCATCCCCCATGCCCGGATTGCCGGTCTGGGCGGGGTGCGCGGGTTGTTCATGCAACTGGCGCGACCGATCGATTTTGATGCGATTGACGCGTTGCCTGTCGACCTCGTCTTTATCCTGTTATCACCGGCTGACGCGGGAGCCGATCATCTCAAGGCGCTGGCCCAGGCTTCGCGTTTCTTTCGCGATGAAGCTGCGATTGCGCGCCTGCGCGGCACCAAATCAGCCGAAGCGGTCTATGCCATATTGACCGGCGAAGAGAGCCGTGATGCCGCCTGATCTGGCCAGATACAACCTTAGCCGATGAATGGCAGCGCATGACTGGCGCAGCATCGCCGCGACTGACCAGCGCGATGGTCGTCTCCATATTGTGTCGCCGGGTTCAGGGTGCAGGCGGCTTTGCCACGGTGCTGCATCATGGCGACGATCATGCCGGAGCAATACTGATCGAGTGCACAGATCGCGGCCAAAGGCAGATTTTGCTCGAACGCGCAACTGCCTCTGATGGGCGCGAGCAATGGCGCGATGTGGGCGTGTCGCAGGATATGACCCTCGAAGATTATGCAAAAATGATGGAAAAGCGCCTGCGCTCCGATCCCGATATGTGGGTGATTGAACTGGATATCCCAGATGCGGCACGTTTCGCCGCTGACTTGTTTGAATAGGCTTGCATTCTTCGCTGCACTGCAACATATGTGCCGGACTAGGGAAAAGCGAAGGTTGCTTTGATTTCCTGATGGCCGCTAGGGCTTATGGAATGTGGACCGCAGAACGGTTCCGGGTGAACACGCAGACGGAAAGGCTCAGCCGGTGGTCGGACAATTTGTCCCTCGGTGTTTAGTAGCTGACCCGCATATTTTGATGACATCATGAGTCGTATTTTCGAGGCCGCCAGTGCGGTCGCTGTTACTACTACCGCCATTTTGGCGATTGCCATGACCGTTCCAGGTCTGGCCCAGAATACACCCGGTGATGTGGTTTTCGAATCTTCCGCCGTGGTCCAGCCGCTCCCGCAAATTGCCGTCGATGCATATGCAGATGCCCCCAGCGCCGCAGATGTAGCCCCGCCCGCTCCGGCTTCGAACGCCACCACGCTGGCTGGGAAGGTCGGCGATTTTGCGGGCAGCACGCCGGACAATGCGCAGCAACGCTGTCTTGCGATTGGTATCTATTATGAATCCCGCTCCGAATCGCTCGAAGGACAATTGGCAGTTGCCCATGTCATCCTCAACCGCGCCGGTTCGGGTCGCTTTGCCAATTCGGTGTGCGGGGTATTGACCCAGCCACGCCAATTCTCTTTTGTCCGTGGCGGCACTTTGTCGGCACCGCGTGACTCGGCGCAGTGGCGCACCGCAGTTGGTGTCGCCCGGGTGGCGATGGCGGGGGAATGGGCGAGTCCGGTTCCCGGAGCGATGTTTTTTCACGCGACCAACGTATCGCCGGGCTGGAATCGTGCGCGGATAGCGCGGCTGGGCAATCATATTTTCTATCGCTAGAGCGCTTCCGTCTTTGATTGCATCAAAGACAGCACTCTAGATTCTAGTTTTACCGTGATTTCGAGCCAGATGTTTCCATCTGGCTCGAAATCACTCTAACATTGCGCCTATGAATAATCCGCTCTGGCTTGCCGCCCTCACCCTTGTGTCCTGCGCCCCCGCTGGGGTGCCCGAAGCAGTACCGTTGTCCAATGACCCAGCCGCGATTCACGAGCGGATCTTAACTCTCGACACCCACCTCGACACTGCGGTGCATTTTGACCGGCCGGGCTGGAGCATTGCCGATCGCCACACATTTGCCGACGACCTGAGCCATGTCGATCTGCCACGGATGCGCGAAGGCGGCCTCGATGGCGGGTTTTTTGTCATCTACACCCAGCAAGGACCGCTGACGCCGCAAGGCTATGCCCAAGCCAGTCAGCACGCGGCGCGGCGACTGGCCGCAATCGAGCGGGTGTTTGCCGCCAATCGTGACGCCATGACCTTGGCCACCAGAGCAGCAGATGCAGCGCAGATCGCCGCCACCGGAAGGCGCGCCGCCTATATCAGCATCGAAAACAGCTATCCGTTGGGCGACAGTATCGCGGGGCTGGCCGAGTTTTACCGTCGCGGGGTGCGGATGGCAGGGCCGGTGCATAGCCGCGACAATCAGTTCGCCGCTTCGGCCACCGGACAAAATAGCGCAGGCGGCCTGACCCCGCTGGGGCGGCAGTGGGTGGCCGAGATGAACCGGCTGGGCATGGTCATCGATGCCAGCCATGCGTCGGATACGGCATTGCGCGAGATGATGGCGCTATCGCGCACCCCGATCATGTTGAGCCACTCCGGGTTCAAGACGATTTTCGACCATCGCCGCAATGTCGATGATGCGCTGGCCCGCGAAGTGGCGGCAGACGGCGGGGTGATCCAGATCAACAGCGTCTATCTGTCGCGGTTCAACAACAGCGCAGCGCGATCGCCGCTGTATGACCAGTTCGACCAGATTACCGAGTTGACGTCGCAGCAACAGCGGCAACTGGCCGACGACTGGGCCGCGCTCGACAGCAGCGAGCGCGTCAACGAAGGCGATTTTGCCCTGTTCATGCGCGCCCTGCTCCATTGCCTTGACGTCGTTGGCGTTGAGCATTGCGGGATCGGCGCGGATTGGGACGGCGGCGGCGGGGTTGCCGGCCTCGACGACATCTCCGCTTTGCCCAAGATAACCGCTGCCCTGCTAGCTGCGGGCTACAACGAAGCTGACGTCGCAAAAATCTGGAGCGGCAATGTCTTGCGAGTGCTGCGCGCAGCCGAAGCGGCGCGTTCCCGCTGACCTTTCCCGTCGGCACGCCGACGCGGTTGTGCTTGTCGATTGGCGACAAGCAGCGTAGCTTGAGCGGGTGAGCTTGAGCTGTCGAGCAGGAGACATCGCCATGGTCAAAGCAGTTTATCATTGGCGCAGCATTGTGGCCGGGTTGGGGGCGGCTTGCGCTACGTCATTGGCCTTTGCCCAGACATCGACCATTGAACCGCCTGCCGATTACGCGCAGCCCGCGATAGAATCGCCCGCATCAGAACCGGCACTGACCACCCCGATCATGCTGGACCGCAGTGACCGGATGACATTGCAAGTGTCGATAGCGGGGCAAGGGCCGTTTGACTTTATCGTTGATACTGGCGCTGAACGCACTGTATTGTCGCGTGAACTGGCAGCGCGATTAGGACTGCGCAGCGCCGGACAGGCGCGGGTCGTGGGATTGGCTAACGCGGTTATGGCGGACATGTTCCATGTTGAATCGCTGACTTTTCAGGATTTGATGCTGGACGGCAGCACCGTGCCGACATTTGACCAAAGCGACATCGGCGGACCAGGGCTGCTTGGCATCGCCAGTCTCGAGCGGCACAAGCTGGTGATCGACTTCATCCTCCACCGTTTCGATATCCGGCCCTCACAGCCGAGCCGTAGCCGCCGCCGTGAACCTGATTTTGATCGCGATGCGATTACTGTGGTGGCGCGCCGCCGAGCCGGGCGGATGATCCTGTCCAACGCTACCGTCAATGGCCACAGAATCGACATTGTCATTGATACCGGAGCGCAATCGAGCATCGGCAACCTGGCGATGCAGCGGTTGGTCAGGCGCAGCTTTGGACGACGCGTTGGCGGGCCTGTGCAATCAGAATTGCGCAGCGTCACCGGCGCGCGATTGATTGTGGATGTCGATGTTATCCCCCGGATCACCATCAGTAGTGTCGATATTCAGGATTTGCCCGTGGCCTATGCGGATTCGCCTGCATTTGCAGTATTGGGACTGGCCGAGCAACCAACGCTGTTGCTTGGCATGGATGCGCTGCGGCTGTTCGACCGGATTGCGATTGATTTCACCAATCGCCGGGTCACATTTGATCTGCCCGACAATGTCAGGCGGCCAGCAGCCTCTCGCTATGCCCAACTGACCCCCATGGCGAGCGGCAGCAAGTGAACCCCCCTCTTGCGCAGGGCCGCGCTGCACACTAGGGCAATGGCAATGCCTGAACCATTGTTCATAAAACTAAGGAAACATACGTCATGAGCGACACCGCAGACCGGGTGAAGAAAATCGTTGTCGAGCATCTCGGCGTCGAGGCCGACAAGGTGACCGAAGACGCAAGCTTCATCGACGATCTGGGTGCAGACAGCCTGGACATTGTCGAGCTGGTGATGGCGTTCGAAGAAGAGTTCAGCGTCGAAATACCCGACGATGCTGCGGAAAAGATCGCTACCGTCAAGGATGCGATCGATTTTATCGAAGCCAACAGCGGCTAATTGGTCCAGCGCCTAATGGGTCCGGCGCCTGTCGTCATCCGGCAGATTGCCACAGAGCCCTGTCGCCTGACCCCGATGCACCCTATGGCAGGCCCCGCACAGCAAGCTGAAAGGGACAGGATATGCGCCGCGTTGTCGTAACAGGTTTGGGTCTGGTGACTCCGCTCGGTGCCGATGTCGAAACCGCATGGGCCAACATCATCGCAAGTAAATCCGGGGCCGGGCGAATTACCCGGTTCGATGCTAGTGACCAGAAATGCCACATCGCCTGCGAGGTCAAGCCCGCCGACCACCCCTATGGTTTTGACCCCGACAAGCGGGTCGACTACAAGGTCCAGCGTCAGGTCGATCCGTTCATCATCTATGGCATCGATGCGGCTGGACAGGCGCTCGAAGACGCCGGGCTGACCGGTGCGAGCGAAGCCGAACGCTATCGCATGGGCTGTTCAATCGGCTCGGGTATCGGCGGGCTGCCGGGGATAGAGAGCGAATCGCTGGTGCTCGCGGAAAAAGGCCCCGGTCGGGTTTCCCCGCATTTTGTCCACGGCCGCCTGATCAACCTGATTTCGGGCCAGGTCAGTATCAAATATGGCCTGATGGGCCCCAATCATGCGGTCGTCACCGCCTGCTCAACCGGCGCCCATGCGATTGGCGATGCGGCACGGATGATCCGCGATGGCGATGCTGACGTGATGCTGGCGGGCGGCGCGGAGGGCACGATTTGCCCGCTCGGGATTGCCGGATTCGCCCAGGCGCGAGCGCTGTGCACCGCTTTTAACGACGAACCTGCGCGGGCCAGCCGCCCCTATGACCGCGATCGCAGCGGCTTTGTGATGGGCGAAGGCGCGGGCGTCGTCTGCCTAGAAGAATATGAGCATGCACTGGCGCGCGGCGCAAAAATCTATGCCGAAGTGGTGGGATACGGCATGTCGGGCGATGCCTACCATGTCACCGCGCCGCACCCCGAAGGCTCAGGGGCCTATCGCTCAATGGAAATGGCGCTGAAAAGGGCGGGAATGACTCCCGCTGACATCGACTATATCAACGCCCATGGCACTTCGACAATGGCCGACACGATCGAGCTAAGCGCGGTCAAGCGGCTGTTCGGCGCGGCGATTGCCGATGTCTCGATGAGCAGCACAAAGTCGGCAATCGGCCATTTGCTCGGCGGCGCGGGTGCGGTCGAAACGATTTTCTGCATCCTCGCGATCCGCGACCAGATTGTTCCGCCGACGCTCAACCTCGACAATCCGGATGAGGGATGTGAAGGGGTCGATTTGGTACCACATACCGCCCGCAAGCGGACAGTCCGCGCCGCACTCAACAACAGCTTTGGCTTTGGCGGGACCAACGCCAGCCTGATAGTCAAGGCGATGGATTGAGCCAGTGATGGATTGAGTTTGCGCACGGTTTGGGCTTGGGTGATAAATGGGGTAACGTTTGAAGATGTTTCGCCTGCTATTGACCCTCGGCCTCGCGATGATGCTTGCCGCCTGTTCGGGCAGCGCCCCGCGCGATGCCAGCTTTGTTATCCCGCAAGGGGCCAGCATGACCCGGGCGGCGGCGATTATGGAAGACGCAGGCGCGATTGCTGACGCTGACGGTTTTGTCCGCAATGCCCGCCTGTTTGGCTCTGACGAGCCGATTAAGCCGGGCGAATATGAGGTGGCGGCAGGGACCAGCTATGGCGATGTGCTGGCGATGTTGCAGGCAGGCCGGACGGTGCAACGCTTTGTCATGATCCCCCAAGGAATGCCCTCGGTGATGGTCTATGACCGGCTGATGGCCAACAGCCGCCTGACCGGAACCATCGCCGTCCCCGAAGAAGGCAGCATCCTGCCCGACACCTATGCCATTCAAGCAGGAGAGAGCCGCGTGGCGGTGGTGGCGCGGATGCAGGCGGCGATGGACCGCGCCTTTGCCGATGCCTGGGCGCAACGTTCGTCCAGTAGCGCCGTGCGCAACCGCAATGAAGCGATGACGCTGGCCTCGATCATCGAGAAAGAAACCGCCAAGCCCGAGGAACGCCGCCGGGTAGCAGGGGTTTATAGCAACCGCCTGCGCCAGGGCATTCGATTACAGGCCGACCCGACGATCATTTATCCGATCACCCGTGGCCGCGCGCTGGGACGGCGCATCCGCCGGTCGGAGATTGACGCGGTCAATGACTATAACACATACAGCATGGCGGGATTGCCGGTCGGGCCGATAGCAAATCCGGGCCGGGCGTCGCTGATGGCGGCGCTCAATCCCGAAGCGCATGACTATGTATATTTCGTCGCCGATGGGACGGGCGGGCATATTTTCGGGCGGACGCTTAGCGAACATAATGCCAATGTTGCCCGCTGGCGCGAAATCCGGCGGCAACGCGGCGAAATCGAGTGAAATCGCGGCTTTTCCCTAGACTCACATTCGATTAGATTTGCACGCCCTAGGAAATCCTCCCACAGCGGGGGAGGTGTCAGCTCCCGGACTTGATCCGGGAGAAGACGGAGGGGTGACCCGCTATCAATAGGGTGTTACCCCTCCGTCAGCACTTACGTGCTGCCACCTCCACTTGCGGGGGAGGATTTTGAGATGGGCAGGTTTGGTCGGATATAGGTCTAGCGTAATTGCACCGCATCATCTGGCACAGCGGCTTGACCAAGGGGCAGGCGCTACCTATATCCGCGCGCCTGACGGACGCTGTTTTGCCGATGTCGCGCCATTGGTCTGGCGGAGTAGCTCAGCTGGTTAGAGCACCGGAATCATAATCCGGGTGTCGGGGGTTCAAGTCCCTCCTCCGCTACCATTTTGAATGTCAACACAGCCTAACCGCCGGGTCCGCGCCCGCCGCCTGGCGCGCCTGCACCCGCCGCCCCGACAGTGCCAATGTTGCCGAACAGCTCTTCAAAAAAGCTGCTGTTGCGGCCAAGCGTAGGCGTCTTGTCCGATTCAGGATTCAGCCGCGCCACCGTTTCGACGCCAGTGCGATTAATCGATGCGACATTGCCCAGCGCGTCAAAACGGACGTGCAGCATCAACTGTTCGATCGTGCGCGGGTTGGCAAAGGCGAGCGAGCGATTGTTGCGCGAGATATAATACCAGTCGCGTGCCTGCGCCGTGGTGACAATCCCGCCCTGGCCATTGACGCTGCCAAACTGGCTTGCCAGCGTTGGCTGACCCAGCGTCCGCGCCACTGATTCGCGATTGTCGATACCTACCGCGACCGAATCGACCAGCGTCTGATCGACGATATAGCCTTCGTGGGTGCGCAGTTGGGTGCATCCGCTCACGGCGATCGCCAATGGCACGACCCACAGCATCCGCGCTGCATGGCAAAGGTGATGGGTGCGGTCTGTCTGGCCAGTGCGGGCAGTATGGCATGTGCGGGCTGAGCGCATCGGGTGCAAATCCTCTATTTTCTGTCGGGCCTGACCAGTTTCAGGCCCCTGTGTAGATGACAGGCGTTGCCCATTGCGGCTCCATCGCATGGGGAACGACCCGCCCAATGGCTTGGCTTTAGGGCAAATAGCAGCGATTGCACAAGAGCAAGCGCAACAAGTTGTGTTGACCCCCCTTTGCATCGCGGCACCGCGTCTCTATCGCTTGCCCCCATGTCCATCTTTAACCGCCTGTTCACCCGATCCCCCGATCCGCGTCAAGCGATGCGCCCGCTCTATCTTGCAATAGTGGCGCGAGGGCGTGCGCCGTGCTGGTATCAAGCAGGTATTCCCGACACGATGGATGGACGGTTCGAGATCGTCGCGGCTATCCTCGCGCATGTTTTGTTGCGGCTGGAGGGCGATGCAAGCGCACGGTTGTCCAGCACCCATCTGACCGAGTTATTTGTCGATGACATGGATGGTCAGTTGCGCCAGATCGGGGTCGGTGACCTGATGGTCGGCAAGCATATCGGCAAGATGATGGCGGCGCTTGGCGGGCGGCTGGGTGCCTATCGCGTCGCGCAGGACGCGGATCAGCGGGCGCAAGTCATCATGCGCAACATCTGGGGCGAAGCTGGCGCCGATGATGCCCACAAAGCCGCAGCAAGCGATGCTGGTGGCCGGTTGAACCAGTTCGCTGACGCCTTGGTGGCAATGTCAGTAGCCAAAATTACCGCAGGAGCGCTGCCGGAACTACAGCCTGATCCGCTCCCCTACCCCCCAAAAAGTGATGGGCGCTGACCCCTAACTCAATGTCCGGCGTTTCCGCTTTTCATCTCGCTCAAGTTCAGCGCCCACTTCGCCGGTAATGGGGAACATATCTATACCAACTCATCCGGTGAGGGATTCTGCCAGCTCAACATGCCCGCCCGGTGCGGCGTTTGGCTCCGGTTCGGTGGCCCTTGCGGGCCACCTCCCCTTTGCCTGAACCAGTCCTTTTGCCTGACACCGGCTGCGCTTTCGCTGAGCCTAGCCTGACAAAACTTCCGGTCCATTTGGGTCCGGCTTCATCCTCCAGATGGCCATGCGTTGCCGCCGCCTGTCCTTTGTCCACCTTTCCCCGGAATTCGGGAACTCTCATCTGCCGGTTGGTCCACTCTCGCTTTCCACTCCGGTTTCCGAAGGGCTCCGTCCTTCCGTAAATTGGAAGCTGTCACGAAAGGGGTGAGTCGCAAAGCGGTATATGGTGGAGTCATCCACAGGCCGAATGGAAAACTGTGGATAAGTCGGCGGGCACGAAATGATGTTACATCTACTGTGTGAATCACAAGGTTTGAGGCGTGAGCCTTGTTCACTGGTTCACTATCTTCGTCACCCCGGACTTGATCCGGGGTCCATGGCCTGTGGGTGCGGCGCTCGACCATGGATGCTGAAATTAATTCAGCATGACGATTTGGTTGTGACCAGCTCTTTGTTGCTCTTCGTGGCGTTCACGCCCGCCCCAAATCGCCCTTGCCGACCGTCGCGCTCGCCATTTCGAGCATCCGGTCGAGGCTGCGTTTCGCCTTGAGCCGCAAGCCTTCTTCCAGTTCAATCCGTGGCTGCAAATCACGCAGTGCGATATAGAGTTTCTCGACCGTGTTGAGCGCCATATAGGGGCAGATGTTGCAGTTGCAGTTGCCGTCGGCCCCAGGCGCACCGATGAAGGTCTTTTCCGGCGCGGCCAGCTCCATCTGATGGATGATGTGCGGTTCGGTCGCGACAATCAGCGTGTCGCCGCCCATCGTTTTGGCAAAGTTCAAAATCCCGCTGGTCGCGCCAACATAATCGGCATGGTCGAGGATGTGCGGCGGACATTCGGGGTGGGCGGCAACCGGCACGCCGGGATGCAGCGCCTTGAGTTTGATCAGCTCGGTCTCAGAAAACGCCTCGTGGACAATGCACACACCGGGCCACAGCAGCATTTGCCTCCCGGTCTTGCGGTTAAGATAGCCGCCCAGATGCTTGTCGGGACCAAAGATGATTTTCTGGTCGGCGGGCAATTGGCTGATGATCGTTTCCGCTGAAGAACTGGTGACGATGATGTCCGACAGTGCCTTCACCGCTGCCGAACAGTTGATATAGCTGAGCGCAATATGGTCGGGGTGCTCGGCCCGGAATGCGGCAAATTTGTCGGGTGGGCAGCTATCCTCCAAACTGCAACCCGCGTCCATGTCGGGCAGGATCACGATTTTTTGTGGCGAGAGTATCTTTGCGGTCTCCGCCATAAAGCGCACCCCGCAAAAGGCGATGACGTCAGCGTCGGTTTCCGCTGCGCGACGCGAAAGGTCCAGCGAATCACCGACAAAGTCCGCCAGATCCTGAATCTCCGCCCGCTGATAATAATGGGCGAGAATGACGGCATTGCGTTCCTGTTTCAGGCTCGCAATTTCGGCAATGAGGTCGAGGCCGGAGAGTTTCTCGCGGGGTTGGGCAGTCATGTCAGCGTTCCTTGGTTGTGATGCCGGGTCATGTGATGGCCCGCGCCAACGCCCGGTTGGCATAGCCCCAGTCGAGGACGCCCATATAGGCATCGACATAGGCCCCCGCCGCCGCGCCATAATCCATCGCATAGGCATGTTCATACATGTCTAGCGCGACCAGCGGGATGCCGCCCGCCAGTGTCTGGCTGTGGTCCGATGCCCATTGGTTGGTCAGGCGCGCACCATGCGGTTCCCATGTCAGCAACACCCAGCCCGAGCCACCACCCAGCGCCCGGCCCATCGCGACAAATTGAGCGCGCCATGTCTCGACACTGCCAAAACTGGCAATCAGAGCCTCGGTCATCAGCGCGTCCGGACCGGCGGGAGAGGCGGACAGGCAGGAGAAATAGATTTCGTGCAGCAGCTTGCTGTTCCAGGCGATCAATTCCTCGCGCTTGAGCCCGTTGAGCCTGAAACCCGGCATTGGCATCGCCGCTAGTTCAGCGCGGATCGGTCCGAGCCGGTTGACCGCCGCTGCATAATTATTGTCATGGTGGCTGGTCAGCATCCGCTGTGACAGGTCGGGGATGGTCGCCGGATCAAACGGCAGCGGAGTGACCGCTGGGGCCAGCGGAGTTGGTAGACCAGCCGGTGTTGGCAAGCTCGCCTGTGCGGCCAATGCAGCGGTGGGTGCCGCCAGCGCCACTGCCCCAAGAAATGTCCGGCGGGCCATTGCGGTGCCGTTCTGTTTCGTTTTTTTATGATCCGTCATGTCAGCAACCTCCATTGCTCGCAATCACACCGGGCTAGCCCGCGTTGCTCCAGATCAAGCAGATGCGCCAGAACCGAACGGCCAGCCGCCCCAGTCAGGCGCAGGTCCAAACCTTTATACATCAACGCGACCATGGCGGGAATGGCGCACGGCCCCTTTGCCAGCGCGCGCAATATCTGGGCCTCGCGCTGTCTGCGGTGGCCCATCATTCCGCGCACCAACTGGCGTGGGTTGTCCACCGCTGGACCATGAGCTGGATAATAGATGCGGTCAGCGCGGTCATAAAGCTTGCCAAGGCTGGCCATATAATCGGCCATATTGCCGTCAGGCGGGCTGACGACGGTGGTCGACCATTTCATGACATGGTCGCCGGTGAACAGCGCGGCACTTTCGATCAATGCATAGCACAGATGATTGGAGGTGTGGCCGGGGGTCGCCACCGCTTCGAGGGTCCAGCCGTCGCCTGACACGCGTTCGCCATCCGCCAACACCCGGTCGGGCGCATAGTCGGGATCGAACGCCGAGTCGGCCCGCGGTCCGGCATCGCTCAATGCCAGCGGAGCGCAGCCGATGATCGGCGCACCGGTCAGCGCCTTGAGCGGCGCGGCAGCAGGCGAGTGATCGCGGTGGGTGTGGGTGCATAATATAGCGGCGATTCGGGCTTTGCCGACGGCGGCCATGATCGCCTCTACATGTCCCGCGCCATAAGCGTCCACAGGATCGCCAACGCTGTTGCCCGAGCCGATCGGGCCGGGGTCGATCACCGCAACATCATCGCCCGCACCGACGATCCATGTCTGGGTGCCGGTAAAAGTATAGGGCGACGGATTGGGGCCAAGCACCCGGCGGACCATCGGCTCATGCTGTTCGCATTCACCGGCGCGGATGCTATCAGGCCAGGGGCGTTCGTTGCTCATCGTCCCCATGTGGCATTGACGATGGCCTGTGCCAAGCCCGGGGCAGGCTATTAGTGAAGGTCACCGATTGAGGATGAGGTCTTAGCTAGTGGCGGCGACCTCTAAAGTGACAAAAGTTGCGCTAGTTCGTGGGTTGATTGTCTCCTTTGTCGTTTTAAGCGCTTTCTCTGGCTTCCCCTGTCGTAAACGTCAGCGCAGGCGAACGCAGCGCTTTCATTGCCTTTCCCGTTCGCAGGCGAACGCGGCCCCGTTCGTCCTGCCTGTCCTGAGCTTGTCGAAGGGAGCCTGTCGAAGGATGGACGAGCGCGGCTTTCTATTCCCCCCTCCCGCGTGCGGGAGGGGTTGGGGGTGGGTGGATCAACAGTGTCAAAGAGCGGGCGGTAGAGTTGGTCGGGATAACCCCGGCCAACCGCCATGCTGACGTGAAAAATCCAACATTGCAAGGCTCTTCTGAGCGAAGGCGAAGGGCCTGTCCGGAGCCCCCTTCGACTGCCTTGCAAGCGTTCAGGACAGGCTTCGACAAGCTCAGGAGGAACCCTGTCGAAGGCGGCGGCGGGTGCTCGACAAAAAGGGGAATGGTGCAAGCGTCACCGTAATTCACCGTAATTGACCGTAATTTTCACCGTAATTGACCGTAATTGCACCGTAATTCAGGTAATTCAGTGCTCTGTCGCCGCTATTCCGTGATTCTATCAATGTTGATCACTACATCCTCCTTAGCAACCGCTCGGCCCCGGCCATCGACCAACCCAATGACCAATGCGTCCCCTGATTTCCTGTCAGTCAGCCGAAGCGGGGTTGGATTCTGGCTCAAATGTCGGTCGCCCCATTGCATCAATGCGATGAGCGACAGGCCAAGATCTTGGCCCTTTACGGTGAGGCGGTACTCATGCCGGATGCGGGCCTTCCCCTCGCGATAGGGGTGCCGTTCCAAAACACGCTGCTGAACAAGCAGGTCGAGCCGGTTGCTCAGAACACCTCGCGGTATTCCAAGGTCTGCGCGCAGATCGGCAAAACGCGATACCCCGTAAAAGGCTTCTCGCATAATCAGCATGGTCCAGCGGTCGCCCAATAGGTCGCAGGCAAGTGCCATGCCGCAGCGTTCACGGGGGATGGGGGCTTGTCTCACATGAGACAGAGGAATGGCTTCATTTTGATTTGACATGGAGACACTGCTACGATAATTCCAGCTAAGTTCATAATAAGGATTTAGCTATGTCATTCATTTCTCTCCTCCTCATTCTCAAAATCGGCGTGACGGCGATATTGACCGCGATACCGTTCCTTTTTCTACCTGCGGCGAGGCTCGCCGATATGACCGGTGTTGAAAATGGCGGAGGGCTTTTCCGGCTCTATGGCGTTGCCATTCTGGCACTGCTCGTTGGCTATGCCGGTGGTTTTACGATCATTGCAGATGGGTATTTCCCTTGGGGAATTGTGGCAATGGGCATTGTTTCGAACGGTGGCGCGGCCCTTGTCTTGTTCCTGACGGGCGGTTGGCGGCGCGCCAAGACAATCAGCTTTTTCGTCGCATTGATTGCGGCCGCTCTGATACTGGCATCCGCCAGCAGCCGCTGGGCAATGATGCCATTGTGGTAGATGTCCTGACCTTTCAACATAATCGTTTCAGCACACGGCTTGCCTTTGGGCGGAGCGAGATAAGAACGCGCTAGCGCCTGCGCTAGGGGAAGCGAGACAATACTACCGCGTCGGCCTGCCGACGGGAAAGGCTAGAGAGGCCACGTCGGATTGCCGACGGGAAAGGCTAGACAAGAACCTGCGACCGTCGGGATTTTTTACAGCATCGGACAATGGTTAATTTGCATTTACCATGTGCAGGCTCGGATTTACGCGCTTTGGCCAAACTGGCACGCGCTCTGCATTACTGTTTATGTTCCTGAGGGTGTTCGCCCACATGAAGCGGGTTGGTTCAGTCTGGTCCCTGTAGCCGACCCGCTTCAACCCGGGAAAATCCCGTAAAAATACTATATCGGATGCTGGCAAATCAGCGCTACAATTACGCCTTGGTAAAAAGCTGATGCAGCTCCCCGGCGTCATACATTTCCGTCATAATGTCCGAGCCGCCGATAAACTCGCCGTTGACATAGAGTTGCGGGATGGTCGGCCAATCTGAAAAGTCCTTGATGCCCTGACGCACATCGTGGTCTTGCAGCACATCTACACTCGCATATTTGACGCCCAATTCTTCCAGCATAGTAATCGCGCGGCTGGAAAAGCCGCATTGCGGAAACAGCGGGGTTCCCTTCATGAACAATAGCACGGCATTTTCACCGACCATCTGGCCGATTCGGTCTTGGGCAGTTTGGTTCATCGTCATTATCCTAGCTGGACGCCCGTCAACTACGGGCAGGCGGTTGTCAGTTGCAGGGCGTGCAATTCCCCGCCCATACGTCCGCCGAGAGCGGCATAGACCGCCTGATGTTGCCGCACCCGGGGCAGTGTGCGAAAAGTTTCGGATATGACACGCGCCGCATAATGGTCGCCGTCGCCCACCAGATCTGTAATCACAACCTGTGCGTCGGGAATCGCAGCCCGAATCATTTCAGCTATTGTCTCAGCCTGCATCGGCATTGGCGCTTCAAACCCCTTCGATAAGCTGGCGGCGGGCCGCAACCATTTTGTCCTCCAGCGCGGCGCGCACTTGGGCGTCGCTGGTCTCTACACCTGCGGAGGTCAGATCGCCGAACAGCTTGCGGACAACATCTTCATCACCGGCTTCTTCAAAATCGGCCTGGACGACGGATGTGGCATAGGCATCGGCTTCTTCGGGGGTCAGGCCCATTTGTCCTGCGGCCCATCCACCCAACAGCCGGTTGCGCCGGGCGATAATGCGAAACTGGGTATCTGCATCCTTGGCAAACTGGTTTTCGAAGGCGCGTTCCCGATCTTCAAAATTGGTCATGACAATCCCGCTCTCCGGCTGATCCAGTGTCGGCGCCGCAAATTCAGTTGGCCGACTATCGTATCCGCTGATGTAGGGATTGCGACCGTCCGGCGCAACCGTCGCCATTGCGAACCGGGGTTGCCCCATGCTGTGGCTTGCATCCCGACCGCGACCGCGACATGATAGCTTCATAACGCTTGCATATTGGGTCGCAACGGCAAGCATCTAGTGGCCAAACCATAAAACAGGCTGCCATGACGATAGTTTTTGGCCGGGGCGGGGGGAGTGGCTGCCCGGAACAAGGAAAGAGCGACCAAATATGGCCCCAGAAATAGCCAAGACCAGCACAGTCGCCCCATCTGTTACAGCGACAGATGCTCCCGACAACGCTGGCCGCAGACGCCGGGCTAACCGGGTCAAGCGGCTCCGCCTTGCTGCCAACCAGTTGGGGCCATGGCGCTTGGGCTTGACCGCATTGATGATATTACTCGCGCTGATGGTCGCCCGCTTTGGGGCCGGTTGGCCCATGCTGATTGATGCAGAGTGGGCATTATACGACCTTCGCGCCACCGTTGGCGCTCCACTCGTCGCGCAAGACCAGCGCATCACCATGGTGACCTATACCGACGAAGTGTTGATCGAACGGCGGGTGCGGTCGCCGCTCGACCGTGGGTTACTGGCAGATGCATTGAAAGTGCTTGACCAGATGGGGGCACAATCGATCGGCATCGATATATTGTTCGATCAGGAAACCGACAATGACGAGAAATTGCGCCAGCAATTGCGCGCCATGCAAACCCCCACATTCATCGCCTATGCCGAACCGGAGTCGAACCCCAATAATATACAGTTCAGGCAAGTTGAATTTTTGCGCAATTTCATCGCTTCGGTTCGCACCGAACGGACACAGCCGGCCAGCATCCTGCTGGAAACCGATACTGACGATAGCTATCGGCGCTGGGGTGGCCGTGCACCGGGGACGCCGACCCTGCTGGCGGTCGCCATGGCCAATATGGGTGATGGTTTTAACAATTATCAGGGCGCCGTACGCTGGCGTCTGCCCGCCCAGATTTCGATCGAAGGTGGTGTGAGTGTTGAACCGGTGTTTGAAAAACTGCCGATCACCACCTTTACCGACCCGGACGTGATGACCCCGGAAAACATACCTTTGCTTGCCGGGTTGGTGCAAGGACGGCATATATTGATCGGCGGTGACATTATCGATACCGACGAATTTACAACCCCATTATCACGCCTCAATGACATTGAGACTGGCGAGCCAAAGGACATGATCGGACTGGAAGTCCATGCCCATATGCTGGCCCAGATATTGGATGGCGCGGCGTTGCGGCAATTGCCGCCCTGGCTGCTGTGGGTCGCCGCGATCCTAGCAATATCGGCAGGCGCGCTGACTGCTATGCTCAACGTCCGGCCATGGGTGTCGGCGCTGTTGTTGTTGGTGCAATTGGCCGCGATAGGCGCGGTCCCGATTTGGCTGCAAACCCAAGGCGTCGACACCATTAACCTGCCGGTTTTTGCTGGCGGCTTCGGGTGGCTGTTGGCCTTTATCGCTGCATCATCGGCGCTGCGTGCAGTCGGGGCGGAAGAACGCGCCTTTGCGCAAGGCGCACTCGGCAAATATCTGCCCCACGACATCGCCCAGGAAATATTGCGCGATCCCGAACGGCTGAACCTGCATGGAGAGAAAAAGGCGATATATTGCCTGTTCAGCGACCTTGAGGGCTTTACCAAGATGAGCCACGCCATGACCCCGGAAAATGTCGCCTTTGTCCTCAATGCCTATCTCGATACATTGAGCGAGGTGGTGCTGGCGCATGGCGGCACCATCGACAAATTTGTCGGAGATGCGGTTGTCGCATTCTGGGGGGCGCCGATTGCCCGGCCCGACGATGTGGACAAGGCGTCGCAGGCGTTGTTGGCGATGACAGCGGCTGGCGAAGCTTTCAGCGTCCGCATGGCTGGCGAAATGGGCGGAAGCTTGCCACCGGTCGGGCGCACCCGCGTCGGGCTGCATTTCGGTGAGGCGGTGGTTGGCAATTTCGGTGGCGAAGGCCGCATCCAATACACCGCGCTGGGCGACAGCATGAACACCGCAGCCCGTCTTGAGGGAGCCAATAAAACCATGAAAACACGGGCATTGGTCAGCAAGGAAGCGCTCGCCACATCGGTGTCCGACCTGTTCGTCGCCATGGGCCGGATCCAGTTGCGCGGTCGGGCACAGCCCGTTGATGTCTACGAACCCCGTCCTGACCTGTCCCCTGAACAGCGCGACGCCATTCGCGCACTGGTCGCCGCGCATGATGCCGGCAAGGGCGAAGAGTATGTGCGGCAACGCGACCGTATCATCGCCATGGAAATCCCGAAGCGCGATTCAGTCGACTTTCTGGTCAAGCGCCTAGATGCCACCGAGGCAGGGGCGTTTCATGTCCTGCCGTAATGGGCTCTTGTTTCGCTTCCCCCCGGCCTTCAACCTTTGGTTGAAGTTTATCCTGAGCGCCTGCCATGCAGGCAGTCGAGGGGCCGGGGCAGGCTCTAGGCCAAGGCCTAGCGCGGTCTTACCGACGGGAAAGGCCAGACAGGCCGCGTTCGCCTGCGAACGGGAAAGGCCATAAAGGGACCAATAACCTGTCAATGGTAGAGCAAGGAACGATGTGGTAGACTGGCAATAATCATTGCGAAGCTGTGATCTTGCGCACGAATGTCTTCGCCAACATGGTATAATGTGCCAGCAAGATAGTGATGCAATCAATTGGAGTTTCTTGTCATGTCGATAGTCAAGCGCGCCCCCCTGATAGCCGCCGGTTTAGCGGCCCTAGCGATGTCGAGCGCGGCACTGGCTGATGCCATTGTCGTGCGATCCACCGGCCCGTCGGCTGCCACCTATCCGGTGGGCCGCCGCCTGCCTGCGACTCAGCGTGTAGTCCTGCGCGCCGGTGACCGCGTGGTGTTGGTCGGGGAAGGCCCCAGCCGGACACTGTCTGGTCCCGGTAATTTCCCGGTCCGATCAGCCAATCAGGCCAACCAGACAAGCACTGGCACGCTTGGCCGCTATCTCAGCGCCACTGGCAGCACCATCCGGCGCACAGGGGCGGTTCGCGGCACAGGCGCCACGGTATCATCGCCGCCCAATTTGTGGGTCGTCAACTTTGCCCGTGGCGGCACGATGTGCGTGACTGACCCGGCCAATGTGACATTGTGGCGCAGCGACATGAGCGAAGACACGCTGTTGACCGTTGAAAATACCGCCAATCCGGGACAGAGCAGCACATTGGCCTTTGTCCAGGGCCAGAATTTCCGCCGCTGGCCGAACGATGCCATGCCGATAGCACCAGGGGCATCCTATCGCATCACTGGCCCGGGCATGGACTCGTCGATGCTGATCAACTTTGTGACGTTAAGCGAAGTGCCCGACAATGCCGAAACCGTTGCCAATATGCTGGCCGAGCGCGGCTGCATGGCGCAACTTGAACAATTGGGCGACTATCTGGCTGAAACGTCCCCCGCGCAATAGCAGCTGCGCTAGTGGTCCGATGGTAATTGACGGAACCCGCGCCCTCGCACGTTGACGGTTGGCGCGCCCTCGCGCAATGAGCGGGGGCGATGACCCAGCAAACGCCCCCCCCCCCATTCCGCTGCGCCAGCCGCTGCAATTGTTCAACAGCCTGACCCGCAAGCGGGAGTTCTTTGTGCCGGTCCATCCGGGCGAGGCACGGGTCTATAGCTGCGGGCCGACGGTCTATAATTACCCGCATATCGGCAATATGCGTGCCTATATCTTTGCCGACACGCTGGGGCGGGTGCTGTCGTTCAAGGGCTATAAACTCACCCATGTCATCAATATCACCGATGTCGGCCATCTGACCGATGACGCTGACGCGGGTGAGGACAAGCTGGAGCAGGCGGCAAGGGAGAAGGCGCAATCGATCTGGGACATCGCGAAACATTATACCGAGGCGTTCAAGGAAGATGTTAAGGAGCTCAACATCCGGGGCCCAATGAAGGCGGGCAAGCCCGAGGCCGCGCACTGGTCGATCGCCACCGATTATGTGCCGCAGATGATCGAGTATGCGAAGGGTATTGCCGACCAGCATTGCTACCAGCTCGCCAGCGGCCTGTATTTTGATACATCGACCGTCGCCAACTATGGCGCGCTGGCCCGCGCCAGCACCGAGGATGGCGAAGGCGAGGCCCGGATCAAGGCGGTGGACGGCAAACGCCACGCCGCCGACTTTGCGATCTGGCGCACCACTCCGGCGGGTGAAACCCGGCAGATGGAATGGGACAGCCCATGGGGTCGCGGCGCGCCGGGCTGGCATCTGGAATGCAGCGTGATGAGCGAGGCATTGCTCGGCCTGCCGTTCGACATCCACACTGGCGGCATCGACCACCGCGAAATCCACCACCCCAATGAGATTGCCCAAAATCAGGCATTTTGTCACTCCGACGCGAGCGGCGCGAACATCTGGATGCACAATAATTTCCTGATCGACCGGACGGGTAAGATGTCGAAGTCGAGCGGAGAGTTTTTGCGGCTGCAACTGCTGATCGACAAGGGCTTTCACCCCCTCGCCTATCGCCTGATGTGCCTCCAGGCGCATTACCGCAGCGAATTGGAGTTCAGCTGGGAGGGGTTACAGGCGGCGCTGGTGCGGTTGAAACGGTTGGTGATGGGAGTGGAAAAACTCAAAACTCGTCATGCTGAACTCGTTTCAGCATCCATGGCCGCACCATTCGGAGGCGACGGACCATGGACCCTGAAACAAGTTCAGGGTGACGATAAGGGTGAACTCGCAATCAAGCGGCTAATGACAGATTTTGAAATTAACATTTCCGATGACTTAAACACCTCAGCGGCGCTGGCTTTCTTGGAAAACATCATTTCTTGGAAAAATACCGAACCGTCACAAAAGCTAAATGCGCTCGAAAATTTGGATCCGATTTTTGGTCTCAACCTCCTAACGCTAACCCGCAAAGACCTGCGCATCCGACCCAAGGTTGCGCAAATCACTGAAGACGAAATCGAAGCCGCCCTTGCCGCCAGAAAACAAGCGCGTGCCAATAGGGACTTCGCCAAATCAGACGCCATCCGCGACACCCTCATTGCCAAGGGCGTCGAAGTGATGGACGGCGATCCGCTCGAGTGGGATTGGAGAATAGACCTATGACCAAAACCGTCGCCCTCATCTCCGCGCTGATCCGACCCTTGTTGGAGCCACGCCTGCCCGACTGGGTTGAACCCTTGTGGTTTGTAACACGCGAAGAGGCGCTGGAGCTGGCACCCCAAGCCGAGATTGGCTGGTTCGACATGTATGACAAAGCAGCAATGGCGCAAATCATGGTCGCTGCGACCAACATGCGCTGGCTCAACAGCATTTATGCGGGACTGGACGGCATGCCGCTCGATGTTTTGCGCGAACGCGGTTGTGTCGTCACCAACGGCAAGGGGATCAACGCCATCACCATCGCGGAATATGTCGTCATGGGCATGTTGACGATGGCAAAGGGCTGGCGCGACGTCGTGCGCGCACAGGACCGGCGCGAATGGCTGCTCGATTCACCCGGTAAGCAGGAGCTAGCTGGGTCGCGCGCGCTGTTGTTCGGTTATGGCGCGATTGGCCAGTTGATTGAAGCTCGCTTACTCGCATTTGACGTCGCGGTCGATGTGGTGCGCCGTTCCCCGGGGCCGGGCCAATTGGGCACCGACCAATGGCGCACACGCCTAGGCGATTATGACTGGATCCTGTTGGCGCTACCCGCGACAAACGCCAGCATCGGCATGATCGGAACCGTTGAACTGGCGGCGATGAAGGCAACGGCGCACATCATCAACATCGCGCGGGGCAGCATCATCGACACTGACGCCTTGATTGCGGCACTCGATGCCAAAGCAATCGGCGGCGCGTTTCTGGACGTCACCGACCCCGAACCACTGCCCAGTGACCACCCGCTGTGGGGCTATGACACTGTGCACATCTCTATGCATTTGTCGGGCCGCGCGCAGGACAAGATGTTCGTGCGATCAGTCGAACGCTTCCTCGTCAACCTCGACAAATGGCATTCGGGCGAACCCGTAGAACCACAGATGGATTTGATTGCGGGTTACTAGGGGAGTGATTCTGATAATTGCATCGCCATTCGAACGGCTGAAAAAGGTCAAAAAACAAACAAACTAGTAATTTTGTTACGTATCTGCTACGCTGTGTTTCACAGGCGCATGGCCTTTGCCAATCGGCAAAACAGAAAAGGATGTTTAATGACTGGCAAGGCGCAAGCTTTTGATGTGGGTGATTATGTTGTCTATCCCAAGCATGGGGTGGGCCGGGTTATGGAGCTGTCGCACCAGGAAATCGCCGGCATGACGCTCGAACTTTATGTTCTGCGCTTTGAAAAGGAGCGGATGACGCTGCGGGTTCCGGTCAACAAGATCGAGAGCGTCGGCATGCGCAAATTGTCTTCGGACAAGACTCTCAGGGAAGCGCTCGACGTTCTCAAAACCAAGCCAAGGGTCAAGCGGACGATGTGGTCGCGCCGTGCGCAAGAGTATGAGGCAAAGATCAATTCGGGCGACCTAGTATCGATTGCCGAAGTGACCCGCGATCTGTTCCGCCCGGACGATCAGCCCGAACAAAGCTATTCGGAACGGCAGATTTTCGAAGCGGCATCGAGCCGGTTGGCCCGCGAAATCGGGGCGATGGAGGAAATCGACGAAAAGGCTGCTCAGGCCAAGATTCTCGAAATCCTCAACAAATATGCGCCGCAATATCATCCCACTGTGGGCGGCTGATGCAGCACGATGCTTGCGCAAATGCTGCAAGCGGGGCAGACTGGCAGGCATGACGGCTATCCACCAATCCCTCGCCCTGTGCTTGGCAACGGCAACCTTGCTGTGCGGCGCAACCCCTGCATCTGCGGATACCAAGCGCTTTGGCCTGACCAGTTTTGAACGGGTCGAAGTGTTCGGTGACATGATTGTCGAGGTGACCCCCAATTTTCGGATTGGCGCTGTGGCCGAAGCGTCGCGGGCGGCCCTTGAAACACTCAGCCTAGAGGTCAATAATCGCACTTTGGTAATCCGCCAAGTCGCCGAAGGGCCCTTTGGTTCCCGCCGTGCGAGCGAAGGCCCGATTGTCATCCGCCTGACCGCGCAAAATCTGCAACAGGTCATGTTGAGCGGTTCCGGCCAGTTGCGCGTAACCGGGTTGCGCGGTGCCGATGTCTGGATTGATCTGGATGGTGCAGGACGGGTTGAAGCGACGGTTCCGGACGGCACTGCGGTCCAACTGCGGGCGACAGGCAGCGGCCAGATGCGGGTCAGCGGCCGCGCGCGCCAATTGACCGCGATCATCGATGGCGCAAGCAACGTCGATGCATCGATGCTGGGCGTGCGAGATTTGACCGTGCGTTCAATCGGAACCGGCGGCAGCCTGTTTGCAGCCACTGGGACGGCCGATATCGTGGCTGGCGGGTCGGCCAATGTTATTGTCACGGGCCGCGCCCGCTGTAGCGTCCGCAACACCGGTGCCGGAACGGTTACTTGCGGGGCTGGAACCCGCTCACCCTTGCCGACAACGGCGGGGCAATGATGGCGGTGATAATGGCGGGGATGCTGAAACTGCTCAATACGGCCGGAGAGATTGATCTGGCCTGATGCATGCGCAGACCAGCCAGCCAATCCGCCAGACGCGGCGTTAGCATCTGTTCAAGCCGACGCTATCCCCCCCGTCCGCCGCGCATCAGGGCAATTGCTTCAACCCCGCCGGAACCTGACATCCAGCGACAGCCGGTCTTCGGCGCGGAACGCCAATAAAACCAGCGTCGCGGCGGCTACGCACAGCGAAGGGAAAAACAGGATCTGGCTGTCCTCGCGTGACAGTAAATACATTCCAAACGGATCGAGCAGATACTTCCATATCGCCAAAGCGCCGACACACAACATCACGGCCTGTAGTGGATAGACAATGCGCCTGAACAGACCGAGTACAACCAAAAGACCGGTCACGATCTGAACCGCGCCCCATGGCGCCTGAATCATCTCCACCGACACCATCCCGCCATAATATTTGTTCGACACGCCAATGGCAGCAGCGGGTTCCGCCAATTTGATCATCCCCCACAGGACTAGCAACAGTCCGGTGGACACACGCAAAAACAATAGGCTGGCAGCTTGCATAATCTTTCCCTCCCCATCTCAATATGCCGTTGTTCGCTCGGCTTTGCAACATTGTTACGACGCTGGCCTTACCGAACCAAACCCAACACCGTAACCTCGAGCATCTGGACGGAAGCGGCGAAGAGCCATGCGGTGGCGCTTTCGATGGTTCGTTCGAAGTCTTTGGCGAGGCGGCGGTTTCGGTTCAGCCACGCTTGACCAGCGCCGAACGCTCGCACTGGCAAACCACCTCGTCGCGCTGATTGATGCAACGGTGGAGGAATGTGACGATCCCCGCGCCCGGCCGCGATTTGCTGTCTTTCAGGGCGATGACCTCGGTCTCGGCGCGCAGCGTATCACCGAGGAATACCGGCTTTGGCATCACGAGCTTGTCGTAACCGAGGTTCGCGACCAATGTACCCATCGTCGTATCCCCGACCGACAGGCCAACCATCAGCGCGAATGTAAAGGTGCCATTGACCAGGATCTGGCCAAATTCGCTCGCCTTTGCTGCTTCGACATCGAGGTGCAGTGGCTGCGGATTGTGAGTCATCACCGTGAATAACAGATTGTCGGTCTCGGTCACGGTGCGGCGGATTTCGTGGGTCATCGTGTCACCGATGGTCCATTGATCAAAAAAACGTCCGGCCATTATTCGGCTTCCTTATCTATTCGCACCAGCAAAGCCTCGACCTGCACCTGCCCGCCGACGATTGCGTTGAGTTCAGCCACAACGCCGTCGAAGGGCGCGACGAGCGAATGTTCCATCTTCATCGCTTCCAATGTGATGAGCTTTTGCCCCTTGATAACGGTATCGCCAACCGCAACCTCCACCGCGATGATTTTGCCGGGCATGGGCGAGAGGATGGTGCCGTCCGATGCGATGCCGGTGCTTGTCCCACGGCGCTCGAGCAGCAGCCGATGCGTGTGTCCGAACATGTTGACAAACACTGCATCGCCGTCGACCTCTGAGACGATGCAATGCTCGAGTCCGCTTGGTACGCCCCGGTCGAAATGGCCGACGAGCTTTTGGTTCTCGCTGAAAAGCGTCACCGAGGTCTGTGTTTCGGCATTTAGGCGAAAGCCAGCCGGACCAACGAACCACTCTCGCTCAACCAGCGCCCTAGCTGCAATGTCTGCGTCAAACTCGAACGCGCCATCGGTCAACATATACGGCTCGGCATTTTCATCGATAAAGCCAGTATGAACATGGCCTTTGATGAAGGCTGGTCGCCCGATCAGAGCGCCGAGAAAACTGGCGTTATGCTTAACCGGCCAGATATCGACCTGATTCAGAATCTTCGACATGCTTAGCGCTACGCTAGTCCGGTCCTTACCGTGCCATATCAACTTGGCGATCATGGGATCATAGAAGGGAGAAACGGAATCTCCTTCCGCGACCCCCGTGTCTATGCGTGCGAATCCTACGTACAATTCTTCTTCCTGCCAGCCACGCTTGGCGTCGAACCATGTGGTCGGTCGAACGGAGTGGGGAGTTTTGAATCGCTCAAGCCGTCCCACACTCGGCAAAAAACCGTTAGCCGGATCCTCCGCATACAACCGCGCTTCCATCGCCCAGCCGTTAATGCTCAACTCCTCCTGCCGCTTGGGGAGAGGCTCCCCGCTCGCCACCCGCAACTGCCATTCGACCAGATCAACCCCGGTAATCTCCTCGGTCACCGGATGCTCCACTTGCAACCGGGTGTTCATTTCCATGAACCAGATACGGTCGGCGCGCAGGCCCTCGCTGGCATCTGCGATGAACTCGATCGTGCCGGCCCCCACATAATCGACCGCCTTTGCTGCCTTGACCGCGACCGCGCAGAGTATCTCGCGGGTCGCTTCATCCATGCCGGGGGCGGGGGCTTCCTCGATCACCTTTTGGTGGCGGCGCTGCAAGCTGCAATCGCGCTCGAACAGGTGGACGATATTGCCGTGGGTATCGCCGAACACTTGCACCTCGATGTGGCGCGGGCGTTGGATATATTTTTCGATCAGGACATGGGCGTTGCCGAACGCGGATGTTGCCTCGCGCTGGCAGGAGGTGAGCGCGTCAGCGAAGTCTGCCGCCGCCTCGACCTTGCGCATCCCCTTGCCCCCGCCGCCCGCGACCGCCTTGATGAGGACGGGATAGCCGATCTTGCCCGCTTCGCCCGCGAGGAACTCCGGTGCCTGATTCTTGCCCATATAGCCCGGCGTAACCGGCACCCCTGCCGCCGCCATCAGTGTCTTGGCAGCATCTTTGAGGCCCATGGCACGGATGCTGGCAGGCGCAGGGCCAACCCAGATCAGCCCCGCGTCGATAACGGCTTGGGCAAATTCGGCATTTTCAGACAGGAAACCATAGCCGGGATGAATCGCCTCAGCCCCAGTAGCCTTCGCGGCGGCGATGATTTTCTCACCCACCAGATAGGATTCGCGGGCTGGCGAGGGGCCGATATGCACCGCCTCATCGGCTTGGCGCACATGCAGCGCCTTGGCATCAGCATCCGAATAAACCGCAACGGTGCGAATGCCCATGCGCCGCGCCGTGCGGATAATCCGGCAGGCGATTTCACCCCGGTTTGCGATGAGGAGAGAGGTGATCATACCAAATCCTCCCCGGCACGGGCCAAGGACAGCGTAAAATCCTCCCCGCCCTTCGACAAGCTCAGGAGGGGAGGGGGACCGCCCAAAGGGTGGTGGTGGGGTCGAGGGATATCTGTAATCCCCGAGCCATCGTCATGCCGTACTGTCCCGACCCCTCCGTCGCTTCGCGCCACCTCCCCGTTCCGGGGAGGATTTTCGGAGCAAGCCGCAACAATAGCCATCAAACACCCCTCCATATTCTTTAACACTTCATACGCGGGAAGTCTTAGCGTCCGAAATCCACGCTCAGCCATGATTCGGTCCCGCACGACGTCCTTTTGCGGTTGTTCGCCCCGATTATGCGCCTCACCGTCCACTTCAATCGCCAGACGCGCTTTCAGACATGCAAAGTCCAGCGTGTAAGGGTGCTGCGGAACCTGTTTGCGGAATTTGAAGCCCCCGGGACGTTTTTGTAACTGCACCCAAAGCAGCACTTCGGGCAGCGTCATTTCCTTCCGCAATTTGCGGGCGCGCTTTACCTGTTTGATCGGTTGGATGAGTACAGGTGGGACCCCTCCGTCGCTTCGCGCCACCTCCCCGTTCCGGGGAGGATTTGTGTCATCCCGCGCCACGCCCTATGCCCTCCCCGGCATGGGCCAAGGACAGCGTAAAATCCTCCCCGGCACGGGGAGGTGCCCCCTCGAGGGGGCGGAGGGGTCCCACCTAGCCGCAAGGGACCGCATAATCGATAGCTGGGCCCCTCCACCACCGCCCTTCGCTACGCTACGGTCGATGGTCCCCCTCCCCGAGACAAGCTCAGGGAGGATTTTAGGGTTGCGATTGACGATGAGGAGGGAGGTGATCATCTTAGGCGCGCACAGTTTGCAACAGCAATTGTTCGAGGTTTTTTAGGTCGTCAAGAATGTTCTTTGCCTGTTCAACTGCGCTATCAGATGGCTCGGTGTGCTGACTTTGTCCAATAAATTCAAACTTCGCCTCTGACGCAATCCCACGGACCTTGTCGATCGTTGATCGCGCGCTGTCCGATAAAACCACAGCATGTCTTAGCTTGAAAATCTTAAGCCGGTTCTCAATGTGCTCGAACTTTTCAGCCACCCTACTGGCCATTTCGTCATAGTCCATTCCCGGCACGTAGTCAGGCATCAGCTGTTCTAGGAATTCTGTAAGGTCTTTGGCAGCATCCACCTCGCGCTCGAAAAGCATTTCTGCTCGCCGTAACGATAGTTTGTGAGTTTCGACGTCTTTCGTAAGCACGCCCTTCAAACGCGCTAACTCCTCTGACAGTTTTCCTTTGTGATTTTCTATGCTGCGATCAGCTAAGAACTTCGAAAGAAACCCGCTGATAGCGATTGTCAAAACACTGCCACCACCGAGCCAAAGCAAGAAACTGCTACCGAGCTCGATGACCGAGGTGGCCGGTTCATTCACGATATTGCCCTCACATCCGGAACACCCCGAACCGGGGCGCATCCTCAACCGGCGCGTTGAGCACAGCCCCCAGCGCCAGCCCCAGCACATCGCGGGTTTGTGCCGGGTCGATAATCCCGTCGTCCCACCCCCGCGCAGTGGCGTAATATGGATTGCCTTCGTCTTCGTATTTCTGGCGGATCGGGGCCTTGAACGCCTCGGCCTCCTCTGGCGTCCATGTCGCGGCATCGCGGTGGACGGTGGCGAGCACCGAGGCCGCCTGTTCGCCGCCCATCACGCTGATCCGCGCATTGGGCCAAGTAAACAGAAAACGTGGGCTATAAGCCCGCCCGCACATGCCGTAATTTCCGGCCCCGAACGACCCGCCGATGATGACGGTGATCTTGGGCACGCTGGCGGTGGCGACGGCGGTCACTAGTTTCGCGCCATGCTTGGCGATGCCCTCCGCCTCATATTTGCCGCCGACCATGAAGCCGCTAATGTTCTGAAGAAACAGCAACGGTATCCGCCGCTGACAGGCGAGTTGGATGAAGTGTGCGCCCTTGAGCGCGCTTTCGCTGAACAGCACGCCGTTGTTCGCGAGGATCGCGACCGGCATCCCCCAGATATGGGCAAAGCCGCAGACCAAAGTGGTGCCGTACAGCGCCTTGAACTCGTGGAACTCGCTGCCGTCGACAATCCGCGCGATCACTTCATGCACGTCATAGGGTGCGCGAACGTCAACGGGGATGATGCCATAGAGTTCATCAGCGTCATATTTTGGGGGTCTTGGCTCGCGCACCCTAAATCCGTTCGTGTCGAGCGAAGTCGAGACACTCCTTGGCCTCTCGACTAGGCTCGAGGCGAACGGAAGATTGTCAAATGTCGAAATAATATCGCGCACAATCGTCAGCGCATGTTCGTCATTTTCGGCAACATGATCGACGACGCCGGACTTACGCCCATGCAGATCGCCGCCACCCAGATCCTCGGCGCTGATTTCCTCACCCGTCGCGGCCTTGACCAAAGGCGGTCCGGCGAGGAAAATCGTCCCCTGACCCCGGACAATCACGCTCTCGTCGGACATCGCGGGGACATAAGCGCCGCCAGCGGTGCAACTGCCCATCACACAGGCGATTTGCGGGATGCCGAGCGCGGACATATTGGCCTGATTATAGAATATCCGCCCGAAATGGTCGCGGTCGGGAAAGACCTCATCCTGATGTGGTAGGTTCGCGCCGCCGCTATCGACCAGATAGATGCACGGCAGCCGGTTTTGCTCGGCAATCTCCTGTGCGCGCAGATGCTTTTTGACCGTCAGTGGGTAATAAGTGCCGCCTTTGACGGTCGCGTCGTTGCACACAATCATGCACTGGCGACCCGACACCCGGCCAATCCCGGTGATGAGGCCAGCGCCGGGGACTTCGCCGCCATAGAGGCCGCCCGCCATCAACTGGCCGACCTCAAGGAATGGTGAACCCGGATCGAGCAGCCGCTCAACCCGTTCCCTGGGCAACAGCTTGCCGCGCGCCGTGTGTCGCTCACGTGACTTCTCGTTGCCGCCCAGCGCCGCCTCGGCAACCTTGGCCCAAAGTTCGTCCCTCAGCGCGATATTGTGCGCGGCATTGGCGCGGAATGTTTCGCTATCGGGCAAAATCGCGGTGGTGAGGGTGGGGGCGCTCATGGTTCGTAGGCCTGCTGGATGGGAGTAGTGGTCATTGCGGAAGCTCCGCGCGGGCATGGAGGTAGGCGTAGAGTGCTGATCGTTCCCCTGGCGTCAGTTGGGAAAAGCGGGACCGCGCAACCTGAACCATAAGCGAATTGATCTTGCGATTGCCGGGAGTCACGCCGGTGGTGATGAAGCGGTCGAATTCAGCGGGGGAATAAGCCCCGGCGATGATCAAGTTAGGTATTGTACCTTCTCCGACGGTGACACCTTCCAGACGCATGCCATGGCATTCGGCGCAAGTCTGCGAGGCAATGTAACGTCCTTGGGCAAATTGTGGTCCGGCATCGGCAGGCAGCACGTCGCGATACTCTCGCACCAGCGCGGCTGCGGGCTTGATTGCCCCTTGGGCAACCTCGGCCCGCGCTTTTGGCCCCTGCATCGGCGGGGGTGAAGGCGTACCGGTGGGGGGCAGGCTGCGCAGATAGGCGATTAAGGCATTCATGTCTGGCGCAGAGAGGTGCTGGAACATCTGCGACGGCATGACCCACAAGTCATCGCGCGCCGGATGTACCCCGCGACGCAGCACGCCTTGTAGCTGGGCATCGGTCATCAACGGGATCGACCGGGTAAGGTTGGAGGACCACATGATCCCGTATCCGTTCGGGTCATCATCCCATTTCTGCCCTGTGAGACCATTGTCGTGACAGCCCTGGCAACCAAGCACAAAGGTAAGCCGCTCGCCGTGCGCGAGGGGATCTCCGGGCGTCGCGACCGCAAACGAAGCTGCGTCCTTCGCCTGCTCGACCTTTGCATTATTGCACGCAACAAGAGCTTGCGCCGTAAACACTGCCAGGACAAGTCGTCCCCACATGAACGGGCCGCTGATCATACCCCGATCACCTCACGCCCGATCAGCATCCGCCTGATCTCGTTGGTGCCCGCCCCGATGTCGAGCAATTTGGCGTCGCGCCAATAGCGTTCAACCGGCCAATCCTTGGTATAGCCCGCCCCGCCCAGCGCCTGAATCGCTTCGCCAGCGACTCGCACCGCATTTTCCGACGCCAGCAATATCGCCCCCGCCGCGTCATGGCGGGTCGTTTGTCCAGCATCACACGCCTTTGCCACGGCATAGACATAGGCGCGGGCAGAATTAAGCGCGACGACCATGTCGGCGACCTTGCCCTGCATCAGCTGGAACGAACCGATGGGCACGCCGAATTGTTTGCGGGTCCGAAGATAGGGGATAACGACATCAAGACAGGCCTGCATGATGCCCAGTTGCAACCCCGCGAGCACCACCCGCTCATAATCGAGGCCCGACATCAAGACCCCGACCCCGCCGTGCAGCGGCCCCATGATGTTATACTCTGGCACAAAACAATCGTTGAACACCAACTCTGCCGTCGGCGAGCCGCGCATCCCCAGCTTGTCGACTTTCTGGCCGATCGAAAAACCTGGCATATCCTTTTCAACCAGAAAGGCGGTGATCCCGCGCGACCCGGCGTCGGGCGCGCTCTTGGCATAGACCACCAGCGTATCGGCATGGGTGGCATTGGTGATCCAGAACTTCGTCCCGTTGAGGACATGACCGCCTTGGACCGGGTCGGCCTTGAGCTTCATCGATACGACGTCCGATCCCGCGCCCACCTCCGACATTGCGAGCGCACCAACATGCTCGCCCGAAATCAGCTTGGGGAGGTATTTGGCTTTTTGCTCAGGGTTCGCCCAGCGGCGGATCTGGTTGATGCACAGATTGGAATGCGCGCCATAGGACAGGCCAATGCTGGCGGAGGCGCGGGAGACTTCCTCAACCGCCACCACATGGTCGAGATAGCCGAGGCCCAGACCGCCCCATTCCTCCTCGACCGTAATCCCGTGCAGGCCAAGCTCGCCCATCGCGGTCCACAGCTCATCACGCGGGAACCAATCCTCGGCATCGATGCGCACCGCGAGAGGCGCAATTTTGTCGGCCGCAAAGCGTTGCACGGTATCGCGGATCATCTCCGCCGTTTCGCTGAGGCCAAAAGCCAATCCGTCGAATCCAGACACACACACCCCCGTCGCCAAATTTACTCGCAAAGGCGCAGTTGCTACGCTGCGCCAATATCCTTAGGTCATAAACTCATAACTAGCACTGCCGAGGCTTCAATATGGCGGACAGGCAGGGTGCCTCACTTTGCAGCCCGCCACATTGGCCAGATCGGCGGGCAGCCACTGGGCAGCGGCATCATCGGCAAGCATTCAAAGCCGAAATGCCGATACAGCGGCACGCTCGATTGCTTTGTGCTTTCCAGATAGCAGGGCAGGTGCGCGGCATCGACCCGCGCGAGGCCCGCGCGCAGCAACCCGCCCCCTATGCCCCGCCCTTGCGCTGTTGGCACAACCCCGATCGCAAATAAAAAGGCATGGCGCTCAGCAGGATGTGCAGCGGTAAAGGCATCATCAATCGCGAGACCTCTGCGCATCGCCCCGAGGCCAGCTGTAACAGCCAGCACTGCGGCCACCCGCAATGTTGTCAGCGGACCAACCGCTTTGTCGCCCGCGTCCATCAGCCACAAGGCCGCCCCGTCAGCACCGCCTGCTCCATCGGGCTGAGCCAAATCGCCAAATCCGCGCTTGAGATAAACGTGACGCGCCAGCATGGTGAATGTTGGGGCCATCGCGCCGCGACCGAACACCCACTGATTAACCGGGTCGTCGGCAAAGGCGCGGGCAATAGTGGAACCGGCCACCGCTGCGTCCACTGGCATTGCTGGTACAATGTTCAAAACTACGGCTCCCTCCACTGCAAGCTGCTTGTTTTTTAGGCATGAGACAATCGTCCTGCCCGCCAATCAGGCACAGCTCCCTGCTTGATTCAAGCAGATGTGCCAGATTTTCCCAGAAAATCAAATGGCACGTTTCTTGATTGGGTTCCCGCACGCACGCGCGCCACGCGGGCGCGATGGTTTTTGCTCGCTGTCCGTGGCCCATTATCTGGGTGCCCGGCCCAGGGTTCGCCAAACATAGATGGAATTGTGATGAAAAAGATCGAAGCGATCATCAAGCCGTTCAAGCTGGATGAGGTCAAGGAAGCGCTGCACGAAGTCGGCGTTTCGGGAATTACCGTGACCGAGGCCAAGGGTTTTGGCCGCCAAAAAGGACATACCGAACTTTATCGCGGGGCCGAATATGTCGTCGATTTCCTGCCCAAGGTGAAGCTAGAGGTCGTCGTCGAAGATGCGCTGGCTGACCGCGTGGTCGAAGCGATTGCCGCTGCTGCACATACCGGCCGCATCGGTGATGGCAAGATTTTCGTGATTCCGGTGGAAAGCGCGCTGCGCATCCGCACCGGCGAACGCGATAATGATGCGATTTGACCCTCCGCATGGCGGCCGCACTGCGTTGGGGGCGCAACAAGCACCAGCATCAAAACCCATAGATCAACGCTAGTAAGGACTGCATATTCATGGCCAATTCGCCCAAAGACATCGTCAAGATGATAGCCGATCAGGAGGTCGAATGGCTCGATCTGCGTTTCACCGATCCCAAGGGTAAGTGGCAGCATTTGACCATGACCGCAGCATTGATCGACGAAGACCAGCTAGAGGACGGGTTGATGTTCGACGGATCGTCGATTGCCGGGTGGAAGACGATCAATGAATCCGACATGATCCTGAAACCAGACCTTGATGCGGTGCACATGGACCCGTTCAGCGCCACCCCGATGATGGTCGTTTTCTGCGACATCGTCGAACCTTCTACCGGCGAGCTTTATTCTCGCGACCCGCGTTCGACCGCAAAACGCGCCGAAGCCTATGTCCAGGCCACCGGGATTGGCGACACCATCTATGTCGGACCCGAAGCCGAATTTTTTATGTTCGATGATGTCCGCTTTGAAAACGGCTATGCCGCATCGGGCTATACCATCGACGATGTCGAGCTGCCGACCAACACCGGCCGCGCTTATGATGCCGGCAATATGGGCCACCGCCCACGCGCCAAGGGCGGCTATTTCCCGGTTGCGCCGGTCGATAGTGCGGTCGATATTCGTGCAGAAATGGTTTCGACGATGCGCGAAATGGGCCTCAACATGGACAAGCACCACCATGAAGTGGCCGCCGCCCAGCATGAGCTAGGCCTGACCTTTGATACGCTGGTCAAGACCGCTGACAATATGCAGATCTACAAATATGTCGTGCACCAGGTCGCCCATGCCTATGGCAAGACCGCGACCTTCATGCCCAAACCGATCAAGGAAGATAACGGCAGCGGCATGCACACCCACATGTCGATCTGGGCCAAGGGTCAGCCGTTGTTTGCGGGCAATGGCTATGCCGGCCTGTCCGACATGTGCCTGTATTTCATCGGCGGCGTCATCAAACATGCCAAGGCGCTCAATGCCTTTACCAACCCGACCACCAACAGTTACAAGCGGCTAGTGCCGGGCTTTGAAGCGCCGGTGCTGCTCGCTTATTCGAGCCGCAACCGCTCTGCCGCCTGTCGCATTCCCTATGGTGCCGGGGCCAAGGCCAAGCGGGTCGAGTTCCGCTTTCCCGATGCGATGGCCAACCCCTATCTGTGCTATTCGGCGCTGCTGATGGCGGGCATTGACGGGATTGTGAACAAAATCCACCCCGGCGACGCGATGGACAAGAATCTCTACGATCTGCCGCCCGAAGAACTAAAGCATGTGCCGACGGTGTGCGCATCTTTGCGTGAAGCATTGGATTCACTGAATGCCGACTATGACTTTCTGCTCAAAGGCGACGTCTTCACCAAGGATCAAATTGACTCCTATGTCGAGCTAAAGTGGGAAGAGGTGCAGCGCTGGGAAACGACCCCCAGCCCGGTCGAATTCGACATGTATTACAGCTGGTAACACCGGCTTTAGAAGCAAACCGGGGTCGCGGCACAGGGCAACTCGTGGCCCGCTTTTTTGCACCATGCGGCATCGGCGGTCTTGCGCGCCATCAACGCCATGTTAGGCTAGCGCCATGAGCATTATCCGCAACGTGGCCATCGCAGCCGCCATCGCCCTCGCCCCCACCGTCGCGCAGGCAGAGGCCAGTCCCGCCGAACGCCGCATGGCGGCCTATGTCAGCACCGATGCGCCGCATGGCGAGGCGTTGCTCGAACGGCTGGTCAATCAGAACAGCGGCACCCTGAACCTTGATGGGGTGCGCGCCGTCGCTGACATCGTTCGCCCCGAATTGGAGGCGCTGGGTTTTGCGGTGCAATGGATCGACATGGCCGAGGCCGGTCGTGCCGGGCACATCATTGCCACCCACGTCGGTGCCGGAGCAAATGGGGGTCGCGGCAAACGTGTGCTGTTGATCGGCCACCTTGATACGGTGTTTGAACCGACATCCCCGTTCCAAAGCTATCGCCGCGATGGCAATCGCGCCATTGGCCCTGGCGTCGGCGATGACAAGGGCGGCGTCGTCGTCATCATCCAGGCATTGCGCGCGATGCAAGCGGCAGGAACTTTGCGCGATGCCGACATCATGGTCGTCCTGACCGGGGACGAGGAACGCACCGGAGCGCCGCTTGAAATCTCTCGGCGCGACCTGATTGCTGCTGGCGAATGGGCAGATGTTGCGCTGGAATATGAGAATCTCGCCACCACCGGCGATGGGGAAACCCGGGCTGAATATGGCACGATAGCGCGCCGTAGTTCGGGCAGCTGGGAAATCCGTACCACCGGGATCACCGGCCACTCAAGCGGCATTTTCAACCAGACACAGGGATATGGCGCGATTTACGAGCTGGCCCGAATTCTCGACCAGTTCCGCCGTGAACTGCCAGAAGCGAACCTGACCTATAATGTCGGGGTGATGGCTGGCGGCACACCAGCGACGATTGATGCAGCTGGCGAAACGGTGAGCGCGACTGGCAAAACCAACATCATCGCTTCGCAAGCCATAGCGCGCGGTGACATCCGCACCCTGACCCCCGAACAGGACGCGCGCATTCGTGACCGCATGACCGGGATTGTTGCTCAGCATCTGTCACAGACCGGCGCGACCATCAGTTTCAACGAAAGTTATCCGCCAATGGCCCCGACCGAGGGCAATCGCGCCTTGCTGGCGCGACTCAATGCGGTCAATCGCGATCTTGGCCTGCCTGCAATGGCCGAATATGATCCCGCACGCCGGGGCGCCGCCGATTCCAGCTTTGTCGCGGCGCTGGCCGATACTATGGGTGGGCTGGGCGCAGTTGGCGAACTGGGCCATGCCGAGGGCGAGTGGATCGAACTCGACAGCCTGCCGCGACAGGCGCTGCGGTCCGCCGCGCTCATCACTCGGCTAAGCCGCGAACGAAGGTAAAAGGTTGCAAGCCGCAACGTATCACGCCACATCTGGTTTATCAGAATCATTCCCCATTCAGGAGAGAGCCCATGCGCGAACATCTGCAAAACTACATCAACGGCCAATGGGTCGATAGCATTGGTGGCCGCCGCCATGATGTCATCAGCCCTTCGACCGAGGAGCCATGTTCGACGATCACGCTGGGGACCGCCGCAGATGTGGATGCGGCTGTGACTGCGGCCCGCGCCGCCTTTGCCAGCTTTTCCCAAACCACCCGCGAACAGCGGCTGGCCCTGCTCGGGCGGATTGTTGAAGAGTATAAAAAGCGCACGGGCGATCTGGGCCGGGTGATGGCCGAGGAAATGGGCGCGCCCATCAGCTTTGCCAGCACAGCGCAAGTGGGCGCAGGGATTGGCGCATTTCTGGGGACTATTGCGGCACTCAAGGATTTTTCGTTTAGCGAGCGGGCCGGAGCCAATCTGATCGTCTATGAAGCGATTGGCGTCGTCGGGATGATTACCCCGTGGAACTGGCCGCTCAACCAGATCGCGCTGAAAGTCGCCCCGGCGCTGGCTGGCGGTAACACGATGGTGCTCAAACCATCCGAAGAATGCCCTGGCAATGCCGCCATTCTTGCCGAGATCATGGATGCCGCAGGCGTCCCGCCCGGCGTGTTCAACCTGGTCCAGGGCGATGGCATGGGCGTCGGTGCAGCAATTTCCGCCCATCCCGACATCGATATGGTCAGCTTCACCGGATCGACTAGGGCGGGCATATTGGTGGCCAAATCCGCTGCCGACACGGTCAAGCGGGTCCATCAGGAACTGGGAGGCAAATCGCCCAATCTGGTCCTGCCCGACGCCGATCTGGCCACTGTCCTGCCTCCGACAGTGCAGGGCGTGCTGGTCAACTCCGGGCAAAGCTGTATCGCGCCAACCCGCATATTGGTGCAAAAGGACCGCGAAGCCGAAGCCGTTGGCATCATCAAGGCGATGTTTGAGGCGACCCCGGTGGGTGATCCGCTGGTCGAAGGGATGCACATTGGCCCGGTGGTCA